>NZ_JASTTJ010000002.1:0-634544 GCF_032248645.1 Streptomyces zaehneri
GTCACGGTCGTGACGGCCCGCCCCGCCGCGCCCCCGGATGCCCGGGTCAGGCGCCGACGTAGTCCGCGAGGTGTTCGCCGGTGAGGGTGGGCCGGGCGGCGACGAGCTCGGCGGGGGTGCCCTCGAAGACGATCCGCCCGCCGTCGTGCCCCGCTCCGGGACCGAGGTCGATGATCCAGTCGGCGTGCGCCATCACCGCCGGGTGGTGCTCGACGACGATGACCGACTTGCCGGCGTCGACGAGCCGGTCGAGCAGGCCGAGCAACTGCTCGACGTCGGCGAGGTGCAGGCCGGTGGTCGGCTCGTCGAGTACGTAGACACCGCCCTTCTCGCCCAGGTGGGTGGCCAGCTTCAGCCGCTGCCGCTCGCCGCCGGACAGCGTGGTGAGCGGCTGGCCGAGGCTGAGGTAGCCGAGCCCGACGTCGGCGAGCCGGCCCAGGACGCGGTGCGCGGCCGGTGTGCTCGCCTCACCGGCGCCGAAGAACTCCTCGGCCTCGCTCACCGACATCGCGAGCACCTCGCTGATGTCACGGCCGCCGAGGTGGTACTCGAGGACCGCGGCCTGGTACCGCTTCCCCTCGCACTCCTCGCAGGTGGTGGCCACGCCCGCCATCATCGCCAGGTCGGTGTAGACGACGCCGGCGCCGTTGCACGTCGGGCAGGCGCCCTCGGAGTTGGCGCTGAACAGCGCCGGCTTCACGCCGTTGACCTTCGCGAACGCCTTGCGGATCGGATCGAGCAGGCCGGTGTACGTCGCCGGGTTGCTGCGCCGGGAGCCGCGGATGGCGCCCTGGTCGACCGACACCACGCCCTCGCCGGCCGGGATCGACCCGTGCACGAGCGAGCTCTTGCCGGAGCCCGCCACACCGGTGACCACACAGAGCACCCCGAGCGGGATGCCGACGTCCACATTGCGCAGGTTGTGCGCCGTCGCACCGCGGACCTCCAGCGTGCCGGTGGGCTTGCGCACGGTCTCCTTGACGGCGGCCCGGTCGTCGAGATGGCGGCCGGTGATGGTGTCGCCGGACCGCAGCCCCTCGACCGTGCCCTCGAAACAGACGGTGCCGCCCGCCGTGCCGGCTCCGGGGCCGAGATCGACGACGTGGTCGGCGATCGCGATGGTCTGCGGCTTGTGCTCCACGACGAGCACCGTGTTGCCCTTGTCCCGCAGCCGCAGCAGCAGGTCGTTCATCCGGCTGATGTCGTGCGGGTGCAGGCCCGTGGTGGGCTCGTCGAAGACGTAGGTGACATCGGTGAGCGAGGAACCGAGGTGGCGGATCATCTTGACGCGCTGCGCCTCGCCGCCGGAGAGCGTGCCCGACGGCCGGTCGAGCGAGAGGTAGCCGAGGCCGATCTCCACGAAGGACTCGAGAGTGTGCCGGAGCGCGGTGAGCAGCGGCGCCACCGACGGCTCGTCCAGGCCGCGCACCCATACGGCCAGGTCGCTGATCTGCATCGCACAGGCGTCGGCGATGCCGACCTTCCCGATCTTCGACGACCGGGCGCCCTCGCTGAGCCGGGTGCCGTCGCACTCCGGACAGACGGTGAACGTCATGGCCCGCTCCACGAACGCCCGGATGTGCGGCTGGAGCGCGTCGATGTCCTTGGCGAGCATCGACTTCTGGATCTTCGGGATCAGCCCCTCGTACGTCAGGTTGATGCCGTCGACCTTGATCTTCGTCGGCTCCTTGTGCAGGAGGTCGTGCAGCTCCCGCTTCGTGAACCTGCGGATCGGCTTGTCCGGGTCGAAGAATCCGCAGCCGCCGAAGATACGGCCGTACCAGCCGTCCATGCTGTAGCCGGGGATGGTGAGCGCGCCCTCGTTGAGCGACTTGCCGTCGTCGTAGAGCTGGGTGAGGTCGATGTCGGAGACCGTGCCGCGGCCCTCGCAGCGGACACACATGCCGCCGGTACGGGAGTAGGTCGCCTTCACCGTCTTCTGGGTGCCGCGCTCGACGGTGATCCCGCCGCTCGCCCGGACCGACGCGGTGTTGAAGGAGTAGGCGGTGGGCGGGCCGATGTGCGGGCGACCGAGCCTGCTGAAGAGGATGCGCAGCATCGCGTTGGCGTCGGTGGCGGTGCCGACGGTGGAGCGGGGATCGGATCCCATCCGCTGCTGGTCGACGATGATCGCCGTCGTCAGCCCTTCGAGCACGTCGACCTCGGGCCGGGCCAGCGTGGGCATGAAGCCCTGGACGAACGCGCTGTAGGTCTCGTTGATCAGCCGCTGCGACTCCGCGGCGATCGTGTCGAACACCAGTGAGCTCTTGCCCGAGCCGGAGACGCCGGTGAACACCGTCAGCCGGCGCTTGGGGATCTCGATGCTGACGTCCTTGAGATTGTTCTCGCGGGCGCCGTGCACACGGATCAGACCGTGGCTGTCGGCGATGTGCTGCGCAGGCGGCGCGTCCGTCTTCCTGGCCATGCTCATCGTCTCTCCATCTGCTGCTCGCGGCCGCCTTCGCGGGCTGGGGCGTCGCCTGGCTCGATCTGACCGACGCCACGCTAGCCGTGACCCGATGACCGGCGCTTCTCGAATACTGATCGGTTCGGTCGCGTTCAGGTTCGGACAGGGGGCGGACAGTAAGCGACAACGCACCTCGCGGACGGGCCGGAGGCACTGGAATGGCGTGATTCGTCGTGCGGGATGAGGTGGAAGATGGCCGACGTGATGCGGGCTGAACCAGCGCGGCGCGCGGACACGGGGGCAGGCCCGGGAGCGGGCACCGCGAAACGGAGCGCGAAGCAGAAGGCCCGGCAGAAACGGTGCGGCTGCGGAGCGTCCCCGTCGGAGGGTGCGGTCGGCGGGGCCGAGGAAAGGTTCCGGGGGCTGTTGGAGGCGGCGCCGGACGCCATGGTCATCGTCGACGACTCCGGCATCATCAGGCTCGTCAACGCCCAGACCGAGGCCCTGTTCGGGCACGGCCGCGAGGAGCTGCTCGGCCAGCCGGTCGAGCTGCTCATCCCGCACCGGTTCCACGGCCAGCACACCGCGCACCGGAGCGGGTACACGGCCAACCGCCAGGTGCGTCCGATGGGCGCCGGGCTCGAACTGCACGGGCTGCGCAAGGACGGCACGGAGTTCCCCGTCGAGATCAGCCTCAGCCCGCTGGAGACGGCGGACGGGCTCCTGGTGTCGGCGGCCGTGCGCGACGTCAGCGACCGCAAGGCGGCCGAGGCGCGCATCAACGAGCTCGCCGCGCTCGTGGAGTCGTCGCAGGACGCCATCCTCGCCCACACCCTCGACGGGTACATCACCTACTGGAACGCGGCCGCGCAGCGCCTGTACGGCTACACGGCCGAGGAGGCCATCGGCCGGCACGTCTCGCTGCTGGCCCCGCCGGAGCTGCGGGGCGAGATCCGCGAGCTGCTCCAGCGGCTGCGGGACGCCGAGAAGGTCGAGCACTACGAGACGCTGCGGATGACCAGTACCGGAGTCCTGCGCGACGTGGACGTCACGCTGTGGCCGACCCGGGACACCCACGGCGCCGTGATCGGGGCGTGCGCCATCGTGCGGGACATCAGCGACCGCAAGCGCGCGGAGGCCGAGCTCACGGCCCTGTACGAACAGCAGCGGCACATCGCCCTGACGCTCCAGCGCAGTCTGATGGGCACGCCGCCGGCCCTGCCGGGTCTGGCCACGGCGAGCCGCTACCGGCCCGCCACCCAGGGCGCCGGTGTGGGCGGCGACTGGTTCGACCTGATCCCGCTGGGCGCCGACCGGGTGGGGGTGCTGATAGGCGACGTGATGGGCCGCGGGCTGGAAGCGGCCGCGGTGATGGGCCAGTTGCGGTCCGCCGCACACGCGCTGGCCAAGACCGGTATGCAGCCCCGGCAGCTGATGCAGGCGCTGGACACCTGCGTCGCCGATCTCGACGTGCCCGACCAGCTCGTCACCTGCTGCTATCTGGTGATCGCCCCGGACGCGGGCACGGTGACGGTGTGCTCGGCGGGACATCTGCCGGTGCTGGTCGCCGGGGTGGACCAAGGCGTCAACGCCCTGCCCTGTCCGGTCAACGCTCCGCTCGGCGTGGGCGACATCCTGTACGAGCAGTCCAGTTCGGAGATAGCGCCCGGAGCCACACTGGTGCTCTACACGGACGGCCTGATCGAGACCCCGGGCAGCGACATCGAGGTACGGATCGACGAACTGGCCCTCCTCCTGAAGGAGTTGTTCGTCGGCACACCATGTCTGGAGGCAGCGGCCGACCATGTCCTCGCGGGTCTGCTGCCGGACGCCGACGGCCACAACGACGACGTGACCCTGCTGATCGCGCAGCTGCCGGCCGCGCCCCTGGCCGCCGTCACCACCCACTTCCCGGCCGCCCCGGCCTCCGTACCGGAAGGACGGGCCTTTCTGCACAAGGCGCTGACCTCGTGGAACTGTACGGAACGGGTGGACGACGCGCTCCTGCTGCTGTCGGAGACGCTGACGAACGCGGTGCAGCACTCCGAGGGCCCGATCGGCCTGCATCTGCACCGCACCGCCACCGACCTCACGGTCGAGGTCAGCGACCCCAGCCCGCAGCTCCCCCAGCCGCGAGTGGCCGTCGAGGAGGCGGAGTCGGGCCGCGGCCTGATCCTGGTCCGTGCCCTCTCCACCGGCTGGGGGGTGCGTCCGACGGACGAGGGCAAGACGACCTGGTTCACGCTGAGGCTGTGAGCCCCCGGGACGGGCCGCCGCAGGCGAGCGCGAAGGCGTCCAGGTGTGCCTGGACGTACGGCACGGCCACCGCCCGGAGTTCCAGCTCGCCGTCGACGAAGGCGGGCTGGACGTTGACCTCGAAGACGACCCCGCCGTTCTCCGCGGCCAGGTCGACACCGGCGAAGGGGAGCCCGATCGAGGCGGTGGCCGCGACCGCCAGTTCGGCGAGCCGGGGCTGGAGGTCCTGCGGGGCGATGTGCACGGCGGTGGCGCCCTGGCAGGTGTTGCACGGGGTGTCGGTCTCCGGCTGGAGGTGCTCACGGGCGTGCACGACACGGTCGCCCAGCACGAAGACACGGAACTGGTGGCGCCGGCCGTCGGCGGTGAAGTTGCCCGCGTCCCGGGAGAGCAGCCAGTCGGTGCCGCGCTCGGCGTAGTAGGCGGCGGCGAGCTCCAGTTGGGCGGGGGTGGTGACGTGGAAGGTGTCGTTGCCGCCGGTGCCGACGACGGGCCGGGCCCAGGTGTCGCGGCCGAGCCGGTCGAACGTGTCGGCCGCCTCCCGCGGGGAGGGCCGGGACAGCACGGCGGTCTCCATCTGGGCGACACCGTCCCGGACGAAGCGTTCGACGGTGAGGTTCTTCTCGGTCGCGGTCCGCCAGGCGTCGGGTCCGGCGGCCAGGGTCACCACGTCGTGGCTCTCCAGCAGCTCCTGGAAGCCCGCGAGGGCCTGCCGGTGGTGCGGCGGGATCTCGTAGAGCAGTACGACGTCGGGCACGAAGTCCAGCCGCTCCTCGGGAACCCGGAGGCGTAACCGGCCTCCGTCACGGACGCCACGGCCGGTTCCGCCGGTCGCGAAGTGCCGGGAGTCGACCCGGACGGGCGGGGCGCCGGTGAGCAGTTCCACGGCGTCGGCGAGATACTCACGGCAGCCCTCGGGCGAGGTGGGGTCGGCGATCAGGGCGATGCACGGTCGGGACACAGCGGCCTCCAGCGGCTGTCGACGCGCGCTCGTACCGCGGACGGGCCCTCGCACGGCACGAGCGGTGTCACGGATGGTGTCTGTCGCGCGGGTCGTCGTCGCGCCCGTCGCCCTTCGGAGCCGCTCCGGTGCGCGGAGCCGCACCCGGGCCCGGACTCGTGCCGGGCGGGGACGAGGACGACGGTCGACCACGGGGGTGGGACTCGCCCCGCCGGATCCGCGTGCAGGGCTGGCCGACCACTGTAAGCACCGGGCGGGAGGCCGTACCAGGGCGCACGACGGCCCGCCCGCTGCCCCTCCCCCTGCGCCGTCCGCCCCGGTCCGTGCGCCCTGGCCACCGCGCCGGCCCGCCGTCTCACCCGTCCCAGGTCCAGTCGGCGACCTCGGGAAGGTCGGTGCCGTGGACGCGGATCCGGCAGTTCGCGGCGCAGCGGCCGGGCGGCGGCCAGCACCTCCTGGGTGGGGACGACGCCCGCACGGGCGAGCACCACGTCGGGTTCACGGGTGCCGTTCCCGGTACCGGCCCGGTCCCGGCGCCGCGCGCGCAGTGGACACCTAGCGCGCCCGGGCGGCGTCGAGGCCGTCGACGTGCGCCACGTTCCACCGGTCCTCGGCGTCCCCGCCGGACTCGGCGGCGAACCAGGCGTCGAGGATCTCCTTGAGCAGCGGCTCGGAGGTCAGGCGGAGGCTGAGGGCGAGGACGTTGGCGTCGTTCCAGCGGCGGGCGCCGTCGGCGGTGTAGGCGTCGGCGCACAGGGCGGCCCGGACGCCGGGCACCTTGTTCGCGGCGATCGACGCGCCGGTGCCGGTCCAGCAGCACACCACCGCCTGCTCCGACGTTCCGTCGGCCACGTCCCGGGCCGCAGCCGCCGAGCACACCGCCCACCGGGGGTCGTCGCCGGGCCGCAGCGCGCCGTGCGGCACCACGTCGTGGCCTCGGCCGCGCAACTCCGCGACGAGGGCGCGGGCCACTGGTTCGTCCATGTCCGAGGAAACGGAGATCCGCATGCCGGAGAGCCTACTGAGGAACCGGCCCGGGGGCACGGCCTGCGTCCACCTGCCCCCGGACGGCACGCCCGCACCCGGCGAGCAAGGGGGCGCCCTCGCGGCGGCGAGCGCCGAGCCACCGGACAACCGGACACGCGGCGAATCCGCCGTGCGATCGAACCCCCCACCGCGCCGGACCGTGCGCCGCTACGCCGTCGTCGGCCCCCACGGTGGGGGGTTCGATCGTGGCCTCCTGGTCCTGCCCGGCACGATGACCGGGCTCCCTTCGTCGAGGCCGGCCGGCACGTCCAGGCTCGCTGCGGAGGACTCGGCGCGGTGTCGGTGACGTTCGTCTGAAACGCGGCGTACGGGCCCTGCGGCGGACCCGGTGCGGTCAGGGGGTCGGGATGCCCGCCGGGCGGTGGGGACGGGCCGGACGGTCGAAGCGGGCCGGGACGCCCGGGGAGTACAGGACGCTCACCGGGTCCCCCACCGGCTCCGGCAGGCCCGCCGCCGTCACCAGGTCCTCCTCGCACTCCACGAGCCCGGCCCGGTGCAGCGGCCAGCGCGGATGGGCGTTCGGCAGGTACATCGACCGGCCGAAGAAAGCGCTGTGCATGCCCCAGCGCGCGGTCAGGAAGTGCTCCAACGCGGTGGGTTCCCCGATGCGTTCACCCACCCGGACGGTGAGCCGGCTGCTCACCCCGCGCGGGCCGGGCCAGCGGCGGCGGCTGGTGTACGTGACGGTGTCGGCGTCGGCATCGATCGCCATACGGGACCACACGTAGGGCATCCGGAACCCGATCCGGCCCACCGCGACCGGCAGCAGCCGGGAGGCGTCCAGCGACCGGAAGACCACGCCCCGGCGGCCGTGCGCGTCCACCGAGTAGAGGCGGACGTTCGTCTCGGGAAAGGACCCCAGGTAGGGAACGCCCGGGAGACGCAACCAGCCGACGCGATGCATCCGGAACGCGACCAGCCCGACGTAGGTCACACCGTCCAGCGTGTCCGGGACGGTCCCCGGCGGCAGCAGCCCGGCCACGTCGGCCGGGTCCGCGGCCCAGTGCACAAAGGTGAGGTCGAGCCAGGACTGGGTGAGAAAGGGCCGCGCTATCGCGTCCGGCGCGTCGGGTGATATCGGGTGCGGGGGGACCAGGGCCTGCGGCTGCGGTGTCGACGGCACGGCGCCAGTATCACAGAGGCCCGGCATCGGGCTTCACGAGCCTGCCCCATGACCCTCCGCCTCGAGCCCGTTGCGACGGCTGCGGACCGGAGCCGTCACGCCCGGAGTGTCCGGCATCGGCGGATCGACACGGCACGCCGTCGGGCCCGGCTCGGCCGACCGCCCCCCACTGTGAGCGGCCCGCCCTCGTCCCGTGCCGGGGCCGAGGCGCCCCGTCAGCGGGACAGGCGGGCGTTCAGCCGGGCGGCCTGGCGGGTCAGGTGGTCGCGCTCGGCGAGGTTGGGTGCCTTCCGGGCCGCCTCGACGTACAGCCGCGCCGCCGTCGGCAGGTCGCCGTCGCGTTCGTGGAGATACGCCGCCACCGCGGTGTGGCGGGGCAGCGAGTCGTCCAGCGCCGCGAGCGCCGCCAGCCCGGCGCGCGGCCCGTCGGCCTCACCGACGGCCACGGCGCGGTTGAGCCGTACGACCGGGTTGTCGGTCAGGCCTGCCAGCTCGTCGTACCACTCGACGATCTGCACCCAGTCGGTCTCCTCGGCGGTGGGCGCGTCGGCGTGCAGCGCGGCGATCGCGGCCTGGGCCTGGAACTCGCCCGGCCGGTCGCGGGCGAGCGCCGCCTGGAGGATCGCGACGCCCTCGGCGATCGCCCGGGTGTCCCATCGGCCGCGGTCCTGCTCGGCGAGCGACACCAGGCTGCCGTCGGACGCGGTACGGGCAGCGCGCCGGGCATGGTGGAGCAGCATGAGGGCCAGCAGACCCGCCACCTCGGGGTGGTCGATGGCCGCCGCGAGCTGCCGGGTGAGCCGGATGGCCTCGGCGGCGAGGTCGACGTCGCCGGAGTAGCCCTCGTTGAAGACCAGGTAGAGGACGCGCAGCACGGTGGCGACGTCGCCGGGCCGGTCGAACCGCACGCCGGAGACGGTGCGCTTGGCCCGGCTGATGCGCTGCGCCATGGTCGCCTCGGGCACCAGGTAGGCCTGCGCGATCTGCCGGGTGGTCAGCCCGCCGACAGCGCGCAGCGTGAGCGCGACCGCGGACGACGGCGTCAGCGACGGGTGGGCGCACAGGAAGTAGAGCTGGAGTGTGTCGTCCACCGCGGGCGCGGGCCCCGGGGCCGGCTCCTCGTCGAGGAGGTCCTCGCGCCGGCGGCGGGCGGTGTCCGCCCGGGTCGCGTCGAGGAAGCGGCGCCAGGCCACGGTGATCAGCCAGCCCTTCGGGTCCCGCGGCGGGTCGGCCGGCCAGACGCGGACCGCCTCGACCAGCGCGTCCTGCACGGCGTCCTCGGCCGCCGCGAAGTCGGCTCCGCGGCGGACGAGGATCCCGAGCACGCTGGGCGTGAGGCTCCGGAGCAGGATCTCGTTCACTTCAGAGTGCACTCCGTGACCGTGGGGTGCGCGCCCAGGAACGGACGCAGCTCGAGCCACTCGTGGATCGGCTCCCCGCCCTTGCCTGGCGCGGCCGACAGTTCCCCTGCCAGCTCGACGGCGCGCTCGTAGCTGTCGACATCGATCACCATCCAGCCCGCGATGAGGTCCTTGGTCTCGGCGAACGGGCCGTCGGTGACCGGCGGGCGGCCTTCGCCGTCGTACCGGACGAACGACCCCTCGAAGGCCAGCGCCTGGCTGTCGACGAACTCGCCTGTCTCCTCCAGCCGGGCCGCGAAGTCGTTCATGTACTGCACGTGGGCCGAGATCTCCTGCGGCGTCCACTGGTCCATCGGCACGTCGTTGACCGAAGCCGGGGCGCCGCGGTAGTGCTTGAGCAGCAAGTACTTTGCCATCGTCGTTCTCCTCGGTTGGAGTGCGGCCCATTGTGGTCGCTTTCACCACGGGGACGGAGCCGGCCACGCGTTCTCGACATCGTCGGCGGAGGTCTTTCCGGCTCCGGTGGACGACCCCGGCGGGGACCGGCCCCGCCGCCGGCATCTGGTAGCCGCCCGGGATATCGGGGATGCTCGAAGGGAGGAACACGCCCGATCCTGGGATCGAGACACTGACCTGAGGAAGCGAGGGTCAGAGGCTCCTTTGCCAGTCTCATCAGGAGGTACCCATGAAGATGCTGATCAACGTTGCGGAGACCGTGGTCGCGGACGCGCTGCGTGGAATGGCGGCCGCCCATCCCGAGCTGACCGTCGACGTCGAGAACCGGGTGGTCGTGCGGCGGGACGCTCCGGTGGCGGGCAGGGTGGCGCTGGTGTCCGGCGGCGGCTCGGGGCACGAGCCGCTGCACGGTGGGTTCGTCGGGCCGGGAATGCTCTCGGCGGCCTGCCCGGGTGAGGTGTTCACCTCGCCGGTGCCGGATCAGATGGTGCGTGCCGCGGCGGCCGTCGACAGCGGGGCGGGTGTGCTGTTCGTCGTCAAGAACTACACGGGCGATGTGCTCAACTTCGACATGGCCGCCGAGCTGGCCGAGGACGAGGGCATCCAGATCGCGAAGGTCCTGGTCGACGACGACGTCGCCGTGACCGACAGCCTCTACACGGCCGGGCGGCGCGGCACGGGCGCGACCCTGTTCGTGGAGAAGATCGCGGGGGCGGCCGCCGAGGAGGAGCAGCCGCTGGAGCGGGTCGAGGCGCTCGCCCGGCAGGTCAACGAGAACTCCCGCAGCTTCGGCGTGGCGCTCAGCGCGTGCACCACACCGGCCAAGGGCAGCCCGACCTTCGATCTGCCGGCCGGCGAGCTGGAGCTGGGCGTCGGCATCCACGGGGAGCCCGGGCGCGAGCGGCGGGCGATGATGACGTCCGGCGAGATCGCCGACTTCGCGATCCACGCGATCCTGGACGACATGACGCCCCGCAATCCCGTGCTCCTCCTGGTCAACGGCATGGGCGCGACGCCCCTGCTGGAGCTGTACGGCTTCAACGCCGAGGTGCACCGCCTGCTGGCCCAGCGCGGGGTGGTGGTCGCCCGTACGCTCGTGGGCAATTACGTGACGTCTCTCGACATGGCCGGCGCCTCGGTGACCCTGTGCCAGGTGGACGAGGAGCTGCTGCGGCTGTGGGACGCGCCGGTGAAGACAGCCGGGCTGCGCTGGGGCGTGTGAGGCAGGGACAGGGACAGCCGCTCCGACCGTACCGACCATGCAAGGAGACCCCGTGCTCGACGCCGATTTCTTCCGCCGTTGGATGACCGTGACCGCCGCGTCCGTCGACCGCGAGGCGGACCGGCTCACGGCCCTCGACTCACCCATCGGGGACGCGGATCACGGCAGCAACCTCCGGCGTGGCTTCACCGCGGTGAGCGCGGCGCTGGAGAAGGAGGCCCCCGAGACGCCGGGCGCCGTGCTGGTGCTCGCGGGACGCCAGCTGATCTCGACGGTCGGCGGGGCCTCGGGGCCCCTGTACGGCACGCTGCTGCGCCGGACCGGCAAGGCGCTCGGGGACGCGGCCGAGGTGGACGAGAAGCGGTTCGCCGAGGCGCTGCGCGCCGGGGTGGACGCGGTGATGCAGCTCGGCGGTGCCGTGCCCGGCGACAAGACCATGATCGACGCGCTGGTGCCGGCCGTCGACGCCCTCCCCGAGGGTTTCGGCGCCGCCCGGGCCGCGGCCGAGCAGGGCGCCGAGGCGACGACGCCGCTCCAGGCCCGCAAGGGCCGGGCCAGCTATCTCGGCGAGCGCAGCATCGGGCACCAGGATCCGGGCGCCACCTCGTCCGCGCTGCTCGTCGCCGCCCTCGCCGAGACCGGCGCCGGCGCGGGCGGGGAGTGAGGCACCGATGAGCGACGAGAAGCTGGTGGGCGTGGTGCTGGTGTCGCACAGCGCGGAGGTCGCGTCGGCGGTCGCCGGGCTGGCGCTGGGCCTGGTCGGCGGCGGTCCGGTGGTGCCGGTCGCCGCGGCGGGCGGTACGGAGGGCGGCGGGCTGGGCACGAGCGCCGAGCTGATCAGCGCCGCTGCCGCCTCGGTGGACCGGGGCGCCGGGGTCGCGGTCCTCGTCGATCTGGGCAGCGCCGTCCTCACGGTCAAGGCCATGCTCGCGGAGGGCGACGAACTGCCCGACACCGCACGGCTGGTGGACGCCCCGTTCGTCGAGGGCGCGGTGGCCGCGGTGGTGACGGCGGCGACCGGCGCCGACCTGGACTCGGTGGAGGCGGCGGCCGTGGAGGCGTACGGCTACCGGAAGGTGTGAGGCGCTCGGCCGGCGTGTGACGTGGTGGCAGGTCGGTCCCTCCGACGCCACCGCGAGGGCCGGGCGCAGGGCCTCCGCCGGTTCGGCCCGTCCCGTCGCGGGGTCCGTGCCGGTGTCGGCGCCGTGCCACGCGTGGTGCTTCACGGCGGCGCGCTGCCGCGTCGGGCATCGCCGCCCGGACGGCCGGAAGTCACCGGCCGGAAGTCCGGCGCGGTCGGCGAGGGCACGGGCGAACGCCGGTTCGGCCTCGTCGTAGGTCTGGAGCCCCGTCGTGCCGGGCCGACGGCCCTTCGGGAGGTGGCACGGCCCCCGTGGCCCCGCCCGCATGACCCCGCCCGCACGGCCGGGCCGGCCTTCGCTTACGCGGCCTCCTCTTCGCCTTCGCCCCCGTCGCCCTCGTCCGTCCCGCCCGCCTCGTCCGTGCCGCCCCTCTCGCCCGTCTCGGCGTTCAGGGCCTCCCGAGCCTCCGAGTCACCGGTGTCGTCCGTGTCGTCCGACGATGCCTCTGGAGCCTCGGCCTCCTCCGGCGCAGCGAGGTGCTCCCGGTTCCGCGGCTCTTCGGTGGTGGCCCCGCCGTCGCCCTTCACGGCCGCGCGGCCCTCGCTGCCGGCGCCGCTGCGCCACGCCACGCCGCCCTCGCCCTGCGACGGCTCCGTGAGGCCGCCCGGAGCCCATTCGTCCGTTTCCCCCTCGGGCGGACGGGGCTGTTCCTTCGTGGCGCGTACGAAGAGCCGTGCCAGCCGCTCCCCCACCTCCACCGCCGCAGCGTGGTTCTCGATGGGGGTCGCCCGGGAGTCCTTGAAGACGATGTACGTGACGCCGGAGGGGGTGCCGCCGCCGCGCGGGTCGGGGCGGATGCCCAGCGCCTTGGCGGTGGCGTAGGACGCCTCGCCGATGATCCCGCTCGGTCCCGTGTCGCCGACGACCGCGTACTGGACCCGGTCCTTGTAGACGACGGCCGCGACCGAGCCCCCGCGCACCCCGTGGTCACGGTGGTCCCAGAGGGCGCTCACCCCGGGCACCACGATGTAGGGCAGTGTCTCGGCGCTCAGATAGCGGCCGTCGGACTGCTGATAGGCCGTCGTGTCGGAGAACAGCGGGTCGGTGCGGCTGTTGCACTCGGGGCCCGGGCGGCCGTCGCAGTCGATGTCCATGTCGGCCGTCCAGAACACCGCCTCGTCGGTGCCGCAGACCGCGACGGTGGCCGGCGCGCCCTCGTCCGGGCGGTAGCGGCCGCGCGAGACGGGGGCGCAGTCGTGGACCCGGGCCAGCAGGTCGGCGGCGCGGATCGCGCCTTCCCGCCGGGGCGCCGAGGCCCCGGGGGCGCCCGAGGACGGATGCGGGGCGACGGGTGAGGTGGTCGGGGCCAGCAGGGCAAGGCCGGCCGCGGCCAGCGTCAGCGACTGGACGCGCACGATACGGAGCCTCTCGTGGGGGCATTGACGGACACCCGGAACAATCTGGTGTCGATCGCGCCCCGGGGCCAACCCGAGGGGGCCGTACGGAGCACGAGGAGCATCCTCGGGCAGTCCGACGGGGCGACAGAGGGCCGGGGGCCCGGACACCGTTTCCGCTCCGGGCCCCGGGCCACTTCGCCGGCGCGGGATCAGCGACGACAGCGGTCCGCGCCACCGGCTTGAACTCATGAGCGCGCAGAGTGAGTTCACGCCGGGAGGAACTTCAGCATACGTAACCTCCGGAAGCGGTCGCCGACGGCGGCGCCGTCGATCCGCCCTCTTGATGTGTGCGCACCACCGCGCCATATTGGTCCGGACCATTGCCGCCGTGCCGGGCCGGGAGGCGAAGCCGTGCGACGCGTTGTGCTGTGGGTCGTGGAGTGCGGCCTGGTGACGGCCCTGTGCTGCGGGTGCGCGGGCGGGGGCGGGGGCCGGAACGACGGGCGGGCGCCGGGCGCCCCGACCGGGGTCACCGCGCAGGCCGGGAGCGCGACGAGCGTGCACGTCATGTGGAACGCCGTCGCCGCGGACCCCGCGGTCAGCGCCTACGAGGTGTACCGCGGTTCCGAGAAGATCCGGGAGGTGCCCGGCTCCGCGCACATGCTGGACGTCGTCCGCCTCGCGCCGTCGACCACGTACGTCTTCACCGTGCGGGCCCGCGACGGCGACGGACGGCTCGGTCCGCGCAGCCGGGAGGTGCGCGCCACCACACCGGCGGCCACCGCCGCGGACCGCTCGCCCCCGACCCCGCCCGGCGCGGTGACCGGCCGGGCGGCCGGAAGCCGGGCCGTCCAGCTGTCCTGGACGCCGGCCACGGACGACCGGAAGGTGGTGTCCTACGACGTCTACCAGGGCGGCGTGCGGATCCACAGCGTCGGCGGGGGCCAGACGGCGACGGTCGTCACGGGACTGCGCCCCGGCGCGGGCTACTCGTTCACCGTCCGGGCCCGGGACGCGGCCGACAACGTCTCGCCCGCCGGTGCGCCCCTACGCCTGACCACCGCGCCGGGTGACGACGAGGGGGCGGAGACCGCGCCGGCCGGCTTCCGGGCGAGCGCCCACCTCGCCGACGGGTCGTACTACCTCGACCTGTCATGGGTGCCGCCCCGGGTGGACGGGGTGGTCACGGAGTACCAGATCCAGCTCGACGGGCGGCCGGCCACCTCTCTGGTGTGGGGCGGGACCCCGCCGAAGGGAAGGGCGACGTACAGCTTCTACGTGGGGCGGGAGGCAGGGGCCGGACACCGGGTGCGGCTGCGGGCCCGACTGCCGGACGGCACATGGGGCGCGTTCTCGGCGGAGCGGACGGTGACGACGGGCGCGCGGCGGTGAACGGCCGGACCGGCGGTACGCCGCCCGTCGGGCGGACCGCCGCGCCGCGGGTCGCGCCACGACAGGCATCGGCCGGGGAAGCGTCGGGGCACCCTCGGGCCTCCGGTCGCCACCGTGCCGGGAGAGCGGTCCGCATGGGCCGTCCGAGGGAATCCGTCACCTGGGCGGTGGCCGTCCGCATGCGGGGCGGGACCGGGGCGCGTTGGCTTCCCGTGAGGCAGCACGGGCGTACCCGACCTTCGGCGGCGCAAGGGATGTACCGCCAACCGTGCCGCCGCCGGAGGACATCCGATGCGCACTTCCCGTTTCCTCGTCCGCTCAGGGCTGACCGTCGCAGCCGCCGCCGCTCTGCCGCTCGCCCTCACCGCCCAGCCGGCCGTGGCCCGCGCTTCGGGCATCTCCGTGAGCACGACCGGCTCCACGGTGTCGGTCGTGACCAGCGCCTGCACCCAGATCAACGGCAGCTGGGGCACGGCGGCGCTGCTCGGCAGCGCCCAGGCGAGTTTCGCCCAGGGGCGCCAGGTCGCCCTGTCCGGGACGGCCGCCGGCCAGTCCGCGGCCTGGTCCGGCGTCTCCCCGGGCACGTACACCGTGGTCGTCATGTGCTCCAACGGCAGCACCGCGGGCACCCAGTCGGTGATCGTCTCGTCCCCGGCCACGGCCTCGCCGAGGGTCACGGTGACGCCCACGCCCTCGCGGGGCGTGATGGGAGGCCTCGGCGGCGCGGCCCGCGACTTCGGCCCCGTCGCCATGGGGGTGGGCGGGGCGCTGGTGGGGACGGGCATCATCGCGGCGGCCTGGTTCCTGCGCCGCCGCTCGAAGCCGTACCGGCTCTAGGGCTCCTCCCCCACCACCGGCAGTTCCTCGACGGCCTCGGTGAGCCACTGCGTCCAGAAGGTCTCCAGTTCGATGCCCGCGCGCAGGACCAGGTGCTGGAGCCTGGCCTGCGCGCTGTCGTCGCCGGGCGGGAAGTCGCGCTTCTCGATCTCCTCGTACTCGGCCAACTGGCGCCGGTGCAGTTCGAGATGGCGGCGCAGGTCGGCCTCGAGGCCCGCGGTGCCGACGACCGCCGCGGCGCGCAGCCGCAGCAGCATGGCGTCGCGGTGCGGCTTCGGGTCCTGGGCGGCCGCCGTCCACCGGGCGAGTTCGGCGCGTCCCGCGGGCAGCACCTCGTAGGCCTTCTTCTGCCCGCGGGCCGGCGCCTGGGCCGGCAGGGCCCTGATGCGCCCCTCGGACTCCAGTTTTCCCAGCTCGCGATAGATCTGCTGGTGCGTGGCCGACCAGAAGTATCCGATCGACCGGTCGAACCGGCGGGTCAGATCCAGCCCCGACGAGGGCCTCTCGAGCAGGGCGGTGAGGATCGCGTGCGGGAGTGACATGCGGTCATCCTAGGGAGGCGCCGGCCAGGTCCTACAGCGCCGCCGCCAGTTCCGTGCCCTGCTGGACGGCGCGCTTGGCGTCCAGTTCGGCGGCGACGTCGGCGCCCCCGATGAGATGCGCCTTCACGCCGTCGGCGACCAGCGCCTCGTACAGGTCCCGGCGCGGGTCCTGCCCCGTGCACAGCACGATGGTGTCGACCTCCAGGAGCGTGCTCCGCTCGCCGACGGTGAGGTGCAGCCCGGCGTCGTCGATCCGGTCGTAGCGCACCCCGGGAACCATCGTGACGCCCCGGTGCTTGAGCTCGGTGCGGTGGATCCAGCCGGTCGTCTTGCCGAGGCCCGCGCCGACCTTGCCGGTCTTGCGCTGGAGGAGGTGGACGGTGCGCGGCGGGGCCGGACGCTCGGGGGCGGTGAGACCGCCGGGGCCCTGGTAGTCCATGTCGACGCCCCACTGGCGGAAGTAGACCGCCGGGTCCTCGCTCGCCTTGTCGCCGCCGTCGGTGAGGAACTCGGCGACGTCGAAACCGATGCCGCCCGCGCCGAGGATCGCGACGCGGTCGCCGACGGGGGCGCCGTCGCGCAGGACGTCGAGATAGCCGACGACGCTCGGGTGGTCGACGCCGGGGATGTCGGGGGTGCGGGGGCTGACGCCGGTGGCGACGACGACCTCGTCGTAGTCGGCCAGGTCCTCCGCGCCGACGTGTGTGTCGAGCCGTACGTCCACGCCGTGCGCGTCGAGCTGGTGGCGGAAGTAGCGCAGCGTCTCGTCGAACTCCTGCTTGCCGGGGACCTTGCGGGCCACGTTGAGCTGGCCGCCGATCTCGCTCGCCGCGTCGAAGAGGGTGACGTCATGGCCGCGTTCGGCGGCGCTCACGGCGCAGGCCAGGCCCGCCGGGCCGGCGCCCACCACCGCGACCCGCTTGCGCAGCCGGGTCGGGGCGAGGATCAGCTCGGTCTCGTGGCAGGCGCGCGGATTGACCAGGCAGGAGGTGATCTTTCCGCCGAAGGTGTGGTCGAGGCAGGCCTGGTTGCAGCCGATGCAGGTGTTGATGGCCTCGGGGCGGCCGGCCGCGGCCTTGGCCACGAACTCGGGGTCGGCGAGCATCGGGCGGGCCATCGACACCATGTCCGCGCAGCCGTCGGCGAGCAGTTCCTCGGCGAGTTCGGGGGTGTTGATGCGGTTGGTGGTGACGAGCGGGACGGAGACCGCGCCCATGAGCTTCTTCGTCACCCAGGTGTAGGCGCCGCGCGGCACGGAGGTGGCGATGGTGGGAATGCGTGCCTCGTGCCAGCCGATGCCGGTGTTGATGATGGTGGCGCCGGCCGCCTCGACGGCCTTCGCGAGGGTGACGACCTCGTCCAGGGTCGAGCCGCCGGGCACCAGGTCCAGCATGGACAGCCGGTAGACGACGATGAAGTCCTCGCCGACCGCCTCGCGCACCCGCCGCACGATCTCGACGGGGAAGCGCATCCGGTTCTCGTACGAGCCGCCCCAGCGGTCGGTGCGGTGGTTGGTCGGGGCGGCGATGAACTCGTTGATGAGGTAGCCCTCGGAGCCCATGATCTCGACGCCGTCGTAACCGGCCTGCCGGGCGAGGCGCGCGGCGCGGACGTAGTCGTCGATCGTGCGCTCGACATCGGCGTCGGTCAGCTCGCGGGGCGGGAAGGGGCTGATCGGCGCCTGGAGCGGGCTGGGGGCGACCAGGTCCTGGTGATAGGCGTACCGGCCGAAGTGCAGGATCTGCATCGCGATGCGGCCGCCCTCGCGGTGCACGGCCTCGGTGATCGCCCGGTGCTGCTCGGCCTCCGCCTGCGTGGTGAGCTTCGCGCCCCCCTCGTAGGGCCGGCCCTCGTCGTTGGGGGCGATGCCGCCGGTGACGATGAGGCCCACTCCGCCGCGTGCCCGGGCGGCGTAGAACGCGGCCATGCGCTCGAAGCCGCGCTCGGCCTCCTCGAGGCCGACGTGCATCGAGCCCATCAGGACGCGGTTGGGCAGCGTGGTGAAGCCCAGGTCGAGCGGGCTCAGCAGGTGCGGGTAACGGCTCATGACAGCCTTCCGTGCGCGGTGTCTTCCCCACAGTTCTAGAGGACCGCGCACGGGTTGTGCAACTAGTTGCACAACGGGATCGGCATCATGTGCCGCAGGTCACCGCCGTCGCCGTCTCACCGGCTCTCCAGCAGGACGTGCAGCTCGCGCTCCTGGTCCCCGGAGGCCGAGGAGAGGTCGCGCACCGCGAAGACCGAGTCCAGCGTCGAGCGGAGCCGCTCGATCGCCCAGTAACTGCCCTGCGCGTCGGCCTCCACGGAGGACGAGAGCCGGGCCGGCCGGGCGCAGTCGTGCGCCTCGGTCACCTCGAAGGTGCCGAGCCACACCATCGGACGGGTCTCGTGCAGCTGTTGCGGCACCTCGTCGCTGCCGCGGTCCGACTCGAAGCACTCGCCGAGCATGTCGAACACGATCCGGGCGTCCTCCTTGCTGCATCCGCTGATCTCGACGGAGACGGACTCCTCGTGCGGTCGTTCGCGATCCATCGTGATCGCTCCTCTCGTGGGATGTGACGCGGAGGTGCGGGTTCCCCGCGAACCGCGCCACATCCCCAGAAAAGCACCACTTTCCGAGTGGGACCAGCGACAGGAGGGGCGCCGGAGCCCCGGCCGGACCCCGGTCAGCTCCGGGTGAAGCGGTAGGTCTTGCTGTCGGTCAGCACGCAGAACCCGGGCGAGACCACGATCACCCGCAGGGTGCCGGAACGGCGGTCGTAGTCGATGCCCTCGGCCTCGAACGTGCCCGAGCAGGAGCTGCGCAGCGGAAGCTGACGCAGGGCGGTGACATGGCCGGTGACGTCGGAGGTGCCGTTCGGTTCGGCGGACAGGTCGATCTGGAGGAGGGGCTTGGTGATGCCGAAGAGGGTGCCCGCCGGGTCGTCCGAGGCGCACAGCAGGGTGGTCGGGCCGGTGAAGTCGCAGCCCTGGACATCGCGCACCGCATGGTCGAGGCGGACTGTCGACACCTGCGGCAGGTTCGCGGAGGGCGAGGTGGCGGGGTTGGCGCCCGGGGTCGGGAAGACGAGGAACCGGGTCATGGTGCCCCACTCGCCGGACAGCATCCACCGGCTGTCGGGGGTGATCGCCGCCCAGGAGTTGTTCAGGGCCTCACCGGAGCCGAGTGCGTGGACGTACTCCGACCAGCCGCCGCCCGGCGCCTGCACGCGGTACATCTTCGCGTTGTTCGAGTCGCTCTGGTACGGCTCGACGTAGTAGCCGTCGTAGGAGGCGTCGGGGTCGCCGACGTGGTTCCAGCCCCGGGTGGAGACGGAGAAGGGGATGGTGCCGATGCCGGTGTAGCGGTTGGCGCTGCCCGCCGGGACCTCGACCGACGCCAGGCCCTGGCTCTCGGTCAGCGGGTCGGCCCGGTCGGAGCCGACCTCGGTCCAGGTGTCGGCGGCCGCGGCGGGCGGGGCCGCGGAGAGGACGGCGGCCGTCGCCACGGCCAGCGCCAGGGACGCGGTGCGGGCGGCGGTGCGGGCGGTGCCGGTCGTGGTGCGACGGCGGCGGGCAGGACGCAGGGGCATGGGACTCCTCGTCGAGTGGGGGGTGGGGCGCGCTCGGCGGACAGTCTGGCCCGGCAGGATGGTCATGTACAGACCAATTCCATGGACACGTGCGGGCCTTGAGGAGAACGGCGCGCGATGCCGTACTGGAGGAGCATGAAGAACGGCGCCCACGGCGTGGGAGAAAAGGGTTGAGCACGGTAGAACAGGGGAGTCGGCACGGGGGACGGCGTGCCGCGTCGACATGCGGAGGCGGTGCGGGGCATGAACGGAGCCGGATCGTCCGCGGCTGAGGGCGGTGGCCCGACCGGGCCCAGCGGCCTGCTGGACGTGCTCAACGTGGCCTCTGTGGTGCTCGACACCCAGGGGCGCATCGCCCTGTGGAGCCCCCAGGCCGAGGAGTTGTTCGGGTACTCGGCCCATGAGGCGCTGGGGCGGTACGCGGCCCACGTGATGGTCCACGAACGGCACGTCGACCTGGTCGTGCAGCTGTTCGCCGACGTCATGGCCACCGGCGAGAGCTGGGCGGGGGCGTTCCCGATCCGGCGCAAGGACGGCACCACCCGGTTGGTGGAGTTCCGCAACATGCGCCTCATGGACGACCGGGGCGACGTCTACGCCCTGGGTCTCGCCACCGACCGGACGACGGTGCGCCGGCTGGAACGGGACCTGGCGCTGTCGACGCGGATGGTCGCGCAGTCCCCCAACGGCCTCGCCGTCCTGGACACCGAACTGCGGTACGTCTCGGTCAACCCGGCGCTGGAGCGGATCAACGGCGTTCCCGCCGCGGACCACCTCGGCCGGACCGTGCACGAGGTGCTGCCCCGGCTGGACGCGGAGGCGCTGGAGGGGGCGGCGCGCCAGGTGCTGCGGACCGGGAAGCCGCTCGTCGACCGGTCCACGGTCGGCCGCACCCCCGCCGATCCGGACGAGGACCACGTCTGGTCGCTCTCCCTTTACCGCCTGGAGGACGCCCGCGGCACCGTGCTGGGCGTGGCCGTCTCGGTCGTCGACGTCACCGACCGGCACCGGGCCGCCGTCGAGGCCGAGGCGGCCCGCCGCCGGCTGGCGCTGATCGCGGACGCCTCCGCCCGCATCGGCACCACCCTGGACCTGGAGCGCACCGCCTTCGAACTGGCCGACGTGGCCGTGCCGGAACTGGCGGACGTGGCCGCGGTGGATCTGCTCGACGCGGTGATGAAGGGCCGCCGCACCAGCCTCGGGCCCGCCGAGTCGGCCGTCATCCGCGCCCTCGCGGTGTGCGGCGCCGACGAGCCCGACGCCCTGCGGGCCGCCGACCAGCCCGGTCAGGTGGCCCGCTACGCGCCCGACCGGCTCGTCACCGAGTGCGTACGCTCCGGGCGACCGGTCATGGTGGCCCAGGTCAAGGACGAGGACCTCGGGCGCATCGCCCACTCCCCCGAGGCGGCCGCCCTGCTGGCGCGGGCCGGTGTGCACTCCTATCTGGCCGTGCCGCTCATCGCGCGGGGCGAGGTACTGGGCGCCCTCGACCTCAAACGGACCCGCAACCCCCTGCCGTTCGACAACGACGACCTGCTGCTCGCGCGCGAGCTGGCGGCCCGGGCGGCCGTCCAGATCGACAACGCCCGCTGGTACCAGAGCGCCCGCACCACCGCGCTCACCCTCCAGCGCAGCCTGCTGCCGAGCCATCCACCCGTCACGGGCGGCCTCGAGGTCGCCTCCCGCTACCAGCCCGCGGGCGCCACCACCGAGGTCGGCGGCGACTGGTTCGACGTCATCCCGCTCCCGGACGGCAAGACGGCGCTCGTCGTCGGTGACGTGATGGGCAGCGGTATCGACGCCGCCGCCACGATGGGCCGGCTGCGCACCGCGACGACCACGCTGGCCTCCCTCGACCTCGACCCGGCGGTCCTCCTGGAACACCTGGACCGGATCACCCAGGGCCTGGACCACTCCATCGCCACCTGCGTGTACGCCGTCCACGATCCCCGGCTGGGGAGATGCCGGATCGCCAACGCCGGCCATCTGCCGCCGGTGCACATCCGCCCGAGCCGTCCGCCGGAGCTGCTCGACCTGCCCACGGGCGCGCCGCTGGGCGTGGGCGGGGTGCCGTTCTCCACGACCGACGTCGACTTCGCCCCCGGTGACCAGCTCGTGCTGTACACCGACGGCCTGGTCGAGACCCGCACGCACTCCCTCGACGAACGTCTGGAGGCGCTGCTGGCCCTGCTCGACGATCCCGCGCGGCCGCTGGAGGAGGTGTGCGACCTGCTGCTGAGCTCGTTGCACCACCCCGACAACCACGACGACGTGGCTCTGCTGGTGGCGCGGGCGCGGGGCGGGGAGTGAGCGGCGCCGCCGTCCGATTCACAGGCTTTCGTTATCGCTTCCTTACCGGACACCTCGGACAATCACAGTGAGGCGTGGCAGTGGTGCCGCCGTCGTGGCCGGTCGGGTCCGCACAGTAGCGCCGTCTGCCCGCAGGGCAGGACTTTGCGGACACGACTTGAGGAGAGTGAGCCGTGATGCAGGAGCCGGACAGGCCCGAAGGGCCGCAAGAGGCCGAACTGCTCTCGGGACCGGTCGACGGGGAACGGGACCGTACGGACCTGCGCGCGTTGTGGCGGCGCCGGTCGGCCCGCGGCCGGGCGGTGATCGCGGCGACCACCGTCGCCGTCCTGGCGCTCGGCGGCACCGTCGCGTACGCGGCGGCCTCGGGAGACTCCGGTGGCGGCTCGCCGTCCGCGGCTCCGTCCGCGTCCTCCTCCGAGGGGCCCGGTGGACGGCACGGCCACGGCGGCCCGTGGTTCGGCCTGGGCGGGGACGCCGCGCACGGGGAGGCGACCGTCAAGGACCACGACACCGGTGACCGGGTCGTCCGTGTCTGGCAGCGGGGCACCGTGACGAAGGTGGCCGACGACCGGGTCACCGTCAGGAGCGAGGACGGCGTCTCGTGGACGTGGACGGTGGGTGCGGACACGACCGTGTCCGCCGACGGCGCCTCCGGCTCCGGGGCCGACGCGTTGAAGAAGGGCGACACCGTCCTCGTCGTCGGCTCCCGTTCCGGTGACACCGACACCGCCGACCGCGTCCTGTCCGGCACACTCGACGAACGCGGCCCGGGCGCGCACGGCCCCGGCGACCGGCACGACGACTCCCCGGGGCACGGCCCGTGGAACCGCGGGGACGACCGCTCCCCCGGCCCCACGGGCAGCGGAGCCGCTACCTGACCCTGGTGCCGACGACCACGTGGGCGTACAGCTCCTCGTCCTCGGCCAGACGCACCGTCAGACCGCTGCGGGTGAACGCCTCGACGGCGGCCGGGGCCTGGCGCTCGCTGGTCTCGACGAGGAGACAGCCGCCGGGGGCGAGCCACAGCGGCGCCTCGGCGGCGACCCTGCGCAGCACGTCCAGCCCGTCACCGCCGCCGTCGAGGGCGGTGAGCGGCTCGTGGTCGCGGGCCTCCGCGGGCAGCAGAGGGACCTCGCCGGTGGGGACGTAGGGCACGTTCGCGGCCAGGATGTCTATGCGGCCGCGCAGTTGTCCGGGAAGCGCCGCGAACAGGTCGCCGACGTAAGCGTGTCCGCCGTGCCCGGCGAGGTTGCGCCGGGCGCAGCTCACCGCCGCCGCGTCGATGTCCGCGGCGTGCAGCTCGACTTGTCCGAGGGAGGCGGCGAGGGCGGCGCCGACCGCGCCCGAGCCGCAGCACAGGTCGACGACGACGCGGGCGTGCGGCACCGCGGCGAGGGCCTGGTCGACGAGGAACTCGGTGCGGCGGCGGGGCACGAAGACGCCCGGCTCGACGGTGATCCGCAGACCGTGGAACTCGGCCCAGCCGACGACGTGTTCGAGGGGCAGGCCCGCCGCGCGGCGGGCCGCCATGGCCGAGGCCTCGTCGGGCGTGCGGGCCGCGGTGAGGATCAACTCCGCCTCGTCCTCGGCGAACACGCACCCGGCACCCCGCAGCACGGCCACCAGGACGTCACGCGACGCCGAAGGGGAGGCCGGGGAAGGCGAGGAACCGGCGGGAGAGGAAGGAGCGGAACCAGAAGTCCGAGAAGAACGCGGAGGGGGAGAAGCGGGCGAGGACGAAGAGGCGGGAGAACGAGGGGGCATGAAGCCGAGAAGCCTTTCGGAAGCCGAAGGGCGCTCTCACGGTCGCCTACCGGCGGCGATCCACGCTGTCACGGGAGGAGAGCACCCGACCTGACACTGCGGTAATGGGTCTCACCTCCTCGGTCACGCGCGACTGGGAACCTCCGCAGCCGGACGACCACCCTACCCCAGAGATCGGACGACGTTGCGGGCACGGGAGCCCCCGCCACCTGAGTTGTACTATGCAACAAGGTGAGCGAGGGAGGACCGGTGGAAGTACCCGAGGCCGTGGAGACCATCCAGCGGGAGATGACGAGCTTCGCCCGGCGGGCCCGTGCCTCGGCGGGCCGGCTGCACCCCGAACTGTCGCTGGTGTCCTACACGCTCCTCGGCCACCTGGAGGAGAGCGGCGGCTGCCGGGCCACCGACCTCGCCGCGCACTACGCCCTGGACAAGTCCACGGTCAGCCGCCAGGTGGGCGTCCTGGAGCGCGCCGCCCTGATCGAGCGGCGCCGGGACCCCGAGGACCACCGCGTGCAGGTCCTGCACCTCACCGACACGGGCCGCCGCATCCTCGCCCAGGTCACCGAGAGCCGCCGTACGGCCTTCCGGGAAAGGCTGGCGCAGTGGCCGGAGGCGGACCTGGAGCGGTTCGCGGAGTACCTGGTGCGCTACAACGCGTGGCGCGGGCCCGCCGCCGGGAGCGACCTGCCTCCCCCGGCGGCCCCGTGACCCCCGGCCGGCCCGCTACGCCGCCGGGACCGGCTCACGCCCCTCCCCCAGCCGCTCCGGCACCCGTGCCGCCAGGAACGCCGTTCTGCGGCGCAGCCGGAAGCCCAGGGACTCGTAGAGGCGGATGGCGTTCGTGTTGCCGGCGCTGGTGTGCAGGAAGGGCGTCTCACCACGTTCGCGGATGCCGTGGGCGACGGCCAGGATCAACCGGGTCGCCAGGCCCTCGCCCCGGAAGGCGGGGTCGGTGCAGACCGCGCTGATCTCGGTCCAGCCCGGTGGATGCAGGCGCTCACCGGCCAGCGCGATCAGCGCTCCGTCCCGTCGTATGCCCAGGTAGGTGCCGAGTTCGATGGTCCGGGCCTCGAACGGCCCCGGCTGGGTGCGGGCGATCAGGTCGAGGATCTCGGGCACGTCGGCGGGACCGAGCCGGACCGCCTCGGGTTCGGGTGCGGCGGCCAGCCCGTCGTCGACGAACTGCACGCCCTCGATCTGGAGGGTGAGCTCCCACCCGGCCGGGAGCTCCCCGCGGAACCCCGGCAGCGGGACCTCCGCGCCGGGACCGGCGAGCGCCGCGAGATCCGCCCAGTCGGCCGCGTCCGGCTCGTCCGGCAGCGCCAGCCAGGGCGACACGTCGACGGGGTAGCGCAGCACCCGGCCCCGGCGCTCGGCGAAGTGGGCGTGCGGGCCGGTGAGGGAGGCGAGGGCGGGGTTGTCGAGGACGTGCGGGGGCTCGACGGCGCTCATGCGTCCGCTCCGATCTCCAGGACGACCTTGCCCCGGGCGTGGCCGTTCTCGACCTCGCGCAGTGCCTCGCCCGCCCGCTCCAGCGGGAACGTCAGGGTGACATGCGGGTTCAGTTCGCCGCGCACGACCAGGTCCGCCACCGCCCGCAGCACGGCCGTGTCGCGGGCGCGGGCCACCCGGGCGCCGCCCAGCCGCTCGACCTCCTCGGCCGGGGCTCCGGCGGTGATCAGCCGGGTGCGGTCGCGCACCAGGCCGGCCGCCTCGTGCAGCACCTCGCCGCCGACGAGGTCGTAGACGCCGTCGACACCGTCCGGCGCGGTCAGGCGCACCGCTGCCGCCCAGCCCGGGCCGGACGGCACGTGCACGGCGCCCAGCGACTCGAGGAGGTCCTTCTTGCCCTCGCTCGCGACGCCCACGACACGCAGCCCGCGGGCGCGGGCGATCTGCGCGACGGCGACGCCGACGCCGCCGCCCGCGCCGGTGACCAGCAGGGTCGCCCCGGCCGGCAGGTCGAGCTGACGCACACCGTCGTACGCGGTCGCCGCGGCCACGGGAAGGGTCGCGGCGTCGGTGAACGACAGCCCGGCGGGCTTGTGCGCGGTGATGCCGGCGGCCAGCAGCGCGTACTCGGCGTAGCCGCCCGCGACCGCGGTGCCGAACACCTCGTCGCCGGGCGCGAACCCGATGACCGACTCGCCGCTCTCCACGACGACGCCGGCCACCTCGTTGCCCAGGACCGCGGGGAACACGCGCTCGCCGCTCTCGCCGGGGCGCCGGTACCCCGTGCGCTGTTTCCAGTCGACGGGGTTCACACCCGCCGCGCGCACCTCGACGAGCACCTCGCCGGGCCCGGGCCGGGGGCGGTCCAGGTCGACGAGGGCCTCGGTCTCCGGGCCGCCGTACCGGGTGAAGACGTACGCCTTCGGCATCTGCTCCCACTCTCCTTCGCTGGCACCGGACCGCTGGACCGCTGGATCCGGAACGACACGTGCAAGAGCCGGGGCCAGGCGGCTATTCCCCCCTGGCGGGACTGTTCATACGGGCTTAATGATCGGTGGGCGGACCGGGTGCGGAGCACGGCTGACATGCACGTACGGTTGACTGCGTGAACATCCGCCGTCGTCCCGCTGGAACCGCATGAACGTCACCCGAGGCTTCACCGGCCGCCCCCGTGCCCACCGTCCGGGGCTGCCTCCCGGCCAGTACGACGCGGGCGACGACTGGCCCGTGCTGTCCGCCGAGGTCACGCCCGACCTCGCGCCCGCGGAGTGGACCTTCCGTGTCGACGGGCTGGTGGCGGCGCCCCGCACCTGGGACTGGGACGAGGCGCACGCGCTGCCGGAGTCCGCGTACGAGGGTGACATCCACTGTGTGACCAGCTGGTCCAAGTTCGGGGTGCGGTTCGGGGGCGTGTCCCTGGACGCGTTCCTGGCGGCCGTCCGGCCCGACGCGTCCGCGACCCACGCCGTCGCGTACTCGCACACCGGCTACACCACCAACCTGCCCCTGTCCGACCTGACCGGCGGCCGGGCGTGGATCGCCTGGGAGTACGACGGGAAGCCCCTCGCGGCCGAGCACGGCGGTCCGGCGCGGCTGCTGGTGCCGCACCTGTACTTCTGGAAGAGCGCCAAGTGGATCGCGGGCCTGCGGCTCCTCGACCACGACGAGCCGGGCTTCTGGGAGCAGAACGGCTATCACGCGCGGGGCAACCCGTGGGAGGAGCAGAGGTACGCCGGTGACTGAGACCTTCACTCCCCCGACCCGGTTCGCGGTGCCGGGCCGGATCGCCGTGAGCAACCGGGCCGCGGCCCTGTGGCAGACGGCGACGCTGACCGAGGTCCGCCGTGAGACCCCGCACGCGGCCACCTTCCGGTTCGCGGTGCCG
Organism: Streptomyces zaehneri; assembly: GCF_032248645.1. NCBI lineage: Bacteria > Bacillati > Actinomycetota > Actinomycetes > Kitasatosporales > Streptomycetaceae > Streptomyces > Streptomyces zaehneri. The sequence continues at coordinate 27,073 of NZ_JASTTJ010000002.1, forward strand.
GCCTGGGCGGGGCACCTGCCCGGCCAGCACCTGATGCTGCGGCTGACCGCCGACGACGGCTACACCGCCCAGCGCCACTATTCGATCGCCTCGGCGCCCGACGACGACGGGCACGTCGAGCTGACCCTGGACCATGTGGACGGCGGCGAGGTCTCGGGCTGGTTCCACACCAGGGCGGAGCCGGGTGACGAGGTCCAGGTGCGGGGTCCGCTCAGCGGCTTCTTCGCCTGGCCGGGCGACCGGCCCGCGCTGCTGATCGGCGCCGGTTCCGGGGTCGTCCCGCTGATGTCGATGGTCCGCCACCACCGGCTGCGCGGCCTCGACGTACCGCTGCGGCTGCTGGTGTCCGCGCGCGGGCCCGAAGAGCTGATCTACGCGCGGGAGTACGGCGCCGAGACGACGCCCGTGTTCACGCGCGGCGCGCCGGAGGGCATGCCCGTGGGGCGGCTCTCGGCACGTCACCTCGCCCCGCTGCTCGCCGAGGAGCCGGCGGGCGGCTGGGAGGCGTACGTGTGCGGCTCCAACGCGTTCGCCGAGCATGCCTCGCGGCTGCTGGTCCAGGCGGGGCAGCCGGTCGACCGCATCCGGATCGAACGCTTCGGCTGACCCGCCCGGCCGCCCCACCGGGCCGCTCCCGCCCCGCTCGTCCCCCTCTTCCCCGGCTGCCGAGGGGCCGACGTGAACGATGCGTGAAACGATGTACTCCGAACGGGGTATGACGCTCATGTGGGCACTCGTACGCGTGACGGCGAGGAGGTCGACATGCGAGACCGGGTGCGTGGCTGGCGCCGGCGGGAGAACCCGCTGCGACGCCGGTCCGACGTGGTGGAGGCGTGGACGGCGCTGTTCGTCGCCGTGCTGTTGCTGGTCGCCGTGCCGCTGGCCGGGGCGCTGGCCGGCCAGTGGGGCCATGCCGATGCCCAGGCGGTCGCGGACCGGCTGCGGGCCGAACGCCACCGGGTCCGGGCCGAGGTCGTCGGCCACCCTCCCGAGGTCCTGCCCTCGGTGGAGGGCGTCCGACAGCAGATGTCCACGGTGGCCGTGCGGTGGAATCCGCCGGGTGAGCCCGCGCGGACGGCCACCGCACGGGTTCCGGCGGGCACGCGCGCGGGCGAGATGGTGGACGTCTGGTTCGACACGCGGGGCCGCAACGTCGCACCGCCGCCGAACGACACCATGGTGTGGCAGCACACCCTCACCATGGGCGCGTGCGCGGCCGGAGGTGCGGCCGTGGTGGTGCTGTTCGGGCACGCGGTGATCCGCCGGGTGGCGATGCGGCACCGGCTGGGCGAGTGGGAGCGGGAGTGGGCCCGCACGGAACCCCAGTGGACCCGCCGCAGGCCCGCCTGAAGCTCCTGACCAGGGTCTGGCGAGGCCTCACGGTGCCCACGTACGGTGTGATCATTCGTATGGGCACTTAACAAAAGGCGGTCCTTCATGCCCCTGTTCGACCTGGCCGACGACGAGCTCCGCAGCTACCGCAGCGCGTCCACCGAGCCCGAGGACTTCGACGCGTTCTGGTCCAAGACCCTCCAGGAGGCCCGCGAGCACGACCTGGACGCCCGCTTCGAGCCGGTCGACACGGGCCTGACCACGGTGCAGGTGTACGACGTGACCTTCGCCGGGTTCGGCGGGCACCCCGTCAAGGGCTGGCTGACGCTGCCCGCCGGGACGCAGGAACCGCTGCCGCTGGTCGTGGAGTTCGTCGGCTACGGCGGTGGACGCGGGCTGCCGCACGAGCATCTGCTGTGGGCGTCGACGGGCCGCGCGCACTTCATCATGGACACCCGCGGCCAGGGCAGCGCCTGGGGCGGTGGCGGCGGCACCGCGGACCCGGTCGGCGGTGCTCCCTCGTACCCCGGTTTCATGACGCGGGGCATCGACGCACCGGAGAACTACTACTACCGCCGGGTGTTCACGGACGCGGTGCGCGCGGTCGAGGCGGCCCGCTCCCACCCGCTGACCGACGCGGCACGGACCGTGGCGATCGGCGGGAGCCAGGGCGGCGGCATCACGATCGCCGTGGGCGGCCTGGTACCGGATCTCGCGGGCATCGCCCCGGACGTGCCGTTCCTGTGCGACTTCCCTCGCGCGGCGGTCCTGACGGACCGTCACCCGTACCGCGAGATAGGCCTGTTCCTCAAGACGCACCGTGGCCGCTCGAAGGACGTCCTGAGCACCCTGGCGTACTTCGACGGGGTGCACTTCGCGTCGCGGGGTTCGGCTCCCGCGCTGTTCTCGGCGGCCCTGGAGGACCAGACCTGCCCGCCGTCGACGGTGTTCGCCGCCTTCAACGCCTGGGCGCACGAGGAGAAGGAGATCGAGGTGTACGACTTCAACGACCATGAGGGCGGCGGCCCTTACCAGGAGGCGGCCAAGCTGCGCTGGCTGCGGTCGTACGCCTGACGGCCGGCGTATGGACACACATGCCGCCGCCGGGCGGTTCACGAGGGTGTGGGAGCGGGCCTGGGCGTCGCACGACGTGGCGGCACTGCTGGAGCTGTACGCCGAGACGTGCGTCCACCGGTCGATGCCGTTCCGCGCGCCGCACCGGGGGCGGGCCGAGCTGGAGGCCTATCTGCGCTGGTCGTTCGCGGCGGAACGGGTGACCGACGTGCGGTTCTCGCCCCCGCTCGTGGGCGCGGACCGGGTCGCGGTGACGGAGTTCCGGGTGCTGGCCGAGGAGGACGGGGCGGCCGGCACGCTGGCCGGCTGTGTCTTCGTCCGGTTCGACGAGGCCGGGCTGGTGGTCGAGTCACGGGACTACTGGCACACGGCGGAGGGCCACCAGGAGCCGACGGGACGCACCTTTCTGCTGTGATCCAGGACTGTGATCCAGGACCTGTTCGGGCGCACTTCCCTCCAGTCCGACCAGTCGGTACGTTCGGGGAGCCCGGGTCGCGCCGTAGCGGCCCGGGGTTCCGGCGGACCACGGAGGCCTCATGTCCGAGCACGTGCCACAGATCCACGGCCACTGCGACCCACGGTTCGCGGCGGTCCGCGCGGCCTTCGAGGAGAACTTCCGGGACCGGGGCGAGCTGGGCGCCGCGGTGAGCGTCACGGTCGACGGCGCGGTGGTGGCCGACCTGTGGGGCGGCCTGGCCGACGCGGCCGGCACGCGCGCGTGGGAGCGGGACACCGTGGTCAACGTGTGGTCCACGTCGAAGGGCCCGACCGCGCTGTGCGCGCACATCCTCGCCGACCGGGGGCTGCTCGACCTCGACGCTCCAGTGGCCGCGTACTGGCCGGAGTTCGGCGCGGCGGGCAAGGAGCGTGTCCTGGTCCGGCATCTGCTGTCCCACCGGGCGGGTCTGTCCGGGCTGCGCGAGCCGCACTCCCTCGATCAGCTCTACGACTGGGAGCTCACCACCGCCCGCCTCGCGGCCACGGAGCCCTGGTGGGAGCCGGGCACCCGGTCCGGCTATCACGCGCTCACCTATGGCTTCCTGGTCGGGGAGGTGGTGCGACGGGTGTCGGGGCTGCTGCCGGGGGCCTTCCTCGAGCGGGAGGTGACCGGTCCGCTGGGCGTCGACTTCACGATCGGGCTGCCGGAGAAGGAAGCCGGGCGGGCGGCCGAGCTGGTGCATCCGCCGGTCGCCTCGGCCAGCGAACAGGCCGCGATCTTCAGCCAGTTGACACCGGCGGCCGTCGCCGCCCTGACCAATCCGGTGGCGGGCGCGAGCGAGGCCAACTCGCCGCGCTGGCGGGCAGCGGAGATCCCGGCGGCGAACGGCCACGGCACGGCGCGGGCGGTGGCCGCGCTCTACGGGATCTTCGCGGGCCGGGGCGCGTACGGCGGGCGTCGCGTCCTCTCCCCCGAGGCCGCCGAGCGGGTGCGCGAGGGACAGGGCGCCTGCCGGGACCTGGTGCTGGGGGCGGGGTTCGCGCACGAGACGGAGATCGGGCTCGGGCTGTGGCTCAGCGGTCCGAACGGGTCGTACGGACCGAACCCGCGCGCTTTCGGACACGACGGCTTCGGCGGCTCGTGCGGGCTCGCGGACCCGGAGGCGGGGGTGTCGCTGGGGTACGTGATGAACCGCATGGGGCCGCACATAGCCGACGACCCGCGGAAGACGGCGTTGGTGGACGCCCTGTACAGCGCGCTCTGAGCGGCGGCGCGGCACGAGCGCCCGGAAGACGCGGGGCGGTCCGGTTTCGGCCGATCGGGCGGCCCGCCCTTCCCTGCTGGTTTAGACCAATGCTAGATCTGGTGGCGCACCGAGTCCGCACGACCACGGCACGTCACCCACAGGAGGCGCGCGGCATGGCCCGCAGCACCACCCCCACCACCCCTCATGTCCACCCACACCCCGACGAAGGGCCGCTGTACCGGCGGATCGCCACGCGGCTGCTCGGCGAGCTGCGCGAGGGCACCATCGCGCCCGGCGAACGGCTGCCTGCCGAAAGGCAGTTGGCCGGACACTTCGGCGTCAGCAGGCAGACCGTACGGCAGGCCCTGGAGGTCCTGCGGAGCGACGGGCTGGTCGAGACCGACCGGCGGGGCAGTCACGCAGCCCTGCCGGCCGGGTCGCTCGGCACCCCGTCGTTCCTCGCCTTTCCCGTGGGCGCGCGGCCCGCGGACGACGCGTCGGCGGTGGCCCGCGCCGCCGTCAGCTGGGAGACGCCCCCGCCCGCACACGCCGAGGCGCTCGGACTCGCCCCGCACCGGCCGACGCTGGTGCACCGCTACGAGTCCGCCCGCGCCGACGGACGCGGTCTGCGTACGGCCGTCACGTCCTTCTCCGCGGTCGCCCTGGCGGAGGTGGAGGAACTGGCCCGTTACCGCGACCGCGCCGACTCGAGCGCCTCCCCCGAGCTCCGGCGGGCCTACGACTGGATGCGGCGGGCCGGACTGACGCTGCACCACCGGGACTGCATCACGCATCTCGACGACGACCCGTCGATGCGGGTCACCCGGCGCGTGCACGACCAGTACGCGCGTCCCCTGGAGATCACCGACCTGGTGGTGGACACCCGGCGGGAGGCGCTGGTCTACGCCTTCACGCTGCCCGCGGCAGGCTGATCCCGTCCGGACCGGCTCCGCGTACCGTCTCAGCGGTCCGTCCGGCGCGCCTCGACCATGCGCACCCGTGGGCTTCCGTCGCCCCTCGTCCCGAACTCGGGCAGGGCGCGGAGGTCCACCCGGAACCCGGCGCGCTCCAGTTCGCGCCGCACGTCAGCGAGCCGGAAGGCGCGGTAGTACATCACGAACGGCGGCCGCCACAGGGCGTTGCGGACCCGCATCACGGCGTCGAAGCCGAGGAGCATCCAGAAAGCCGGTGAGGAGCGCCTCGGCGGGGCCAGGACGGGGAACGCGAAGCATCCCCCAGGGCGCAGCGCGGTCCGCACCCCGGCGAACAGGCCCGGCAGCTCGCGGGGCAGGAAGTGCCCGAACGCGCCGAAGCTGACGACGAGGTCGAAGGCGGCGTCGAACGGCAGGGCGCGGGCGTCCGCGCGCACCCAGGACACCCGGGGGCCCGCCTGACGGGTGCGCCGGCGCGCCTGTGCCAGCATGCCGGCGCTGAAGTCGACGCCCGTCACACTCCCCCGGCACACCGACGCCAGGACCTCGGCCCCCGCGCCCGTGCCACAGCACAGGTCGAGGCCGTCCTCGTACGGGCCGGAGTCCTTCAGGGCCGAGGCGACCGCGTCCAGGACGGCGTCCGGGGTGCGGAAGGGCGTGTGGTCGAACTTCGGCGCGAGGAGGTCGTAGCCGTGCTCGACGGACGACAGGGCCTGGACGGCGAGTTCGCGCAGGGTGGGGCCTTCGGGACTGAACATCCGCGTCAGCCTACGGCCGTCCGCCGCTTCAGGAGCAGCAGAGCGCGTTCGCACCAGGCCAGGTTCGTCTCCTCGAAGCCGATGCCGGCCATCAACGTCAGATAGGGGCCGATCCGGTCGGCCTCGGTCAGGTACGCGTCCTCGGTGCGTCCGTCCAGGAGGCGGTCACGCACCCGCAGGTAGCGGTCGAGTTTGGCGCGGGACCAGCTCCTGCGCTCCTCGACCAGCGCGCGGGTCACCTCGGGGTCCACGCCGTCCATCGCCTGGATCCTGATGAGGAGTTCGTCGCGGACGGCGGTGGGCCGCCGCGGCGGGGTGGCGGCGAAGGCGTCCAGGTCCGCGCGGCCCGCGTCGGTGAGGGTGAACATCCTCTTGTTCGGCCGGCGTTCCTGCTGCACCACGCGTGCCTCGATCAGGCCGTCCCGCGCGAGGCGCTCCAGTTCGCGGTAGAGCTGCTGCGGGGTGGAGGGCCAGAAGTTCGCGAGGGAGACGTCGAAGACCTTCGACAGTTCGTAGCCCGAGGCCTCGCCTTCCAGGAGGGCGGCCAGGACGGCGTACTTGAGGGACATATGGACACGGTAGCAGGAGGCGATTATTGTCATCGACACCTACTCAACAAATTTACCAATCACGCGATGAGGTGATCCGATGCGCGCGTTCCGCGAGGCGGTCGAGGCCGGCGATCTCGACGCCGTCGAGGCGCTGCTGGCCGAGGACGTGGTGTTCACCAGCCCGGTCGTGTTCAAGCCGTACCCGGGCAAGGCGATCACCGCGTCGATCCTGCGGGCGGTGACGCGGGTCTTCGAGGACTTCCGCTACGAGCGGGAGCTCGACGGGGGCGACGGGCGTGACCACGCGCTGGTGTTCCGGGCCCGGGTGGGCGAGCGTGAGCTGACCGGCTGCGACTTCATCCACCTGAACGAGGAGGGGCTCATCGACGAACTCACGGTCATGGTCCGCCCGTTGTCGGGCGCCCAGGCTCTCGCGGCGGCGATGGGGGCCCGGTTCGACCAGATCCTGAAGGAGGCGGAGGCCCGGTCGGCCTCCGCCTCCTGACGTCAGGCCACCGCGAGGGGGAGGGCTCCCGCACAGGCCGCACCCGCCGTGAGGGCCGTCGGCGGCCCGCCGACGGCCAGGGCACCCTCCTGCCGCGCAGCGCCTTCGAGACCCGCCGATGGCGGCCGCGAACCCGGTGTGTACGCGCTGGACGCGCCGGAGGCCGGCCGCTGAGGCGCATGCCCGCGTGCCGGCCGCCGTGCGGTGCGACCTGCCCTGGCCGGGCCTCAGCCCCCGAGATCCTCCAGGGTCGTCCTGGTGTCCGTCTTCAGGTAGCCGGTGACCTCTTCGAGCGTCGGCGGGTCCTTGTCGTCGTCGTACGAGGAGTAGTAGGCGCTGTAACTCATCGTGTACGTCACCCAGCCGTCCCGCACGGCGAGCGTGGCGTAGAGGGATCCGCTCGACGACCCGGACGTGGTGTCGTTGCTGACGAGATAGGCCTCGTCGCCTATGCCCGTGACGGCTTCCACGTCGTAACCCGTGTGGCTGTCCGCGTAGTTCTTCCAGGCCGCGGTGAACTCCGGTCCGGGATCGGTCTTCTTGTGCAGGTCCAGCTGGGAGTAGAGGTAGGCGTCCGCGTAGCTGGACGTGGTCTTCTTCAGGCTGATGCTGCACAGGCCCTCGTCGAGGGCGTCGTCCTTGAGGCTGTTGTGCGTCGGGGAGGTGTCGTTGTCCGGGTACTCCTCCTTGAAGGACGAGTAGTCCGTGGAGTTGCACAGGTTCGAGGGCGCCGAGTATCCGCGCAGGTCCGGGTCGTCCTCGGCGCCGATCAGGAAGACGCCGGCCGCCCAGGCCGCGGACGCCAGCACCGCTCCGACGGCGCCCCACAGGACGGCTTTCCCCGCGCCACCGCCACCGCCGCCGCTTCCCGGCGGCGGGCCGACCACGGGGTACGGACCCTGCTGGAGGTACGGATTGACCGGCTGGGGCTGCGCGGGCTGCCCGACCAGGGTCGGCTGGGCATAGACGCTCGGCCGGCCGGCCTGGGTCGCGGGCGCCGCCGGCGGGAAACCCAACGGCCCGCCGGGGGCCGGCGACTGCGGATGCGGATAGGGGTACGCGCTCGGCTGGGCCGGCGCGTCGGACGGCTGCTCCGGCTGCTGCGGGGGCTGAGGCGGCGTGGACATGACGTGAAGATAATGCAGAAATAGAGGTCAAGTCCCCTACTGTTACGGATCGTTACCCTCCGGGGACATCTGCGATGGAACCCGGATGAGGCCGGGACTTTCACCCGGCCCCTCCTGTTCGCGCCGTCGGTCCGGCTCCCCCTGCGGACCAGCCGAACGCACGCACCAGGCCGGTCGCGCCACCGGCCAGGCCGGCGGCGCCGGACGACATGCTCGCCACGGGGCCGCACAGCACCTCCACGTCGCCCTGCGGGAGGTTGCCGCGCCATGGGGAACAACCGTCGCCATGGGCGCGTTGACGCCATCGGGACCGACCGGCGTGCTAGAGTGCCGGTAGCACTTGTGTACGCCCCGCTTGTGGGCGCCGGTGCGAGTTATCCGCAGTTCGCCGCATCACCCGTCGTTTCCGACCGGTACAGCGGCTTTCCCGCACCACCTCACCGACGGTTGTGTACCGCCGTGGCCGAGGTGCTGTTCCCGCCGCCCGAGGCGCGCCGTGCGCCCTCCCTTCGCGGCTGCTCCCCCCTCTTCGCATGTCTCATGCCTTGCGTCCTCGAAAGGACCGACCACCATGACCACCACTCTCGAACACCCCCCTGTACAGCAGCAGCCCCCGGCCCGGGTCGCCGCCGGTGTCCTCGACATCGACGCCGGCGGGAAGGGGCACCTGCGCCCCGTCGACTGCCTGCCCACATCCGCCGACCTCCAGGTCCCGGCCGCGCTGATCCGCCGTCACGGACTGCGCAGGGGCGACCTCGTCGAAGGGGTGCGCGGTACCCAGCGCGCCCTCACCGAGGTCGCCCGCGTCAACGGCCGTGAGCCCGAGGAACTGCGCACCCGTCGTCACTTCCGCGACCTCACACCCGTCCACCCGCACGAGCGGCTCCGCCTGGAACATCCGGCGGCCGGCCTCGCCGGGCGGGTCACGGATCTCGTCGCGCCGATCGGCAAGGGCCAGCGCGGACTGATCGTCGCCCCGCCGAAGACGGGCAAGACCGTGCTGCTCCAGCAGATCGCCGCCGCCGTCGCCGGGAACCATCCCGGGGCGCGGCTGATGGTCGTCCTGCTCGACGAGCGGCCCGAGGAGGTCACCGACATGCGGCGCTCCGTGCGCGGCGAGGTGTACGCCTCGACGTTCGACCGGGCGCCCAGGCAGCACATCGCGCTGGCCGAACTCGTCATCGAGCGGGCCAAGCGGCTCGTCGAGGCGGGAGAGGACGTCGTGATCCTCCTCGACTCGCTCACCCGGCTGTGCCGGGCCCACAACAACGCGGCCGCCGCCGGGGGCCGCACCCTCAGCGGCGGTGTGGACGCGACCGCGCTGATCGGCCCCAAGCGGTTCTTCGGCGCCGCACGGGCGGCCGAGGAGGGCGGCTCGCTCACCGTCCTCGCCACCGCCCTCGTCGAAACGGGCTCCCGCGCCGACGACTTCTACTTCGAGGAACTGAAGAGCACCGGCAACATGGAGCTCCGCCTCGACCGCGAACCGGCCTCCCGCCGGGTCTTCCCGGCCGTCGACATCAACGGCTCCGGCACCCGGCGCGAGGAACTCCTCTACTCCCCGGGCGAGTTGACCGCCGTACGCGGTCTGCGCCGGGCCCTGCAGACCCGGGACGGCCAGGCGAACCTGGAGACGCTCCTGGAGCGGATGCGCGAGACGCCGGACAACATGGCCTTTCTGCGCCGCATCCAGCCGACCCTGCCCGCCGCATAGGGCGCGGCGTGCGGCATCCGAGTGCACGCACCCCCGTGTCCGGCACGGGCAGCGCGGGGAATGCCGGGTTCATTCCTACGTTGATCGTATGACGATCGGATTCTCCTCCCGGGCCGTTGCGACGGCGTGCGCGTTCTGTGTGGCGGGCGTCCTCGCCCTCGGCCCCGCCGCGGCCGCCGACCCGGCCGGCGCGGACCCCGGAACGCCGGGGGGACCGGGTGGGCCGGGCGGCCCCCAGGCGACGGCGCCCCGGCCGTCCGTCCTCTACCGCTCCGGGACGCAGGTCAGACCCCGCCGTGGCGCCCCCGAGGTCCCCGACGTCTCGGCGCTGTCCTGGCTGGTCTCCGACGCGCAGACGGGTGAGGTGCTCGCCGCGTCGAACGCGCACCGCAGACTGCCCCCGGCAAGCACCCTCAAGACCCTGTTCGCCCTCACGGTGCTGCCGGTCCTGCCCGGCGAGATCCGGCACCGGGTGAGCGAGGAGGAGCTCAGCGGCGTAGGGCCCGGCAGCAGCCTCGTCGGAGTCGCCGCGGGACACACGTACCGGGTCGCCGACCTGTGGCGCGGAGTGTTCCTCAACTCCGGCAACGACGCCGTGCACGTGCTGGCCGCCCTCAGCGGCGGCTGGCACGCCACGGCCACCCGGATGCAGGCCAAGGCGCGCTCCCTGGGCGCCCTGGACACCCATGTGCTGTCGCCCGACGGCTACGACACCCCGGGCCAGGTGTCCTCCGCGTACGACCTGGCGGTGTTCGGGCGGGCGGGGCTGCGCAACGCGGACTTCGCGCGGTACTGCGGCACCGCGGAGGCGAGCTTCCCCGGGGACGGGGACTGGTCCTACGGGATCGCCAACACCAACCGGCTGCTGACCGGGGCGGACGGTGTCGAGCCGTACCCGGGGCTGATCGGGATCAAGAACGGCTACACCAGCAACGCCGGCAACACCCTGGTCGCGGCCGCCCGTCAGGGCGGACGCACCCTCGTCGTGACGGTGATGAACCCTCAGGCGGGCGGCGGGTTCGAGGTCTACGAAGAGGCGCGCGCGTTGCTGGACTGGGGGTTCGCGGCCGCCGGGCGGGTGGATCCGGTGGGCTCGCTGGACGCGCTGGCGGCCCCCCTCCGGCCGCGGCCGGTACCGGGGCCGGGCCCGGAGGCCGAACGGGTGCCCGCCTCGGCCTCCGCCTCCGCCTCTCCCCCGGCCGGAGCCACGGTCGCCGTGGCCGTCGCTGCCGCCGACCCTCCCGGCTGGCCGGAGGCGGCCCTGATCGCGGGCGCCGCCGCGCTGGGCGGGGCAGCCGTGGCGCTCGTGCTGCGGCTCGCCGGCCGCCGCCCTTCGGGAGGATGACCGACGGGCAGCCACAGCAGCAGGCCGAGCGTGATCCAGGTGTAGACGTTGCTGCCGAGGAAACCGCCGACACCGGACGCGTCGTCGAACCACAGCCACACCACGCTGGTGCACAGCACGGCGTACAGGGCGCCCGCGACCCGTGGGCGCCCCGCGCGGATCAGCACCACGAAGGACGGCAGCAGCCACACCAGGTGGTGCACCCACGTCACGGGGCTGACCAGACAGGCGGTGAGGCCGGTCAGGGCGAAGGCCGCCTGCCAGTCCCGCGCGGCGACCGCCCTCCGGGCCCGCCACGCCCACCAGCCCAGGGCGGCCAGTACCAGCACCGCCCAGACCGCCCGGCTCTCCACGCCCAGCCGTGCCAGGACGCCCTGGAGCGACTGGTTGGAGACGTAGTCGAGCCGGCCCACCCGGCTCGTGTCCCACAGGGCCCGCGTCCAGTAGAAGCGCGAGGCGTCCGGGGCGACCAGGGCCGCGAGCGCGGTGGCGGCCGCCGCCACGGTCGTGGCCACCGCGGCCGTCCGCCACCGCCGGGCGACCAGCAGCAGTGCGATGAAGAGCGCGGGCGTGAGCTTGACGGCCGCCGCCAGGCCGATGCCGGCCCCGGCCCAGCGGGTCCGCCCGGACGCGAGCAGCCCGGCGTCGGCCAGCACCAGGGCGAGCAGCAGCAGGTTGACCTGGCCGAAGCTGAGGGTGTCGCGCAGCGGTTCGAAGAGCGCGAGAGCGCAGGCGGCGAGACCGGCTCCGTACCAGCCGTACCGCCGCCACCGGGGGCCGACGCACACCCGTACCGCGAACGCCAGCGCCGCAAGATTGAGCAGCAGGGCGGTCACGATCGCGGTGCGCAGCCCGACCAGCGCCATCGGCAGCATGACGACGGCCGCGAACGGGGGATAGGTGAAGCCGTACGGCGTGCCCGGTACCCGGTAGTCGTAGACCCGGCCGCCGTCGTGGATCCAGCTGTTGACGGTGCCGTGGTAGACGCGCAGGTCGAACCAGTCGCGCAGCAGCGGCACCGTCGCGGTGAAGACGGTGACGACGGCGACGAGCGCGAGGAGCAACAGGAGGCGGCCGCGGTCGGTGCGGGGCGGTCTCACCCCACGGAACTGACGAGGTCTCACGCCGTACGCCCCAGGGCGGTCCGCGCCTGAGCCGCGAGGTGGGCCTGCCACAGGACGACCACGGCCAGCGCGCCACCGCACACGGCCAGGACGAGGCGGCCCGTGTCGGCGGGCCCTCCGTCGGGCAGGACGGCGAGGGCGAGGACGCCCGCGACGGCCGCCGTCCGGTGGCGTATCAGGGTGTCCGGGGCCGCCGCGGCGATGAGGAACAGACCCCACAGCGCGTACCAGGGGCGGATCGCCGGGCCGAACGCGGCCACCGTGGCGAGACTCAGGCCGAGCGCGTACACCGGGCGCCGACGCAGCCGCCACCAGATGACGACGAGGGCGACGGCGGTGACCGCGAGACCCAGGGCGTGCCAGACGGGCACCGCCCAGGGCGCGAGGTCGCTGCCCAGGCCCTCCAGGAGAGCACGGGTGGCCCGGCCCAGCAGGCTGGTGAGCGCCCAGTTCTGCGCGGAGACGGGTGTGTCCAGGGCGGCTGTCCAGCCGTAGCCGGTGCCCGCGAGGGCGGTCGCCACGACCGTGGTGGCGGCGGCCGCGGCCCCCGTGCCCAGCAGGGTCCTGACCGGGCGCCGGCCCGCCCGCAGCGACAGGACCACGATCGCGACGAGACCCAGCGCGGCGGGCGCCTTGACCAGGGCCGCCAGGGTGACCAGGACGGCCCCGAGCACCGGGCGCCGGCCGAGCGCGGCCACCAGCCCGACACCGAGCAGGCCCAGCATGATCGCGTCGTTGTGGGCGCCGGCCACCAGATGCAGCAGCACCAGCGGATTCAGTACGCCGAGCCAGAGCGCGGCGGCCGGGTCGGCTCCGCTGTGCCGGGCGAGGCGGGGCAGGGCGGCCGTCATCAGCGCCACGCCCGCCAGCGCGACGCACCGCATGCCGAGGAGTCCGGCGGACAGCGCACCCCGGGTCAGTCCGGACAGGGCGGCGGCGACGGCGAGGAAGACCGGGCCGTACGGGGCTGCGGTGTTCCGCCACAGCGGGGCGACCTCGTCGGCGAGCGGACCGCCGAGCCGCGCCGGACCGTGCGCGTACACGTCGAGGTGCGCGTCCACCATGGCGCCCTGCGCCAGATAGCTGTACACGTCCCGGCTGAACAGCGGCGGCGCGATCAGCAGTGGCGCCGCCCAGACGGCGAGGACCAGGACGAGGGCGCGGGGGGTCGGCGGATCCGCGCCACGCACCAGCGTGCCCAGCAGGATCCAGGCCGCGGTCAGCAGCACCAGCCCGAAGTACACGCCGACCAGGCCGAGCACGGCGTGCACCGAGGACGGGGCCAGGAGCTCCCGGGCGGGCAGCGCGCCGGCCGTCTCGCCGCCGAGCGCGAGACAGGCGGTCCCGGCCAGGCCCAGAACCTGGCAACGCCAAAGATCGATGGGAAAGGCCTTGGTCAGCATGCTGTCATGGTGTCCGCCCCGGGTGACCGCGGAGCGACATCGCGCCTGCCTGGCGGCGGCCTGCGCGTGACCGCCGTGTGAGTCGGACGCCGCGGGAGCCGGACGCCGCGGGAGCCGGACGCCGCGGGAGCCGGACGCCGTGTGAGTCGGACGCCGCGGGAGCCGGGCGCCGCGGGAGCCGGGCGCCGTGGGAGCCGGGCGCCGTGGCGATGAGCGCCGCGGGGCCCGGACGGTCCCGCTGTGCGAACCGCGGGCTCAGAACACCGACACCCCGGTCAGGGTCGTGAACCGGTCCAGGGCGGCGACTCCCGCCACCGAGTTGCCCCGTTCGTCCAGACCCGGGCTCCACACGCACAGCGTGCAGCGGCCCGGTACGACGGCGATGATGCCGCCGCCCACGCCGCTCTTGCCGGGCAGGCCGACCCGGTAGGCGAAGTCGCCGGCCGCGTCGTAGGTGCCGCAGGTCAGCATCACCGCGTTGACCTGCTTGGCCTGGCTGCCGGTGAGCAGCCGGGTGCCGTCGGCGCGGACGCCGTGCCGGGCGAGGAAGCCGGTGGCCAGGGCGAGGTCGGCGCAGGAGGCGGTGAGGGAACACTGCCGGAAGTACTGGTCGAGGAGGACCGGTACCGGGTTGTCGATGTTGCCGTAGGACGCCATGAAGTGGGCGAGGGCGGCGTTGCGGTCGCCGTGCGCGGCCTCGGAGGCGGCCACCTCCTCGTCGAAACCGAGCGTGGGGTTGCCGCTCTCCGTACGCAGGAAGCCGAGGAGTTCGCCCGCGGCGTCCCCCGTGCGGGTCTGGAGCCGGTCGGTGACGACCAGCGCGCCCGCGTTGATGAAGGGATTGCGCGGGATGCCGTTCTCGTATTCCAGCTGGATCAGGGAGTTGAAGGGGTTGCCCGAGGGCTCGCGGCCCACGTGCTCCCAGAGTTCGTCGCCCTCGCGGGCCAGGTCCAGGGCGAGGGTGAAGACCTTGGTGAGGGACTGCGTGGAGAACGGCTCCCGCCAGTCCCCCACGCCGTACACCGTGCCGTCCGGCTCCGCGACGGCCATGCCGAAGCGGCGCGGGTCGCAGGCCGCGAGGGCCGGGATGTAGTCGGCCGGACGGCCCCGCCCGGGGGTGCGTTCCATCTCCTCGGCGATGCGGTCCAGGACCGGCTGGAAGGCACGGGACGGCGTCGTTGTCATGATCACTATTGTGCCTCCGTGCCGGTCCTGGCGCGTCGTCGCGGGTGACGGGTGTCCAGCGAGGGGGGTCAGACGAGGGGGGCGCCGCTGCCCGCCAGGATTTCGGGGCGCAGCAGGTCGGCGAGTCGCTCGGCGGGCAGCAGGCCCTTCTCCAGGACGAGTTCGGCGACCCCGCGGCCGGTGGCGAGGGCCTCCTTGGCGATGTCGGTGGCCGCCGTGTACCCGATGTGCGGGTTGAGGGCGGTGACCAGGCCGATGGAGTTCTCGACGCTCGCGCGCAGCGCCTCGGTGTTGGCGGTGATGCCGTCCACGCAGCGCTCGGCGAGGGTGAGGCAGGCGGCGCGCAGGTGGGTGATGGACTCCGACAGGGAGTGCAGGATGATCGGCTCGAAGGCGTTGAGCTGGAGCTGTCCGGCCTCGGCGGCCATGGTGATGGTGACGTCGTTGCCGATCACCTCGAAGGCGACCTGGTTGACGACCTCGGGGATCACCGGGTTGACCTTGCCCGGCATGATGGACGAACCGGCCTGCACGGGCGGCAGGTTGATCTCGCCGAGGCCGGCCCGCGGCCCGGAGGACAGCAGCCGCAGATCGTTGCAGCTCTTGGAGAGCTTGACCGCGACCCGCTTGAGCACGCCGGACATCTGGACGAACGCGCCGCAGTCCTGGGTGGCTTCGACCAGGTTGGCCGCGGTGACCAGCGGCAGCCCGGTGATCTCGGCGAGGTGGCGGCGGGCGGCCTCGGCGTATCCGGCGGGGGCGTTGAGGCCGGTGCCGATGGCCGTGGCACCCAGGTTGATCTCATGGATCAACTGGACGGCCTCGTCAAGACGGTTGCGGTCCTCGTCGATCATGACGGCATAGGCCGAGAACTCCTGACCGAGCGTCATCGGGACCGCGTCCTGCAACTGCGTACGGCCCATCTTGAGCACGTCGCGGAACTCGACGGCCTTGCGGGCGAAGGCGTCCTGGAGGACGGCCATGGCCTTGAGCAGACCGCGCACGGCGAAGACGGTCGCGACCTTGACCGCGGTGGGGTAGACGTCGTTCGTCGACTGGCCGAGGTTGACGTCCTCGTTGGGGTGCAGGTACCGGTATTCGCCCTTCGCACGGCCGAGCAGTTCCAGCGCGCGGTTGGCGACGACCTCGTTGGCGTTCATGTTGGTCGAGGTGCCCGCGCCGCCCTGTATGACGTCGACGACGAACTGCTCGTGCAGCTTCCCCGCGCGGATCTCACGGCAGGCGGCGACGATGGCGGCCGCCTTGTCCGGCGCGAGCAGGCCGAGCTCCTCGTTGGCGAGGGCGGCGGCCTCCTTGACGGCGGCGAGGGCGTCGACGAGGTGCGGGTAGGCGGAGATCCGCGTCCCGGTGATGGGGAAGTTCTCCGTGGCGCGCAGGGTGTGGACGCCCCAGTACGCGTCGGCCGGGACGTCCCGGTCTCCGAGCAGGTCGTGTTCGCTGCGGGTGACGGCGGCGGTCATGAGGGTGCTGCCTCTTTCCGAGGGTGAGGGTCGAGTGGAGCGGGGGTCGTCCGGTGGGAAGGCGGCCGGCTCGGGCGGTACGGGGTGACGCCCGCCCGAGCCGGTCGATGCACCCGCCCGGCGGTGACCGGACCGGTGGTTCAGGGCCGGCCGCGCGAGGCGACCGGGTTCCGACGCGTCGCCCGACCACAGCGCACGAAGACGCACGGCGTGCCGACGAACGACGCCCGGCGAACGGCGTACCGGTGGCCCGGCACGTGACGGACGCGCCGGGCGCGGCGGAGCCGAACGCGGCCCGGGGGCCGGTCGGGTGCCCGCAGGGGCCGGGCGCGGCCGCCTCGGTCGTCCGTGTCCGTCAGGCGCAGGCGCGCACGGTGACCGGGTCCAGCGCGCGGACCGGGCGGACGCAGCCGACCGGTTCGCCGCCGCCGAGGAGGGGTTCGCCCGCGAACCCGGTGAGCAGGGCGGGGTCCACACCGGCGCGGACGAGGGCGGCCGCGGTGACCGGGACGCGGGCACGGTTCGCGCCGTCGGAGATCTTGACGGCGACGGCTCGGCCGTCCGGGAGCGCGGCGACCTCGACGCCCTCGAAACCGTCCTTCGCCAGCAGGCCGGGGACGGCCCGCATCAGCGCGGCCACGTCCCGGCCGGAGCCGGACGCCATCTCGGCGTGCTCGCGCATCGCGTCGGCCACCCGCGCCTCGGGAGTGCCGGGCGCGGAGGCGGTGACGCGGGCGGCGGCCCGGGCGAGACCGTGCAGGGAGACCGAGAACAGGGGGGCGCCGCAGCCGTCGACGGTGACCCGTGCGATCCGCTGTCCGGTGAGGTCCTCGACGATCTCGGCGATCGCCTGCTGGAGCGGGTGCTTCGGGTCGAGGTAGTCGTCCAGGGGCCAGCCGTTGAGCCTGCAGGTGTACAGCATGGCCGCGTGCTTGCCGGAGCAGTTCTGGGCCAGTCGGGAGGGCGCGCGGCCCTCCCGTATCCACCCGTCGCGGACCGCCGGGTCGTACGGCAGGTCCGTGACGTTGCGCAGGTCGTCCTCCGAGACGCCCGCCAGCTCGAGGATCCGCCGGGTCCCGGCGAGGTGGCGTTCCTCGCCGGAGTGACTGGCGGCGGCGAGCGAGAGCAGTTCGCCGTCGAGCGGCAGCCCGGCCCGGACCATGGCGACGGCCTGGACGGGCTTGAGCGCCGAACGCGGATAGAAGGCGGCCTCGACGTCGCCGAGCTGGAGCTCGATCTCGCCGCCCGCGCCGAGGACGACGACGGAGCCGTAGTGGATGCCCTCGGTCACCCCGCCGCGGACGAGGTGGGCGACGGGGGCGTGGAGGGGTTCGCGGATCGCGGGGGCGTCGGCGAGGGAACTGCTGTACATCACTGCCTGCATCACTGGTGGGTGGTCGGCGGCCGGCGACGGGGTCACGCGTCGGCCTTGGCTGAGGTGCGCGCGAGGTTGCGGCGGATGGCGTACCACCCGGCGACCAGCGCGGCGACGATCAGCGGCAGGCACAGCACGGTGGTGCGTCCGGCGCCGCCGTCGGCGTACATGAGGACCAGGACCGAGGCGAGGAAGAACAGCGTCACGAGTTCGGTCCAGGGGGAGCCCGGCAGCCGGTAGTGGGGCCGGGTCAGTTCGCCCTTCTGGGTCTTCTGCCAGAAGAGCAGGTGACAGATCATGATCATGCCCCAGGTGGAGAGGATGCCGATCGCCGCGAAGTTGAGCACGATCTCGAAGGCGTCCGCCGGGACCACGAAGTTGAGGCCGACGCCCAGCACACAGATACCGCTGGTGAGCAGGATGCCGCCGTACGGGACATGGCTGCGGCTCATCACGCCGGTGAACTTCGGCGCGGAGCCGGACATCGCCATGGAGCGCAGGATGCGGCCGGTGGAGTACAGGCCGGAGTTGAGCGAGGACATGGCCGCGGTGAGGACGACGAGGTTCATCACCCCGCCCGCCGCGGGGATGCCGATGTTGGAGAGGACCGTCACGAAGGGGCTCTCGCCGGACGTGTACTTGTTCCACGGCAGCAGCATCGACAGCAGGACCACCGAGCCGACGTAGAACAGACCCACGCGCCACATGATCGAGTTGATCGCCTTCGGCATGATCTTCTCGGGGTTCTCGGTCTCACCGGCGGCGACGCCGACCAGCTCGACGGAGGCGTAGGCGAAGACGACGCCCTGGATGATCAGCAGCATGGGCAGCAGACCGCTGGGGAAGATGCCGCCGTTGTCGGTGATGAGGGAAGGGCCGGGGGTCGCGCCGTCCACCGGGTGCTGCGTGACCAGCAGGAAGATGCCGATACACATGAAGATCACCAGTGCGCTGACCTTGACGATGGCGAACCAGAACTCCAGTTCGCCGAAGATCTTCACCGAGATCAGGTTCACGGTGAGGACCACGGCCAGGGCGATGAGCGCGATCACCCACTGGGGTATGTCGGAGAACATGCCCCAGTAGTGGGTGTAGGTGGCCACCGCCGTGATGTCGGCGATGCCGGTGGTGGCCCAGTTCAGGAAGTACATCCAGCCGGCCGTGTACGCGCCCTTCTCGCCCATGAACTCGCGGGCGTAGGACACGAAGGCGCCGGAGGAGGGCCGGTACAGCACGAGTTCGCCGAGGGCGCGCACCACGAGGAAGGCGAAGATTCCGCAGACCGCGTAGGCGATGAAGAGGGACGGGCCGGCGTCGGCGAGCCGCCCGCCGGCGCCGAGGAAGAGGCCGGTGCCGATGGCGCCGCCGATGGCGATCATGTTGACGTGGCGGGACTTCAGCGACTTGCTGTAGCCCTCGTCTCCGGCGTCGACGTGACGGGTCGAGGGGCGCGTCTCGTCTTTGAGGTGCTGGTCGCTCACGCCGCGGGTCCGCCTTCCAGAGGGGTGTCCGTGCGCGGGGCGCGCACGATGTCGGTGAGGGTCGTCTCGACGCGGTCGAGGTGGTGGCTCATGGCCTCCACCGCGTCGGGCTCGGAACCGTCGATCAGCGCCTCGACGATCGCCCGGTGCTCGCGGTTGGACTGCTCGCGCCGTCCGCCCAGCTCGTTGAGGAAGGCCGACTGACGCGCCAGTGCGTCCCGGATCTCCTCGATGACCCGGCGGAACACCGGGTTCTGGGCGGCCTCGGCGACGGCCAGGTGGAAGAGGGTGTCCATCGCGACCCACGCGGTGGTGTCCGTCTCCCGCTCCATGCGGTCGAGCAGATGCGCCAGGTGGTCCAGGTTCTCCGGGGTGCGGCGCAGCGCCGCGTACCCGGCGACCGGGACCTCGACGTGCCGGCGCACCTCGAGCAGGTCGCTGGCCGCGTAGTCGCCGAAGGTGGGGTCCTCCACGGTGTTCGCGATCACAAAGGTGCCTTTGCCCGTCTTGGCGACGGTCAGGCCCATCGTCTGCAGGGCGCGCAGGGCTTCCCGCAGGACGGGCCGGGACACCTCGAGGGTGCGGCAGAGCTCCGCCTCGGAAGGGAGCTTGTCACCGATGGCGTAGCGGCCGCGTTCGATGGCGCCGCGGAGGTGGGTGAGGACCGCTTCCATCGCGCTGACGCGCCGCGGCCCCGCTCCACCTGTCTGGCTGTCTGACAGGTTCACGGGAGTGATACTCCGGGTGCGCTGCCGCCGCTGTCAAGACGTGCCCTGAAACAGAAAATTCAGGGGGCGGGGAGCCTGAAAGGCACCTTCCCGCCCCCTGAGGGGGATGACGAGGGGATTCCCCGACCGGCCGCCGGGCCCGGTCAGCTGTCGAGGACCCCGGCGGCCAGCAGCCCGAACAGCGCCACGCCGACGACGAGCCGGTAGATGACGAACGCGTTGAAGGAGTGCTTGGCGACGAACTTCAGCAGCCACGCGATGGAGGCGTAGGCGACCACGAACGACACCGCCGTGCCGACGGCCAGGGGCGCCGCGCCGGCCCCCGTGCCCAGGGCGTCCTTCAGCTCGTAGATGCCGGCGCCGGTCAGGGCGGGGATGCCGAGGAAGAACGACAGCCGGGTGGCGGCCACCCGGTCCAGGTCGAGCATGAGCGCGGTGGACATGGTGGCGCCGGAGCGGGAGAAGCCGGGGAAGAGCAGCGCGAGGATCTGGGAGCTGCCGACCAGCATCGCGTCCTTGAACGAGGTGTCGTCCTCGCCGCGCTTGTGGCGGCCCATCTGGTCGGCCGCCCACATCACGCCGCTGCCGACGATCAGCGAACCCGCGACCACCCGGAGCGAGGCCAGCGGGCCCTCGATGAGCGGCTTGGCGGCGAGGCCCACGACGACGATCGGGATCGTCGCGTAGATCACCCACCAGGCGAACTTGTAGTCGTGGTGGTACCGCTCCTCGCGGCTGCGCAGCCCGCGGAACCAGGCGGTGACGATCCGCACGATGTCCTTGCGGAAGTACACGAGCACGGCGGCGATCGCCCCGACCTGGATGACGGCCGAGAACCCGACGACGGCGTCGTCGTCGACCTTGATGCCCATCAGGCCCTCGGTGATCTTCAGATGGCCGGTTGAGGAGACGGGGAGGAACTCGGTCACTCCCTCGACGGCTCCGAGGACGACGGCTTGGCCGACGGAGATGGCGCTCATGGAATCCAGTTCTGAGGAGACGAATCGGTCGACGGCGTTGTGGACGCTCCGGTGTCGTACACAGTCCTACCAGGCGTGGAGCCGGCCGGACCGCCTACGACCAAGCCCACCGGCCTATCGCGACCCCGGCGAACGCGGCCCCGAGACCCACCGCCACGCTCGCGACGGCGTTGACGGTGGCGTAGAGGCCCGCGCCGGTCTCGGTCAGCCGCAGCGTCTCGTACGAGAACGTCGAGTACGTCGTCAGCGCTCCGCAGAAACCCGTCCCCAGGAACAGTCGCAGGTCGGGACCGACGGTGGCGGCGCCGGTGAGCACGCCCAGGATCAGACAGCCGCCGATGTTGACGACGAAGGTGCCCCAGGGGAAGAGCGAGTCGTGCCGGGCCTGTACCGCGCGGTCGGTCAGGTAGCGGAGCGGGGCGCCGATCATGCCGCCGACGACGACCACCAGCCAGTTCACAACGACTTCTTACCCTTCATGTCCGGATCGCCCTGGTTCTCTGCCCGGTCCCCGCCCCGGCCGACGTACCGGATGACCTCGCAGGGGTCGAGGGTCACCAGGCCCTCCTTGACCAGCTCGTCGAGCTCGGGCAGGAAGGCCCGCACCCGCTCCTCGGTGTCCACGACGACGACCGCGACCGGCAGGTCCTCGCTGAGCGACAGCAGCCGGGAGGTGTGGATCAGCGAGGAGGCGCCGAAGCCCTCGATCCCGCGGAAGACGCTGGCTCCCGCGAGACCGGCCGCGCGGGCGCGGTGCACGATCTCCGTGTAGAGGGGCTTGCGGTGCCAGGTGTCGCTCTCGCCGACGAAGACGGTCAGCCGCAGGGCAGTGCCGTTCGGTCTCGTCATCGCCGCCTCCACGATCGCTGCCTCCACAGGAGAACGCGGCGGGTGGCCGTGGCTGCCAGCCGGACCGCGACAAGCGCCGCGAACAGGGTCGCGGCGAGGTAGGCCAGGGCCGTGCCGGGACGGTCCTCGTCGAAGAGCTTGCGGATGTCAACGGCGTACGTCGAGAAGGTGGTGAATCCGCCCAGCACACCGGTGCCGAAGAACGGCCGCACGAGCCGGTGGGCGGTGACCGCCTCGGTGATCACCACCAGGAAGACACCGATCACCGCGCAGCCGACGACGTTCACCCAGAAGGTCGTCCACGGGAACCCGCCGGTCTGCGTGGGCCACCACAGGGAGGCCGTGTAGCGGGCGGCGGCACCGATCCCGCCGCCCACGGCCACGACGGCGACCACCGGGAGCTGACCCGTCCCGGTGGTCCCGCGCGCCGCGCCGGTACGGAGGCTCTCGGCCTCCGGAGCTGTCATGTCGTACGTCTCCTGCCCGGACCGGGACCGTCCCGCCTCATCGGAGTGATCACGACCGGGCACCAGCGTAACGCCGTCTCACTTGGTCACGGGCGCCTCGCAGACCGCGATGCCGCGCTCCCAGAGGCTGCCCAGGACCAGCCGGCCGCCGGTCTCGCAGACGCTGGTGACCATGCGGAACCCGGAGCGGCGGTGGGTGAGGTGGTGGACGATCCGGCCGTCGTCGTCGACCGCCAGCACCCCCGTCGTGCCCGACGGACGGTACGGCGCGTTCACGGCGAGGCGGGCGGCTCGGCGGCGTACGGCGGGGCCGGCGCGGTGCAGGAGGTCGAGCGGGGGGACGCGCGGGCCGGCCAGCGCAACCCAGACCGGGCCGTCGGGCGCGCCGCGCCACAGGTTGTCCGGGAACCCCGGCAGCCGCTCGACGAGCGGCTCGGCCCGGCCGGCCCGGGGGCCGGTGAGCTGGTAGCGGGTGAGGCGGCGGGCTCCGGTCTCGGCGACGATCAGGAAGGAGTCGTCGGCGCCGCGCGCCAGGCCGCCTGCGAACTGGAGCCCCTCCAGGACGACTTCGGCCTCCCGGGCGCCGGGTTCCAGGCGCAGCAGGCGTCCGGTGCCGGTGTGTTCGACGAGGTCGCCCATCCAGTCGCGCAGGGGGTGGACCTGGCTGGACACGGTGAAGTAGACGGTGCCGTCGGGCAGCGCGACGACGTTGCTGCAGAAGCGCAGCCGCTCCCCCGCCGCCGACTCGGTCAGGACCCGGACGTTTCCGGTGCCGCCGTCGGGGTCGACGCGCAGCAGCGCGCCCTCGGCGCAGCAGACCAACAGGTCGCCGTCCGGGAGGAGTTCGAGGCCGAGCGGCCGGCCGCCGATCTCGGCGATGTGCTCGACACGGGCCGCGGGCGGGTCGTCCAGACCGTCGATACGCAGGATCCGCCCGTCCGCCACCCCGGTCAGTACCCGCCCTCTGGGGTCGGCGACGACGTCTTCGGGTCCGTGGCCGGGGAGAGTGAGGTACCTGAGGGGGACGAGAGGCGTCCGACGGTCCATAGGGGCCGCCCTTCCTTGAGGAGGCGGCCATCCTCGCAGCCGGGCAAGGCGTCGACGGGTCGTGGCCGTGGTCTTTGCCGGGCCTTTCCGGAGGGTGGACCCTCCCTCCTCCACCGCCCCTTCCCGACGTCCTTCACCAGCCCTTCTCGAACATCCGCGCCACTTCGGCGATGCGCATCTCGTCGCGCCGGTAGTAGGTGCGGCGCCTGATCCGCTTGGCGCGCAGCAGGCCGATGCCGGCGAGCAGGCCGAGGTGGGTGCCGGCCACCTGCCGGCGCACGCCCAGCTTCGCCGCGACGAGGTCCGCCGTGACACCGTCCTCTACGAGGTCGCCGTGGCGCTGCGGCGGGAAGTGCCGGGCCGGCTCCTTCAGCCACTCCAGGATCTCCAGTCGCCTCTCACTCACGGGAGTCCTCAGCATCGTCGTCCCCTCCGTCCCTGCGGTCGGGGCTCCCCCGGTACCGCGTCGTCCCACTGTTCCGCAGCCGGGGCCGTCGTGTCCCGCACTCCGCGAGCGTTGGCCGGGATCGAACACCCTTGCCGCACAAGGGTGTTCGGATGAACTGCCGGAAGACGGACGGGGGCCCGGCCGCGCGGTGCGGCCGGGCCCCCGCTCCGGGAGGGAAGGGCGGATCAGCGGTGGCTGAACCACGACATGGAGGACAGGGCCTTGTCGTCGTAGCCGAACAGGGCCTGGTTCTCCCAGCCGTTGCCGGAGGCGGCGTCGGTCGGGTCCCAGCCGTTGCCGGTGACGGCGGTCCAGGTGGACTCCCAGTAGAAGACGCCGAGTCCGCGGCCGTTCGGGACGGCCTCCACGATGCTCGCCACGTCGTTCATCCACCGGGTCTGGCCGGCGACGGTCGCCGGGTAGCCGGACACCAGCTCGCCGGCGAGGTCGATGATGTTCTCGGTCGAGTCCTCGCTGTCCAGCCGGAAGGGGTACGCCGTCTCGGCGACGTAGACCGGCTTGGCGTAGCGGGAGGCCGCGTCGTCGAGGGTGGTCTGGAAGTCGGCGAGCGTGCCGTGCCAGTACCCGTAGTACGACAGGCCGATGACGTCGAACTTCACGCCATTGGAGACGGCGCTGTCGAACCACCAGCGGGTGCCGGCCAGGTCACCGCCCTTGGCGAGGTGCAGCGCCACCGTCGTCCCGGAGTTGACCGCCTTGACCGCGTCGTAGCCGGAGTTGAGCAGTCCGGCGAGCTGCGACCAGTTGTCGGTGGAGCCCGTGGACCACAGCATGCCGCCGTTGATCTCGTTGCCGACCTGCACCATGTCCGCGGTGGTGCCCTGGGCCTTGAGGGCGTTGAGGACGTCGTAGGTGTGGTTGTAGACGTCCGTCTTCAGCTGGCTGTAGGAGTGCCCGGCCCACGCGGCGGGCACGGTCTGCGCCCCCGGGTCGGCCCAGGTGTCCGAGTAGTGGAAGTCCACCAGGAGCTTCGTGCCCTGCGCCTTGATACGTTTGGCCGCCGCCAGGACCCGCGCCTTGTTGTTGTAGCCGTCGGCGGGGTTCACCCAGACCTTCAGGCGCGCGTAGTTCTGTCCGGCGTTCTTCAGGACGGCGAGCGCGTCCTGGGTGGTGCCGGAGCTGTTCTTGTAGACGCCGCCGAGTGCTTCGCTCTTGATGAGCGACGACACGTCCGAGCCCTTGATGGACAGGCCGGTGGAGCCCGACGCGAAGGTCAGGTCGTCGACGTTGATCCAGTTCCCGGCGTTGGCGTCGGAGTTGACGCTGATGGTGCACTGGTTGTTCGTCACCGCGATGGAGGTGACGATGCGGATCCAGCCGCTGGAGGAGACCGGGATGGCGGTGCGCTGCTCCGCGCTGCCGCAGTTCTTCAGCGCGATGTACGCGGAGTTCTGGCCGCCGCCGGAGCGCACCCAGGCGGTGAGCTTGTAGTTCCCGTTGGTCAGCCCGGACAGGTACTGGTACGTCTCGACCTTGTAGGCGGAGGCCGAGTAGTGCGAGAGGCGGTAACTGCCCGCGTGGCCCCCGGACTCGGTGAAGGAGGCGGAGTTCTGGCCGGCCGCCGAGTACGTCGACCAGCCGGACGGGGTCGCGGTGCCGGCGCCGTCGGTCTCGAAGCCGCCGTTGGTGAGCGTGGTGGCCGCCTGCGCGGTCTGCGCGGGCAGGACGGTGAGAGCGAGTCCTGCGGCGAGCGGCAGCAGCAGGGTTCTGAGCGTGCGTCTGGGATGGAACATCGTCGTCCGTCGTCCCTTCGACGTGATGGATGGGGATTCCCTCGTGCGGTGAGGGACCCCCTCCGCCCGCGGCTCGCGGCTCCACGGGCGAAGGGGGAGTCGGCTCAGCCGTCGAGTCGCACGACCCGTACGGCTCCCGCCGGGACCGCGAGGCGGCCGGCGGCTCGTTCGCCCGTCAGCAGTTCGGTGCCGGGGGTGTCCAGCGGCACCTTGGCGTCGGTGGCGGTGTGGTTGATCGCGAAGAGGTAGCTGCCCGTCCCGCCGGAGCGGCGCACGACCTCCACGTCGTGCGGCAGGTCGGCGCGCGGGGCGATCGCCGCGTCCTCGGCGGCCCGGCCGAGCAGCGTGTCCAGTCCCTCGTGGCCGAGGCGGGTGGAGACGTACCAGGCGGTGCCCTCGCCGAGCCGGTGGCGGGTGACGGCGGGGTGGCCGGCGGTGAGGCCGTCGGCGTAGGTCCAGACGGTCTCGGCGCCGCGCGGTACCACGAACTCCGTCCACACGTCGCCGGCGAGCTCTCTGCCCTCGGGGCCGGCCAGGCGCACGCTCCCGCCCTGGAGCAGCGGCGAGAACTCCTCGACCGTCAGGCCCAGTACGTCGCGGAGCGCGCCGGGGTAGGCGCCCTCGTGGACGGCGTCGTGCTCGTCGACGATGCCGGAGAAGTACGACACGACCAGGGTTCCGCCGTTCGCGACGTACTCCTTGAGGTTGTTCCCGGCCGCCTCCGTCATCAGGTACAGGGCGGGCACCACGACCAGCGGGTACCGGGAGAGGTCGGCCTCGGGGTGGGCGAAGTCGACGGTGAGGTGGCGGTCGTAGAGGGCCTCGTAGAAGGCGTCGGCGCGCTCGCGGGGGTCGGCGTCCTCGCTGGGCCGCCAGCCGAGGTTCTGCGCCCACCAGGAGTGCCAGTCCCACAGGACCGCCACGTCGGCCTCGGTGCGGGTGCCGCGGATCGTGCCCAGCGAGTCGAGGGAGGCGCCGAGTTCGACGACCTCGCGCCACACGCGGGTGTCGGTGCCGCCGTGCGGGACCATCGCCGAGTGGAACTTCTCGGCGCCGCGCCGGGACTGCCGCCACTGGAAGAACATGGCGCCCTCGGAACCGCGGGCCACGTGGCCGAGGGAGTTGCGGGCCATCTGGCCGGGTGCCTTGGCGGGGTTGCGCGGCTGCCAGTTGACGCCCGAGGTGGAGTGCTCCAGGAGGATCCAGGGGGCGCCGGCGGCGACGGAGCGGGTGAGGTCGGCGGCCATCGCGAGGTTGACGTGGGTGCGGCGGCCGTCGGTGATCAGGTAGTGGTCGTTGGTGACGATGTCGACCTCACGGCCCCAGGCCCAGTAGTCGACCGAGTCGCACTGGCTGAGGGCGGTCATGAAGTTGGTCGTCACCGGGAGACCGGGCGCGAGGCGGTGCAGGATGTCCCGCTCCATGACGAAGTTCTCACGCATGGTGGCGTCGGCGAACCGCTTGTAGTCGAGGGCCTGCCCCGGGTTGCCGACGGTCGGGGTGGCGCGCGGCGGGTTGACGTCCTCGAGGCTCGCGTAGCGCTGGCCCCAGAAGGCGGTGCCCCAGGCCTTGTTGACCGCCTCGACCGTGCCGTACGTCGTCTCCAGCCAGCGGCGGAAGTGGGCGGCGCAGGAGTCGCAGTAGCAGGCGGAGACGGGCACGCCGTACTCGTTGTGCACGTGCCACATGGCCAGCGCCGGGTGGTCCGCGTAACGCTCGGCGAGGCGGGTGGTGATGTTCGCCGCGGCGGCGCGGTAGTCCGCGTTGCTGTGACATATCGCGGCCCGCGAGCCGAACTCGTAGCGCACGCCCTCGGGGGTCACGGGGAGGGCGTCGGGATGGTCGCGGTAGAACCAGACCGGCGGCGCCACGGTGGGGGTGCCCAGGTCGACGCGGATGCCGTTGTCGTGCAGCAGGCCGAGGACGCGGTCCAGCCAGCCGAAGTCGTACTCCCCGGGTGACGGCTCCAGCAGGGCCCAGGAGAAGATCCCGACGCTCACCATGGTGACACCGGCCTCGCGCATCAGCCGGACGTCGTCCTGCCAGACGCTTTCCGGCCACTGCTCGGGGTTGTAGTCCCCACCGAAGGCGAGCCTGGTGAGGCCCTTGGGGCTGGTCTCCGGCATGGATCTCTCCCGTTTAATCGATCATTTGGGAACGTGCACACATGGTTGCGGCGTTCGGATCCCAACATAACCGCACAGCAACAACCATTGACAAGTGTCCGGGATGTTTCTCTACTGTGAACGCTCACAGACAGCAGAGCAGCTTCTCGCGACGGGCGGGGAGCCCGCTCATGCGATCGCATGGCAGGTTTTCGCACCGGGCGAGAACCCAGGTCAGGGGAGAGATCCATGCCCAACACGAAGCGCCGGCGGCTCTTTGTCAGAGGTGCGGCTGCCGCCATCGCCGTCACCCTCGGCGCCACCGCACTCACCGCCTGCGGCTCGTCCGACGAGGACAGCGCCGAGTCCGGTCCGGTCTCGCTCACGTACTGGACGTGGACGCCCGGCATGGACAAGGTCGTGGACCTGTGGAACAAGGGCCAGGGCAAGAAGGACCAGATCAGCGTCACGGTGAAGAAGCAGGCGTCCGGCGACACGCTGGTCACCAAGATCCTCACCGCGCACAAGGCCGGCAAGGCCCCCGACCTGGTCCAGGCCGAGTACCAGGCACTGCCGACGCTGGTCAGCAATGACGCGCTGGCGGACATAGCGAAGAACGTCGGCGACGCGAAGGCCAAGTTCGCCGACGGTGTCTGGCAGCAGACGACGCTGGGCACGGACGCCGTCTACGCGGTGCCGCAGGACATCGGCCCGATGATGTTCTACTACCGCGCGGACCTGTTCAAGAAGTACGGCCTGACGGTCCC
The DNA here is from genome assembly GCF_032248645.1 of Streptomyces zaehneri. Lineage (NCBI taxonomy): Bacteria > Bacillati > Actinomycetota > Actinomycetes > Kitasatosporales > Streptomycetaceae > Streptomyces > Streptomyces zaehneri. The sequence continues at coordinate 55,290 of NZ_JASTTJ010000002.1, forward strand.
GACGACCTGGGAGCAGTTCGCCGCGACCGCCCGGACACTGAAGGAGAAGGCTCCGGACACGGACCTCACCACCTTCTCCGCCAACGACTCCGGCCTCTTCGCGGGCCTCGCCCAGCAGGCCGGCGCCAAGTGGTGGACCACCTCCGGCGACAAGTGGAAGGTCGGCATCGACGACGCGGCCACCAAGAAGGTCGCCGACTTCTGGGGCGGCCTCGTCAAGGAGGGCGCCATCGACAACCAGCCGATGTACACGCCGGCCTGGAACAAGGCGCTCAACACCGGCAAGCAGATCGCCTGGGTCTCCGCCGTGTGGGCCCCGGGCACCCTGACCACCGCCGCGCCCGACACCAAGGGCAAGTGGGCCATGGCCCCGCTCCCCCAGTGGTCGAACAGCGAGAACGTCACCGGCAGCTGGGGCGGATCCTCCACCGCCGTGACGACGGACTCGAAGCACAAGGAGGCCGCCGCGAAGTTCGCCGCCTGGCTGAACACCGACGGCGACGCCCTCAACGCGCTGGCCAAGGAGAGCGGCATCTACCCGGCCTCCACCTCCGCCCAGCTCAGCGGCGCCTTCACCACCCCGCCGGACTACTTCTCGAACCAGGCGGACTTCTACACCACGGCCGCCAAGATCGCGAAGACCACGGCGCCGTCGGCCTGGGGCCCGAACGTGAACGTCGCCTACACGACCTTCAAGGACGCGTTCGGCGCCGCCGCGAAGGACAAGTCGGACTTCTCCGCCGCCCTGGCCAAGATGCAGGCGGACACGGTCGCCGACCTCGAGAAGCAGGGCTTCGAGGTCTCCGAGTGACCATGGCACGCCGGAGGTCGTACGGGGCCAAGGGGGCCCCGTACGCCCACCCGTCTCCCACCACCACCCTCAAACGAGCGCGAAGCGCCCCCTACTTCTTCCTCGTCCCGGCGACGATCCTCTTCGCCCTGTTCTTCGCGCTGCCCATCGGGTACGCGGTGTGGCTCAGCTTCCGCAAGGTGCACGTCTCCGGCCTCGGCCTGGGCTCGGGTGCGCGCAAGGAGGTGTGGGCCGGCCTCGAGAACTACACCGACGCCTTCACCGACAGCGAACTGCTCGACGGCGCGCTGCGGGTCCTCGGTTACGGCTGCATCGTCGTCCCGGTGATGCTGGGCCTGGCGCTGCTGTTCGCGCTGATGCTCGACTCCGACAAGGTGCGGCTCGCGCCGTTCACCCGGCTCGCGATCTTCCTGCCGTACGCCATCCCCGGCGTGGTGGCGGCGCTGCTGTGGGGCTTCCTCTACCTGCCCGACGTCAGCCCGTTCTACTTCGTGCTGGAGAAGCTGGGCATGCCGCAGCCGGACCTGCTGGACGGCGGTCCGCTGTACCTCGCCCTGTCGAACATCGCGGTCTGGGGCGGCACCGGCTTCAACATGATCGTCATCTACACCTCGTTGCAGGCCATCCCGGCCGAGGTGTACGAGGCGGCGAAGCTGGACGGCGCCACCCCGACGCAGGTCGCGCTGCGGATCAAGATCCCGATGGTGGCGCCCTCGCTGGTGCTGACCTTCTTCTTCTCGATCATCGCCACCCTCCAGGTGTTCAACGAGCCGACCACCCTCAAGCCGCTCACCAACTCCGTGTCCACGACCTGGAGTCCCTTGATGAAGGTGTACCGGGACGCGTTCGGCACGGGTGACATCTACCTGGCGGCCGCCGAGGCCGTGATCATCGCTTTCGCCACGCTGGTGCTGTCCTTCGGCTTCCTGCGGGCCGCGAACCGCCGTACCAAGCGGGACGCCAGTCATGGAGGGGCACGATGAGTTCTCTTGCCGTCCGGAAGGCCCCCTCCGCGGCCGGTGCCGCCGGCGCGTCCCGCAACCGTCCGCCGCTGCGCGGCCGGATCGCGCTGGTCCCGACGATCGGTCTGCTGCTGGGCGCCCTGTACTGCCTGCTGCCGGTGGCCTGGGTGGTGATCGCGTCCACCAAGTCCGGCAGTGAGCTGTTCTCCACGTTCACCTTCCTGCCGGGCAGCGGTTTCACCGACAACCTGCACGACCTTGACGCCTACCGCGACGGCATCTACTGGCAGTGGATGGCCAACTCCGCCCTGTACGCCGTGCTCGGCGCGCTGCTGTCCACGTGCGTGTCGGCGTTCAGCGGCTACGCGCTGGCGACGTACCGCTTCCGGGGCCGCGAGACGCTGTTCAACGTGCTGCTCGCGGGCGTGCTGATGCCGCCGATCATCCTCGCCATCCCCCAGTACCTGCTGATGGCGAAGGCGGACCTGACGGACTCCTACTGGTCCGTGCTGCTGCCGCAGGTCCTCTCCCCGTACGGCGTCTACCTCGCGCGCATCTACGCGGCCGCGGCCGTGCCGAGCGACGTGGTGGAGGCCGGCCGGATGGACGGGGCGAGCGAGTGGCGGATCTTCACCAGGGTCGCGCTGCCCATGATGGTGCCCGGCATGGTGACGGTGTTCCTGTTCCAGTTCGTGGCGATCTGGAACAACTTCCTGCTGCCGTACATCATGCTCAGCGACGACGAGAAGTTCCCGCTCACCCTCGGTCTGTTCACGCTCCTCGAACAGGGCGCCAACACCCCGGCGCTCTACACGCTGGTGATCACCGGCGCGTTCCTCGCGGTGATCCCGCTGGTGGCGCTGTTCCTGGTCATTCAGCGGTTCTGGAGCCTGGACCTGCTGTCCGGAGCCGTAAAGTCATGACCATGAACAATGGTGCGGGGGGCCGGCGCAGACCGCCGACCATCCACGACGTGGCGCGGGAGGCGGGAGTCTCGCGGGGCACGGTCTCGCGGGTGCTCAACGGTGGACACTACGTCAGCCCTTCCGCGGCCGAGGCGGTCAACGCCGCGATCCGCAGGACGGGTTACGTCGTGAACCGGCACGCCCGCTCCCTGATCACCGGCCGTTCCGACTCGGTGGGCTTCCTGCTGACCGAGCCCCAGGAGCGGTTCTTCGAGGACCCCAACTTCAATGTGCTGCTGCGCGGCTGCACGCAGGCGCTGGCCGGGCACGACATCCCCCTCCTGCTGATGCTGGCCGGGACCGAGGACGAGCGGCGGCGCATCACGCGGTACATCACCGCCGGGCATGTCGACGGGGTGCTGCTGGTCTCCAGCCACTCCGGGGACCCGATCGCCACGGAGCTGCGCGAGGCGGGCGTCCCGCTGGTCGCGTGCGGCAAGCCGATCGGCATCGGGTCCAAGGTGAGCTACGTGGCCGCCGACGACCGGGACGGCGCCCGGGACATGGTGCGCCATCTGCTGGCGCAGGACCGTCGGCGGGTCGGCGTGGTCACCGGCCCGCTGGACACCCCCGGTGGCGTGGAGCGGCTCGCGGGCTACCGGGAGGTGCTCGCCGAGGCGGGCGTCGACTACGACGAGCGGATCGTCGTCTCCGGGGACTACAGCCGGGCCAGCGGTGAGGCGGGCGCCGAGCGGCTGCTGGCGCAGGCACCGGACCTCGACGCGGTCTTCGTCGCGTCCGACCTGATGGCACAGGGTGTGCTGACGGCGCTGCACCGGGCGGGCCGGCGGGTGCCCGAGGACGTCGCGGTCGGCGGCTTCGACGACTCCCCGGCGGCGACCGCGGCCAGCCCCTCCCTCACCACCATCCGTCAGCCCTGGGACCGGATCAGCAACGAGATGGTCCGGGTGTTGCTGGCCCAAATAGGGGGCGAGGATCCGGCGGCGGTGATCCTGCCGACGGAGCTGGTGAAGCGGGAGTCGACGTAGCGGACCGGGCGGTGTGCGCCCAACCGGTCAGGATCGGAGAAGCCGTCAGCCGCTCCCCGGCCTAGCGTGAGCAGTGCGGGAACACGGACCCGTTCCCGCCCACCGCACGTCAACGAGGAGAACGCCATGAGCGCCGGCATGCAGACGATCATCTACCCCGTCAAGGACCTCGCCCGGGCGAAGGCCCTGTTCAGCGTGCTGCTGGAGGTCGAGCCCTACGCCGACGAGCCCTACTACGTCGGTTTCAAGGCCGCGGGGCAGGACGTCGGTCTCGACCCGAACGGACACGCCAAGGGCATGACCGGGCCGGTTCCGTACTGGCACGTCACGGACCTGCGCGAGCGGCTCGCGGCGCTGGTCGCGGCGGGCGCGGAGCTGCTCCAGGACGCCCAGGACGTCGGCGGCGGCAGGCTGATCGCCTTCGTGAAGGACGCCGACGGCAACCTGGTGGGGCTGCTCCAGGACCCGGCCGCCTGAGACGCCTGAGGTACCTGAGCAACCGCTTGCACCCGCACTAGTTGCACACTCAATGAATCGCTGTATCGGTGTTACCGTGCACATATGGCAGCGAAGACGGCCGGGGCGGGCCTCGAAGAGCGGTGGCGGGACATCCTGTCGGTGCACGCGCGCACGATGTGCGAGATCGATCGCGCGCTGCACCCGCACGGTCTCGGGGCGAGCGACTTCGAGGTGCTCGACATCCTCGCCTCCGAGGCACCCCGGGAGGGCGACCAGTGCCGGGTGCAGAACCTGGTCGGACGGGTGCACCTCAGCCAGAGCGCGCTGTCCCGGCTCATCGGCCGCCTGGAGAAGGAAGGCCTGGTGGAGCGTTCCGTCTGCGTGGAGGACCGGCGCGGGGTGTGGGTCGCCCTCACCCGTAAGGGCCGCGACCTGCACACCGAGGTACTGCCGCTCCAGCGGGCGGTGCTGGGGCGGATGCTGGCCGAGTCCTAGGCTCCCCGGCTCCCCCGGTCCGCGGGGGAGCCCGATCGGGGGAAGCGTCCGTGGGTCAGCGGGCCAGCAGCGTGCGGACCCCCTCCGAGGTGAGCGTCAGCGGATGGTCGCCGGCGGCGTCGATCGACAGGGACAGCTCACCGGTCGGCCACTGCGCGGCGAGCGCGCCGAGAGGCACGAGTCGGTAGCGGGCGACCTCGGGCAGCAGGTCCGCCATCTCCGGTTCGGAGGTGAACACCGGCACCACGGGCGCGCCACCGGGCTGTTCGAGGACGGGCAGCGCGACCGTGGCCGGGTTGGTGACGTCCTCGTCGATGGCGTCGTCGGGCACCGGCACCAGGACGTCGCAGTGCGCGAGCGTGTCCAGTGCGGCGGTGTCCCCGGTGTCCCGGGCCAGCGCGTCCAGCGCCAGCGCTGCGGGGTTGTCGATGCGGTCGTGCGCGGGTGTCTCCATGACGGTCTCCCCTGGTAGCGGCCGTAGCGGCGGTCCGGCCACGCGTACCCGACCGGCAGCCGCTCAATCCCCCGCCGGCCACCGGGGCGCCGACCACCACATGCCCAGCACAGATCCGGACGGTCCGTGCGATGCGTGTGATCCATGGAGAGGCGGCCCGGAGCCGGCCGGGAAGGGGTTCCCCTCCGACCGTTGCGACAGGGTTCCCCGGCCGGCCCGGAGATGCCCGTACGCCGGTCCCCGGTTACGGCAGGTCCTGGGAGGGGTGTCGGCGGGCCGACTCGTTCTCCTGCGCCATGCGCCTGAGCGCCATCAGCGCGGGCTCCAGCAGAACGGTCAGCAGCAGCGCGCGTTCGGCGGCCTCCAACGGATCGGTGAAGCCGTCGAGTTGGTCGAGATCGAGGGTGGCGGTGCGCTCGGCGAGCCGCGCGTACGGCAGCAGGGTGCGCCGGTCCAGCGGGACGCCGAGGGAGCGCAGCGAGGACAGGGTCTCGGCGAGGGTGGCCCTGGCGGGCGCCGACTCGTGCACGTCCCAGCCCAACTCCTCGACCAGCGCGCTCACTTCGGCAGCCTCCGGCGTCTCCTCGGCGGGCTCGTCGTCCACCCGGAGCGAACCCAGGGCGAGGCCGAGCAGGCGGTGGGTGTCGCCGGCGTGCTCCGCGAGGGCGTCCAGCACCTCTCGGGTGGTGCTGACAGACAGCCCCCGGACGCCGGTCAGGGCGCGGATCAGACGGAGCCTGCGCAGGTGCAGGCCGTCGTACTCGGCCTGGGTCGCCGCCGTCTGCCGACCGGGCTGGAGCAGGCCCTCGCGGAGGTAGTACTTGATCGTCGTCACGGAGACGCCGCTGCGGCGGCTCAGCTCGGAGATGCGCATGCGGTTCGGCTCCGGTTCCTGCGGTTCGGTTTCGGTCCGGCACTGCCCTTGAAATTCGGTCGGCACTGCCCTTGAAAACTGGATACCTTCACTGTCTAACATAGATAGTGAAGGTATCCAATACTGCTTCGCATCCACCGAAGAGAAGGCGACAGCCATGCCCACCCTGCGCTGGAACACCGTCGACACCCCCGCTCCGGACACCGAGGCGTTCGTCATGGCGTCCCGGTTCGAGCTGCGCTCGTTCAAGGACGTGCCGCGCTTCTTCGCCCAGTCCCTCAGGGCCTGGAAGCAGGTCTCCGGCGCGCCCGGCGCCTACGGGGCCTCACTGATCGCCCAGCCGCTGAAGCGCACCTTCTGGACCCTGTCGGCCTGGGAGGACAAGGCCGCGCTGTACACGTACGCGGGGACCGAGCCGCACAGGTCGATCATGCAAGGGCTGCGGCCCACGACGAAGGGCTCGGTCTTCACGTTCTGGGAGGTACCGGCGGCCGACCTGCCCATCGACTGGACGGACGCCCGGCAGCGGCTCGCCGACCAGGAGCGGACCGGCGGCTGAAACCCCCTCCGCGAGGCCTCACGTCATGGGGTGCACACCTGAGCGCGGGCCCGCTTGAATGATCGAATGACCGAAGGGTTAGCATATGAGCGCCACCTAGCTCGAAAGATAGGCCCGTGACGCTCAACGACGATTCGTTCACCAACTGGAAGAACCGCGAGGAGATCGCGGAGTCGATGATCCCGATGATCGGGAAGCTGCACCGCGAGCGGGACGTGACCGTCCTGCTGCACAGCCGCTCCCTGGTGAACAAGTCGGTGGTCAGCATCCTCAAGACCCACCGGTTCGCCCGCCAGATCGCGGGTGAGGAGCTCTCGGTCACCGAGACGCTGCCGTTCCTCGAGGCCCTCACCGCGCTCGACCTCGGCCCGTCGCAGATCGACCTCGGCATGCTCGCCGCGACCTACCGGGCCGACGACCGCGGTCTGTCGGTGGCCGAGTTCACCGCGGAGGCCGTGGCCGGCGCCACCGGCGCGAACAAGATCGACCGGCAAGAGCCGCGCGATGTCGTCCTGTACGGCTTCGGCCGCATCGGCCGGCTCGTCGCCCGTCTGCTCATCGAGAAGTCCGGGTCCGGCAACGGCCTGCGACTGCGCGCCATCGTGGTGCGCGGCGGCGGCGAGCGGGCCGCCGAGGACATCGTCAAGCGCGCGTCCCTGCTGCGCCGCGACTCGGTGCACGGCCAGTTCCAGGGCACGATCACGGTCGACGAGGCCAACAACAGGATCATCGCCAACGGCAACGAGATCACGGTGATCTACGCCGACGACCCGAGCCAGGTCGACTACACGGCGTACGGCGTCCGCAACGCCATCCTCATCGACAACACCGGCAAGTGGCGCGACCGCGAGGGCCTCGCCAAGCACCTGCGGCCGGGCATCGACAAGGTCGTGCTGACCGCGCCCGGCAAGGGCGATGTGCCGAACATCGTGCACGGCGTCAACCACGACACCATCAAGCCGGACGAGCAGATCCTGTCCTGCGCCTCCTGCACCACCAACGCGATCGTCCCGCCGCTGAAGGCGATGGCCGACGAGTACGGCGTGCTGCGCGGCCACGTCGAGACCGTCCACTCGTTCACCAACGACCAGAACCTGCTGGACAACTACCACAAGGCCGACCGTCGCGGCCGTTCGGCGCCGCTGAACATGGTCATCACCGAGACCGGCGCGGCCTCCGCGGTCGCCAAGGCGCTGCCCGACCTCAAGGCGCCCATCACCGGCAGCTCGATCCGCGTGCCGGTGCCGGACGTCTCGATCGCGATCCTCAGCCTGCGGCTCGGCCGGGAGACGACCCGCGAGGAGGTCCTCGATCACCTCCGTGAGGTGTCACTGACCTCGCCGCTCAGGCGCCAGATCGACTTCACCACGGCACCGGACGCGGTCTCGATGGACTTCATCGGCTCGCGCCACTCCTCGATCATCGACGCAGGCGCCACCAAGGTCGACGGCGACAACGCGATCCTCTACCTCTGGTACGACAACGAGTTCGGCTACTCCTGCCAGGTCGTCCGTGTCGTCCAGCACGTCTCCGGGGTGGAGTACCCGACGTACCCGGCGACGGGCGTCTGAGACCGGCGGCGACATACGGAGCAAGGAGTGGGGCGCCCTGGGCCGAGGGCGCCCCACTCCCGTGTGTCAGGCCGACGTCTCCGGGCGGTCGGCCTCGGCCCAGTGGGTGTGGAAGGCACCGGGACGGTCGGTGCGCTGGTAGGTGTGGGCGCCGAAGTAGTCGCGCTGGCCCTGGAGAAGGGCTGCGGGCAGGCGCTCGGCGCGCAGGGTGTCGTAGTGGGCGAGCGCGGCCGAGAAGGCGGGCACGGGGATGCCACGACGGGCGGCGGAGGCCACCGTCTCCCGCCAGGGCACCTGCGCGTCCGTGATCTCCATGGCGAACTCCATCTCGCCGAGCAGGCTGACCAGGTCCGGGTCGGCGGCGTACGCGGCGCGGATGCGGTCGAGGAACGAGGCGCGGATGATGCAGCCACCGCGCCAGATCCGGGCGACCGCACCGAGGTCGATCTTCCAGCCGAACTCGCCGGCCGCGTCCTGGATCATCTTCCAGCCCTGGTCGTAGGCGATGACCTTCGAGGCGTACAGGGCGTGCTCGACCTGTGAGGTGAAGCGGGTGGCCTCGGTGCGGCTGAGCGGGGGTGTGGTGCCCCCGGGGAGGCCGGCGTAGGCGGCGCGCAGTGCGCTCTGCCCGGAGGCGGCGCGCGCGAAGGTGGCCTGGGCGATGGCGGTCACCGGGGAGCCCAGGTCCAGGGCGGTCTGCACGGTCCAGCGGCCGGTGCCCTTCTGACCGGCGGCGTCGGCGACGATGTCGACGAAGGCCAGGCCCGTGGTGGCGTCGGTGTGGCCGAGGACGTCGGCGGTGATCTCGATCAGGTAGGAGCCGAGCCGGCCCTCGTTCCAGGTACGGAAGATGTCGGCGATCTCCGCCGGGGTGTAGCCGGCGACCTGGCGCAGCAGGTCGTACGCCTCGGCGATGAGCTGCATGTCGGCGTACTCGATGCCGTTGTGCACCATCTTGACGAAGTGCCCGGCGCCGTCGGTGCCGATGTGCGTGGCACAGGGCTCGCCGCCGACCTTCGCACTGATGGACTCGAACATCGGGCCGAGGACGTCGTACGACTCGGTCGAGCCGCCCACCATGACGGCCGGCCCGTTCAGCGCCCCCTCCTCGCCGCCGGAGACGCCGGCGCCGACGAAGTGGAGACCGCGCTCGCGCAGGGCCTCCTCGCGGCGGCGGGTGTCGGCGTAGTGGGCGTTGCCACCGTCGATGATCATGTCGCCGGGCTCCAGGAGCGGGGCGAACTCGTCGATGACCGCGTCGGTGACCGCGCCCGCCTGCACCATGATCATCAGCCGGCGGGGCCGTTCGAGCGCGGCCACGAAGTCCGCGGCCGACTCGGCGGGGACGAAGGCGCCCTCGTGGCCGAACTCCTCGACGAGCGCGCGGGTGCGACCGGCGGAACGGTTGTGGACGGCGACGGTGTAGCCGTTGCGGGCGAAGTTGCGCGCGAGGTTGCGGCCCATCACGCCGAGGCCGGTGACGCCGATGGCGGCGGTTGCGTTCACGAGGTACGTCCCTAGGATCGGTGGCGTGGTCGAAGGGGCGGGCGGCCCCCCGGTACCCCCAGGTACGGACCGTCGGCCGGTTCTTCTCGATCCGTCACCGATTCCTTGCGACGATCAGCGATTCCGTGAGCCGGTCGGGCCTCGTCGAGCCGCCCGGACCGGCGCGACCGCCCGGGTCGCCCGACCCGCTAACGGCGTCGCCAGGGCAGCCCCGCGGGGTCGGCCTCGGTGTTCTCGGCCCGCACCAGGGCCGCGCTGATGGCCTCGCCGATGTCCGCGAACTGGCGCACCTGTTCGGGGGTGAGGGCATCGAACACCGCTCGGCGGACGGCCTCCACATGCCCCGGGGCGACCTCCTCCAGCAGGGACCTGCCCTGTTCGGTGAGGAAGGCGAGCTGGCCCCGGCCGTCGGCGGGATCCTCCCGGCGGTCCACGAGACCGACCTCGCGCAGCCGGTTCACCGCGTGGGTGAGCCGACTGCGGGTGATCTTCAGACGCTGCGCGAGCTCGGACATGCCGAGGGTGCCGTCCGGGGCCGCGGAGAGGTGGGCGAGCACGCTGTAGTCGGCGTGCGTCATACCCGCGTCGCGCCGCAGCTGCCGGTTGAGGTGGTCGGCGAGCAGGGTGGAGAACTCGATGTAGGCCAGCCAGGCTCGTCGTTCGTCGGCGTTGAGCCAGCGGGGCGTCGTGGACATGGGCACACCCTACGGGGTGGGCCCCTGCCCGCCCGGGGAGCCGGACGGGCTCGGACCAGCCGGAACGGTGGGACCAGCCGGTACGACGGGAAGGGCAGGACGAGCGGACGAGCCGGAATGACCGGAACGGCAGGACGAGCGGGCGAGCCGGGATGACCGGAACGGCGGGAAGATCGGAACGGCAGGACCGCTTCGCGGGAGTGCGCCGAACGCGACGCGGCAGCCGCTCTTCGGCAGTCCCTTTCCGGTGCGGAACGCCGTTGCTGAACGCAGCTACGGACCGCCGACCGGCGGAGGCCCGGAAGCCCTCCGCCGGTCGGCAGGGACCGGCCGGTCAAGTGGTGGCGCAGGCACTGCCGTTGAGCGTGAACGCGGTAGGTGCGGTGTTGGTGGCGCCCTTGCTGCCGATGAAGCCGACGGTGACCGAACCGCCGGCGGGGACGGTGGACGTGTACGAGGCGGGGGCGACGCTCACCGAGCCGCCGCTCTGGGTGGCGGTCCCGCCCCACATGTTGGTGACGGTCTGGCCGTCGGCGAAGGCGAAGGCCAGCTTCCAGCCGCTGATGGCGGTGGTGCCGGTGTTGCGCAGGGTGATGTCACCCTGGAAGCCGCCGGGCCACTCCCCCACGACGCGGTAGCCGACGGAGCAGGCCACGGCGGGCGCGCTGCCGGTGGTGACGTTCACCGAGGCGGAGCGGGCCGAGCGGTTCCCGGCGGCGTCGCGGGCGTAGACGGCGAAGGTGTACGCGGTGTTCGCGGTGAGGCCGGTCACGGTGGCGGAGTTGGTGGTCGAGGCGGCGACTCCGGTCTCGGTGGTGCCGCTGATCCGTACGACGTCGTAGCCGGCGACGCCGACGTTGTCCGTGGCGGCCGTCCAGGAGAGCGTGGCGGAGGTGGCCGTCACCGTGGCGGCGGTCGGGGTACCCGGGGCGGTGGGGGCCTGGGTGTCGCCCGGGGTGCCGCCGCCGAAGATCGTGGCCTCCTCGGCGGTCTGGGCGATGCCGTTGACGCCGTTGAAGATGCGCTGGCCCCATGAACTGAGCTGCGCGGGATCGAAGTTGATCGTCAAGTCGAGGATCGGGTCGGTGTTCCCGCTCCAGGACCAGGCGAGGTAGCCCAGGTCGAGCTGCTGGGCGGTGGCCATCATGGTGTCCTCGTCGGGGTCGCCCCACTGGTCGGCGGGGCCGCCGAACTCGCCGATGAGAATGGGGAGTCGGGCGTCGACGAAGGCGTTCAGATAGTCGGTGATCTCCGCCGCGGTGTCGAAGACGCTGTACATGTGGATCGAGAAGATCAGGTTGCCGGTGGTGTCGGCGGCGTACACGGACTGGGCGTTGGCACGCATGACGCCCTGCCAGTCCTGACCCCAGTTGGGCGCGTCCACCATGATCGTGTGCTGGAAACCGGCGTTGCGCAGCTTCTTGATCGCGGCGATGGTCGGATCGGTCCACCCCGCCGGATCGGTGTTGCCCCAGGGCTCGTTGCCGATGTTGACGATGATGTAGTCCTCCTGGCCGGCCAGGACGTCCTTCAGGCCGATCCAGTAGTCGGCCGCCTGGTCGAGCGTGCCGGCGGCGGTGTCCTCGCCGTAGCCGGTGGTGTCGTGCACCTCCAGTACGCAGATGAGCCGGTTGGCCTTGCACTGCGCGACGACGGTCGCCACGTCCGACGCACTGTTCGCGCTCCAGCGGTGGCCGTCGGCGAGGACGACGCGCACCGCGTTGGCGCCCATCGCCTTGATGTCGGCGAGGGACTGCTGCGTCCTGCCCGGGTACCAGGTGTGGGCGTGGTTGACGCCGCGCATGACGAAGTCGTTCCCGTTGCTCTCGACCAGCCGGCCGTCGCTGATGTGCAGGCCGGTGGCGAGAGCGTCGGGCGACCGGGTCTGGGCCTGGGCGGCGGCCGGGCAGAGGGCACCGACGAGGACCAGGCCGAGGAGGGCCGCGAGTCTGGTCAACAGCGTGCCCAGGGGGTGGGCGCGCGACGCGCTTCGGGTGGTGCTCCTTGCCGTGCGCACGGCTGCGCGCATCGCCGTGATTCTTCGCGTGGTTCGCTTCGTACTCCTTGTCGTGCTCGGTGTCGTGCTCGGTGTCGTGCTCCTTGTCGTGCTCCTTGTCGTTCTCACTGCGACTCCAGAAGTGAGGCCAGGAAACTCAGGCGGCAGAGGGGGTGACGGGTGCCGGGGGGTGGCGTGTGGGAGCGCTCCCATGAAGCCACTGCGTCAAGTACACGTCAAGCCCTCGCGCAGGGTCCCGCCGGATGCGGGGAGGCTGCCGAGCCCCGTGGGGAGAAGCGCGAAGACACGACAGGCGCGCGGCATCCCGACACTGTCGGCAGCCGGGTCAGCGCCGTCGAACGTCACGCGCGCGGGCCCGTCGGCACCGCCGTCGGGTTGACGGACGACCAACTTCCGGCCGTGCGCTGGGGCGTGACCCCGGTCCGGCCGATCCCGTCGTGCGGCCGGGCGTTCACCCGCACACTCCTCGACCGGTCCTGAGCACTGGAGGAGCGCGCGTACGAAACGGCCCGCGCCGCCCTGGTCGACCGCGCTCACCGAACTGTCCACGCCGGTGCGCTGCTACAGCACCCTGACTCTCCGGCTACGCCTCTTCGACGTTCCGCCCTGACGGCGATTTCCCCGGATTTCATCGAGCGGTCCCCTGCGGAACCACCGGCCGAAGTCCGTGGATTCACTTGACCATGGCGTGACGGGCATGTGTGGGTGTTGTACCCACCGGTCATTCCGTGACGGTGTATCGGCCTTTCGGTACGGATTCATCCGCCGTCGCTCCCGAGGAAGGCTTGCGGCGATATCTGCGGTGCAGTAACTACGTGAACCATGAACCTGTTCACCCGTGGCGCATCCCCCCGACGCCCGGCTCCCCCCACAGCTCCGCAACGCCCCGCCGACTCTCCCGCCCGTCCCTCCGCCGGCCTGCCGAATCCCGCCCTCGCGGCGCTGACCGGCGACTGGATGATCGACCCGGCGCACAGCCGTATCGGCTTCTCCGTCCGGCACGCCCTGGTGACCACCGTGCGTGGTGCTTTCACGGAGTACCAGAGCCGGCTCTACTTCGACGGCCGCAACCCGGCCCGCTCACGGGCCGAGATCGTGTTGTCCACCGCCAGCGTCGACACCGGCGTGGAGCAGCGCGACGCGCATTTGACCGGCCGCGACTTCCTGGACTCCGCGACCTATCCGCGTATGCGTTTCACCAGTACCGCCGTTCAACTCGCGGGCCCCGACGTCTATCGCATGACCGGCGACCTCACCATCAAAGAGACCACTCGTCCCGTAGCCCTTGAACTCACCTACATAGGACATGTCACCGACCCGTTCGGCTATGAACGGGCCGGATTCGACGGGACCACCACCATCGACCGTTCCGAATGGGGCCTGACGTACAACGCGCGACTGGCCGAGGGCGGCGCCATGGTGAGCGAGAAGGTGCGCCTCCAGTTCGACATCGCCGCGATTCGCACCACCCCCATGGGCTGACCGTCCCGGGCCGAAGTGAGCGCGGGGCCCCGCTGGTGGCGTCGGCGATGCGTCCACGGGCGAAGAAGGTGAACACCAGCACCGGTGGGATGACCGACAGCGACACGGTCACCCGGTGGCCCGCCGTCCGCGCCGAGCGCGGCATGAGGCCGCCTCGCCGGACGGCCCGGTCCCGCACGGAGCGGGGTCATCCCTGAGGGCGAGGCACCGGGAAGAGCAGGCAGCTGCTGGTGGCATGGGCGAGGAGACGGTCTGTCGCGTCGAACAACTGCGCCTGGGCCAGGGCGGTTTGACGACCGGCACTGACCACCGTACCGATGGCACGGACGGTGCCCGTGTCGGCGGTGATCCGCCGCAGGAACTTCACCGTCAGGTCGAGCGAGGTGTAGGCCGTACCCAGCGGGAGGGTGGACTGGACGGCGCAGCCCGCCGCCGAGTCGAGCAGGGTGGCGAAGATGCCGCCGTGAACGCTGCCGATCGGGTTGTAGTGCTCCTCGCCGGGCGTCAGGGAGAAGACGGCCCTGCCGGGCTCCACCTCGTCCAGGGTGAAGTCGAGGGCATGGCTGACGGGCGGTCCCGGCAGCCGTCCCGCCTGCAGCTCGCGCAGGAAGTCGAGACCGGCCATGCGTCCGGCGGCGTCTGCCAGGATCTCCGGATCCTCCCACTGATACGTACGCGTTCGTCCCACGGTCCGGCTCCTCCATCTGGCTTTTTGAAATGAAGCTAGCCTCCCCGTCGACTGACTGTCAATGGCGAAGTCAGGGCCCTAGGATGGCGGGATGAAGTGGCTTGAGGCGAGCACGGAGAACTGTCCCGTCCAGCGCACGCTCGACGTGATCGGGGAGAAGTGGACCTTGCTGATCCTGCGCGACGCCGTCAACGGAGTCCGCCGCTTCGACGACTTCCACCGCCATATCGGCCTGTCGGAGGCCGTCCTCAGCGACCGCCTGCGCAAACTGACCGCCGCCGGCGTCCTGAGGACCGTCCCCTACCGGGAGCCGGGCAGCCGCCCCCGCAACGAGTACCGCCTGACCCGCAAGGGCTGGGACCTGTGGCCCGTCCTGATGGCACTGAGCCAGTGGGGCGAGGCGTACACCCTCGACGCAGACGGTCCCGTGCTGGACGTGCGGCACACCGACTGCGGCGCCCCGCTCCGCGTCGTCGTCGAGTGCTCCGCCGAACACTCCGCGCTCGGCCCGGGGGAGGTCACCGCCCGGCTGGGGCCCGGCGCCCGACCCCGGTCGTGAGCGTGACGTCGTACGCCTCCGGGTCGAACCCGGCACGGCCCGTTCGCAACCTGCGGCCAGGACGCCACCGCGCCCGCACAGGGCGCCGGGCGCCCGGCCTGAGGAGTGTCTGACCACTCCCACCGGACGCACGGCGTCCGGTGGGACACCTCGCCGCGGTATCGGATCACCCGAGGACATCCGGTGCACGGGCGATCCTCAAGCCTTGCGACGCACCGCACCGGACGCCGCGCATGGTCGGACACGCCTCAGCCGGTGGTGGTGAAGCGCGACCGCCACAGGTCGCGGAGCAACGCGATCTCGGCCATGTGGTGGATGAACTCGAGGTTGGCCGACGCGAGCACAGCGATGTACGGGTAGTCGCGGTCGTTGCTGTACGGGTACCGCGAGAACCCGACCGTGTCGAGCTGCTCGTCGGTGACGCCTGCGACGCCCTCCCGCCAGCGGTCGATCACCGCCCAGAACCGCTCCAGGGTCGGGGCGGCCGAGGGCGTGAAGTCGACCATGAGCTTCGGGTCCTGCCGCCGTTCGCCGAAGGTCCACTCCCATATGCCCGCGAACTCGAAGTGGAGGTGCCCCAGCCGCCAGGCGATGGTCGTGACCGGCGTCGCGTCGGGCTCCGGGGCGCCGGTGTGGGCGAGGACCCGCTCGACCCGCTCGACACTCACGCTCCAGTCCTCGGCGATCCTGGCGACGGACATGCCGTCGGCGGCCTGCCGGGCGACCTCGGCGTACTCGTTCGCCGGGATGTCCGCGGCACCCAGGTCGAGCACCCACTCCCCGGGCCCGAACGCCCTGGGCGTCGCCGCTTCCCCCCGGCGCCGGAGGGACCAGCAACCGGGCACCGGCTCCCACAGGTACTCCTCGTCGCCGAGCCCCGTCAGCCGTACCTGCGCCATCTCCCTGGCCTGGTCGAACTGGTCGAGCAGTGCACCCAGACGGTCGGTTCGCGCGCCCTCGGTCTCCATGCGTGGCTCCCCTCACGGTCGCGCCTCGTAACTCGACGCGCTCAGGCGGAAGTTAACGGCTCGCCTCACGGCACGCCACCGAATTCCCCGCGCCCCGGAGCGGCAGGTGGTGTAGCGGGCTACACCATGGGTTCGGGAGGCCGGTCTCTCGTGGCGGCGGGCGGACGACGGGATCGTGGTCGTCAGAGATCTCCATCGTCAGAACCACGCACCCCGGCCTGAAGGAACACCCCGTGAAGTCGCTGCTCGCCACCGTGAAGTCGTTCGTCGCCAACCTGCTGCTCTGGTCGTTCTTCGTGGGCGGCCTCGTCGCGAGCACCGCCTCCGGTGCCGTCCTCGACGGCACCGAGAAGAACATGGCCACCTACGCCGGTATCGCCGTCTCGCTGCTGGCGGGCTCGCGCATCGCGAGGAAGCCGAAGATCAAGGCGTTCCTGTCGAAGTCGTCCACGCTCTGGTTCCTGTTCCTGTTCAACGGCGGCGTGGCCGCGTTCTGCTACCTGACCATGGACGGCGTGAAGGGCGTGGCCACCGCCGCCGGTATGGGCCTGGTGTCGCTGGGCGCGGCCGGCGGCCTCGTCGGAAACCTCCGCAAGCCGACCGCGAACCACCCCGAGCCCGCCGTGGACCGGTTCCGGCCCTGATCATCGGCGTCATCCTCTTCCGGCGCGACGCGCCCGCAGCGCGCGCCTGCTCGTCGACGGGCCCGGCTCCGGTTTCAATACACCGGCGTCGACCACCCACACCGACCTGACGGAAGTGATGTCAGCATGACCGGATCACCCCGACCGACCCTGGTGGTCACCGGAGCCACGGGCCGACTCGGCGGTCGCGTCGCCCGTCGCCTGGCCGCGCGGGGAGTGGCCCAGCGGATGCTGGTCCGCAGCCCCGAGCGGGCACCGGAACTGCCCGACGCCACGCCGGTCCAGGGCGGTTACGGCGACCACGACGCCGTCCTTCGCGCTCTGGACGGGGCGAAGACCGTCTTCATGGTGTCCGCCTCGGAGAGCCCCGACCGGCTGGTCGAGCACAAGACCTTCGTGGACGCCGCGGCGCAGGCGGGCGTCGAGCACCTCGTGTATCTGTCCTTCTTCGGCGCCGCGCCGGACGCCACCTTCACCCTCGCCCGCGACCACTTCCACACCGAGGAGCACATCCGTGCGCGCGGCCTGCCGTACACGTTCCTGCGCGACAACCTCTACGCGGAGTTCGTCCCCGGCCTGGCCGGTGAGGACGGTGTCATCCGTGGTCCGGCCGGTCACGGACGTGCCGCGTTCGTCGCGCAGGACGACGTCGCCGACGCCGCCACGGCCGTGCTGACCCGCCCGGCCGAGCACGTCGGCTGCGTGTACGACCTGACCGGGCCCGACTCCCTGGGCTTCGCCGAGGCCGCGGTGATCCTGTCCGAGACGCAGGGCCGCACCGTCACCTACCTGCCCGAGACGGTCGAGGAGGCGTACGCCTCCCGCGCCTCCTACGGCGCCCCGCGCTGGCAGCTCGACGCCTGGGTGTCGACCTACACGGCCGTCGCCGCCGGTGAGCTCGACGGGGTCAGCGAGGCCGTGCCCCGCCTCACCGGCCGCCCCGCCACCCCGCTCGCCGACGTCGTCCGCGCGAGCCGGGGCTGACCGGCGCGCGGCCCCTGCGTCGACGTCTCCGGCGTCGCGGAGCGGAGTGATGTCACTTTTTGACCATCTCCCTCGCACCAGGCGGGTCAGCGATCGACCGGCTCGTACGCGAACCAGTCGAAGTGGACGGCGCCGCCGCCGGCGAACATGCCGATCACCCGGCCGGTGAAGCCGCCGGCGACCTCCGTGGAGAGGTACTTCCCGTCCAGTGAGGCCAGTTCGACGAAGGTGCCGTCCGGCTCCTCGATGCCGAACGTGACGGTGTCCGGGCCGGTGCGGGCATCGTGCACGGCATGCGCGGCGGCCACCTCGATGCGCAGGACCACGGGCCCGGGGGGTGTCGACCGGGACGCCACCACGGTGTCCGACGGGCCGATACGGGCCCGCACCCGCACCTCACCGGACGAGGCCTCGATGTCGTAGTGATGCTCCTCGTCGAGGCGGACGGCCAGCCCCCCGCGGCCGTCCGCGACGTCGGCCAGCACGCGTACCCGGCACGACATGTGTTGCTGGCGCCGGCCGACGAACGTCACGTCGGTGTCGTCGAGCGATCCGCCGCGGGCACGCAGGGTGAGCCAGCCGGGCTTCTCCTTCGTCGTGCACACCTCCGGCGGACGGTGCCGCAACGAGACCCAGAACGGGGCGAGTTCACTCTGCTCGAAGTCGTCCCGGTCCGGCACCGCAGGCTGCGGCAGCAACGGCCAGGGAGGTGCCGGCATCGAGGTCGACAGTTCGCCGACGACCGGCCAGCCGTCCACCCAGTCGACCGGCACCAGATATGTCTCCCGGCCCAGTACATGCCACCCCGGGGTGCCACCGCCCGGCCGCACGCCGAGCAGCACCATCCACCACGAGTCGTCGGGTGCCTGCACCAGGTCCGCGTGACCGGTGTTCTGGACGGGGTGGTCGGTGCCCCGGTGGGTCAGGATCGGGTTGGCCGGGCACGGTTCGAACGGGCCGGTGGGTGTGCGGCCGCGGGCGATCGAGACGCCGTGGCAGCGCTCGGTGCCGCCTTCGGCGATGAGCAGGTACCAGTAGTCGCCGATCCGGTAGAGGTGCGGTGCTTCCGGGGCCTTGGCGCCGGGGCTGCCGGACCAGAGCCGGCGCTGCGGGCCGAACGTCTCCCCGGTGTGGGGGTCGATGCGGATCTGCCCGACTCCGGCTGTGGTGCACCAGCAGTCGCCGTTCTCGTCCCAGGCGAGGTCCGGGTCGATGCCGTGCACTCCGGGCAGCCGGACGGGATCGGACCAGGGGCCGGCCGGGTCGGTGGCCGTGACCAGCAGATTGCCGTCGGCGCTCACGTTCGTGACGATCAGCCAGAAGCGGCCGTCGTGGTGGCGGAGCGTGGGGGCGTAGACGCCGCCCGAGGACGGGGTGTCGAGCGGCAGGCGCAGCTGACTCGGCCGGTCGAGGGCGTTGCCGATCTGCGCCCAGTGCACCAGGTCCCGGCTGTGGAAGATCGGTACTCCCGGGAAGTACTCGAAGCTGGAGCAGGCCAGGTAGTAGTCCTCCCCGACCCGGCATACGGACGGATCCGGATGGAAGCCCGGAATCACCGGGTTGTCGATGGTCTCGGCCTTATCGGGCTTGCTCGACACCCTCATCGAGTCCTTTCACTGGTGTGACCCGCCGGAGGTTCCGGCGGAGCCGGTCCGGTCGGTTCAGCGGCGGAGCCGGACGATCACGATCGAGTAGGCGCGGCGCGCTGCTTCCTGTCAATTTCTCCGCCGCGTACCGAAAGTTTCCGTCGCCGAGAGACCGACCCGCCGAGCTCACCGGCGGGTCTCCCCCGATGCGATGCCGCGGCAGACGGTCGTGAGACGCGGCTCAGGCGTCCCGGCGCAGGTCCCGGGTCTCGGGCAGTCGCCGGAAGCCTGCCGACCTGTAGGTGGCGACGGCGCCCGCATTCGTGCTCGGGGGGCAGACGATCGCGCTCGACGATCCGAGTTCCCGCAGTGCGGCCGCCGCGGCGACGGTGATCGCCCTGCCGTGGCCGTGACCGCGGTGTTCCCGGTGCACGCCCATCGGCTCGAGCAAGCCGGGCTTCCCCGGCCCGGCCGACCACACCGTCACCGCCGCCACCGCGTTGCCCCGGGCGTCGTACCCCACCAGACACCGTGCGTCGGCGTACGGCGGTCCGGCCGCCATCGCGTGCCAGTGCGCGTCCGTGAACGTCGACCCGTCGAACGCCGCCCGCTGTACGGCGGCCCGCGCCCGCACCTGCGCCGGCCCGGTCACCTCGATCCGCAGGCCCGGATCCTTCACCGGCCGCGTGAGGTCACGGCGCAGCGGCGTCCACGGCTCGTCGGCGTTCCAGCCGTGCTCGAGCAGCAGATCCTGGAGCAGTGCGCCCGTCGGCGCCTCGACGGACACCTCGCCCGCCGGCAGTACGCCGCGCTCGGGCTCGGCCAGGTCCTCGATCCCGAATTCCGCGCGACGGACGTGGTGGAGGTTGGGAGTCCGGGGTTCGGGGTTTCAGGAACTCGGAGGTTCGGGGGTTCGGGGGTTCCGTGCCTCAGAGGTTCGGTGCTTCAGGGGCGGGGCCGGGTGGCGGTGTCGAGGTAGAAGGCGTCGATGCTCTGGACGGCCTGCTCGAACTCGTCCAGGTTGACGGGCTTGGTCACGTAGGCGTTGGCGTGGCTGCTGTACGCGTCGGTAACATCGCCGGGGGCGGTGGACGTGGTGAGGACGACCACGGGGATGGTCTGAAGGTCTTCGTCGCTCTTGAGGACCTTCAGCAGCTCGCGGCCGTTCATGCGCGGCATGTTCAGGTCGAGGACGATGAGGTCGGGCCGCGGGTTGCCCGGGGTGCGCAGGTGCTCCAGGGCGGCGACTCCGTCGGTGACCTGGACCAGGTTGCGCGCTCCACGCTCGGAGAGGGCTTCCTCGATGAGCATCGCGTCGGCGACGTCGTCCTCGACGAGCAGGACGTCGAACGGGCGGGCGGGGGTGGTCATCATCGGATGCTCCGTGGGTGTCTCGTCAGAGTGGTGAAAGAGCCCCGGCCAGCGGCGCCGGGCGCCTTGGCGGGTCAGGCCGCAGGCGGCGCCGAGCTGCGGGTAGCCCGCTCCCGCGCGGGCGGCAGCCACGGCCGCTTCCCGCTGGAGCCGTTCGGCGGCCTGTTGGAGCTGGTCCAGCAGGTGGAGCAGGGCCAGGGCCTGTGCCGGGTCGTCCGGTGCCGGGTCCGGGGGGCTTTCCAGCAGCCGGTGGGCAAGGCGCTGGGCAAGGTTGCCGACCGCGGCGTCCGCGATGACGGCCGTCTCCTGCGGACTGGTCCGCAGATCGAAGTTCCTGCCTGGCATACCTGGCACTCTATGGTCCGGGAGGAGTTCGCGACAACAAGCGTTGTCGCCGTCTAGAGTGTGCCGACCGTTGCCTTCGGGCAAATGTTCGCAGTAAGGAGTTCCACAGCATGACCGGCAGTGAGAGACCACCGCGTGCGCGGTGGCTTTCCACGTGGACGACCCGGCGGTGGCTTCGCGTGGGCGCGGCCGCGTCCCTGGCGGTTCTGGCTCTTCTCGGTGTCACGGGAGCATGGATCCTGGCGCGGACCGAGTCGATCAGCAGGGACCTCGTGGACGTGCGGTCTCCCGCGCTGACCACGGCGATCCGGCTGGAGTCGGCTCTTCTCGACCAGGAGACCGGAATCCGCGGTTACGGGATCACCGGCAAGACGGACTTCATCACTCCTTATCAGGAAGGCCTCGCCGAACAGAAGACGAGCATCGCGCAACTCACCGAGCTGCTCGCCGACGA
This sequence comes from Streptomyces zaehneri, assembly GCF_032248645.1. Lineage (NCBI taxonomy): Bacteria > Bacillati > Actinomycetota > Actinomycetes > Kitasatosporales > Streptomycetaceae > Streptomyces > Streptomyces zaehneri. The sequence goes on from NZ_JASTTJ010000002.1 coordinate 76,728, forward strand.
CCGGGCCGGCCTGGACGACCTGAAAGCCGTGCAGGACGCGTTGGCCGAGTGGCAGGAGAGGATCGCGCGGCCGATCGCCGCCGCGCCGGCCGGCTCCCCCTCGCCGCTGGCCACCGAGCGGGCTGCGGAGGGCAAGAAGGACTTCGACGACGTACGTGCCGCCCTGAGCGCACAGCAGGAGCGGCTGCGCGCGGAGCGCGTCCGGGCGAGGGACGACCTCATGGCCACGATGGCCCTGCGGAACGCGGTGTTCGGCGCCGCCGCGGTGCTCGTCGTCGTCCTCACCGCCTTCGTCTTCGAAGGACTGCGCCGCGGCATCACCCGGCCGCTGGATCAGCTCGGCGCGGACGCCCGCACCATCGCCGACGGCGACTTCGGCCATGCCATCACCCCGACCGGCCCCGCCGACCTGCGGCGCCTCAGCGGTGAGATCGAGTTCATGCGCCGCCGCCTCGTTCGGGAACTCGCCTTCAGCGAAGAGGCGCGTCAGCGTCTCGACGCGCAGGCCGCGGACCTTCAGCGCTCCAACGCGGAGCTGGAGCAGTTCGCGTACGTCGCCTCCCACGACCTCCAGGAGCCGCTGCGCAAGGTCTCCAGCTTCACCCAGCTCCTCCAGCGGCGCTACGGAGGGCAACTCGACACCCGGGCCGACCAGTACATCGACTTCGCGGTCGACGGCGCGAACCGTATGCAGGTCCTCATCAACGACCTGCTCGACTTCTCCCGGGTCGGACGCATGCACAACACCCACCAGAGCGTCGACCTGGAAACGGTGCTGGAGCGCACCCTGTCCGCGCTGAGCGTCGGCATCGAGGAGGCCGGAGCGACGGTCACCCACGATCCGCTGCCGACCCTGGTCGCCGACCCCACCCAGATGGGCATGCTCTGGCAGAACCTGATCGGCAACGCCGTCAAGTTCCGCCGCCCCGGCGAAGCGCCGAACATCCATGTCACGGCGGCCCGGGAAGACGAACTGTGGCGGTTCACCGTCACCGACAACGGCATCGGCATCGCTGCGGAGTACGCCGACAAGGTCTTCGTGATCTTCCAACGGCTGCACACCAAGGACGCCTACTCCGGCAGCGGGATCGGCCTCGCGATGTGCAAGAAGATCGTCGAGTTCCACGGCGGCACCATCGGCGTCGACACCGCCTACCAGGACGGCACCCGCATCGCCTTCACCCTGGCACCCGAGCCGCCGGCGAACCCCGGACCGTCCACCCTGCCGGAGGCCGACCGCGCCGGCACCGAGCAGACACGATGACCACAGCGATGACGACCGGTCCCGAAGCGGCGCCCGAAGAGCCGATGTACCGCATCCTTCTGATCGAGGACGACAAGGGCGACGCCCTGCTCGTCGAGGAGCTCCTGTACGACACGGGGCTGCGGTTCGAGCTGACGACCCGCACCACCCTGGGCGAGGCCCGCACCGAACTGGCCGGCGCCCCGATCGACTGCGTCCTCCTCGACCTGCACCTCCCCGACGTGTCGGGCATCGACGCGGTGGCCGCCGTGCGAGCCCTGGCCCCGCACACCGCCGTCATCGTCCTGACCGGGCTGTCCGAGGCGCAGGCGGGCACCGACGCCATGGCCGCCGGAGCCCAGGACTACCTCGTCAAGGGCAAGGTCGAAGCGGACCTGCTGCACCGGACGGTGCGCTACGCCGTCTACCGCAGCCAGACCGAGCGCGCGAGCGCGGAAGCCCAGGCCACCCGGCTGCGGGCGGAGGAGAACGCCCGTCTGGAACGCGGCCTGCTGCCCCAGCCGATGCTCGACACCTCCACCGTGCGAGTGACCTCCCGCTACCTGCCCGGCGCCGCGATGGCCCTGCTCGGCGGGGACTTCCTCGACGTGGTGGAGGGAGACGACGGACTGCTGCACGCCGTCGTCGGTGACGTCAGCGGACACGGCCCCGACGCCGCCGCGCTCGGTGTCTGCCTGCGCATCGCCTGGCGTTCCCTCGTACTCGGCGGACATCACGGCGAGGACCTGCTGCACCTGATGGAACGCATCCTGATCGCCGAACGCGGCAACCAGCAGCTGTTCGCCACCTGCACCCTGCTCACCCTCGACCAGGACACCGCGACCGCCACGCTCCACCTGGCCGGCCATCACGAGCCCCTGCTCACCACGGCCGAGGGAACCCGGGAACTGACCGCCGCGCACGGCATCGCCCTGGGCATCGTTCCCGGGCTGCGCAGCTGGCCCTCCACCGTCATCCCGCTCCCGGCCACGGGTGCCCTGACCCTCTACACCGACGGCCTCACCGAGGGGCACAACGGGGCGACGAACGAACGGCTCGGCGTCGAGGGACTGCTCACGCTGATCGGAACCCTGCCGTCGGCAGACCCGGCCGCTCATGTCGACCTCCTCATCAAGGAAACCCACGAGCTGAACGCCGGGCGCCACTCCGACGACCTCGCCGTGCTCCGCCTCGACTGGGGCATCCGCCCCACCCACGCCTGAGACCTTCCTGAGCGGCGGCGCTCTTCAGGGGGCCACCAGCGCGCGAGCAGGGCGGCCTCGGTCAGGTGGCGCCAAACGGACTCGGGGCGTTCCGTCAGTGACCGGTGGCACGTGAAGGAGCGGTCGTCGGCCCACCCCGGCTCCTGCGCGGCGAGCCGCTCCGGGTGGACGCTGGCCCGTGGCGGTCGTACGTCGCGTGCGGGCCGCTGACCGCCGGCGTGCCCCGATCCCCGGGACGTTCGCGCCGCGCATCGCGCCCCGGCCTCGCCCTCCTCGTCCGGCCTGGGTCGCGAGCGAAAGCGCCCGCAGCAGGGAGCACAGCCGCACGGGACTCAGTCGTCGTTTCCGGTGTTCTCGCTCGGCAGGAGCGTCTGGCGTGCCCAGAGACTCAGCAGCACCGCCCCGCCGACCAACAGCGGCACCGGGTCACGGGCAGGTGGAGCCAGCACATATCCCAACGCCGTGACGGTGCAGACCGTCAGGGGGACGAACGCCGCGGCACCCTCTGTCCCCCGTCGCAACGTCGGCTGAGCGGTGCCCAGGACGCCGGCCCCGCCGGGCAGCCAAGGGCTGACGGCGACCACCAGCAGGCCCGCGGTACTGCAGGTGTCGACCAGTTGCCAGGACATCGCCCCGGGGCTGTGCGGGCCGACCGTCCACAGGCGCAGGGTGTCGCCGATCAGCATGAGGGACAGCCCGACGATCCCGACCCACAAGGAGACTCGCTGATCGCTCCGTACAAGACGGCACAGGGCGAACAGAAAACTGAGGAACACGACCTCCGCGGTCCACAGGACACCGACCATCCCCGTCCCCAGCCGCCAGCCGACACCGGCCCCCAGCAGCAGCACCCACCCCATCATGAGCACGACCCCGGCTGTGACGACCCCGTCGAGCACGCGTCGCAGCAACACGTGCCTGCCTTTGCCGGCATCGGCCGCGACCACCAGACCGGCCATCCCCAGGCCGACCGCCAGCGTCACTCCGGTGACCACCACCGAACCGAGCAGCGATGGTTCGTCCCGTCCCGGACCCGGAGGGTGAGCCGACAGCACACCGACCGCCCCCCGGTACACACCCCCGGCTACCGCCGAACCCGCCAACAGCAGCAGACGCGTCCGTACCCGTCCACTCGACCCCCACGCACGGAGCACCAGGGAGGCCGCCAACCCCCAGCAGGCGGTGGACGGCCCGAAGGCCACCCTGCGCGCCGCCGCGCTCCCGGCCACCCACGGCCCGCTGAAGGCCAGTGCTGTTCCCACGAGACAGGCCAGGCCCACCGCGCCCCAGGCCCACGCCCCGGTCCGATGGCAGCGGCCCGCCCGGACCTCGAGTACGTCCGGCGACTTCGCCAATCCCGACATCAGGTGCGCCTTCCACCGGTCCCCCGCCCGCAGGACCTTTCCTGCAGCCCTCGGCTCCATTCAGAGACCGTAGAAGACTCGCCACCCGCCGCGAACTGAACAACCGGCTCATTCACTCGTCCTGTGTAAGGGAAGAGCGTCGAGTGGCCCTCGGCCCTGTGCGGTCATCACCAACTGCCTTGCCACCACCGGCTCCGATGCCGGACCGGCGGGCGACGGCCGGGGGTTCCTGTCCGGCCCGCGGTGTGCTCGCGGCGAGCACCGGACGTCCGGCAGTATGCCCCTGTGCCCCTCGTCCCCGGAACCGATGACCGCGCCGTGGAACCCGCACGGATCCGACTGGCGGCGGCCGGGGCCGCGGTGGTGACCGTCGGCGCGGGGCTGGGACTCCGGGCGGTGGCCACGGGAAGCCTGGCCAAGTACGGCGGAGACGCGCTGTACACCGTCCTGCTGCTCACCCTCGTCGTACTGGTGGCGCCACGGCTGACGCCCCTGACGGCCGCCGCGAGCGCACTGGCCATCAGTTGCGGGGTCGAGTTCCTGCAGCTCAGCGAGGTGACGGCGGAGCTCTCCCAGCGCAGCGCCGTCACCCGCCTCGTGCTCGGTTCCACCTTCAATCCACCCGACCTGTTCTGGTACGCGGTCGGTGCGGCAGGGGGCTGGCTCGTCCACACCGCGATGGGGCGCTCCCCGGCACGTCCGCGCGGAGGACCCGGTTGATACCAGCCTTCTGGTGGCGAAGGGCGGCGAGCGGCGGCGAACGGCATCGGACACCGCGTCCTGCCGGCAGGATCTCCCGCTCCGCCCTCTCCGGAAGTGAGGCGGCTCCGTTCGTCCGGCAGGCCCCGTGGAGCAGTTCCTCCACCCGGCAGGTGCCATGTCGGCCACGCCGTCGCGCGCCACTCACCCGCGGCCCGTCAGGCGGATCTGTGGCGCCTGACGTGGCCGCGCGGAGAGGGGCCGGTCGAGGCCGTCATGCCTCGCAGCGGGTCTCAGAAGTCATCCGCGCCGTTGCGGAGTTCGGGGGTCCAGTAGCCGGTGAGGGCCTTTGCCGGATCGACGGCGACGCCGTCGCTGGCGGGCGCGGTGACGGCGATGACGGTGGAGTCGCCCTCCAGCATGACGGAGAACGCCGACACGGGCTCGTTGTCCTCGTCGACCCCGCCGTCGGACAGCTTCACCAGGGCGTAGGCCGGCGCTCCCGCGGCGAGCACGACCGGCGCGGCGGGCTTGCTCTTGGCGACGGCCTCGACGTCCTGCTTGTGGCTCTCCAGGAACTGGACGTGCGGAAAACCCGTCAGCCGGCAGGAGTGGCGGGAGGTGTTCTTCGCCGTGAGGACGAGGTGGGTGTAGGGCGGACCGTCCTGCGTGGCGGCGGTGACGGTGACGTCCCCCGCGGTGCACACCGGGGTTGAGGCGGTTGCCTGCTCGCCGGCCGAGCCCGCGGCGCCGTCGGCGTCGGTGGATTCCGCCGGGCCCGTCGAGTCCGTCGATCCCTTCGAACCGGAGGCGCTGGTGCCCGTGCCGTCCGCCGCCTTACCGGTCGCCGAAGAGGTCGCCGCGGGGGCCGACTTGGTGTCCGCGTCGCTCTGGCAGGCCGTGAGGGACAGGGCGAGGGCCGTGCCCGCGACAGCGAGCAGCGTGGAGCGGTGACGAAGCGTGTTCATGGAGAGTTCCCCCGTTGGTGAGTGGTGTGGAGCCGCGGCTCGGTGCCGTCGGCCGTGGTGGTCCTGTTGGTGGTCCGCGGTTCTCAGTTGCCTTTGCCCGGCCGGTGGTCGGACGGGAGGGTGTACACGAACTCGCGGGGACAGGCGTGCGCCGCCGCCAGCACCTCGGGGACGCTGAGAACGCTGCGCCTGGACACCCCGACGCTGTGCTCAATGCTGCTGTTCATGTGAGATCTCCCCCAAGCGATCACCCGCATGCGGGTGATGGCCGGTCGACGGCGGCTGGTCAGTGCGGCTGCACGGCCCGCACAGGCCGTCCCCGCGGAATCCGTCCGCCGAGGGTTCGTTGCCCGGCTCCGTGGAACCAGGGGCCGCTCCCGCGCCTGTCCTCAGTCGATCACCGACGGTCTCCGTCTCCCAGGCGGTTCTCCCGGCAGAAGTGCCGTCCGCCATACTTCTGCCGGGGGCTCGCGCAGGAAGAGCCGGACGATCGGGGACATCAACAGTGCGCGGTGCCACGCCTCTCACCGGGGACTTCGGGCAGCAGTTGCGCCGTCTGCGGGCCGGCGCCGGGCTGAGCCAGGAGGCGCTTTCCCATGCCGCCGGGGTGAGTGTCAGATCACTGGCGGACATGGAACGCGGGCGTACCCGGGGGCCGCAGCGCCGCACGGTTCAGGCTCTGGCCGAAGCACTGGGGCTGGGCGACGACGAGGCGGCGGACCTGGAGAAGTCCGCCGCCATGGGGCGTCCGCGCCCCCGGGCAGCCTCCGGCCCCGCCGTCCCCGCCACCTTGGCCCTGCCGCGTGACATCCAGGACTTCACCGCGCGCGCCCCGGCCCTGGGCCGGTTGCTGGACCTGGCACGAGACGCCGATCCGGGGCGGCCGGTGGTCACCGTGGTCACCGGGCAACCCGGTCTGGGCAAGACCGCGTTCGCGGTGCACGCCGCGCATCGCCTCGCCCCGCACTTCCCTGACGGGCAGTTCGCCCTGGACCTGCGCGGCATGGATCCTGAACCGGCCGTCCCCCGGGACCTGCTGGCCCGGCTGCTCAGCGCGATGGGAGTCGCCGGCGCCTCGATACCGGCCGACGCCGACGACCGTGCCGGCCTGTGGCGGTCCCTGGTCGGTGACCGACGGGTGCTCCTGCTGCTGGACAACGCAGCCGACGAATCCCAGGTCGTCCCCCTGCTGCCCGGCACCGGCCCGTCCCTGACCATCGTCACCAGCCGCAACGCCCTGGCGGGTCTGGAGTCCGTCCACCGCAGCGATCTGGCCCTGCTGCGACGCGAGGAGGCCGTGGAACTCCTCACCCGCATCCTCGGTGCGCAACGGGTCCGGGCGGAGGCGCAGGCCGCACGCGACCTGGCCGACCTGTGCGGACACCTGCCACTGGCCGTCCGGATCGCCGGCCAACGGCTCCTGAGCCGGCCGCACGAACGGCTGGACAAGCTCGTCGCCCGCCTCGCCGCCGAAGGCCGCAGGCTGGACGGCCTCCAGGCCGGAAGCCTGCGGGTGCGTGCCGCCTTCGCGCTTTCGTACCGGCAACTACCCCCGAATTCACGGACGTTCCTGCGCCGCGCCGCGCTGGCCGCCGGAGCGGACTTCAGCCCCGAGACCGGCGCACTCCTGGCCGGTCTGTCCTACGACGAGGCGCTCGCCTGCGCGGAGGAGCTGACCGACGCCGGGCTCCTGCAGAGCGATGCCGGCGCCGAGCGTTACCGCTTCCACGACCTGCTCAGGCTCTACGCGGCCGAGCAGACCGAGGCGGAGGACGGCCCCGCCGTCCGCGACGCCGCCCTCGACCGGACCGCGCGATGGATGCTGCGCCGGGCCACTGCCGCCGCGCTGTACTTCGAGGTCGACCACGACCGGACCGCGCAGCACGGCGACCCGGACCCGGACGGAGCGCCCGCCGGTCGGGAGGAGGCGCGGGCCTGGCTGGAGACCGAGCGCGCCCAGTGGCTCGCCGCGCTGCGCCGGGCCCACGGCACGGGCTGGCACCGACAGGTTCTGGACACGGCGGAGGCGATGCACTGGTTCTCCGATGTCAACCAGCACTGGGAGCAGTGGGTGGAGGTGTTCCGACGCTCCGTCGACTCCGCCCGCTCACTGGGCAGCAGACGAGAGGAGGCGGTCCACCTCAACTACCTCGCCTGGGCCTACAACCTCTGCGTCCACGATCCCCAAGCCGCCCTGACCACGGCCGACACCGCGCTTGTGGCGGCCCGGGACTGCGGGGACGGGCTTCAGGAAGGCTGGGCACTCGGCTACGGTGCGGGCGCGCTCCACCGGCTGGGCCGGGCGGAGGAGGCCCACAGCCGCCTGCGCGAGGCGGCCCGTCGCCTCGCCTCGCAGGACTCCCCGCAGGCCCGGCTGGCCGAACTGACGATCCTCAACAGCCTGGGTACCCTGCTGCGGCACACCGGCCGGGCGGCGGAGGCCCTCGACATCCACCGCCGCAGCGAGCAGATCTGCCGCACGGGGATTGCGGGGCGGACGGACGAGCTCATGGCGTTGTATCACGCGGTCACCCGGCAGCAGATCGGCAACGACCTGGCGGCCCTGGAGCGCTGGCACGAGGCCGAACCGCCGCTCCGGCAAGCGCTCGCCGACTTCGAAGCCGCGCAGATGCCTGCCTGGATCGAACCGGCTCGGCTCGATCTGGGCCGGGTGCTCAGTGCCACGGGGCACCGTGAGGCCCGGGAGACGCTGATCGCCGCCCACGACGGCCTCGCCGCGCTGAGAAGCCCGCTCCTCGTACAGGCCGCCGCCGCACTCGACGCACTCGACCAGGCCGGCACTGTCATGTGAGGTCGGCCGGCCCCGCACACCGGCTGCCGCACAGGTGCGCCCAGGACCGGTCGGCGGTGTCGCGCCGCCGGCTCGAGGATGAACCGGAACGCTCAGCTCGGGGAGGACGGGGTGAGCACCACGAAGTCGGCTTCGGACCGGTCGAGGCAGACGGCGAGCCGGCCGACGCCCTCCGCGTCCGTCGGGCCCATCTGCACGCTGCCGCCGCCCCCGGTGACCGCGGCAACGGCGGCGTCGCAGTCGGCGACGGCGAACACCGGGTGCCAGTACGCCTGCCCGCCCGCCAGGGCGAGGTCCTCCTCGCGGACCTGCATCAGGCCGCCCTGCATACGTTCCTCGGGAAGCCCGGCAGGCGTGATGAGGGTGTACGTGCCCCCGCCGCCCGGCATTTCCGTGTCGCTGAACCGCCAGCCGAAGACCGCGCCGTAGAACTCCTTCGCGGCTGCGGCATCGCTCGTGTACAGCTCGGTCCAGGACAGCGAACCCGGCACGTCGGCCAGCTCGAAGCCCGCGTTCCCGCCTGGCTGCCAGACCGCGAACTGGCCGCCCGACGGGTCGGTGTACTGCGCCATCCGCCCCCACTCACCGAGGTCTCTCGGCGGCACCCGGACCACGCCGCCTGCGCCCTCCACCGCCTGGGTGGTGGCATCCGCGTCGGTGACGCAGTAGTAGATCATCCAGGCCGAGCGAGCACCCTCCTCGGACAGCTTGCCCAGACCGGCGACGGTCTTGCCGTCCTTCTGGAACATCCCGCCCTCCATGTCCGCGCCCTCGCCCCCGCCGTCGCCCATCGACTCGTAGCCCCAGCCGAGCACCGAGCCGTAGAAGGCCGCGGCGGCGCGGACGTCGGGCGCACCGAGGTCGAGCCAGCAGGGGGAGCCGGGCGTGAGGTCGGTCGTGATCACGGCTGTTCCCTTCGCAGGTGTTCCTGTGCCGTTTCAGCGTGACACCGGCCACCGACAATCGCGCGTCGGCCGCGTCCGTACCCTCGGCCACCCGGCCACCCGGCCACCCGCGGCGAGGACGCGAGCGCGGGCACCTGGCGGACCGCCACCGCCTTCGCCCTGATCACCGGCGTACGCGAAGACCTCGCTCCCCCGGTCCTGACCGGCCCCGCCTTCACCGCCGAGGACCGCTCCGCCTTCACGTCGTACCGCGTGGCCCTCCACGACTACCTGAAGGGCGCGGACCCGGAGCCGGCGACGGAACGGGCGCTGCGGGACGTCGCCAAGGCCAGGGACTGGGTCTTCTTCCCGCCGCCGGGGGCCCTGTTGGATGTGCTGAGGGGGATGCCGGGCTTGCGAACACGTGGGGACGGGCGTGGTGAACTGCGGATACGCGGGTGCGGGGCCACGGGTGCCCGTGCTGCTGCTCGACGCCCCGGACTCGCGGGTCCAGCGTCAGCGCGCTGAGTCGGGCAAGGTGGCGAGCAGTTGCTTGTCCGTCACCACAGCCAGCGACAGGGTGCGATAGCCGACCGACTCGAACAGGATGGTGATCTTGCCGTCGCCCTCGCTCATGACCTCCCCCTGCCCCCACTGGTCATGGCGCACGCTGACGCCCGGCAGGTAGGGGTGGTCGTCCGCCGCGGGCCGTGCGACGGTCTCCACCGCCCGGACCGCACCCGAAGAGCCGCCCGCACGCGCACCGGCCCGGGTCCACCGGCCCTGCCGCGTGGCCGCCTTGTACGGCCGTCCGGCGTCCTCGGACCGCCCGCGCCTCAGCCCGGCCGCAGGCTTGGCCACCGGGCCCGTGCAGTTGCCGCACGCCCCGCACGGGACGGGGACGGACTCGCCGAAGTAACCAAGGAGGAAACGTCGTCGGCAGTCGGTCGTCTCGGCGTACCCGCGCATCATGTCGACCCGGGACTGTTCGAGCTTACGGTGCGTGGCGTGGACGGCGAGGGCGCTCTGCACGGCGGCGTCGACGTCGTCATCCGCGGAGGCGCCGTCGGTGCCGGCCGCGCCGGTGAAGCGGCTGCCGTCCCGTCCGGTACGGACGGCCCCGGCCTCCTCCAGCAGGTTCAGCACGGCGGACAGCGCCGTCGCGCCGAGTTCGCAGTCGGCCCGGAGCCGGGTCGCGCCCACGGCGCCCTCCTCGGCGCGCAGCCGTGCGGCGACGCGGCGCAACGCGTCGGCGTCGGGAGCGCCGGCGGCGAAGAAGCGCTGCAGGCCGAGATCCTGCGGACGGTAGGCGAGGATCGCCCTGGCCGGTGCCCCGTCGCGGCCGGCCCGGCCGATCTCCTGGTAGTAGGCGTCGAGCGAGCCGGGGACGGAGGCGTGCAGCACGAACCGTACGTTCGCCTTGTCGATGCCCATCCCGAACGCCGAGGTCGCCACGACCACGTCGAGTTCACCGGAGCTGAAGCGGTCCTGCGTCCGGCCGCGCTCGGCGGCGGACCGGCCCGCGTGGTAGCTCGCGGCGGACAGTCCGAGGTCGCTCAACTGCTCCGCATAGCTGTCCGCGGCCCGCCGCGTCCCCGCGTACACGATTCCCGGCTTCTCCTCGACGGCCGCCCGCTCCACGACGAACCGCTCCTTGGCGGCTCCGTCCTGAAAGGTCGACACGTCCAGGTGGATGTTGGGTCGGTCGAAGCCGGCCACTACCTCCACCGGGTCGTTCATGCCTAGACGTTCGGCGATGTCCCGGCGCACCGGCGCGGCCGCGTTCGCGGTCAGGGCGAGCACCGGCGGGTTGCCGAGCCGCTCGCGCGCGTGGCGCAGCCGCAGGTAGTCGGGACGGAAGTCGTGCCCCCAGGACGACACGCAGTGCGCCTCGTCCACCACCAGCAGCCGAGGCCGGACGGCGGCGAGCCGGTCCGTGACGTCCGGCTTGGCGAGTTGCTCAGGAGCGAGGAAGACCACGTCGACCGAAGAGGCGCTGATGCGGGCCCACGCCGTCTCGTTGTCGCTTCGGCGCTGCGCGGAGTTGATGACGGCGGCGCGCAGCGCGCCGGATCCGAGCAGGCTCTGCATCTGGTCCCGCTGAAGCGCGATCAGCGGCGAGACGACCACGACGGGACCGCCGAGCAAGACCGCGGGCACCTGGTACACGGCCGACTTGCCCGCGCCGGTCGGCATGACGGCGAGTACGTCACGCCCCTTCATCACGGCCTTCATCGCGCTCAGTTGGGCCGGACGCAACTGCTGCCACCCGAAGACCCGACGAGCGATGCCGCGCAGACGACGGGACGTGAGTGCGAACATGGTTCTCCTTCAAAGGGTTGGCGTCCAACCGCCGTGTGCCTGGCGGCTACCCCGGTTCGCCGGGATATCGCCTCACGATTCGCTCTCGTGGAGGCCCAGCGACGCTGTCATGGTGGTCGCACGCACCTCCGCACGCAGAACTATGGTGTCCCACCACATGTGCCCCTGACCTGCGGATTCCTACGGTATGGCGACACGGAACGTCCCCGCCAACCGCTTGGAAGTGGTACCGATGTCCTCCCCCGCGACCGCTCCGCCATCCCCGGGAACTCCAGCCAGCCTCAAACGCATCGTCGCCGCCAGCCTCATCGGCACCACCATCGAGTGGTACGACTTCTTCCTTTACGGCTCGGCCGCCGCTCTCGTCTTCAACAGGCTGTTCTTTCCGGACTCCGACCCGCTCGTCGGCACACTCCTGTCGTTCCTGACCTACGCCGTCGGTTTCGCCGCGCGGCCGCTCGGCGCGCTGGTCTTCGGGCACTACGGGGACCGGCTCGGGCGCAAGAAGCTGCTGGTGCTGAGCCTGCTGCTGATGGGCGGGGCGACCTTCGCGATCGGGCTGCTGCCGACACACGCGACCGTCGGGAGCGCCGCCCCGGTGCTGCTGACCGTGCTGCGGCTGGTCCAGGGGTTCGCGCTCGGCGGTGAGTGGGGCGGAGCCGTTCTGCTGGTGTCCGAGCACGGGGACGCGCGGCGGCGCGGTTTCTGGGCCTCGTGGCCGCAGACGGGCGCCCCCGCGGGGCAGTTGCTCGCGACCGGTGTGCTGTCGCTGCTCACGGCCGTGCTCTCGGACGCCGCCTTCGCCTCCTGGGGCTGGCGGATCCCCTTCCTGCTCTCCGGGGTACTGGTGGTCGTCGGTTTGTGGATACGTCTGTCTGTCGATGAATCCCCCGTCTTCCGGCAGGCGTTGGCGCAGGCCGAGGCCCGCAAGGCGGTGCGCTCGGCGCAGGCCGAGCAGCTGCCGCTGGTGTCGGTGCTGCGGCACCACTGGCGTGACGTGCTGGTCGCGATGGGCGCGCGGATGGCGGAGAACATCTCCTACTACGTCATCACCGCGTTCATCCTCGTGTACGCGACCACCTCGGCCGGTGTCTCCAAGCAGACCGCTCTCAACGCCGTGCTCATCGCCTCCGCCGTGCACTTCGCGGTGATCCCGGCCTGGGGTGCGCTGTCCGACCGGGTCGGGCGCCGGCCGGTGTATCTGCTGGGCGCGGTCGGGATCGGGCTCTGGATGTTCCCCTTCTTCTCGCTCGTCGACACCGGCACCTTCGGCAGTCTCGTCCTCGCCGTGACGGTGGGTCTGGTGCTGCACGGGGCGATGTACGCGCCCCAGGCCGCCTTCTTCTCCGAGATGTTCGCGACCCGGATGCGCTACTCCGGCGCTTCCATCGGCGCCCAGTTCGCCTCGGTCGCCGCGGGCGCGCCGGCGCCGCTGATCGCCACCGCGCTGCTGGCCGACTACGACAGCTCCACCCCGATCGCCCTCTATGTGATCGCCGCGGCTGTGTTGACAGTCGTCGCCGTGGGAGTCGCCGAGGAGACCCGTCACCGTGACCTGACCGACGGCGATCCGGCCGATCCGGCCGGCGGCAAGCAGACCGACGGCGATCCCGGCGTGGGCTCGGAGCACCCGCAGACCCCGGCGACGGACGCGCGCGTCGTCTGATCCCGTCCCCGTGGCCGCCGCACAACGCCTCCGTACGCCGTCCGCGCGCGTACGGGGGCCGCTCAGTGCGGCGCCGGGGTCGCCAATCGGTGCAGTCTCAGGGCAAGTTGGATCTCCAGTGCGCGCGCCGGGCTCTGCCAGTCGTCGCCCAGGAGGCGGCCGACGCGTTCGAGTCGCTGGGCCACCGTGTTGACGTGGACGTGGAGTTCGTCCTTGGTGCGGGCCGGGCTCATGCCCGACGCGAAGTACGCGTCGAGGGTGCGCAGCAGGTCGGTGCCGCGTCGTTCGTCATAGGCGACGACGCGTCCTATGGTGCGCTCCACGAAGCCCGCCACGTCCCGGTCCCCGGCGAGGAGCAGCCCCAGGAAGCCGAAGTCCTCGGCGGCCGCCCCGTCGCCGGAACGGCCCAGCAGCCGCAGGGCGTCGAGACAGCGGCGGCCCTCCGCGTACCCGGCGACCACCGTGTCCGGGTCGGTGGCGAGGCCCCGTACGGGGGCGGACGCGCCGACGGTGACCGCTTCGTGCACGGCGGTGCCGAGGTGCAGCGCGGTACGTCGGGCCAACTCCGTTGCGGTGTCGCCGTGTTCGAGTGGCAGCAGCAGGACGGTGCCACCGTCGCGGGCGGCGGCCAGGCCGTGCCGGGTGGTGGCCAGGTGAGAGGCGGCGGACCACAGGCGGCGGCGCGCGGCCGCCTCCTGGTCGGCGTCGGGTGCGGCGGCGTCGAGGCGGGCCGCGAGCACGACATGGGTCGCGTCGAGGTCGGCGTGCAGCCGGGTGGCGCGCTCGCGCAGCAGACGCGGGTCACGGTCGCGGGCTTCGAGCAGGTCGTCGAGGAGCTCGCCGCGAACCCGTTGTTCGGCCTCGGCGGCCGAGCGTCTGGCCAGGAGCAGCAGGGAGGTGACCATCGCGGCCCGCTCCAGGGTGCGCTGGTCGACCGGGTCGAGGCCCGGGTGGCCGCGCAGCACCAGGGCGCCGAGCAGTTCGCCGCCCGCCGCGACCGCCGCGATCCAGTCGTGCTCATGGCGTACGGCGTGGCCTTCCGCGCGGGAGGCCTCCACGGCGGCGGCCGGCGCGGTCTCCAGGAACTCCACGGTGCCGTCGAGCACTTGGGAGACCGCGGCGGCCACGTCGTGGACCCCGCCGCCGCGCAGGACGAGTTCGGCCAGCCGGTCGTGGACGTCGGAGGCGCGCTCGATGACGGCGCTGCGGTCCCGGATGATCTCGTTGGCGTGCTCCAGGCCGGCCAGGGCCGAACGCGTCTCGGTGAGCAGGTTGGCGGTGTCGATGGCGGCCGCGGCGAGCGCGGCGAAGGATCCGAGCAGGGCGATCTGCTCCCGTTCGAAGACCCGGGCGCGCCGGTCGGCGGCGAACAGCACCCCGATGACGTGGGGTCCCAGCATCAGCGGGACCCCGAGGATCGCGACCAGTCCCTCGTCGCGTACGCCCGCGTCGATGGTCGTCGTGTGCCGGAAGCGGTCGTCACGGAAGTAGTCGTCGGTGACGTAGGGGCGGGCCGTCTGGGCGACCAGGCCGCCGAGTCCCTCCCCCATACCGAGGCGCAGCTGCTGGAAGCGGGCGGCGACCGAACCCTCGGTGACCCGCATGTACGTGTCGCCCCTGGCCGGGTCGTGCAGGCTGAGGTAGGCGATGTCGGTGCCGAGCAGCGAGCGGGCCCGTTGCACGATCGCCTGGAGCACGGCGTCCACGTCGCGTGGGCCCGCGAGGTCGTGGGCCGTCTCGAAGAGGGCGGACAGCTCGGCCTCCCGGCGGCGTCGGCCCTCCAGCTCGGAGCGGACCCGCAGCGCGAGCAGCTTGGCGTGTTCGAGTGCCGCGATCCGTTCGCCGGACCCTCCCTCGGCGCGGGCGAGCAGCACGGGCCGGTCGTACGCCTCGGCGGCCGCGCCCCGGGCGAGCAGCTCGAGGAACGGCGCGTCGGCGTCATAGGTGGGACCGAGGGCTGCCGTGGCGCCCTTCAGGTGATCGCGGGACATGCTCACAGGATTCCTCATCGCCGGGCCGCCCCGTCAGCCCTGTGGACAACTCCGCCGGCGCGGGCGGGCAGGGTACTCGGTGCGCTCAGTGCGCGGTCCAGCCGCCGTCGAGGACCAGCGAGGTACCCGTCACGAAGGACGCCTGCGGGCCGCACAGGTACGCCACGGCCTCGGCGACCTCCTCCGGTTCGATGAGCCGCTTGACGGCGCTGTCCCGCAGCAGCACGTCGGCCAGCACGCGCTCCTCGGGCACGCCGTGCGTCCGCGCCTGGTCGGCGAGCTGCCGCTGCACGAGCGGGGTGCGCACATAGGCGGGGTTGACACAGTTCGAGGTCACACCGTGGGGCGCGCCTTCGAGGGCGGCGGTCTTGGAGAGGCCTTCGAGTCCGTGTTTGGCGGCGACGTACGCCGACTTGTAGGCGGAGGCGCGCAGTCCGTGCACGGAGGACACGTTGACGATGCGGCCCCAGCCCTGCCCGTACATGTGGGGCAGGGCTCCGCGGATGAGCCGGAACGGTGCCTCCAGCATCACGGTGAGCACCGTGTGGAAGACGTCCGGCGGGAACTCCTCCAGTGGGGCAACCCGTTGCAGCCCCGCGTTGTTGACCAGGACGTCGGTCCCGGCGGCAGCGAGTTCGGCGGCGTCCAGGTCGGTGAGGTCCAGGACGTACGGTTCGAGCGAGCCGGACAGACCGGCCGCGCTCCCGGCGAGCGTCTCCAGTCCTGCCGCGTCCCGGTCGACGGCGCGGACCTTGGCCCCGGCGGCCGCGAGCCGCAGCGCGCAGGCCCGTCCGATGCCGCCGGCCGCGCCGGTGACGAGGGCGGTGCGGCCGCCGAGGTCGAGCGAGGGAGTGGCGGGACCGGGAGCGGCGGCCTGGGGCGAAGTCATGCGACGAGCCTAGGCAGAGCCGGGTCACCGTCCCATGTGGTCATCGCCCATACTTCACGCGGAAGACGTGGTCTCGAACCATGTGGGTTCGTCGGCGAGCGCCTGCTTGATGCGGAACAGCTGCCGGTCCTGCATCGGCGGCAGCGCGTCCAGCGCGAACCAGCCCACCTCGACGGACTCGTCGTCGTTGACGCGCGCCTCACCGCCCACGGCCCGGCAGCGGAAGGTGACGTCCATGAACTGGCATTCGTCGCCGTTCGGAAACCTCACCCGCCGGCCTGCACGGACCAGGACGACGCGTTCGGGGACGCAGTGCACGCCCGCCTCCTCGTACACCTCCCGTACCGCGCAGTCCGCGGGCTGCTCGCCCGGTTCCGGGATGCCCGAGATCACGCACCACTCGTGGTTGTCCGCGCGCTGGCCGAGCAGCACCCGCCCCTCGTCGTCGAAGACGACGGCGCTCACGCCGGGGAGCCAGAGCAGTTGGTGGCCCGCGGAGGCCCGGATCTCGGTGATGAAGTCAGGAGTCGGCATACGGCGACCCTATCGGGGCGCCGGTTTCAGTCCGTGGCGCTCCGTCGGGCCCGCGCCCCGGCGCCGATCGCCCATCCCAGGCCGCCCGCGGCGACGAGCACCAGGGCGATCTCGGGCAGGATGCCGAGCTTCGTCGCCGGTGTCTCGGAGGAGCGCAGGGGCACCTTCTGCACCAGGGAGTCCGCGACGAACATGCCGGTCCTCTGGGTGATCTTCCCGTCCGGCATGATGATGGCGCTGACCCCGCTGGTCACGGGCACCGTGACGGTACGGCTGTGCTCGACGGCGCGGACCCTTGACATGGCCAGCTGCTGGTAGGTCATCTCGCTGCGGTCGAAGGTGGCGTTGTTGCTGGGCACGGAGATCAGCTGGGCGCCGTGGGTGACCGTGTCGCGCACGGCCCAGTCGAAGGCCGCCTCGTAACAGGTGGCGAGGCCGACCTCGGTCCCGTCCATGTCGAACACGCCCGGCTTGCTGCCCCGGCTGAAGTCCTGGCCGACCATGGAGGTCCAGTTCTCGTTGACGGCCCCGATGAACGAGCGCAGCGGGAGGTACTCGCCGAACGGCTGGACCTGCCGCTTGTCGTACGTCTGGGTGGGTCCCTTCACCGGGTCCCACAGGATCTGCTCGTTGTAGAGCTTGCCGTCCCGCTCGACCACGCCGCCGACGGAGACGGGCGCGTCGATCGCCTTGGCCGCCTTGTCGATGACCGCGGCGGCGTCGGCGTAGGCGAAGGGGTCGATGTCGGAGGAGTTCTCGGGCCACAGGACGAAGTCGGGCTGGGCGACCTTGCCCGCCTTCACCTCGGCGGCCAGGCGCTCCGTCTCGCGCGCGTGGTAGTCGAGCACGGCCCGGCGCTGGGCGTTGAACTCCAGACCGAGACGGGGGACGTTGCCCTGGATGACGGCGACCGTCGCGGTGCCGTCCTCCGCCTTGTCGCTGACGAGCGAGCGGGCGGCCACGGCGCCCACGACCGGGACCGCCACGCTGAGCAGGGCCAGAGCGGCCGCCGACCGCCGCACCTCACCCGAGCGCCGCCGCTCCTGTACGAGGCGCACGACCTCGTACAGGCCGAAACCGCACAGGACGACGGCGAAGCCCAGTACGGGGGTGCCGCCGAGCGCGGCGAGGGGCAGGAAGACGCCGTCCGCCTGGCCGAAGGCGATCTTGCCCCAGGGGAAGCCGCGGAAGGGCACGCGCGCGCGTGCCGCCTCACCGGCGATCCAGAGCGCCGCCGCCCACAGAGGCCAGGCCGGCAGCTTGGACACGGCCGCGACGCCCACGCCGACCAGCGCGACGAAGACCGCCTCGATGACCACCAGGGCGATCCAGGGCCCGGGGCCGACCTCGACACCGGTCCACACCAGGAGCGGCAGCAGGAAACCCAGCCCGAAGAGGTAGCCGAGACCGAGGGCCGCCTTCCAGCTGCGCCCGCGCAGCACCCAGCCGAGGACGGCGAAGGCCGGCAGCGCCAGCCACCACAGGGTGCGCGGCGGGAAACTGACGTAGAGCAGCACTCCGGAGAGCGCGGCTGCGGCGGCCGGGACGATGCGCAGGAGCCGCGCGCCGCGCGGGGCCCGCGCGGCCTGGGGCTCCAGCTGGTCCGGCTGGCCCACGGAAGTTGCGGTGACGGTCACTCCGGGAGTGTACGGCGAGTGACCTTTTGGCCGACAGCGCAGTCCGTGGGGCGGTCTCCGCCGCCCGCACAACCCGGCGCAACTCATCCACAAACCGCCCATCAGCCGTTACGGTGTGCCAGTGCCCCAGGTCGCGCGGGCGGCCGGGGTCCGTCACGGTTCAGGGCCGTCACGGTCGGGGGGCGACCGGGTTCGGGGGGACTGGTGGGTTCCACGGGGATGACGTCCGCGCTCGACACGGACGGGGACGGGGAAAGACGAAACGTTTCTGACGCGGCGGGCGTCGCCGTGCTCGGGGCCTGCGCCATCTGGTCCCTGGTCACCGCCGCCGTGCACGACGGACGCCCCGAGGGTTTCCTGCTCGCGGTGCTGGCGGTGGCCGCCGGCTATGCGGCGGGGCGGATCCTCGGGGTGTTGCTGCCGGTCACCGGGCCCTGTGCAGGGGCGCTGGCGGGGCTCACCCTGTCGGTGGCCCGGCCCCGGCTCGCCCCGGGCCCCGAGATCGTCGCGCCACTGGGTCACGCCGGCGCCACCGCCGCGGTGCTGACCCTGTCGGCCGGTGCCGCGTGCTGCGCCGCCTGGGCGACCCCCGTGCCGGTGGTGCGGCTCGGCCTGTGGCTGCTCGCCGGAGGCATCACGGTCGCCGGGGCCTTCTTGGGCTCGACCACGGCCGTGGTGACCTGTTGCGCGGTACTGCTGTGCTCCCTGGCCGCCGGCCGGATGCGCCGCCGGGGACCGTGGCTGGCGGCCCTGGCCGTGACCGCCGCCCTGGTGACGGGCCTGATCTGGGCGGTCGCCGGGAACGTGCTGGCCGGCGGCCTCGCCGGGTCTCTGACGGACCGGCTGACTGCGCACCGGGTCGATCTGTGGCGCGACGCCCTGGGCATGGCCCACGGGGAGGCCGGCCTCGGCGTGGGCCCCGGGCGCTTCGGGGAGCTGAGCGGTGCGGCGGCGCGTTCGACGCTGTCCGACGGCAAGCCGCACTCGGCGCCGCTGCAGCTGGCGGCGGAGCAGGGTGTCGTCGGCGTGGTGCTGCTCGCCGCGGCCTTCTGCTGGGTGCTGTTCGCCCTCTGGCGGGCGCCGCGCCCCACCCCGGTCGTCCTCACCGCGGGTGCCGCGCTCACGGCCCTGGCCGCCGTCGCCGCGATCGGCAACGCGCTGAGCTTCACCACGGTGTCGGTCGGTGCGGGACTGCTGGCCGGCCTGGCCACGGCCCGGCCGCTCGCCGAGGAACCCGCGGTGCCCGAAACCCGGCCGGAACTCGATCGGCACCTGCGCCACGGCGACCGCCCGGCCGCCTGACCCCAGTGCTTTGCCGGGGCGCCCCTCAGGGCGTGGGGCCCGAGGTGCCCGCCCGCAGCCGGTCCCTGATGACGCGCACCGCCGACTCCGCGTCGTCCACGGTGATGGTGAACGTGTGACCGTCCCAGAGCCGCAGCAGCACACCCTCGCCACGACGCACCACGACGGCCGTGCCCTTCTCCGGCCGCCAGCGATAGCCCCAGCCGCCCCAGTGGCGCGGAGTGACGAGCGGTACGAAGTCGGCCCCGGCGACATGGGCCAGCGGGATCCGCCGACGCGGCAGCCCGATGTGGCCGCAGCGCACTTCGAGCGACTCCTTGTCCAGCTTCAGGTCGACGTGGACGAAGGCGAGGGTGCCGAAGAGAACCAGCAACCCGGCGGCGATACAACCGACGACGGACATGGCGAGGGGGGCGATGCCGGACGTCCACGCGGACTCGACGGCGAGCTCGACGCCGAGCGCCATGCAGGCGGCGCCGACGAGCGCGAGCACCCACTGGAACCGGTTGGTGGCGCGTCCGGTCCAGACGTCGGGATGCGGGGCGTCTGCATGCGGGACGTCGGGAAGCGGGATGCTCTCGTCGTGGGGGTGGTCCCTCATATTCATGAGGTTACTCAGGTTTCGCTGCGCCGGTAGCACGTAGCGCAGGGTGACTGCTCCGCCTGGACGGCGGGCGGCCCCTGGGGGCCGGTCCGGGCCCGTCGGTCACCGGGGGGCGCTGACGGCCTCCAGCAGTCGGCCTTCCGCGTAGGCCAGGGCGGGCGCCGGGAGAGCGCCGGGACGGCCGCTGAGGAGCACCGTCACGGTGCCGAGCGCCGCTGCCTCGGGTGCGGGGCGCGCGCCGATGCGGCGCAGTGCCTGCGCGGCCACGGCTCCGGCCGAGCCGTGCAGGACGAGCGGCGGCCGGTCGGGGCGCTGTACGGCGGCACGGATGCGGTCGGCGACCAGTTCGTAATGGGTGCAGCCCAGGACCACGGTCGTTACTTCCTCGGGGGTGAGGGCGGCGGCCGCGGCGACCGCGTCGTCGATCGCCGCCTCGTCCGCGTGCTCGACCGCCTCCGCCAGTCCCCAGCAGGGCACCTCGGCGACCGTGACTCCCCCGGCGAAGTCCCGGATGAGGTTGCGCTGGTAGGGGCTGCCGGTGGTGGCGGGCGTGGCCCAGATCGCGACGGGGCCGCCGCCGGCGGCGGCCGGCTTGATCGCCGGGACGGTGCCGATGACCGGGATGCCGGGTTCGAGGAGCGCCCGCAGCGCGGGCAGGGCGTGCACGGTCGCCGTGTTGCAGCCGACGATGAGCGCCTCGGGCAGGTGCGCGGCGGCGGCCTCCGCGACGGCCACGGCACGCTCGGTCAGGTCCTGCGAGGTGCGCGGGCCCCAGGGCATGCCGTCGGGGTCGAGGGAGAGCACGAGATCGGCGTCCGGTCGCAGGCGCCGTACCGCGACGGTGGCCGCCAGCAGGCCGATTCCGGAGTCCATGAGCGCGATCTTCACCCGGCCACCATAGACGATGTGCTCTTGCGGCCTTGTGGCGTGGGGCAGACTGCGCGCGTGAGCGCCATCGTGTGGATCGCCGCCGTGACTCTGGCCGCGTGGCTGTGGCTGTTGCTCTGTCAGGGCTTCTTCTGGCGCACGGACGTCAGGCTGCCGGCCCGGGAGGAGCCACGGGAGTGGCCGTCCGTCTGCGTCGTCGTCCCCGCGCGCGACGAGGCGGCGGTGCTGCCCGCGAGCCTGCCCTCCCTGCTCGCGCAGGACTACCCGGGACGGGCGGAGATCTTCCTCGTCGACGACGGCAGCTCCGACGGCACGGGGGAACTGGCGCGCGCGCTCGCCCGGCAGCGGGGCGGGCTCCCGCTGACCGTGGACTCGCCGGGCGAACCTCCCGCGGGCTGGACCGGGAAGCTGTGGGCGGTGCGTCACGGCATCGGCCTGGCACGGGCGCGTGAGCCCGAGTACCTCCTCCTCACGGATGCCGACATCGCGCACGGGCCCGACAGTCTGCGGGAGCTGGTGGCGGCGGCCCGCACCGGAGGGTTCGACGTCGTCTCCCAGATGGCCCGGCTGCGGGTGGAGAGCGTGTGGGAGCGGCTGGTGGTACCCGCCTTCGTCTACTTCTTCGCGCAGCTCTACCCCTTCCGGCGGATCGGCCGACGCGGGGCGCGGACTGCGGCCGCCGCGGGCGGTTGCGTCCTGCTGCGCACCGACGCGGCCGAGCGGGCGCGGATCCCGGACGCCATCCGGCACGCGGTCATCGACGACGTGGCGCTCGCGCGGGCCGTGAAGGGTGCGGGCGGTCACGTCTGGCTGGGGCTGGCCGACCGGGTGGACAGCGTGCGGCCGTACCCGAGGCTGCACGATCTGTGGCGGATGGTCTCGCGCAGCGCCTACGCGCAGTTGCGGCACAGTCCGCTCCTGCTGACCGGCACGGTGCTCGGCCTGGCGCTGGTGTACCTGGTGCCTCCGCTCGCCCTGCTCGGCGGGCTCGCCGCGGGCAGTGGGGCCACCGCGGTGTTCGGCGGTCTGGCGTGGCTGGTGATGGCGGGAACATACGTGCCGATGCTGCGTTACTACCGGCAGCCGCTGTGGCTCGCTCCCCTGCTGCCGTTCACCGCGTTCCTCTACCTGCTGATGACGGTCGACTCCGCGGTCCAGCACTACCGGGGACGCGGCGCGGCCTGGAAGGGCCGCACCTACGCCCGTCCGGACGCCGTCGCGGACGAGGGCTGAGCCGTCGTACCGGGACCCCTGTCAACCCAGGCCCCCGACCACAGGGCCGGCCTCTATTTGCGGCCCGGCGTCCAGTTCATGCCCCACCCGTAGGCGTAGTCGAGGGTCCGCTGGGGGCTCACCCCGCGCTCGGGCACCAGATAGCGGGCCTCGCGCTGGACGACGAGGTCACCACCGTTGTTGGTGATCAGCGCGAGCGCGCACACGGTCGAGGGCACCGTGCACTCGTCCAGGGAGAAGTCGATCGCGGCGCCGAACTGCGGTTGCAGCGTGACGGTGGCGTGCAGGTCGGCGAAGGAACGCGCGCCCTCGTAGATGGTCACGAAGACCAGGATGCGGCGGAAGTCGTTCTTGTGGTCGAGGTTCACGGTGAGGTTCTCACCGCTCGCCAGGGCGCCGGTGCGGTCGTCGCCGTCGAGGTGGATGTACGGCGGCTGGTGCAGGGCGCCGAAGGCGTTGCCGAGGGCCTGGACCACGCCCTTGCGGCCGTCGGCGAGCTCGAACAGGGCGCAGAGGTCGAGGTCGAGGTCGTTGTGCATGGCGACCGCGCGGCCCCGCTTGCTGCCCCACCCCGAGAACTGCTTGCGCACCTCCCAGTTCAGGTTCACGCGCAGGGCGCCCGATGTGCCGCCCTGCTTGCTCAGGGAGACCGACGGGGCGGCCTTGGTCAGCGTCACCTTGGTCAGCCGGACCGGTGCGACGGGCGGTGCCGGCGGAGGCGGCGGTGCCTGGTGGACGGGCGGGGGCACGGTGGCCGGCATGGCGGGCATGGTCGGCTGCCGGGATGGCGGCGGAGGAGGAACCTGAAGGCTCGCCGGGGCCGGGGCGGCCGCCTGCTGCGGCTCGTCCACGGTGATCCCGAAGTCGGTGGCCAGGCCTTCGAGACCGCTGTCGTAGCCCTGGCCGACGGCCCGGAACTTCCAGGCGCCCTGGCGGCGGTAGAACTCCCCCAGCACGAAGGCCGTCTCCACCGTCGCGCCCGCGCTGTCGAACCGTGCCACGACGGTGCCCTGCGCCGCGTCCCGTACCTCGATGTAGAGGTCCGGCACCCGCCCGAACGAGCCGCCGTCCGTCGAGGCCGCCAGGACGACGGTCTCGATCGCGGGCTCCACGCGCGCGAGGTCGACGAGCAGGCTGTCGGTCACCCGGCCCCCGGCGTCGCGCTTGCCCTCGTGCCGGACGGCTCCGGAGGAGTGGGCCGGCTGGTTGTAGAAGACGAAGTCCGCGTCGGAACGGACCTTTCCGGCCACCAGCAGCAGCGCCGAGGCGTCCGCGTCCGGAACGCCCGTTCCCGCGCGCCAGCCCAGTTCGACCCGCAGTGCCGTGGTCGGCACCGGAGCATTGGATCCCTTCGACATTGACATGTACGCCCCCATCGCGTGTCAGTGCACCGGGCCGCACGCCTCGGCACCCCTCGGGTTGTCTTTCCGGCCAACCTATTGCGCGGGACGGGGAACTCCCATCGGGAGGGCGGGATCAGCGCTGACCAACCGCCGGTAACGCGCTCGGAACTCGGCCTTTACACGATCGGAAGGGCACGTGCCGTCCTTTTTTCCCAAGTTCGCTCGCATTGGGGGTCCGAGGTCACTGCGGACACGGAAATCAACCCTCTTATCGGTCTCCCCAACCAGCACATCGTGGGCTTAACTTATGTGCCATGACCTCCCCCCGCTCCACCTATGGCGGCGGCTACTACGCCTCCTTCCCGGACACTCCGATCTACGACTCGCTCGTGGCCGAGCGGGGCACCCCGCAGATCGCCCCGATCCGGGTCCCCGCCGCGTACGACATGGGCAGCAGCAACCTGCCCGCGTTGCCGTCGGCGCTGCCCGCCCTCCCGGCGGGCCCCTCGCAGTCCTACGGCTACGGTTACCCGCAGGCGCAGCAGCCCGCGCCGTTGCAGCAGGCTCCGGCGGCGTACATCCCGCCGCAGGCCGGCGCTCCGCGCGGCTACCCCGGACCCCAGGCGCAGCAGCAGCCGCGTCCGGCGGGCCCCGGCACGGGCTACGACGCCATGCGTCCGGCCGCTCCCCGGCCCGCCGCGCCCCAGTACCAGGACCCGTACAACCAGCAGTACCGGGGCTACTGAGCCCACGGGGTCGTCGGCGCCACCTGGCAGGATGACCCCATGGGGCATGTGCAGCTGCTGTCGATTCACATCCATCCGGTCAAGGCGTTCCCGGGTCAGGCACCCCGGGAGGCCGTCGTGGAGCCCTGGGGGCTGGCCGGGGACCGACGCTGGGCGCTGATCGACCACGGGGGAAGGGTCGTCACACAACGTCAGCAGCCACGCCTCGCGCTGGCCGCCGCCGGGCTTCTGCCCGGCGGCGGCGTGCGTCTGTCCGCGCCCGGTCTGGAGCCGCTGACCGTGCCGGTGCCAGAGCCGGTGGGCACGGTGTCGATGGAGATCTTCCGCGACAAGGTGGAGGGGGTCCTCGCCGACGACGCCGCGCACGCCTGGTGCAGTGCCCACCTCGGCGCCGACGTGCGGCTGGTGCACATGGACGACCCCGCGACCCGTCGGCCCGTGGACCCCGAGTACGGGCGGCCCGGCGAGACCGTCACGTTCGCCGACGGATATCCGCTGCTGGCCGCCACGACCACGTCCCTGGACGCCCTCAACTCGCTGATCGCCCAGGGCGAGCACGCCGAGGAGGGCCCACTGCCGATGAACCGTTTCCGGCCGAACCTGGTCCTGGCGGGCACCGATCCGTGGGCGGAGGACGGCTGGTCGGGCCTCGTCGTCGGCGAGGTCGAGTTCCGGGTCGCCAAGCCGTGCGGCCGCTGCGTCGTGACCACTACCGACCAGGGCACCGCGACACGCGGCAAGGAGCCCCTCCACACCCTGGGCCGGCATCGGCGCCTCGGCGGCAAGCTGATCTTCGGACAGAACCTGGTGCCGCTCGGTCACGGCACGATCAGAGTCGGCGATCCGGTGCGCGTCATCGCATAGTTCCGGCCTGGGCCGGATGCCCGGCGATCCGTGGGAACCCCCGCCCGGCTTCGGAGCGTTGGGATTGCGTGAGAAGTTCATGAGAGGTCCCGGGCTCTGGTGATTTCGCTCTCTCTTTCCCCGGGCTCGCGCGTGAACGGCTCCAACGGGGGTTATCACGGAGCGGGAAGGGGGTGCGGGGGTGCGATCGATCGGCGGAATCCGGCGCTGGCGACACAACCCACTGCGTCGTACGACGGATCTGGTCGAGGCGTGGGTGGCCTTGTCGGCCTTGTTGCTGATCCTCCTCGTCGCGCCCCTGGTGGGTTCCCTCGTCGGCGCCGTGGCGCAGGATGTGCTCCAGCGGTCGGTCCACGAGCAGCGGCAGTCCCGCCACGAGGTCACGGCCACCGTGGTGCGGAAGCTGGACGGTTCGCCGCTGGAGGTCGACCCGGAGACGGCCACCGGCCGGGAAGCCCGCACCCGGGTCGTCGCGGACTGGACGGCCCCTGACGGCACGGCACGGCACGGCACGGTCCTTGCCGGCCTCAAGACCCCGCACGGCGGCGACCACTTCGAGATATGGACGGACGGGCACGGCACGCTGGTGGCCCGTCCACTGGACTCCGCCACGGCGACGACGCACGCCGTGCTCGCCGGCTTCGGCGCGGCCCTGCTCACCGCGGGCACCGTCGAGGGCGTTCGGCGGCTGATCGTCTGGCGCCTGGTCCGCCGCCGGTACGCCCGTTGGGACCAGGCCTGGGACCGCGCGGGCCCGGACTGGGGCCGCACCGGCACCGGCAGCTGACGGCCTTCCGTCTCTGGTCAACCCACCACCCGCGCGCACGCTACGGTGGTCCGGCCGAACCATTCGGCATCAACCCGCGTACCACGAGGTGGGGGCACATCAACGCCATGGCACAGGGCACGGTCCAGGTGACGCACACCGGCACATCGAGGTGGCGGCGCCGCACGGGTGAGTACGCATCGCTCGCCGCCGCCCTGGAGGCCGCGGCCGAGGGTGACGTGCTCACCATCGCTCCAGGAACCTACCGGGAGAACCTGGTGGTGGAGCGGTCGGTGACGCTGCGCGGCCCCGAGGGCTCCCCCGGTTCCGTGCGCCTCGCGCCCCTGGACGGGGTGCCGTTGACCGTGCGCGCCTCGGCGGTGGTACAGGACCTGCACGTGGAGGGCCAGGACGCGGCCGCGCCCGCGGTGCTCGTCGAGGACGGCACGCCGGAGCTGCTGGACGTACGGATCGTCACGCGATCGGCGGCGGGCATCGAGGTGCGGGGCAGTGCCCGCCCGACGGTGCGCCGGTGCACCGTCGACAACCCGGCGGGCATCGGCATCGCCGTGGTCGACGGCGGCGGTGGTGTCTTCGAGGAGTGCGAGGTCGTCGCGGCGGGTCAGGCCGGCGTCTCGGTGCGCGGCGGTGCCCACCCCCGGCTGGAGCGCTGCCGGGTGCACCACACGTCGGGCGCGGGTCTGAGCGCGACCGGCGACAACTCCTCCCTGGAGGCGGTGGGCTGCGAGGTCTACGAGGTCAGGGGCAGCGGTGTCCAGATCACCGCCCGGGCCACCGCGCACCTCACCGACTGCGATGTGCACCGCACCACCTCCGACGGCGTCACGCTCGACACGGACGCCGTGCTCACCCTGGCCGACTGCCGCATTCACGACATCCCGGAGAACGCGGTCGACCTGCGCTCCCGTTCCGTGCTGACACTGACCCGCACGACGGTGCGTCAGTTCGGCCGCAACGGGCTGTCGGTGTGGGACCCGGGCACGCGCGTGGACGCCAACCAGTGCGAGATCTTCGACAGCACCGGCGACTACCCGGCCGTCTGGGTCAGCGACGGCGCCACCGCGGTCCTCGACTCCTGCCGGGTGCACGACGTGCCCGACGCGCTGTTCGTCCTCGACCGGGGCTCCCGCGCGGACGTCGTGGACAGCGACCTGTCCCAGGTGCGCAACACGGCCGTGTCGGTGAGCGACGGGGCGACCGCCCAACTCGACGACTGCCGGATCCGGGACGCGGCGACCGGCGCGTGGTTCCGCGACCACGGCAGCGGCGGCACCCTCAACAACTGCAGCGTGGACAGCACCCAGACCGGCGTGATCGTCACCAAGGGCGCCGACCCCACCGTCGAGCGCTGCACCGTCGACTCCCCCTCCGAGGCCGGCTTCTATGTGTCGGCCGGCGGCCGCGGCACCTTCCTGAACTGCCGGGTGACGAACAGCGGCGGCTACGGCTTCCACGTCATAGACGGCAGTCGTACGACGCTGCGCAAGTGCCGTACGGAGCGCTGCGCGCGCGGCGGTTACGAGTTCGCCGACGCCGGCGGCGACGCGGGCTCGGGCTCCGGCCCCCTGGTCGAGGACTGCACCAGCGACGAGAGCGCGGGCGTGCGGACACCCGGGGCCCCGGCGGCGCCGGCGACGGTGGTGCAGACGACCGCCCAGTCGCCGGGTCTGCTGGGCGTGGTCCCCGAACAGCGGGTCACCGCGCCGGAGCCGCAGCGGGCCGCCGGTGAGCCGGAGACGTCGGTGCGCACGTCCAAGGACGTGCTCGGCGAGTTGGACACTCTGGTGGGCCTGGAGAGCGTCAAACGCGAGGTGCGGGCCCTCATCGACATGATCGAGGTGGGCCGGCGCCGTCAGCAGGCCGGGCTCAAGGCGGCCTCCGTCAAGCGCCATCTGGTCTTCACCGGCTCCCCCGGCACCGGCAAGACCACCGTCGCCCGCCTCTACGGCGAGATCCTCGCCGCCCTGGACGTGCTGGAGAAGGGCCATCTCGTCGAGGTGTCCCGCGTCGACCTCGTCGGCGAGCACATCGGCTCGACGGCGATCCGCACCCAGGAGGCCTTCCAACGGGCGCACGGAGGCGTGCTGTTCATCGACGAGGCGTACGCGTTGTCGCCGCAGGACGCGGGCCGCGACTTCGGCAAGGAGGCCATCGACACCCTGGTGAAGCTGATGGAGGACCAGCGGGACTCCGTGGTGGTGATCGTCGCGGGCTACACGGCGGAGATGGAGCGCTTCCTCTCGGTCAACCCCGGCGTGGCGTCCCGTTTCTCACGGACCATCACCTTCGGCGACTACGGCCCCGAAGAGCTGTTGCGGATCGTGGAACAGCAGGCCGAGGAGCACGAGTACCGGCTCGCTCCGGGCACCTCGGACGCCCTGCTGAAGTACTTCACGGAGCTCCCCAAGGGACCCTCCTTCGGCAACGGGCGTACCGCGCGCCAGACGTTCGAGGCGATGGTGGAGCGGCATGCCGGCCGGGTCGCCCAGGTGGCCGAGCCGAGCACGGACGACCTCACCCTGCTGTACGCGGAGGATCTGCCCGAGCTGCCCTGATCCGCTCAGCCGCGCTGCTGGGGCAGCTCCGGTCGCAGCCGTCCCAGCAGCATCTCGCGTTCCGCCACGAACGCCGGGTCGGCCTGGTAGTCGGAGTGGCCCAGGACGGGCGCGGGCAGCGGGTGTTCCGCGGTGCGGCCGTACGCCAGCGGATCAGCCAGGGGCTCGCGGTCCACCCGGGGTCCGCAGTCGTCGCCGGCCAGCCGGACCGGGCCGCCGATGGGGTCGGTGAGCCGGTACAGGTTGCGCCAGCAGGCGATGTCCTCGTGCAGGGCGGCGAGCGCGGCCGGGCCGAAGTGGGCCGGGAACCAGCGGCCGTAGAGACGCTCGATCGGGGAGCCGTAGGTGAGCAGGGCGACCCGCTTGCGGTCGGAGGGTTTCAGCTGCCAGGCCGCGGCGGCCGCGAGGACACTGCCCTGGGAGTGCCCGGAGATCACCAGTCGTCCGCCCGTGGCGCGCGTCCAACTGGCCATCCGCCAGGTCAGGTCGGGGACCGCGCGCTCCGCGTAGCAGGGCGGGGCGAAGGGGTGCGCGGCACGCGGCCAGAAGGTGCCGACGTCCCAGAGGATGCCGATCGTGCGCCGCGCGGAGGCGTCCTTGTAGGCGCGCCGGCCCCAGGTGACGAAGAGGACGAAACCGAGCCCTATGAGCCAGGAACCCATGGCCTGAGCGGTCTGGGCGGCGCCCTGGACGAAGGCCTGGGCGCCGTCCGTGGCGCGGACCGGGGTCTTCCCGGTGCCGAAGGCGCCGACGAGCGCGCCCGCGCCCAGGAGCAGTGTCGCGGTGGAGACGACGGCGACGAGGAGCGGGCCACGGTCGGTGAGCGTGGCCATCGCGCGGGCGCGGGCGATGCGCCGGGTGCGGGCCGGGTCGCCGGGTCCGACCCCGTACGCGCGGCCCACCGCGTCCTGCTCGGCCCGGGTGAGCAGCCAGGTCTGCCGGCCGAGCAGTCCGCACAGCGCCAGCAGGACGACGAGCAGCACGGGGATGACGGACGCCTGCCAGGTCAGGAGCACGGGCGGCCCGTCGAGGAAGGTCCCGGTGCCGTCCAGCCAGTCGGACACGCGCTGTGACACCCCGCCGGACATCACTCCGCCCAGCGCACAGGCCAGCATCGCGACAGCGGGCCCACCGAGCCCGCGCAGGGCGCAGCGCTCCTGCTGGTCGAGTTGAACCCGCTCGACGGCGGTGGCCCCGCCCGGGGCCACCGGCGCGGAGGGCTCCCCTGGGCAGTGGTGCAGGACGCGGGCGACGACCGCGAGGGCGATCACCAGGGCGCCCTGGGCGAGGGCGAGACCGCCGAAGGTCGCGTCCCCGGGGAGCCGGCCCTCGGACTGCCAGCCGGGGCGCTGCCACCCGGCGTACACCAGGGTGAGAACGAGCAGGACGAGTGCGGCCAGGGGCAGCCGGTGGACGAGGTGCGCGTCGATGCGGCGGTCGAGGCGGTGCTCGCTGCGCCCCCGGCGGCACACCACCCACACCGTGGCGAGCGCGCCCGCCACCAGGGACGCCTCCAGCAACCGGCCCAGCCAGTCGAGGAGGTCGGCGCCGCCGGGCCGGCGGTCCTGGCGCACGGCCGCCGTGCCGACGGCCGCCGCCACCGTCAGCAGTCCCGCCGCGGTGTGGGCCGCGCGCAGGCGGGCCACCAGCCGGCGCCCGTACCAGAAGCCGGGCCGGCCGAGTGCGGTGTGACCGGGGCCGTTCTCGGGTTCGCAGGCGCGGTCGAGGGGCTCCTGGGACTCGTACGCGCGCCAGGTGCGGTGGGACAGGTACCACAGGAGACCGACGAGGGCGGTCGGGACCAGGGCGGCGAGCGCGAGCCGGCGGCCCGGCCTGCTCCACCAGCCGCCGTCGGAGACCGCCGGGGAGAGGAAGCCCAGCCAGGAGTGACGCTCGGCGCACGCGGCCGTGCCCGCGCACTGCCAGGCCGTCAGGTCGAGGGCGACCTCGCAGGCCGCGGCGACGAGCAGCACCGTCAGGCTCAGCGCCGCGAGCCGCACGAGCAGCCCGTACAGCCGCACCGCGCGGACGCCCTCCCGTGCGGCGGGGCGCATCCAGTGGGCGAGGTTGACGACCATGAACGGCAGCAGCAGGAGCCACAGGGCGCGGGTGCCGTTGCCGGAGGTGAGGTTGGACCACACGTAGGCCTCGGGGACCGGGGTGTCGCGGCCGCGGTCGTCGGCGGGGCCGGTGTCCGCGGTGACGTCGTCGGCGCGCCGGAACACGGCCGCCGTGTCGTCGCCGGTGATCCGCACCGTGCGCGGATCGTTGAGCATCTTCTCGGGCGTGGCGCCACCCACGCCGTGGACCAGGAGTTCCAGGGCCGTTCTGTCCGCTGAGGCACGTTCCACTGTTCGCACTTCCCCCGTGACACGCCTTCGACATGTGTCCGCGCGGACATAAGGATCGCCACTTCGAAGGCTTGATACACCTTCCGTCACGGAACCTCCTCGGAGCGTGTGGGGAACGCCCACGCCACACGTGGGTGGCATGCACGCATCGGGGTGGTGGACCAGCTGTGAGCAAGCCGTGCGAGGATGGGACGCCCCCGCACCGGAATCGGCGAGAATGGCCTCGTCTGAGCAGGTGAGCGGGCCTGTCGGACGGGCTGAGGGAAAGGACCGGAGCGTACGTGAGTGAGAATCAGAACCTCCTCGCGGAGCAGCGCCGCGCCCTGATCCTGGACGAGGTACGCCGCCGGGGCGGCGTACGGGTCAACGAGCTGACCCGCAAGCTCGGCGTGTCGGACATGACGGTGCGCCGCGACCTCGACGCGCTGGCGCGGCAGGGTGTCCTGGAGAAGGTGCACGGCGGTGCGGTGCCGGTCGTGGAGGCGAGCACCCACGAGCCGGGCTTCGAGGCGAAGTCGGGTCTGGAGCTGACCGCCAAGGAGGACATCGCGAAGGCGGCGGCGGAACTCGTCGCCCCGGGCAGCGCGATCGCGCTGTCGGGCGGTACGACGACGTACGCGCTGGCGCATCATCTGGTGGACGTGCCGGATCTGACCGTGGTGACCAACTCGGTGCGCGTGGCCGACGTCTTCCACGTGGCGCAGCGCACCTCGGGTCCCCGGCAGGGCGCGGCCACGGTCGTGCTGACCGGTGGGGTGCGCACGCCGTCCGACTCGCTGGTGGGTCCGGTGGCCGACCAGGCCATCGCGGCGCTCCACTTCGACGTGCTCTTCCTCGGTGTGCACGGGATATCGGCCGAGGCCGGTCTCTCCACGCCGAACCTCGCGGAGGCCGAGACCAACCGGCGCCTGGTGCAGTCGGCGCGCCGGGTCGTGGTGGTCGCGGACCACACCAAGTGGGGTGTGGTGGGCCTGAGTTCGTTCGCGGCGCTGGAGCAGGTCGACACGCTGGTGACGGACGCGGGGCTGCCGCAGGCGGCGCGCGCGGAGGTCTCCGAGCACCTGCGGCGGCTGGTGGTCGCGGGCGAGCCCGGTGAGGGTGCAGACATCTGAAGGGCCTGCGGCTAGGGTGACGCACCCGTTTCCTCGCCACGAGGAGGTTGCGCGCATGGCTCACCGGTTGCGCCCCGAAGGACTCGCGTTCGTCGAGACCGCTCCTGTACGGCTGGTTTTCGCCCGGGAGATGTCCGTTCCCCCTGCGCTCGTCTTCCGCGCCCTCGCCGAGGACGTGACCGGCTGGGCGCAGTGGTTCCCGGCCGTGGCGTCCGTCCAGCCCCTGGACGACGGCGCGGGGCGCGACGTACGGCTCAGGGGCGGCACGCGATTCCGGGAGACGGTGCTCGTGGCGAAGGAGCCGGAGCTGTACGCCTACCGCGTGGACGTGACCAACGCGCCGGGCGTCCGGGCGCTGGTCGAGGAGTGGCGGCTGACGCCGGCCGGGGCGGGGACGCGAGTGCAGTGGACGTTCGCCGCCGACGGCAACGGGGCGTTCCGGGCGGTCCTGCGGCTGGCGCGGGCCGGTCTGGGGCGGTCGTTCCGGGACGCGGTGGCGAAGCTGGACCGCCGGCTCACCCCGTAGGGGCTCCTGGCCCTTCCGCTCGGGCGGCGCGTGCCGGAGGTCAGGCCGGCCACACGCCCGTGGCCAGCAGCGAATCGATCGCGGCGGTGTACGGGACGATGTCGAGGCCCTGTTCGGCGAGCCAGGTGTCGGAGTAGTACTTGTCGAGGTAGCGGTCGCCCGGGTCGCACAGCAGGGTGACGACGCTGCCGCGGTGTCCGTCGGCCACCATCTCGGCGACGATCTTCAGCGCGCTCCACAGCCCGGTGCCGGTCGAGCCGCCCGCCTTGCGGCCGATGGCCCGTTCCAGGGCGCGTACGGCGGCGACACTGGCCGCGTCCGGGACCTTCATCATCCGGTCGACGGCGCCGGGCACGAAGCTGGGTTCCATGCGCGGCCGGCCGATGCCCTCGATGCGTGAGCCGCAGTCGCAGGTGACGTCCGGATCGCCGGTGGTCCAGCCCTCGAAGAAGCACGAGTTCTCCGGGTCGGCGACGCAGATGCGGGTGTTTCGCTGTGTGTAGTGGACGTACCGGGCGAGGGTCGCGGAGGTGCCGCCGGTGCCGGCCGTGGCCACGATCCAGGCGGGCTCCGGGAACCGCTCCCACTCCAGTTGGCGGAAGATGGATTCGGCGATGTTGTTGTTCCCGCGCCAGTCCGTGGCCCGTTCGGCGTAGGTGAACTGGTCCATGTAGTGGCCGCCGCTGTCCGCCGCGAGGCGGGCGGACTCCTCGTACATCGTGCGGGAGTCGTCGACGAAGTGGCACTGCCCGCCGTGGAACTCGATCAGGCGGATCTTCTCGGCGCTCGTCGTGCGCGGCATGACCGCGATGAAGGGCACGCCGATCAGCTTGGCGAAGTACGCCTCGGAGACGGCCGTCGAACCGCTCGACGCCTCGATCACCGGACGCCCCGGCCGGATCCAGCCGTTGCACAGGCCGTAGAGGAAGAGCGAGCGGGCGAGTCGGTGCTTGAGGCTTCCGGTGGGGTGGGTCGACTCGTCCTTGAGATACAGGTCGATGCCCCACTTCTCGGGGAGCGGGAAGCGCAGCAGATGAGTGTCGGCCGAGCGGTTGGCGTCGGCCTGGACCTTGCGGACGGCTTCTTTCAGCCAGTCGCGGTAGCCGGTGTCGCTGCGGTCGACGTCGAGGGTGGCGCCGGTCCTGTGGTGCTCGGGGGTGGTCACGGCGGGGCTCCTTCAGGCTTCGCGCCGACGGTGGTCCGCGCGGCCGACACACCGATCATAAACATCAGTCGCACGCTTCTCACCTGCATAAACACACCTTTGAGAGCCTCAAAGGCGGCCCTGGGGGGTGGCTCTGGGGGCGCGGGGGCGCATTCCCGCGAATGCTCCGGACGGGTGACGCCGAGGCGTCGTGCGCACTGGTGCTCTACGCCGGGCGCGGGCAGACTGCACCGGGTCGGGCGAAGGTCCGGGCGGGGTGATGACGCCGGTCCGGACGCGGGTCCCGGACGGGGGCGCACACTGGACCGATGACGGGTCCGATCACGACGCGGGCTGGATCACGACCCACGCGGGTGCACGGTTCGGCTCGCCCAGGCGCACAAGGGGGCGGGGAGGCATGGCGGAGCCGGAGTTCACGGCTACGGGCGTGCGCATCGGCAAGCGGCTGCGTTCGCTCACCCGAGCCGGTCAGGTCCGGATCAGCGAGGGCAGGCTGGAGCTGCTGACCAGCTACGGCAGCGAGATCGACAGCGCGCCCGTGCAGGCGGTCCGCGCCTCCAGGCCCTGGTTCGCACCGGAGGACCGGGCGCTGGCCGACCTCAACGGCAAGCGGTATCTGCTGACCCTCGGCGACCATGACCCGGCGCCCGGCGAACCGGGGCCACCCGCGGCGCGCCGCTTCATCGAGGCCGTGCGCAGGGCGGCGGGGCGCGGCGGCTGAGCCGGTGCCGAGGTACCGCGCCCGGGGCCGAACGGGTGGCGTGGCCGACGCGAGTTGCGGCACTGTGGCCCCTGCGTCACTCTGGTCTCACGTCACTCTGGGTTTACCGGCGATAACGCTGCGAACCAGCCCGCCGGCCACGACAGCAGGCGGCCGCCTTGCGCAGACGCTCTGCTCGATCCGAATCCCGTGTTCTTCCGGACCTAAGTCGGGGAGTCGCAGCCGTGATCACCAACCCGAACAGGCACTGCACGGTCGAGCTTCAGGCCCTGCCGTCGCGGATCGGCCAGGTCCGCAGAATCGTATCGGCGCAGTTGCGCTACTGGCATATGGATCCACTCATAGACCGCGCCGCGCTCGGTGTGACGGAGTTGCTGACCAACGTCCACCTGCACGCACAGCCCGACAAGACGTGCGTCGTGGAGATGGAGTTGCTGCTCGACCGGCTCACCGTCTCCGTGCGCGACCACGACCCGCGCCTGCCGGTCGTGGGGGTGGTCGACGACGAGGCGCTCGCCACCTGCGGACGCGGCCTGGCCATGGTGGCGGCGGTGAGCGAGAGCTGGGGCGCCCGGCCGGACGGCGAGTCCGGCAAGGTCGTGTGGTTCACGCTGCCGGCCCCCGTCGCCACGCGGGAGCTGTCGGCGCGTCCGCCGCGTCGTACGCCCAGGGAGCAGCTCCCGCCGCGGTTCACGGAGGTCGTGTCCGTCGACGACCTGCGGCCCGCACATGCCCCCGCCCGGTCGGCCGTCGTCGGCTGACCGGGCGGTGACGTCACCTTCGGGGCGTCCGTCGCACTGGGCCACGGTGACCGGTCCCTGAGGCTTACGCCGTCCGGGTGTAGGTCACTCCGTGGCGATGGCCGGCAGCAAGTCAAGGCGCGGTGGCATCGTCGGCGTCGTGGACCTTCACGGCGTCGACGACCCGCGCGGCGGTCCGCGTGGCCGTGGTGGCGGTCGCGGTGCTCATGCCGTACCACCCCTGCCCGTACGGCCGAACTGCTCGTCCAGGACGGACAGCCGACGCCAGTACTCGTCCTCGTCGATCTCACCGGAGGCGAAGCGACGGCCGAGGACGGCCAGCGGTGAGTCGCCGGTGGGCCGCGGGTCGCCGGCCGCGCTCCACGGACCGCGGCGGCCTCGCCACACCGTGCGCCGCAGGAGCGTGAGGACGCCCACGACGACGGCCGCCCAGATCAGCGGGAAGAGCAGGATCCACGGGCCGGGTCCGCCGCCGTCCCGGTTCGCCAGGGTGTTCATCTCGGGTCATCTCCTCAGTGGGTCTGTGTGATGCCTCGAGCCTCCCGCCGGGAGGGGGTCCGGGTCGTCGTACGGCCAGCGGCGGTGCGCGTACCTCGCCGGGAGTACGCGCGCGTGTCCCGGCTGCTCCCCGAGGGCTGTTCCGTGGGACTCGACTTCTGTAACTACTAGTATGTACAGTCGGGTCATGAGTACTCCGGAGCGGCTGATCGAGTCCACCCGGGAGCTGCTCTGGGAGCGCGGTTACGTGGGGACCAGCCCCAAGGCGATCCTGGAGCGCGCCGGCGCCGGGCAGGGCAGCATGTACCACCACTTCAAGGGCAAGCCCGACCTCGCCCTGGCGGCGATCCGGCGGACCGCCGACGAGATGCGGGCTACCGCCGAGGGAGTGCTCGACGGGCCAGGCACGCCGTACGAGCGCATCGAGGCGTACCTGACACGCGAGCGGGACGTGCTGCGCGGATGCCCCATCGGGCGGCTGACGATGGATCCGGAGGTGATCGCGAGCGACGAGCTGCGTGAACCCGTCGACGAGACGATCGACCGGATCCGTGAGCGGATCGCGCACATCGTCGAAGAGGGCAAGGAACAGGGGCAGTTCGGGTCCGAGCTGGACGGCGAGGCGATCGCGGCCACCGTCGTCGCGACCGTCCAGGGCGGTTACGTCCTGGCCCGCGCGTCCGGTTCACCGACCGCCTTCGACGCGGGTGTCCGCGGGCTGCTGTCGCTGCTCGCGCCCCGTCCGGCCGACTAGGAGACCCGATGCACGCGATGCAGTACGAGGTCACGCTGCCCGCCGACTACGACATGGGCGTCATCCGCGCGCGCGTGTCCCGTGTCGGGCATCTGCTCGACGACTGGGAGGGACTCGGTCTCAAGGCGTACCTGCTGCGCGAACGCGGGGTACACGGTTCGCCGGTCAACCAGTACGCGCCGTTCTACCTCTGGAACACCGTCGAGGGCATGAACGCCTTCCTCTGGGGAGGCGCCTTCCAGCGGCTGAGCGACGACTTCGGGCGTCCGGCGGTCCGTCAGTGGACCGGTCTGGCCTACGAACAGGGCGCCGCCGCCGGTTCCGCCGCCCTGTTCGCCGTACGACGGCGTGAGCCGGTCCCGGACGGGGTGGTGCTGTCCGAGACGGCGCGGGACGCGGCGGACGAGGTACGGCGGCTGGCGCGGGAGGAGGGCGC
The DNA here is from genome assembly GCF_032248645.1 of Streptomyces zaehneri. Taxonomy (NCBI): domain Bacteria; kingdom Bacillati; phylum Actinomycetota; class Actinomycetes; order Kitasatosporales; family Streptomycetaceae; genus Streptomyces; species Streptomyces zaehneri. Next base: position 113,606 of record NZ_JASTTJ010000002.1, read on the forward strand.
GGTGCTCGCTGCTGCGGCGGTCGACACGAGCCGCTGGGAGAAGGTGCACGTCTCGCTCTGGGCGCACGACACGCCGACGGCCGACGGCGACCTGTTCCAGGTGCTGCACCTGTCGGCGCCGGGGCGGACCGCCCTGCCCGGGGGCCGGCAGTGGTGAACGCCGTGCGGACCGTCCTCGGGGACCTGCCGGCGGAGCGGCTCGGCGTGTGCGACGCGCACGACCACCTGTTCTTCGGCAGTCCCCGGCTGCCCGGCCAGGAACTCGACAGCCGCTCCGCGGCGCGTGCCGAGCTGGCCGCGTTCCGCGCGCAGGGCGGTGACGCCGTCGTGCAGTGGACGCCGTACGGTCTCGGCCGGCGCGCGGCGGATCTGCCCCTGCTGTCCCGGGAGACCGGGGTGCGGGTGGTGGCCGCGACGGGGCTGCACCAGGACGTCCACTACGACGAGGCCACGCTGGACGGCCTGCGGCACCGGCTCGCCGAGGTGTTCGTGGCCGAACTGACCGAGGGCATCGGGACGTCCGGGGTTCGCGCCGGGCTGATCAAGGTCGCGGGAGGGTTCCACGCCCTCGACCCGCACACCCGCTGGACCATGGCCGCCGCGGCCGAGGCGCATCACGCGACGGACGCGCCGATCGCCGTCCATCTGGAGCTGGGTACCGGCGCGCTCGACGTGGTCGACCTGCTGTGCGGGAAGTTGGGCGTGCCCCCGCACCGGGTGATCCTCGGGCACCTCAACCGGGCGCCCGACGCAGTGGTGCACCGGCAGGCCGCCGAGGCGGGCTGCCGGCTCGCCTTCGACGGCCCGTCACGCGCCCACCACGCCACCGACTGGCGGATGCCGGACGCCGTACGGGCCCTGGCCGATGCCGGTTTCGGCGACCGGCTGTTGCTCGGCGGCGACACCACGACGGCCGCGTCCCGCTCGGTCGACGGCGGCCCCGGGATGCCGTACCTGCTGCGCCGGATCCGGCCACGGCTGGCGCTCGCCGTGGGTGATGAGCTGGTGGGGCGGATCCTGGCGGAGAACCCGCGGCGGGCCTTCGGCGTCGAGTGGCGCTGAACGCCGGGCCCGGCAGCGGGACGCTCAGGTGGACGCCTGGTCGCTGTCCTTCAAGGCGCCCCAGCCGTGCCAGCGGTCGACCTCGATCCAGGCGCTGACCCGGGAGCGGACCCGGTCGGGGTACGGCTTGCCCGTGTAGTGGGTGGAGATGCGGTCGATGTCGGCCAGGCCGTCGTCCTCGTGCAGCTCGGCCACCCGTCCGATGAGGGTGACGTGCGTGTACCAGTCCTCGGAGTCGAGGACGGTGAGGGTCAGGCGCGGGTCTCGGCGCAGGTGCTGGAGGCGTACCCGGCTCTCGTCCAGGCTGATCAGGACGCGCCCGTCCTCCCAGACGTACCAGGTGGGGGTGGAGACGGGGGCTCCGTCGGAACGCAGGGTCGCCATCACACAGGGGTTGGGGCGGCCCAGCAGTTCGACGGCCTCGGGCGGCAGCGGGGGCTTGGACACGGGGTCTCCTCTCGGTTCGGGCGCCTCGCCGTTCAGGCGCCTCGCCGTTCAGGCGTTCTTGTCGAAGCTGGCGAAGTAGGCGGCGGCCATGTCCTCGTCGCCGTGGCCCTGAGCGGCGGCCCGCTCCAGACGTTCGGCACTCGCGGCCGCCACGTCCAGGCGGACGCCGCGCTCACGGCCGGCCTCGACGATCAGCCGCGCGTCCTTCGCCGCCGTCGCGACAGCGAACTGCGCGGGCGAGAGCCGGCCGTCGAGGATCAGGCTGGTCTTCGCCTTCAGGTACCCCATGTCGAGCGGGCCACCCGCGATCAGTTCGAAGAACGCGTTCGGGTCCACATCCAGGGACTGCGACAGGGCGAGGACCTCACCGGCCGCGGCAGTGGCCGCGATGACCCAGCTGTTGACCACAAGCTTCAGGCGCGTCGCACTCCCCTCGCCGCCGTTCTCGCCCGTCCACACCGTCCGCGCGCCCACCGCGTCGAACACCGGCGCCACCGCGTCGCGGTGCTCGCTCGGGCCCGCCGCCAGCACGGTCAGCTGACCGGCCTCGGCGGGCTGCCGGGTGCCCAGGACGGGCGCGTCGAAGAATACGAGATCGTGTGCGTGCGCAAAGTCTGCCAGGTCGCCGATGGCCCCGGTCCCGGCGGTCGTCGACTGCACCCAGGCCGCTCCGGCGCGCAGGCCGGGCGCCGCCTCGCGCATGACCTCCAGGGCGGCGGCCCCGTCGTAGAGCATGGTGAGGACGACGTCCGCACCCTCGACGGCCTCGGCGGGGGTGTCGGCGACGTGGACGCCGTCGGCGGTGAGCGGCTCGGCCTTGGCCCGGGTGCGGTTCCAGGCGCGCACGGTGTGGCCCGCCCGAGCGAGGTTGCGGGCCATCGCGGCGCCCATGATGCCGGTGCCGAGGACGCTCACGGTCAGTTCGTCTGTCATGGCCTCAACCTACTTCGACGCGGCGCCGACCAGGCCGTCCAGCCACGCCTGGTGGCCGTTGAGCATCGGGTCCGGCCGCTCGCCCGCCAGAGCGGCCGCGGGCTGCCCGAGCTGGGTCTCCTGGGTCAAGACGCGGACCCGGCCGCCGGGCAGGTCCTCCACCAGCCAGGCGTGCAGCACGTCCAGGCGTTCCTCGGGCGGGCCGTCCAGCCCGGCCGTCCATGACAGCCGGCCGGGAACGCCGTCGGCGGGGGCCTGGAACTCGACCACCAGCGCGTCCAGGGGAGGGAAGCCGAAGGTAAACCCTGGAGCAGCAGACCGGGCGTGAGCTCTTCACCCGGCTCCCCAGGGGGGTGGAACCGACGCCGCCGGCGCATGAGCTCGCCGGGCAGGTCGCCGCGCCGCTCGACGCGCTGGCCTCGCTCGAGGGCGGCGGTACGCAGTCCGGACAGTGCGCGCCGGTGCATCTGGCGGGGCCGTCGGAGCTGCTGTGCGTGCGGGTGCTGCCGGCGCTGGCCCCGCTGGTCGCCGACGGGCTTCAGTTGCGGGTGACGCAGGGGCTGACCGAACCGCTGCTGGAGGAGATGCGGGCCGGCCGGCACGATCTGGTGATCGCCACCCGGCGGCCGCGCGGCCGCGCGCTGGAGTCGGTGCCGCTGGCCGACGAGGAGTACGTCCTGGTCGCCTCTGCGGCCTGGGCCCGGCGGGTCGAGGGGTACCCGGCGGCGGACGGCGGTCTGTGCGCCGCGCTGCGGGACGTCCCCCTGGTGACGTACGCCGAGGACCTGCCCATCGCCCGGCGCTACTGGCGGAACGTCTTCGGCAAGCAGCTCACCGCCCGCGCCGCGGTCACGGTGCCCAATCTGTACGCGGTCCTGTCGGCGGTCAACGCGGGCGCCGGCTACAGCGTGCTGCCGCACTCGCTGTGCCAGGAGTACCTGGAAGCGGGCCGCCTGACCCGCCTCCACTCCCCTGACGAACCCCCGCTCAACACGCTCTTTCTCGTCCAGCGTCCCGGCAGCGAGGCCAACCCCGATGTGCTGCGGGTCGGCGAACGACTGCGGGCGGCGGCGCGGGTCTGGTAGCACCCGGCTTACAGGCCTGGCCGGTTGTGCTGCCCAGGTCGGAATGTGAGTCAGCTCCAGGGGGCGCCCATGCGGATCCGGTACGCCGTCGCGGCCTGCGCCGCTCTCGCGGTGCCGGCCTCGTCGACAGGCTGCACGGTGCCGGAGGCGGGCAGGACGGGCAGCACGGTGTCCGAGGACGGGAGCCGGCCGGGGTGCTGATGGTCTGTCATCACCACGTCGACAGTGCCGTCCTGTACACCGGCGAAGGCGGCGACGAGTCCGAGGACGTGGGGAGCTGGAGCCGCGCGGAGCCCGCCACCGGCTTCGTCACCTGGCCACTGCGCACCGGAGGCGGGGGCCGAAGCGCCGACCGGCGGCCGGCCACGCTCGAACGGCAGCGCACCCACATCCTGTACGGAGCGACCGAGGACGACTCCTGGTCGACGACCGACGTCTCCTTCACGCTCACCCACCCGGCCGCATTCGCCCCGGGCCGGGTGCGCTGCTTCGGGGGCGAGGTGAGACCTGGCCGTGGCCAGGCGGGCCGTGGGCGGGCCCTGCGGTAGGCCGGGCAGGGCCGTGGGCGGCCGTCGTGTCTCACACGGGGCCCAGCGCTCCCAGCGGATCGTCCAGTACCGGCTGCCAGGCCAACTCGGCCGCGCCGACAAGGCTGTTGTGATCGAGGGAGCAGGCGAGGATGGGCACGCCGCCGCTGCGGCCCCACAGGCTCCGGTCGGCGACGACGGCGCGCAGCCGGTCGGGGTCGGCGTCGAGGAGGGTGCGGTGCAGACCGCCGAGGATGATCCGGTCGGGGTTGAGGATGTTCACCAGACCGGCCAGCCCCAGGCCGAGCCGGTCGATCAGGGCTTCGGCGGCCATGCGGACCACCGGATCGCCGAACTCCTCGCGGATCAGCTCGTTGGCCTGCTGGAGCAGGGAGCCCTCGGGGCCGGGATCGCGGCCCGCGGTGGTGAGGAGGGCGAGCGGGTCCGCCTCGACGTCGAGACAGCCCCGGCTGCCGCAGTAGCAGGGCCGGCCCTCGGGGTTCACGGTGAGATGGCCGACCTCCAGGGCGAGGCCCGAACTGCCCGTGTGCAGACGGCCGTCCAGTACCAGCGCACCACCGACACCCCGGTGCCCGGTGGCCACGCACAGCAGGTCGCGGGCGCCGCGTCCGGCGCCGTGCCGGTGTTCCGCGAGGGCGGCGAGGTTGACGTCGTTGCCCACGAATCCGGGGCCGGTGAGCCCGGCGGCGCGGATCCGCTCGGCGAAGATCTCCCGCACGGGCGCGCCCACCGGCCACGCCAGGTGCAGCGGGTTCAGTGCCAGCCCCTCGGGTTCGGTGACCGCGGACGGGACGGCGAGTCCGGCGCCCACACAGGGCCGGCCCGTCTGCCGCAGCAGTTCGGCGCCGGCGTCGACGGCGGCTCCGAGCACCTTGGCGGGGTCGGCGTCGACCGTCTCGCAGCTGGGCGTGGTGGCGACGATCCGCCCGCCGAGACCGACCAGCGCGGCCCGGAATCCGTCGGCGTGGACCTGAGCGGCGAGGGCGACCGGGCCTTCCTCGGCGACCTCGAGCCGGTGGGAGGGGCGGCCCTGCGAACCGGCGGCGGCGCCCGGCCGCGCGTCGACCCTGATCAGGCCCAGCGCCTCCAGCTCCGCGGCGACCGCGCCGGCCGTCGCGCGGGTGACGCCGAGTTCGGCGGTGAGGACCGCGCGGGTGGGCGCCCGTCCGGTGTGCACGAGCTCCAACGCGGGCCCGAGCGCACCGCGCCCCCGGTCAAGCCGCGCTCTCGAGGTGGTCCCATCCCCCGCCGGCCGGGGGTCCGCCTTGCCGCTCATGAGGGCGAGTCTCCCATGATCCGTTCCTCAGGTGGCGTCGGGGAAGCCGCTCACCCGCAGTGTGATGTTCAGCCGTCCCGTCAGGCCGAGGGCGGCCGGCGCCGTGCCCGGGAGAACCCGTGGCACTCCGTGGTAGGCGAGCCGGGACGGTCCCCCGAACACGAACAGGTCGCCGCTGCGCAGCTCGACGTCGGTGTAGGGCCGGGTCCGGGTCCGCGGGTTGCCGAACCGGAAGACGCAGGTGTCACCGAGGCTGAGGGAGACCACGGGCGCGTCGGACTTCTCGTCGGCGTCTCGGTGCATGCCCATCCGGGCGTCGCCGTCGTAGAAGTTGATCAGCGCGATGTCGTACGCGGCTCCCCGGGCCCGCTCCGGGCCCAGCGCGTCGGCCACCGCGCGCCGGCCCAGCTCGCCCAGCCAGGCGGGGAAGGGCTTGACGGGCGCGCCGTCACCGTCGCTGACCGTACGGGCGTAGGCGTACGGGTACCAGTGCCAGCCCAGGCAGACCTGGCGGGCGGTCATCGTGCCGCCGCCGGGTGTACGGACCGTGCGCAGGCCGGCCGGCGGACGGGCCCACTCCCGGCAGGCCCGGAGCAGCTCACGCTGGTGTGCCGGGTCCGCCCAGTCGGGAACGTGCACCGCCCCGGGCGCGACCTGCGCACGTTCGCGCGGAAACAGCTCGGAGTCCATGGACCCATCCTCCGCCATGGGTCCGACACCGGGCCTGAGCTGCTGCTCGGTTAGCCTTGAAGCACGATGAACGACCCTATGACGACGCCGTGGGGCGAGGTCACGCTGGCCCGCCACCCCGAGGATCCGCGCGAGACGCTGCGCGCCTGGGACGCATCCGACGCGTACCTGCTCAGACACCTCGCGGAGCGGGACGTCCCGCTGACCGGCACGGTGGTGGTGCTCGGCGACCGCTGGGGCGCGCTGGTCACGGCGCTCGCGGCGCACCGGCCCACGCAGATCACCGACTCCTGGCTGGGCCAGGAGGCGACCCGGGCGAACCTGGCGCGGGCCGGCGTCGAGACCGGCGCGGTCCGGTTGCTCACCACCCAGGACCCGGTGCCGGAGCGGATCGACGTGCTTCTGGTCCGGGTGCCGAAGAGCCTGGCGCTGCTGGAGGACCAGTTGCTGCGGCTGGCGCCCGCCGTGCACGAGGGCACGGTCGTCGTCGGCACCGGCATGGTGAAGGAGATCCACACCTCGACGCTGAGACTGTTCGAGCGGATCCTCGGGCCGACCCGGACCTCACTCGCCGAGCAGAAGGCCCGGCTCGTCTTCTGCGCCCCGGACCCGTCGCTGCGCCACCCCGCCAATCCCTGGCCGTACGCCTACGACCTTCCCGACGACGTCGGCGGCGCCCTCTGCGGCCGTCCGGTCGTCAACCACGCGGGCGTGTTCTGCGCCGAACGGCTCGACATCGGCACCCGGTTCCTCCTGAAGCACCTGCCGACGACCAGCGGCGCCCGCCGGGTCGTCGACCTGGGCTGCGGCAACGGGATCGTCGGCACGGCGGTGGCGCTGGCCAACCCGCAGGCCGAGGTGCTGTTCACGGACGAGTCGTTCCAGGCTGTGGCGTCGGCGGAGGCCACGTACAAGGCGAACGGAGTGCCGGGGCATGCCGAGTTCCGGGTCGGGGACGGGCTGGCGGGGGTGGCGGACGGCAGTGTGGACGTCGTGCTGAACAACCCGCCGTTCCACTCACACCAGGCGACGACGGACGCCACGGCCTGGCGGATGTTCACGGGGGCCCGGCGCGCCCTGCGGCCGGGCGGCGAGCTGTGGGTGGTGGGCAATCGGCACCTGGGCTACCACCTGAAGCTGAAGCGGCTGTTCGGCAACAGTGAACTGGTCGCCGGTGACCGGAAGTTCGTGGTGCTGAGGTCCGTCAGGCGAGGGTGAGCCCGACACCGGTGACGATCCGCTCGACGGTGCGCGCCATGGCCTCCCGTCCCGCGCTCAGGTAGGTCCGGGCGTCGACCGCGTCCGGATGCGCTCCCAGGTGTTCGCGGATCGCGCCGGTCATGGCCTGGTTGAGCGCGGTGCCGATGTTGACCTTGGCGATGCCGCCCGTGACGGCGGCCGTCAGCTCGCGGTCCGGGACGCCGGAGGAGCCGTGCAGGACCAGGGGCACGTCGAGGGCGGTGCGGAGCCGCTCGAGCAGGCCGTGGTCGAGGACGGCGGTGCGGGTGGTCATCGCGTGGACGCTGCCGATGGCGACGGCCAGGGCGTCCACACCGGAGTCCGCCACGAACGCGCGGGCCTCGACCGGGTCGGTGCGGGCGCCCGGCGCATGCGCGCCCTTGCCGCCTATCTCCCCCAACTCGGCCTCGATCCACAGCCCTCGGGCATGCGCCAGCTCCACGGCCGCACGGGTCGCGGCGAGGTTCTCCTCGTACGGCAGGCGGGAGGCGTCGTACATGACCGAACTGAAGCCCGCGTCGGCCGCCCGGCGCAGCAGCGGGTCGCTCTGGACGTGGTCGAGATGCAACGCGACCGGCACGGAGGCCCGTTCGGCCGCGACGGCGGCGGCACGCGCGAGCGGGAGCAACTGCCCCCGGCGGTAGGCGACGGCGTTCTCGCTGACCTGGAGGACGACGGGCGCGCCCGCGGACTCGGCGCCGGCGATGACGGCCTCGACGTGTTCCAGCGTGATGATGTTGAAGGCGGCGACGGCGGTACGGGCCGCGTGCGCCCGGCTGACCAGTTCGCCGGTGGTGGTGAGCGGCACGGCAGCTCCTCTTCGGGAGTCGGGGGCTCAGGGGGTGAGGATCACCGAGCGGGTGAGGTGGCGCGGGCGGTCCGGATCGAGGCCGCGGGCGGCGGCGACGGCCACGGCGAGACGCTGGGCGCGGACCAGTTCGGCGAGGGGATCCAGTTCACCCGGCACCCACAACGCGCCGGTGGCGCCCACCTGTCGGGCCAGCCCGTCGGGTGCCTCGCCGAACATCCAGGTCGCGGTGGAGGCGGTGGCGATGCTGATGGGGCCGTGCCGGTACTCCATCGCGGGATAGGCCTCGGTCCAGGACAGCGAAGCCTCGCGCATCTTCAGCGCGGCCTCGTTCGCCAGTCCGACGGTCCAGCCGCGTCCGAGGAAGGTGAACTGCCCGCAGTCCACGAGCCCTCGGGGAAGCGGCTCGGCGAGCGCGGTGCGGGCGTCGGTGACGACCCTGGCGCCGTGCAGGCCGAGATGGGCGCGGAGCAGGGTGAGCGCGGTGGTCGCGAACCGGGTCTGCACGACGGAGCGTTCGTCGGCGTAGTCCAGGACCACGACGTGGTCGGCCGACGTCATGACCGGGGTGTGCGGGTCGGCGGTGATCGCGGTCGTGCGGGTGCGTCCGCGCAGCCGGCCGAGCAGGCCGAGGACCTCGGTGGTGGTGCCGGACCGGGTCAGGGCGACGACCCGGTCGTAGGAGCGGGCGTGGGGGAACTCCGAGGCGGCGAAGGCGTCGGTCTCGCCGTGCCCCGCCCCCTCGCGCAGGGCGGCCGCGGCCTGGGCCATGAAGTACGAGGTGCCGCACCCGACGATCGCCACCCGCTCCCCGGGCATCGGCAACTCGTCTGCGTATCGGGGGACTTCGGCTGCGGCTCGGGTCCAGCACGCGGGCTGGTCGGTCAGTTCGTCCTCGACGTGGGTCATGCCCCACCTCTCCCCGACGGTGACTGCTCATGCTTGTTCATGCAAGATAGAGCCACCATTCGAGCAACTTCAAGCATGCGAACGGAGAACGTCGATGTCGCGTGACGCCCGCTGGAAGGCGCTGCTGGAGCTGCTCGTCGAGCGCGGCCGGCTGGACGTCGAGGACGCGGCGGCCGAGCTCGCCGTGTCGGCGGCGACGATCCGCCGTGACTTCGACCAGCTCGCCGAGCAGCAGATGCTGCTGCGCACGCGGGGCGGGGCGGTGGTGCACGGGGTGTCGTACGAGCTGCCGTTGCGGTACAAGACGGCCCGGCAGGCCACCGAGAAGCAGCGGATCGCGAGGGCGGTGGCCGATCTGGTCGCACCCGGCGAGGCGGTCGGGCTGACCGGCGGCACGACGACCACGGAGGTGGCGCGCGCGCTGGCCGTGCGCGGTGATCTGGCGTCCGGCTCGCCCGCGCTGACCGTGGTCACGAACGCGCTGAACATCGCGGCGGAGCTTTCGGTGCGCCCCCAGTTCAAGATCGTGGTGACCGGCGGGGTGGCACGGGCGCAGTCGTACGAGCTGGTCGGGCCGCTCGCGGACGGGGTGCTGGGCCAGATCACCCTCGACGTGGCGGTGCTCGGTGTCGTGTCCTTCGACGTGACGCACGGCGCCGCCGCGCACGACGAGGCGGAGGCGGCGGTCGACCGGCTGCTGTGCGAGCGCGCCGAGCGGGTGGTGGTGGCCGCCGACTCCAGCAAGCTGGGGCGGCGGGCGTTCGCCCGGATCTGCGCGGCCGACACGGTGGACACACTGGTCACGGACACGGCGGCCGACGCGGCGGCGGTGGGCCGGTTCGAGGAGGCGGGAATCAGGGTCCTCCTCGTCTGAACCCGCGCCGCGGGATGAACGCGGCGACGGCGGCCGCGAGGAGCGTGGCGGTGACCGCCCAGGCCGTGCCGGAGGCCGGGGCGTCGAGCAGCTTCGGCAGCTCCGGGACGATCGGGATCACCAGGGTTGCATCAGCGAGACCAGGATCCCGCCGAAGGCCAGCGCCGCCACGACGAGGCCGGCCCGCGGCGCGGCGGACCCCTCCCCCGCCTTCACGGACCTGGGTTGCGCACGGGACATGGCCGAGCCTCGGTGGGGGGATGCGGTTCTGCACGACTGCGCAGCATCGTAAGCGCGCTTGATTGACTCAGGCAACTAGCGCTTTCGGTGTGCGGCGTGTGAAGAATCCGGGCAGAGGGCTCCGGGCGAACGGGTCAGGCCGAAGGGCCGGGCGGACCGGCCGGGGGGGAGGACTCCGGGGAGCCGGGGCGAGCAGAGGGACCGGGCGGCGGCTAAAGCGCGCGCTCCAACTGGTCCGCCACCAGCTTCACGAACCGTCCGGGCTCCTTCGGCCGGCCGCCCTCGGCGAGGACCGCCAGACCGTGCAGCAGCTCGGCGGTCTCGGCGAGCCCGGCACGGTCCTCCCGCTCCTTGTAGGCCTGGTTCAGGCCCTTCACGAGCAGGTGGTCGGGGTTGAGTTCGAGGATCCGCAGGGCGCGCGGCACCTCCTGCCCCATCGCGCGGTACATGTTCTCCAGCGCCGGGGTGAGATCGTGCGCGTCGGAGACGATGCAGGCCGGGGACACGGTGAGGCGGGACGACAGCCGCACCTCCTTGACGTCCTCCCCCAGTTGCTCCTTCATCCAGCCGAGCAGCCCGGCGTACTCCTCGCCCTGCTTCTCGCGCTCGCCTTCGGCCTTCTCGTCGTCCTCCCCGCCGAGGTCGACCTCGCCCTTGGCCACGGACCGCAGCGGCTTGCCGTCGAACTCGCCCACCGCGTCGACCCACACCTCGTCGACCGGGTCGGTGAGGAGCAGGACCTCGATGCCCTTCGCCCGGAACGCCTCCATGTGCGGGGAGTTCTCGATGCTCTGCCGGGACTCGCCGGTCAGGTAGTAGACGGCTTCCTGTCCGTCCTTCATCCGCTCCACGTAACTCTTCAGCGTGGTGGGTTCGTCCGCGCTGTGCGTGGTCGCGAACGACGAGACGGCGAGGAGGGTGTCGCGGTTGTCGGAGTCGGTCAGCAGCCCTTCCTTCAGAACGGCGCCGAACTCCCGCCAGAAGGTGGCGTAACGGTCGGGGGCCGCGGTCATCATGTCCTTGACCGTGGAGACGACCTTCTTGGTGAGCCGGCGCTGCATCATCCGGATGTGCCGGTCCTGCTGGAGGATCTCGCGCGAGACGTTCAGCGAGAGGTCCGCCGCGTCGACCACGCCCTTGACGAACCGCAGGTAGGACGGCAGCAGTTCCTCGCAGTCGTCCATGATGAAGACGCGCTTCACATACAGCTGCACACCGCGCTGGTAGTTCTGGTTGTACAGGTCGTGCGGGGCGTGCGAGGGGAGGAACAGCAGCGCCTGGTACTCGAAGGTGCCCTCCGCCTGGAGCCGGACGGTCTCCAGCGGTTCGCGCCAGTCGTGGCTGATGTGCTTGTACAGCTCGTGGTACTCGTCGTCGGACACCTCGTCGCGCGAGCGCGCCCACAGGGCCTTCATCGAGTTCAGCGTCTCGGGTTCGGACGCGCTGTCGGCGGCCCCGTCGGTGGTGTCGGTGGTGTCGGTGGTGTCGGTGGTGTCGGTGGTGTCGGCGTCGACCGCCTTCGGGACCAGCTTGATGGGCCAGGTGATGAAGTCCGAGTAGCGCTTGACGATCTCCTTGATCGTCCGGTCCGCGGTGTAGTCGTGCAGCTGGTCGTCGGCGTCGGCCGGCTTCAGGTGCAGCGTGACCGTGGTGCCCTGCGGCGCGTCGTCCACCCTCGTCAGCGTGTAGGTGCCCTCACCGCGCGACGACCAGCGGGTGCCCTGGCTCTCGCCGGCCCGCCGGGTCAGCAGGGTCATCTCGTCGGCCACCATGAAGCCGGAGTAGAAGCCGACGCCGAACTGCCCGATGAGCCCCTCGGCCCCGGCCTCCTCCTCGGCCTCGCGCAGCTCCTGCGCGAACTTCGCCGTGCCCGAGTTGGCGATCGTGCCGATGAGCCGGCCGACCTCGTCGTACGACATCCCGACGCCGTTGTCCCGCACCGTCAGGGTGCGGGAGGCGGCGTCGATCTCGATCTCGATGTGCAGGTCCGAGACGTCGGCGTCGAGCGTGTCGTCCCGCAGTGCGGCGAGACGCAGCTTGTCCAGCGCGTCGGAGGCGTTGGAGACGAGCTCGCGGAGGAAGACGTCCTTGTTCGAGTAGACCGAATGGATCATCAACTGCAACAGCTGACGGGCCTCTACCTGGAACTCAAACGTTTCTGTCGACATGATGGGCGTGTACCTCACAGGTTCCGGAGTCTCCTGGACTGGCGAGATCCACTGTAAAACACCAAGTCAGCCCGCGGTGCTCGCCGTTCGTGATCGTCCGGATGCGGGCGATGGGGGCAGGCGGTCGGGCGGGCGGTCGGGGAGGTAGATCAAGGCGGGTGATCAGCGCCGGATCTCCTCCACCTCCGCGAAGCCCTCCGCTCCGCTCCACCGGAGCCGGGTCAGCCACTCGGTGGACGTGCGGGTGAAGGCGATGTCCCCCGAGCCGCCCACGGAAGCGACCTTCGACCAGCCGTCGAAGCTTCTGGTGAGTTTCGTGTCCCACCGGCTGAGGTCCCCCGTACCGACGGCCGCGATCGACTCCACTCCCAGTCGTCCATGAAGCCGGCTCGCAGGCCGTGCTTCCCGGCCAGGGCCACGAGGGTGTCCGTGCGGTAGTAGAAGTCCTTGCGCAGCGCGTGGTGTTCCTCGCCCTCGGTACGGTCGAAAGTGAATTCGAACCAGCCGCCGGGCGCGAGCACCCGCCCCACGTGGGCCAGGCACTCGTCGATGGCGGCTGCGCAGTCCGCGTCCCACCCTGTCCGCCCGTGAGCACGAGATCCTCGCTCAGCTGGCCCGCGGCCTGGGCAACCGGGAGATCACCCGGGCGCTGTTCATCAGCGAGGCGACGGTCAAGACCCATCTCGGGCGGATCTACGGCAAGTTGGGGGTGGAGACGCGGTCGGGCCTGGTGGCCGTCGCCAAGGAGGGACGACTGCTGCCATGACGACGCGGCCCGAGGAGGCCGGGTGCCGTCACCCGGCCCGTGCCATCGGTCACGCGCCGTCGACGCACCCCGCCTGGCGGCCGTCACCGGTCTGACGGAAGAGAGCGGCCAAGACCCCACGACGGCCTTGTTCAGCTCAGAACCACCACCTAGCCTGATTTTGTGCCGCAAATAAACAAAACCCGAACACGCGCCGCGGTGCCGGGTCACGGCAATGACCTCACCCGGCTCCGTATCGCCCTGACCACCTTCTTCGCCCTCGACGGCTTCGTCTTCGCCGGATGGGTCGTCCGCATCCCGGCGATCAAGGAGCAGACCGGCGCCTCCCCCAGCACCCTCGGCCTCGCACTTCTCGGTGTCTCCGCGGGCGCGGTGATCACGATGATGTTCACCGGGCGCCTGTGCAGCCGGTACGGCAGTCACCCGGTCACCGTGGTCTGCGCGGTCCTGCTCTCCCTGAGCGTGACGCTGCCCCCGCTCACCCACTCCGCCACCGCGCTCGGCGCCGTCCTGCTGCTGTTCGGCGCGGCTTACGGAAGCATCAACGTCGCCTTCAACAGCGCCGCCGTCGACCTGGTCGCGGCGCTGGGCAGGCCGGTCATGCCCACCTTCCACGCGGCCTTCAGCCTGGGCGGCATGATCGGCGCCGGGCTCGGCGGGCTGGTCGCCGGCTCCCTGTCCCCCACGCACCATCTGCTGAGCCTCGGGATCATCGGCCTGCTCGTCACCGCGCTCACGGCACCCACCCTGCTCCGGCTGGAACCGCCCCGGTCGCCGGAACCCGCCACCTCCGGACCCGAGCACCCCACCACCGGACCCCGACCCACCACCACCGGACCGGAGCACCCCACCACCGGACCCCGACCCACCACCACCGGACCCGAGGATCCGGCGCCCGCGAAGGCGGCTCCGCCCCGGCCGACACCCCGCGCCCGTCGTCTCGTCGTCGTCTTCGGGCTGATCGCCCTCTGCACCGCTTACGGCGAAGGAGCCCTGGCCGACTGGGGTGCCCTGCATCTGCGGCAGGACCTGGGGTCCTCCGCAGGGGTCGCCGCGGCCGGGTATGCGTGTTTCGCGCTCGCCATGACGGTCGGCCGGCTCACCGGCACCACCCTCCTCGAACGGCTGGGCCGCACCCGTACGGTGGTGATCGGCGGCGGCGTCGCGGCGGCGGGGATGATGCTCGGCGCGCTCGCCCCGGCCCTGTGGGCTGCGCTCCTCGGCTACTCGGTCGCGGGACTCGGACTGGCCAACCTCTTCCCGGTGGCCGTGGAACGCGCGGGCGCCCTGGCCGGCCCGAGCGGTGTCGCCACCGCCTCGACGCTCGGTTACGGCGGCATGCTTCTGGGCCCGCCGGCCATCGGCTTCATGGCCGACTGGCTCTCCCTGCCCGCCGCCCTCACCAGCGTGGCCGTGCTGGCCGCGGTGGCCGCGGGGATCGGCTTCACGACCCGTCGCGCGACCGCCGGCTGACGACCGCCGCCCCTCCCCTCCACCGCGGTCCATCCGGCACACTCCCCCACATGGAGACTGCCGAGTTCATCCAAGCCCTGGACCAGGAAGGCCGGTCGCTCGCCGCCGCGGCGGCGGAAGCGGGTCCCGACGCGAAGGTGCCGACCTGTCCGGACTGGCAGGTCAGGGACCTGCTGCGGCACACGGGCGCGGTGCACCGCTGGGCGACGTCGTTCGTGGCCGAGGGCGCCTGTGCGCCCCGCCCCTTCGGCGAACCGCCGGAGCTCGACGGCGACGCGCTGCTCGACTGGTTCCGTGAGGGCCACCTGCGGCTCGTCGGCACCCTGTCCTGCGCCTCGCCCGACCTGCGGTGCTGGCACTTCCTGCCCGCGCCGTCACCGCTCGCGTTCTGGGCCAGGCGGCAGGCGCACGAGACGGCCGTGCACCGCGTGGACGCGGAATCGGCCCGTGGCCGGGCACCCGAGGAGACCGCCCGGGACATCGCCGCCGGTTTCGCGGCGGACGGCATCGACGAGCTGCTGCGCGGGTTCCACGCGCGCGCCAAGAGCCGGGTGCGGACCGACAGACCCCGGGTCCTGCGGGTGCGGGCGACGGACACGCCCGACGCCGTGTGGACCGTACGCCTGTCGGCGGAGCCGCCCGTGACAGAGCGGAACGGCGAGGGAGACGCCGACTGCGAGGTGTCCGGTCCCGCGGCGCCGCTCTACCTCTCGCTGTGGAACAGACTGCCGCTCCCGGCCGTGACCGGGGACGCCGCACTGGCGACGCTGTGGCGGGAGAAGTCCGCCATCGGCTGACACGCCGCCGTCAACCGGCAAGCCGTCGCCAACCGGCAGTCTGCCGCGGTCAGTCCGTGAGCATCCGGGTCAACACCGCGCGCTGCACCGGCAGTACGTCGCCGTGCAGCGCGCGCCCTTTCCCGGTGAGAGCGACCCGGACGCCTCTGCGGTCCTCCGCGCACATGCCGCGCTCGACCAGACCGTCCTTCTCCAGACGGGCGACGAGCCGTGACAGCGCGCTCTGACTGAGATGGACCCGTTCGGCGATCTCCTGGACTCGATAGCTGCACGAGCCGTCCGGCGCCGCCGACTCCGCGAGCACGTCCAGCACCTCGAAGTCGCTTCCGCACAGGCCGTGTTGGTGCAGCGCCCGGTCGAGTTCGCACTGGGTCCGCGCATGCAGCGCGAGCATGTCCCGCCACTGTTCCACGAGCGCCTGCCCGGCCTCGGCCTCACCCTTCTTCGCCGCCATGGGGCGCACCGTAGCAGAGAGCGTCAATTATTGCACCGGAATTAAATGCACTTGCATTTGATGCATGCGCATGTAGTCTCTCCGCCATGACCTCTCCGCTCCCCTCCCCCGCGTCCCCTCTCACCGAGGGCCGCTGGACCTCGCGGCTGTGGGGCACC
Source organism: Streptomyces zaehneri (assembly GCF_032248645.1). NCBI lineage: Bacteria > Bacillati > Actinomycetota > Actinomycetes > Kitasatosporales > Streptomycetaceae > Streptomyces > Streptomyces zaehneri. Next base: position 129,533 of record NZ_JASTTJ010000002.1, read on the forward strand.
CTGCTGGTGCTGTGCGCCGCGATGTTCCTGGACGCGCTGGACGTGTCGATGGTCGGCGTCGCACTGCCGTCCATCGGCTCCGACCTCGGCCTCTCCACCTCGACCCTGCAATGGATCGTCAGCGGCTACATCCTGGGATACGGCGGCCTGCTCCTGCTCGGCGGTCGCGCTGCCGACCTGCTCGGACGCCGCCAGGTCTTCCTGATCGCCCTCGGTGTCTTCGCGCTGGCCTCGCTGCTCGGCGGGCTGGTCGACTCGGGCCCGCTGCTGATCGCGAGCCGGTTCATCAAGGGCCTCAGCGCCGCCTTCACGGCCCCGGCCGGCCTGTCCATCATCACCACGACGTTCCCGGAAGGCCCGCTGCGCAACCGGGCGCTCTCCATCTACACCACCTGCGCCGCCACCGGCTTCTCGATGGGCCTGGTCCTCTCCGGCCTGCTCACCGAGGCGAGTTGGCGCCTCACCATGCTGCTGCCCGCGCCGATCGCCCTGATCGCGCTGGCGGCCGGTCTCAAGCTGCTGCCGCGCAGCGAACGCGAGAAGGACCACAACGGCTACGACGTGCCCGGCGCCGTGCTCGGCACCGCGTCCATGCTGCTGCTGGTCTTCACCGTGGTCCAGGCACCGGAGTCCGGCTGGACCTCCGCACGCACGCTGCTGTCGTTCCTCGCCGTCGCCGCCCTGCTGACCGTGTTCGTCCTCGTCGAGCGCCGCTCGGCCGGCCCGCTGATCCGGCTCGGCGTACTGCGTTCCGGCAGCCAGATCCGTGCCCAGCTCGGCGCGATGGCCTTCTTCGGCTCGTACGTCGGCTTCCAGTTCCTGGCCACCCTCTACATGCAGACGCTGCTCGGCTGGTCGGCACTGCACACGGCCCTGGCCTTCCTGCCGGCCGGCGCGCTGGTCGCGGTGTCCTCGACCAAGATGGGCTCGATCGTCGACCGGTTCGGCACTCCGCGACTGATCGCCGCGGGCTTCGCCTTCATGGTCACCGGGTACGCGCTGTTCCTGCGCGTCGATCTCGACCCGGTGTACGCGGCGGTGATCCTGCCCACCATGCTGCTGATCGGCGCGGCCTGCGCGCTGGTCTTCCCTTCGCTCAACATCCAGGCCACCAACGGCGTGGCGGACCACGAGCAGGGCATGGTCTCGGGGCTGCTCAACACCTCCGTGCAGGTGGGCGGTGCGATCTTCCTCGCGGTGGTGACGGCGGTGGTGACCGCGGGCGCCCCGGCCGACCCCACCCCGCAGGCCGTCCTCGACAGCTACCGGCCCGGACTGACGGTGGTGACGGCCATCGCCGCCGTGGGCCTGCTCATCACCCTTCCCGGACTGCGCACCCGGCGCACCCGGGGCTCGGTAGTGATCGCCAGGTCCACCGTGCCGGAGGCGGACGCGGAGCCCGTGGGGGCCCGCGACTAGGGGCTGTCCCGACAGACGGGCCCCGAGGGGGAAGCCGCCTCCAGGTGTGCGCCCGGCGGGGCCGATTGCCTCGCCGGGCGCACACCTGTGAGACTCGCCGTATGAGCGGGTACGGGGGCCGGCGCACACAGGCCGAGCGGGACGCGATCACCGTCGAGATCGGATACGCGCTGTGCAGTGCGGTGTTCGCGGCGGCGGTGCTCTTCGGGGCGATCGCCGGTCCGGCGTTGCTGTTCGAACTGCCGGACCTGGCGGAGAAGTCGCTGCTGCGGGCGGGCCTGGCGCTCGCTCCCGTGGTGTTCGTGGCCCGGGTGGTCTCCGTCCTCGTCCGCCTCCGGACGGGCGGTCAGCACAGCCAGCCCGGCCGGACCAACCCCGACTCGTAGGCCAGGACCACCAGTTGGGCCCGGTCTCGGGCACCCAGCTTCACCATCGTGCGACTCACATGTGTCTTGGCGGTGAGCGGGCTGACCACCAGCCTGCGGGCGATCTCCTCGTTGGACAGGCCGATCCCGACCAGCGCCATCACCTCCCGTTCCCGCTCGGTGAGCCGGCTCAGCGCATCGGCCGCCGCGGGCTCCTTGGAGCGGGCGGCGAACTCGGCGATGAGCCGGCGGGTGACTCCCGGGGAGAGAAGCGCGTCCCCGGCGACCACCGCCCTTACGGCCCGCAGGAGTTCCTCCGGTTCGGTGTCCTTGACCAGGAAGCCGGAAGCGCCCGAGCGGATCGCCTCGAAGACGTACTCGTCGAGTTCGAAGGTGGTCAGCATGATGACCTTCACCTGGGAGAGCGCCTCGTCGTCGGTGACCCGGCGAGTGGCGGCCAGACCGTCGAGGAGGGGCATCCGGATGTCCATCAGCACGACGTCGGGCCGCAGTTCCCGCACCGCGCGAACCGCTGCCTCCCCGTCGGCGGCCTCGGCCGCGACCTCGATGTCCGGCTGTGCGTCGAGCAGCGCCCGGAACCCCGCCCGGACCAACGACTGGTCGTCGGCGAGCAGTACGCGGATCACCGTGCCTCCCTCATCCACCGGTCCTGCCCCGTTCGCCGGTCCCGGCCCATGCACCGCTCCCGGCCCGTTCGCCCGTCCCGGCCCATGCACCGCTCCCGGCCCGTTCGCCCGTCCCGCCGCGGTCACTGGTTCCGCCGCGGTCGCTGGTTCTCCCCGGCCCTCGTGGGCAGTACGGCGAGTACTTGGAAGCCGCCGTCGGGGCGCGGTCCGGCCTCGATCGTGCCACCCAGGGCCGCGGCCCGCTCCCGCATCCCGGCGAGACCGTTGCCGCTGCCGCCCGCGTCGGCACCGGTCGCCGGACCGTCGTCGTCGATACGCAGCCGAAGCGTCCCGCCACCCTGTTCGAGCCCCACGCGCGCGTGGCGCGAACCCGAGTGGCGTACGACGTTGGTGAGGGCCTCCTGGACGATGCGGAAGGCGGCGAGATCCGTGTGCGGCGACAACCGGGGCGGTCGTCCTGCGACATCGACCGTGAGGCCCGCGCGCGCCGCCTGTTCCACCAGTTCGGGCAGCCGGTCCAGGCCGGGTGCGGGGGTGCGCGGCGCGTCTCCCGGCGTGCGGAGGCTGTCGAGCACCTGGCGCACCTCGCCCAGTGCTTCCTTGCTGGCGGACTTGATGGTGGTGAGCGCGGTGCGCGCCTGTTCCGGGTCGGAGTCGAGGAGCGCGAGGCCCACACCCGACTGCACGTTGACCACCGAGAGGCTGTGCGCGAGGACGTCGTGCAGTTCGCGGGCGATGCGCAGCCGTTCCTCGTCGGCGCGCCGCCGGGCGGCCTGGGCGCGCTCCGCCCGCTCACGGGCCCACTGTTCGCGCCGGGTGCGGGCCAGTTCCGCGACCGCCACGATCGCCACGGCCCATCCGGCGACGACGATCTCCTGCCCGTAGGGGGCCGCGTCGTCACCGGCGGGCGGCAGCCACCGGTACAGCCAGTGCGCGACCAGCAGGTGGACGGCCCACAGCAGGCCCAGCGCCGTCCAGGCGGCCCGCCGGTGCCCGGCGACCACGGCGGTGAAGCAGGCCACGGCCACGGTCAGGAAGACGGGCCCGTACGGGTAGCCGGCGCCCAGGTAGAGCGCGGCGGTGGAGGCCGTACCGAACACGACGGCCACCGGGTGTCGCTGCCGCCACAGCAGCAGCCCGGAGGCGAACACCAGCAGCACGCGCGCGAAGGCGTCGAGCGGTGCCCGCTCACCCTCCTGCGCATGGGCCGCGAAGTTCGAGCCGACGAGGACGAAGGCGGTGAGCAGCACGGTGGAGCGCCAGGGCCACCGCACGGCACGCGGCTCCGGGTCCGCCCCACCCTCCTCCCTGCCGTCCCCGCCTTCCCCCCAGTGGCGCAGCAGGCGCGGCGGCCTGTGCGACCACCGCTGTCCCGGGCCGCCGCGCCCCTGCGTCCGCTCTTCTTCCATGTCCGCCACGCTAGACGCCGCCGCGCGCACCGGACGTCCGCCGGGCGAGGTGATCAGCCGTACTCCCCTGGAAGTACAAGCCGCCCCTGGAGACGGCGTGAAACCTTGCTGCTCGACGGGCTTCACCGGGCTCCACCGGCCTTCCCCTCGCCGGGCGCGTGGCCGTCGGGGCGACGGACGACAGGCCGACGGCGCGACGGCCGAGTGGCGGGCCGTGGACCGCGCCACTCCGGCCCGCCTCACGAGGCGGTTCGTACCGGAGGTCACGACGCTGAGCGACCCAGGCGTCCGGGCCGGCGGCGCTTCCGGCCGGGACTCCCCACGGCTCAGCGGCGCGTCCTAACGGAGTCCCACTCCTTGGGCGAGGCGCGTGACCGCGTGCCGGAAGAACGGCTCACGTTCCTCCACGACCCGGTTGAACTGGCCGAACAGCTCGAACCCGACCAGCCCGTACAGCTGGGCCCAGGCCGCCACCAGCGCCGCCACCGCCCCCGGCGGGAGGTCGGGGGCGAGGTCGGTCGCCAGCCGGACCGCCTCGGGGACCAGCTCGTCCGACAGGAGCGGCACCTCCAGCGCGTGGCTCCGGTGCGCGTCGCGCACGACGCCGATGAGGAGCACGCCGACGCGGGCGGCGGCCGGGACGGTCGTCTGCGGCGCGCTGTATCCGGGCACCGGCGAGCCGTAGATCAGCGCGTACTCCTGCGGATGCGCCAGCGCCCAGCCGCGCACGGCCTCGCCGACCGTGACCCAGCGCTCGACGGGGGCGGCGTCGGTGACGGCCGCGTGCGCGGCTTCCGCGGCCTCGCCGAGGGAGTCGTAGGCGTCGATGATCAGTGCGGTGAGCAGGTCGTCGCGGCTCGGGAAGTAGCGGTACAGCGCGGAGGAGACCATGCCGAGCTCACGGGCCACGGCGCGCAGCGAGAGTCTGGCCGCGCCGTCGGACGCGAGCTGTCTGCGGGCCTCCTCCTTGATGGCGGCGGTGACTTCGATCCGGGCGCGGGCGCGGGCTCCTCGAACGATGCTGCTCATGTGTGCCAGTGTCCCACGAAGTCAGAGCAGCGCACCCATTGAGGATCGGTGCACAAAACAGAGAGCACTGCTCTTGCCATGGAGCGGCCCCCTACGGCAGACTCGAATCAAGCGAGAGCAGTGCTCACGCTTTCCGTCCCGTTGTCGTTCAGGAGGCATCAGCCATGTCCACCCACGTGCAGAAGCCCGGCTGGTTCACCGTCAACGTCTTCAACCGTGCCGTGGCCTGGCTGACCCGCCGGGGTCTGAGCGTGTGGGGATCCCGGGTCCTGGCGGTCCGCGGCCGCAAAAGCGGCCAGTGGCGGACCACCCCCGTCAACCTGCTGACCGTGGACGGGCAGCAGTACCTGATCGCACCGCGGGGCCACGTCCAGTGGACGCACAACATGCGGGCGGTGGGCGGCGGTGAGCTGCGCCTCGGCAAGAACGTGGAGGAGTTCACCGCGGTCGAGGTCGCCGACGACGACAAGACGCCGTTGCTGCGCGCCTACCTCAAGCGCTGGAAGGCCGAGGTGGGCGTCTTCTTCAACGGGGTGGGTCCCGACTCCCCGGACGCCGAGATGCGCCGGATCGCCCCCGACCACCCGGTGTTCCGGATCACCGTCACGAACCGACGGTGATCCGCGCCCTTCGGGTCAGGAGCCGCTCTCCTCGGCCGCCGGACCTGCCGTCGCCGCCTGCCGCCGGTCCACCGCGGCCAGTGCCCTCTGGGCCATCGGATGCGAGCGGATGAGTTCGCCCAGGGTCGTCCGGCCGCGGGTGATGTCGGTGAAAGCCCGCCAGGCGGGACGGACACCGGTGAGGGCGGCGTGGAAGAGTCCCGGACGACGCTCGAAGAGGGCGAGCAGCCGCTTGCCGACGCTCATCTCCACACCGAGGCCCGCCTTGATCGCGAAGGCGTAGTTCAGCGCCTGGCGGCGGGCGTCCACCGCGTCGTGCGCCTCGGAGACACGGACCGCCCACTCGCCCGCGAGCCGGCCCGAGCGCAGCGCGAAGGAGATGCCCTCGCGGGTCCACGGCTCCAGCAGCCCCGCCGCGTCACCGCACACGAGCACCCGCCCGCGCGACAGCGGGGAGTCGTCGGCCCGGCACCTGGTCAGGTGGCCGGAGGAGATGCTCGGTTCGAACCCGGCGAGGCCGAGCCGTCCGATGAAGTCCTCCAGATAGCGCTTGGTCGCCGCACCCTCGCCGCGCGCCGAGATGACACCGACCGTCAGCGTGTCCCCCTTGGGGAACACCCAGCCGTAGCTGCCGGGCATCGGACCCCAGTCGATGAGGACACGGCCCTTCCAGTCCTCGGCGACCGTCTCCGGCACCGGGATCTCCGCCTCCAGGCCGAGATCCACCTGGTCGAGCTTCACCCCGACATGAGCCCCTATGCGGCTCGCGCTGCCGTCCGCGCCGACCACCGCACGCGCCAGCAGCGTCTCGCCGCCCTGGAGGACGACCGCGACCGTGCGCCGGTCCGGCACCGCCGAGCCGTGCTGCTCGACCCGCTGCACGGCGACTCCCGTGCGCAGCTCGGCACCCGCCTTCTGGGCGTGTTCGACGAGCTGATGGTCGAACTCGGGCCGGTTGATCAGCCCGAACAGCATCTGGCGGGAGCGTCGGGTGCGGGTGAAGCGCCCGTTGTTCGAGAAGGTCACCGCGTGCACCCGGTCGCGGAAGGGCAGCTCGAAGCCGGGGGGCAGCGAGTCGCGGGAAGGTCCGATGATGCCGCCGCCGCATGTCTTGTAGCGGGGCAGCTCCGCCTTCTCCAGCAACAGCACCCGCCGTCCCGTGACCGCCGCCGCGTAGGCGGCCGAAGCCCCTGCGGGGCCCGCGCCCACCACGACGACGTCCCACACCTGCCGTGCGTCGTCCGCCGAAGAGTTCTCGTCGTCCGCCGGAGAGTTCTCGCTGCTCACGATGGTCTACTGCTCCTGATCAAGCCGCTTGCCGCACCTGTCCCCCGCATCCTACGGCGGAGATCGCCACGGTCCGCTGTGGGAGGATCGGCGGCGCGCGCGCCCCACATACCGGCAGGCGCGTACGCTCGCACGATCACCCGTACGGACCAGTACACACCAGTACAACGTCGCACCCACAAGGAGCGTGCCCATGTCGTCGAATCCGGTCGCCGAGACCGTCGCCTCGCTGCTGCCCAGGGCACGGGCGGAGCTCACCGAGCTGGTGGCCTTCAAGTCGGTGGCGGACTTCGACCGGTTCCCCAGGAGCGAGAGCGAGGCCGCCGCGAACTGGATCGCGGACGCGCTGCGCGCCGAGGGCTTCCAGGACGTGGCCCTGCTCGACACCCCGGACGGCACGCAGTCGGTGTACGGCTGCCTGCCTGGCCCCGCCGGTGCCAGGACGGTCCTGCTGTACGCCCACTACGACGTGCAGCCGCCGCTGGACGAGGCCGGCTGGACCACCCCGCCCTTCGAGCTGACGGAGCGCGACGGCCGCTGGTACGGCCGCGGCAGCGCCGACTGCAAGGGCGGCGTCATCATGCACCTGCTCGCGTTGCGGGCCCTGAAGGCGAACGGGGGCGTCCCGGTCACGGTGAAGGTGATCGTGGAGGGCTCCGAGGAGCAGGGCACGGGCGGTCTGGAGCGGTATGCCGAGCAGCACCCCGACCTGCTGGCGGCCGACACCATCGTCATCGGCGACGCGGGCAACTTCCGGGTGGGGCTGCCGACCGTCACCTCCACGCTGCGCGGTATGACCATGGTGCGGTTGCGGGTCGACACCCTCGAGGGCAATCTGCACTCCGGCCAGTTCGGCGGGGCGGCCCCGGACGCGCTGGGCGCGCTGATCCGCGTCCTGGACTCGCTGCGCGCCGAGGACGGTGCCACGACCGTCGACGGCCTCACCGACGACGCGCGCTGGGAGGGACTGCAGTACGACGAGGCGCAGTTCCGCCAGGACGCCAAGGTGCTGGCCGGGGTCGGCCTGATCGGCTCCGGCACGGTCGCCGACCGTATCTGGGCGCGCCCCGCCGTCACGGTCCTGGGCATCGACTGCCCGCCGGTCGACGGCGCCACCCCGTCCGTGCAGGCGGGTGCCCGTGCGCTGATCAGCCTCCGGGTGCCGCCGGGCGTGGACGCGGCCGAGGCGACGAAGCTGCTCCAGGCCCATCTGGAGGCCCACACGCCGTGGGGCGCGCGGGTGAGCACCGAACAGATCGGCCAGGGCCAGGCGTTCAGCGCGGACACCACCAGCCCGGCGTACGCGGCGATGGCCGACGCGATGGCGATCGCCTACCCCGGCCAGGACATGCAGTACGCGGGGCAGGGTGGATCCATCCCGCTGTGCAACACCCTGGCCTCCCTCTACCCGCAGGCGGAGATCCTCCTCATCGGCCTGAGCGAGCCCGAGGCGCAGATCCACGCGGTCAACGAGAGCGTGTCCCCCGAGGAGTTGGAGCGGCTCTCGGTGGCGGAGGCCCTGTTCCTGCGCAACTACGCGGCCGGCTGACCCGCTCTGCCGTCGGCGGAGGGCCTCGCCCACCGGGCGGGGCCCTCGCCACGGTCGCCCCATGGACGTCGTCGAGCTGCGCCTCCCGGCCTGCCGGGCGTTCGGCCCGCACCGCGGTTACGACCGTGCGTACACCAGCTCCTAGCTGGTGAAATGGCTCGTCACCGACCTGGTACGGGTACCGCGGCTAGGAACGGGCGGCGTTCGTGCGCGCGTGCGCCGGGGGCTGCGGCCCGAGGGCTTCCCGGACGGAGCCGCCGCGCTCCTCAGCCGTCACGCCCCGGTCGCCGAGGTGATGGAGGGGTTCGAGCGGCGGTTCGGGGAGGAGAGCCGGTCGGCCGCCTTCCCGGCGGAGGCGCTGCGGCGGATCCCGTCCCCGTAGCGGCGCTCACCCGGTCGGTACGCCCGCCTCCAGATACAGCGCCGCCCCGCGCTCGCGGGCGCGCAGCGCCCAGCGCAGTCGCTCGTAGCGGACCGGCGGCAGGAGATCGGCCGCCTCCTCCTCCGTGACGAAGCGCCAGGCCCGCAGTTCGGGGCCCGGCAGCAGCAGGCCCGCCACGGCGGCGGCGGCGAGCCGTCCGCCGTCGAAGAGGAGGCGCAGCCCACCGTAGGCGGGCGGGGCCGGCCGTTCCCAGTCGACGACCAGCAGCCGGGGTACGTCGTCCAGCAGGATGCCGGTCTCCTCCTCGACCTCGCGCACGCCCGCGCGCGCGGGCGCCTCGCCGGGCTCCACCACCCCGCCGGGGAACTCCCAGCCGGGCTTGTACGTCGGATCGACGAGCAGCACCCGGTCCTGCTCGTCGAAGAGGAGGACCCCGGCGGCCACCGTCTCGGCGGTGGGCTCGGGGGTCTGCACGATGTCGCACGCGGCCGCGGCGCCGCTTCCCACGGCCTCGGCTATCCGGACGGCCGTCTCCCGCGGAGTGAGGACTCCGTTGTCGACGGGATGGGCGTCGGCGGTGAGCCAGGAGGCGAGGGCGGCGTGGTACGGCTCGATGTGGTCGTACGACCACTGACGGACGCGCATCTCGCCGTCGGGGAGGTCCGGCGGGACCTCACGGGCGGCTATTCGCTCGCGCAGGATCGTTTCCCCCGGGGTGAGGAGCACATGGCGGACCGGGATCCGGCGGGCGGCGAGACCGCCGAAGATCTCGTCGCGGTACTCCTGGCGCAGCAGGGTCATGGGGACGACGAGGGTGCCGCCCAGCTCGGCGAGCAGCGCCGCCGCCGTGTCGATCACGAGCCGCCGCCAGATCGGCAGGTCCTGGAAGTCGCCGACCTCGGCGAGACGTTTGGGCGGCAGCAGGTACGGGAGAGCTCCGCCGATGACCTCGGGGTCGAAGAGCGTGCTGTTCGGGATCAGGTCGATCAATTCCCGTGCGGCGGTGGTCTTCCCCGCACCGAACGCGCCGTTGATCCAGACGACGGTCACGGTTCCCCCTCTTCTGTTGGCCCCCTGTGGCTTGCCCGCTCCACCCTGCCACGGAAACCAGTTCCCGTTGAGGGCGCACGAACGCCGTGGCGCCGGCCCCCACGCGGTGGGGTGCCGGCGCCACGGCGCTGGTGGTCGGGGCCCGGTCCGTCAGCCGTTCTGCCCCAGGGCGTCGTCGTCGACGGCCAGGCTGTCGTCGGCGATGGTGTGGTCGAGGGTGCTGAGGGTGTCGCCCACGTTCAGTCCTTCGAGGTCGGCACCGCCCAGGCCGTGCGAGGGGGTGATCGCCGCGACGACGAAGCCGGTGGCGAGGGAGGCGATGGCGAGCATGCTGCGCTTCTTCATGCGGGGATCAACGGCGTCGACGGGCACGGGGTCACGCGTCACCCGGTAATCCCCGCGCACGACCGACCGGTCTGCGGCGAGAATGCCGTCGTCACCGACGGTTCGAAGGAGCTTCGCCATGATCGGCCCGCAGCACGCCCATGCCTGCCTGGACGGTCTGGTGACGGGCGACGCCTTCGGCGACAGCTGGTTCACCCGCTCCGACGAGCCCGCCGAGGAGCAGTGGGCGGCACGGTCGCCGCGGCCCGCGCCCTGGCCGTGGACGGACGACTCGGCGATGGCGTTCGTCCTGTTCGCCCATCTGACGGAGCACGGGGAGGTCCGTCCGGGCGACCTGGCGCGGCAGTTCGCCGCCGAGTACCGCCGCGACCCGGCCCGCAAGTACGGCCCGTCCATGCACAGCGTGCTGCGGCGCGTCGGCGAGGGCGAGGACTGGCGGGCGGTGACGACGGGACAGTTCGGCGGACAGGGTTCGTACGGCAACGGCGCCGCGATGCGGGTCGCCCCGCTGGGGGCCTGGTTCCGGGACGACCTCGCCGCGGCCCGCGAGCAGGCCCGGCTGTCGGCGCTGGCCACTCATGCCCACCCCGAGGCGGTCGCGGGCGCGGTGGCCGTGGCGGTCGCCGCCGCGCTGGCGGCCGCCGGCGCGGGCCGGGACGCGCCCGCGCGCGAGGCGTTCCTGCGGGAGGTCGCCTCGCACCTGCCGGACAGCGACGTCCGCTCCGGGCTGCTGGTGGCCGCGGGCCTCCCCGAGCGCGCCTCGGTGCGCCACGCGGCGTCCGTGCTGGGCTCGGGGACGCTGATCTCGGCTCCGGACACGGTGCCGTTCGCCCTCTGGTCCGCCGCGGGGCACCCGGACGACCTGCCCGAGGCTCTGTGGCAGACCGTCGGCGGGTGGGGCGACCGCGACACGACCTGCGCCATCGTGGGAGGCGTGGTCGCGTCCCGGACCGGCACGGACGGCGTCCCCGCCGCCTGGCGGCGGTCCTGCGAGGCCATCCCCGCCTGGAGCGGCTGGGACGCCGTCACGGCGGCCGGGACGGCCGTGCGGCCCGTCGTCGGGTGACCGCCGCACGGCCGGCCGTGTGACGGTCGGGCCTCCGCCCGTGCCGGCGCCGCCTCCGGTCACCCGGCGCGCGCACGAGCACGGGCAACCCGGCCCGCCACCGCCCCACGCCTCGCTTCGACGCCGGAGACGTTCCTTCAGGGGCCGCCCGTCGGCGTCAGACCCCCGCCGCCGTGGCGCCCGCCCCCGCCCCGGCCCCCGTGCTCGCCGACAGCGCTGCCGCGGCCGCTCCCACCAGACCCGCGTCCGTGCCCATCTGCGCCGGCGCCACGGTCAGACGCTGGACGAAGGAGAGGGTGGCGTAGTCGCGGAGCGCCCGGTGCAGCGGGGCGAACAGCACCTCGCCCGCCTTGCCCACGCCCCCGCCGATCACCGCGATGTCGATCTCGACGAGGGTCGCGGTGGCCGCGATACCGGCGGCCAGGGCCTGCGCGGCCCGTTCGAAGGACGCCAGGGCGACCGGGTCGCCCGCACGGGCGGCGGCGGCCACCGCGGCCGCGGAGGTGTCGCCGTCGGGGCCGGGCAGCCAGCCGTTCTCCAGGGCCCGACGGGCGATGTGGGGACCGCTGGCGATGCGTTCGACACAGCCGCGCCCGCCGCACGGGCACGGATCCCCGTCGAGTTCGACGCTGATGTGGCCGATGTGCCCGGCGTTGCCGGTGGGGCCGGGGTGCAGTCGGCCGCCCAGCACCAGGCCGCCGCCGACGCCGGTGGAGACCACCATGCACAGCGCGTTGTCGTGCCCGCGGGCGGCGCCCTGCCAGTGTTCGGCCGCCGTGATCGCCACGCCGTCGCCGATGAGTTCGACCGGATGATCCCCCGTCACCGCCCGGACCCGGTCGACCAGCGGAAAGTCGCGCCAGCCGGGCACGTTCACCGGGCTGACCGTGCCCGCCGAGGCGTCCACCGGACCCGCGCTGCCGATGCCGACGGCTCGGACACGCCCCCACAGCGGCGCGGCGGTCAGCTCCGCCAGCGTCTCCTCGACGGCCCGCATCACGGTGTCGCCGTCCTCCTGGGCGGGCGTGGGGCGCTGAGCGCGGGCCAGGATCGTGCCGTCGCCGTCCACCAACGCTCCGGCGATCTTGGTGCCGCCGATGTCGAGCGCGGCCACGAGGTCGGTGTACATCAGTCTGGTTTCTCCCGGTCCACCATGGAAGGGCTGGCCGGTCCAGCGATTGGGGGCCGCGGGCCGGAGATGCGGTGGACAGTCTCTCCCGCATCTGACAACGTTGTCCAGGCTCTATGCTCGACGCCACATCCTCATACACACCCTGGGACCCACGCATCCCCGTGCGCAACATCTTGTGGACGAGGTGCATGGCCGACCTCCCGTGGACGACAGGACAGGACACAGCATCGTGCCCGAGACGCAGCGCCGGCCCGAGAGCCGCTACGGCAACCGTCCCACCATGAAGGACGTCGCCGCTCGCGCCGGAGTCGGCCTCAAGACGGTCTCACGCGTGGTGAACGGCGAGCCGGGCGTCACGCCCGAGACGGAACGCCGTGTCCAGGAGGCCATCGACGCGCTCGGCTTCCGCCGCAACGACAGCGCCCGGGTGCTGCGCAAGGGCAGCACGGCCAGCATCGGCCTGGTCCTGGAGGACCTCGCCGACCCGTTCTACGGGCCGCTCAGCCGCGCGGTGGAGGAAGTCGCCCGCGCCCACGGCGCCCTGCTCATCAACGGCTCCAGCGCCGAGGACCCGGACCGGGAGCAGGAGCTGGCGCTGGCCCTGTGCGCGCGCCGGGTGGACGGGCTGGTGGTGATCCCGGCCGGCGACGACCACCGGTACCTGGAGCCCGAGATCAAGGCGGGCGTCGCCACGGTGTTCGTGGACCGGCCGGCCGGGCAGATCGACGCCGACTGCGTCCTGTCGGACAACTTCGGCGGCGCCCACGAGGGCGTGACCCATCTGGTGGCGCACGGGCACCGCCGGATCGGCTTCATCGGCGACATGCCCCGCATCCACACCGCCGCCGAGCGCCTGCGCGGCTACCGGACGGCGATGGAGGACGCCGGCATACCGGTCGAGGACGCCTGGATGTCGCTGGGCGCCACCGACCCCCTGCGGGTGCGCCGCGCCGCCGAGGAGATGCTGTCCGGGCCCGCGCCGGTCACGGCGATCTTCTCGGGCAACAACCGGGTGACGGTCACCGTGATCCGGGTGCTCGCCGAGCAGGCCCGGCGGGTAGCCCTGGTGGCCTTCGACGACCTGGAGCTCGCCGACCTGCTCCAGCCGGGTGTCACGGTGGTCGCCCAGGACGCGGCCACTTTGGGCCGTACCGCCGCAGAGCGCCTGTTCGGGCAGCTGGACGGCACTCTGATCACCCCCGAGCGCATCGAACTGCCGACCCGGCTCGTCCTGCGCGGCTCGGGCGAGCTGCCGCCGGCCGACTGAGACGCCATGGACGCCCGCGACGAGCGCCGCACACTTCGCGCGCTGGGCCTGGCCGACGCGCCGCGCGACCACCCGCTGTCCTATCCCGGCGCCTGGCCGGCCACGTCCGGGCTGCTCCACGGGGACGAGCTGCTGCCGCTGGACCGGCTGACGCATCCCGGCCGCACTCCGGTCGTGGCCGTCGGTTCCAACGCCAGTCCCGCCCAACTGCGGCACAAGATGGCCGAGTTCGAAGTCACCTCACCCATCCCCATGGTGAAGGCCCGGGTGACCGGCCTCGATGTCGGCGTCTCGGCGCATATCAGCCGCGTGGGCTATGTGTCCGCGTCCCCCGTCGACGCCCCCGCCGTGAGCCGGGAGTTGTTCGTCATCTGGCTGGACCCGGAGCAACTCGCCCTGATCGACGCGACGGAGCCGAACTACGACCGGGTCCTGCTGCCCGCGCCGGGTTTCCGGGTCGAGCTGGAGAACGGCGAGGCACTCCTCGACTCGTTCGCGTACGTGAACCACCATGGTGTGCTGCACAACGGCGACGGCATCCCGCGCAGCCATCCCGGGCAGCGCGCCCTGATCATCGAACTCCTCGCGCAATCCAAGGCGTTGCGGGAGCTGTTCGGGGCGACCCCGGAGGAGTTCTGTGCCCGCGCCAGGGCCGACGCATGGCGGTGCGAGCAGGGTACCCGGCTGTTCGCGGAAGAGGAGCTGGTGACCGCGTCCGGCCTGGAACACCTGCACGTCCGATAGAATGTTCGAACGGCATCGCGTGTCGGTCACCGGCCGGGTGAGGCATGGAGGTGCCCGTGAGTTTGCCTTACGGAGGCATTCCACACATGTCAGTCGAGTTGAACCACACCATCGTCCACTCCCGTGACAACCGGGAGTCAGCCGAGTTCCTCGCCCACATCCTCGGACTCGAAGTCGGTCCCGAGTGGGGCCCGTTCGTCCCGGTGAACACCAGCAACGGCGTCACCCTGGACTTCGCCGCCGTCCCGGTGGAGTCGATCGTCATGCAGCACTACGCGTTCCTCGTCTCGGACGAGGAGTTCGACGCGGCCTTCGAGCGGATCGAGCGGGCGGGGATCACGTACTTCGCCGATCCGCACGGCAAGCAGCCGGGTGAGATCAACCATCACCACGGCGGCCGGGGTGTGTACTTCATGGATCCCGCCGGGCACGGCATGGAGATCATCACGCGTCCGTACCAGCTCCCGCAGCAGTAGTCAGCGCTGAACACAGGCCGGTGGGGCAGGGGGTGCGCGGTATCCGCCGGGCGGCTCCGGTCCGCTCCCGGGGAGGCCCTGCTCCTCCGGCCGGCGCCTCCTCGGGAGCGGAGCGGGCATCGCGGGTGGTGCCGCAGGGGCGGGGACGCCGAGGTCCGGGCCGCCGGACGGTCAGGCCCCGCAGCCGCCGCTCGCCGGCCGCCGCTCCTCCTGCCCGGCGACCGTCAGATCACCTCGGCGCGGCGTCGCGAAGCTCTCCAGGGCCGCCCGGCCGAGCCCGGTCGCGCCGCTCACCTCGGCGAGGTCGAGGGCGCCGCAGTCCAGGCCGCGCAGCAGGTAGCCGCTGAGGGCCTTGGCGGTCGCGGGCTCGTCCATCACATCGCCGCCGGCCCGGTCGGCGTACCGCACGAGCCGCTCGGCGGCCTGCGCGAAGCCCTCCCGGTAGAAGGCGAAGACGGCCGCGTAGCGGGTGGGGATGTGGCCGGGGTGCATGTCCCAGCCCTGGTAGTAGGCGCGGGACAGGGCGCGGCGGGTGAGGCCGTAGTGCAGCCGCCAGGCGGCGTGCACCTGTTCGGTCGGACCGACCGGCAGCACGTTCGTGGAGCCGTCCGAGACGCGTACCCCGGTGCCGGCCGCCGCCACCTGCATGATCGCCTTGGCGTGGTCGGCGGCGGGGTGGTCGCTGGCCTGGTAGGCCGCGGAGACGCCGAGACAGGCGCTGTAGTCGAACGTGCCGTAGTGGAGGCCGGTGGCGCGGCCCCGGGCCGCCTGGATCATCCGGGCGACCGTCGCGGTGCCGTCGGTGGCGAGGATGGACTGGCTGGTCTCGATCTGGATCTCGAAGCCGAGCCGTCCGGCGTCGAGGCCCCGTGCCCGCTCGAAGGCCTCCAGGAGCCGGACCATCGCGGTGACCTGCTCCGGGTAGGTCACCTTCGGCAGGGTCAGGACCAGGCCGTCGGGAAGGCCGCCGTTCTCCATCAGGCCGGTGAGGAAGATGTCGAGGGTGCGGATGCCCCGGTCGCGCACCGCGGCCTCCATGCACTTCATGCGGATGCCCATGTAAGGGGCCGCGGTGCCCTTCGCGCTCGCCTCCGCGATCAGCCGTGCCGCGCGGGCGGCCGCGGCGTCCTCCTCGGCGTCCGGGCGGGGGCCGTAGCCGTCCTCGAAGTCGACGCGCAGGTCCTCGACGGGCTCGCGTTCCAGTTTGGACCGCACGCGCGCGTACACGGGCTCGGCGAGGTCCTGGGAGAGGCCGAGGCAGGCGGCGAAGGACGCCGCGTCGGGGGCGTGCTCGTCGAGGGCGGCGAGGGCCCGGTCGCCCCAGGAGCGGACGGTGTCGGCGTCGAAGGCGTCGCCGGGGACGTAGACGGTGTGGACGGGCTGCCGGGTGCCGGGGTCGCCGGGGTAGCAGCGGTCGAGTTCGGCGTCGACCGGGGCGAGGGAGGCGCTGATCTCCTCGCTGACGGCGCCGGCGAGGCTCGTCGTGACCGTCTCCTGCTGGCCCTGGCCCATTCCACACCCTCCAGTTTTTCCGCTGTACGGAATCAACAATCCGTTGAGCGAAGTTATCCGTGCGGCTTCCGGCAGGTCAACACCCTGTCCACGGCGCGGGCCCCGCGCTCACCGGCACACCACGTCCCCCGCCTCCCTCTTCCGCACGACCGTCCTCACCTTCATCCTGTCTCACAAGGGAGGGAACATATGACCGGCACCACGGGGCAGACCCGACGGGCGGGGCTGCGCACGGCCCTGGCCGTCCTGGCGACCGTGCCCGTACTGGGCACGGCGGGGTCGTCCGCCACCCGGCACGAGAGCCCGGCTCGCGGGGCGCTTCAGCCCGCGCCCGTGCCGCCGCTGGAGATCATGACCTTCAATCTGCGCTACCCGGGTGCCAAGGACGCCCACACCTGGGCGGTCCGCCGTCCGGTGATGCGCGCACTGCTGCGCCGGGCGGCTCCGCACGTCATCGGCACCCAGGAGGGCCTGCCGGCCCAGTTGCGCGACATCGAGGCCGACTTCGGTCCGCACTACGACTGGATCGGCAAGGGCCGCAGCGTGGAGGACCCGGAGGCGGTGGCCGTCTTCTACGACACCCGTCGGCTCGCCCCGGTCGAGCACGCGCACTTCTGGCTCTCCGACACACCCGAGGTACTGGGCTCCAACACCTGGGGGGCGGACTACCCCCGCATGGTCACCTGGGTCCGCTTCCGTGATCTGCGCGGGCGGCAGGAGTTCTACGTCCTCAACACCCATCTCGACAACGCCAGCCAGTACGCGCGCGTGCGCTCCGCCGACCTGATCGCCGCACGGATCGCCCGCCTGGACCGCTCCCTGCCGCTGCTGCTGACCGGCGACTTCAACGCCGTCGCCCACGTCAATCCGGTCTATGACCGGCTGCTGGCCGCCGGGCTGGTGGACACCTGGGACACGGCACGCGCGCGTGGCGGGGCCTATGCGACCTACCACGGGTACAAGCCCCTCACGCCGAACGGGGACCGCATCGACTGGATCCTGGCGACGCCGGGCGTCACCGTCCACCGCGAGTGGACCGACACCTTCCACCTGGACGGCCAGTACCCGAGCGATCACCTGCCGGTGCGGGCCTCGATGACCCTGGAATGAGCCGAGGCCCCCGTGACCTGTGCGGTCACGGGGGCCTCGGACAGTCCTGCGACTGCCGGGTGATCAGCCCTTGCGGGTGTTGATCTCCTCGGTGAGCTGCGGGACGACGTCGAACAGGTCGCCGACGACGCCGTAGTCGACCAGGTCGAAGATCGGGGCCTCGGCGTCCTTGTTGACGGCCACGATGGTCTTCGAGGTCTGCATGCCGGCGCGGTGCTGGATGGCGCCGGAGATGCCGTTGGCGATGTAGAGCTGCGGCGAGACGGACTTGCCGGTCTGGCCGACCTGGTTGGTGTGCGGGTACCAGCCGGCGTCCACCGCGGCGCGGGAGGCGCCGACGGCCGCGCCGAGGGAGTCGGCGAGGGACTCGATGAGGGCGAAGTTCTCGGCGCCGTTGACGCCGCGGCCGCCGGAGACCACGATCGCGGCCTCGGTCAGCTCCGGGCGCCCGGTCGACTCACGCGGCGTGCGGCCGGTCACCTTGGTGCCGGTGGCCTGGGCGGAGAAGGTCACTGCGAGGGCCTCGACGGCGCCGGCGGCCGGGGCGGCCTCGACGGCGGCCGAGTTCGGCTTCACGGTGATGACCGGGGTGCCCTTGGAGACACGGGACTTGGTGGTGAAGGACGCGGCGAACACCGACTGGGTGGCCACCGGGCCCTCGTCGCCGGCCTCGAGGTCGGTCGCGTCGGTGATGATGCCGGAGCCGATGCGCAGCGCCAGACGGGCGGCGATCTCCTTGCCCTCGGCGGAGGACGGGACGAGGACGGCGGCCGGGGAGACCGACTCGACCGCGGCCTGGAGCGCGTCGACCTTCGGTACGACGAGGTAGTCGGCGTACTCGGAGGCGTCGTGGGTCAGCACCTTCACGGCGCCGTGCTCGGCGAGCGCGGCGGCGGTGTTCTCGGCGCCCGCGCCGAGGGCGACGGCGACCGGCTCGCCGATGCGGCGGGCCAGCGTCAGCAGCTCCAGGGTGGGCTTGCGGACGGCACCGTCCACGTGGTCGACGAAGACGAGGACTTCAGCCATGGGATTGCTCTCCTGCGAAACGAAGTTGAGGGGCGGTCGGCGAAGGGCCTTTAGATGAACTTCTGGCCCGCGAGGAACTCGGCGAGCTGCTTGCCGCCCTCGCCCTCGTCCTTGACGATCGTGCCCGCGGTGCGGGCCGGACGCTCGGTCGCGCTGTCGACCGCGGTCCAGGCACCCTCGAGGCCGACCTCTTCGGCCTCCAGGTCCAGGTCCGACAGGTCCCAGGCCTCGACCGGCTTCTTCTTGGCCGCCATGATCCCCTTGAACGACGGGTAACGCGCCTCGCCCGACTGGTCGGTGACCGACACGACGGCCGGCAGGGAGGCCTCGAGCTGCTCGGAGGCGGCGTCGCCGTCGCGGCGGCCCTTGACGGTGCCGTCCTCGACGGAGACCTCGGAGAGCAGGGTGACCTGCGGGACGCCCAGACGCTCGGCCAGCAGGGCCGGGACGACGCCCATGGTGCCGTCGGTGGAGGCCAGGCCGGAGATGACCAGGTCGTAGCCGGCCTTCTCGATCGCCTTGGCCAGCACCAGGGAGGTGCCGATGGCGTCGGTGCCGTGCAGGTCGTCGTCCTCGACGTGGATCGCCTTGTCGGCGCCCATGGAGAGGGCCTTGCGGAGCGCGTCCTTGGAGTCCTCGGGGCCCACCGTCAGGACGGTGATCTCCACGTCGTCGTCGGAGTTCTCGGAGATCTGCAGCGCCTGCTCGACCGCGTACTCGTCGAGCTCGGAGAGCAGACCGTCCACGTCGTCCCGGTCGACGGTCAGGTCATCGGCGAAGTGCCGGTCGCCAGTGGCGTCGGGCACGTACTTCACAGTGACAACGATCCTCAAGCTCACGCCGGCTCTCCTACTGCATCGTCAGTTCTCGGCTGCCTTCTTCCAGGCAGCATAGGCGCCACAAGCGGCCGATCCCGGTCGGGGCGGCCCGCGCTCCGACCGAAATATTACTCGTCAGTACACCCAGTTCATGCCCGCTAAGCAAGCGCTTTGAACTGTGACCTTTGCAACGCAGCGTAATCGGAACTCGACGAGTTCGCAGGAGAGCCGGGCAGTGATCAATCCCGCAGGGTGGTGAACCGCCCCTGGTGGTAGAGCAACGGGCGGCCCGCGCCCTCCGGGTCGCCCAGGACCACCTCGGCCAGCACGATGCGGTGATCGCCCGCCGGGACCCGCGCGACGACCCGGCACACCAGCCACGCCAGCACGTCGTCCAGCACCGGAACACCCTGCGGACCGTCGCGCCAGGCGGTCGGCGCGCCGAAGCGGTCGGCGCCGCTCCTGGCGAAGGTGGCGGCCAGCCCCTGCTGGTGCTCGCCGAGTACATGGACGCCCACGTGCGTGGCCCGGGACAGCACGGGCCAGCTGGAGGCATGGGTGCCGATGCCGAAGGAGAGCATCGGCGGCTCGGCGGAGACGGAACTGAGCGAGGTGGCGGTGAAGCCGACCGGGCCGCTCTCACCGGAGGCGGTGATCACGGCGACCCCCGCGGCGTGCCGGCGGAAGACGGAGCGCAGGAGGTCGGGAGAGGCCAGGCGGGGGGAACCGAGGCCGGGTATGGCCGTCATGGGGTTGTCCTTCTGCGGGAAGTGGCGAGCCGGGCCGTGGGTGCTCAACGGGCCGGACAGCGCGCGCTCGCGGTACGGACCAGGTCCACGTGGACCCGGCCGTGGAGAAGGAGTTCCTTAGGCATACGGTCAGGCTGACGATAGGTGGCGCGCACAGTCAAGTACGTTCCGGTATCTGGGAGATGCCTCACCGTCCCCCGCGGGTGGCTCACACCGCCTCCCCCAGGGCCGCGATGACGTCCGCCTTGCGGGGCTGACCGGTGGCCCGTCGGACGATGTGGCCGTCGGCGTCGAGCACCAGGACGGTCGGGGTCTTGAGGATGTCGAGCTCGCGGACGAGGTCCAGGTGCGCCTCGGCGTCGATCTCTATGTGGGTGACTCCGGGGACCACGCCGGCCACCTCGCCGAGGACCCGGCGAGTGGCCCGGCAGGGCGCGCAGAAGGCGCTGGAGAACTGCACGAGCGTGGCCCGTTCGCCGAGTTCGCCGCCCAGCCGGTCCGCTCCGAGCCGCTTGCCGTCGTCGCGCCCGCGCACCCGCACCCTCCCGCTCCGCCGCTTGTGCAGCACTCCGTAGGCGCTCGCCGCCGCGAGCACCGCCACGCACACCAGCAGTCCGGCCATCAGGTCCTCCAGCGTTCACGAGACTGCAAAGATTCCCGACCCCAGGAATCGTTTCCGTTGCGGAATGCTTGATTCATGGACATCGATGCGAGGGGCCCGCGCTTCGGGGCCGCCGTGACGACCGTAGTACTCGCGGTCGTGCTGATCAGCGGCAACGCCTGGCTGCTGGGGTGGCAGACGCTGGCGTTCGCGCTCGGCGCGGCGGGCGGGGTGGGTCGCTCACCGTACGGCTGGGTGTTCCGCAGGGCCGTGCGGCCGCGGATCGGGCCGCCGAGCGAGTTCGAGGCGCCGGAGCCGCCGCGGTTCGCGCAGGCGGTCGGTCTGCTGTTCGCGGGGGTCGGACTCGTCGGGCTCACCCTGGGTCCCGACTGGCTGGGCCTCGCGGCGACCGGGGCGGCGCTCGCGGCCGCCTTCCTCAATGCTGCTTTCGGGTACTGCCTCGGATGCGAGATGTACCTGCTCGTACGGCGGGTCGCGGTACGCGCGGAGTAAAGGCGGCTTAAAAGCCCGAGGTCGATCAAGGGGGTTGAAGTGACGAGGATCTCGCCGTTCCCGGGCACCAGGGCTGGCTCCCCGGCCGTTCTTCGGGCACGATCTGCGAGATGCCGTAAACCTACGGCTGCGTAACTTTGCCGCCGGGAGCCCCTCCCCGGCAAAGAGAAGGAAGGGTCCGCCCCGCCCATGGCAGAGATTGTCTACCGCCCCGTCGTCGGCCTCGCCCAGACGTTGTTCAAGGCCTGGGACCTCAAGATCGACTGCAAGGGTTCGGAGAACATCCCGCGCTCGGGTGGAGCCGTGCTGGTGAGCAATCACATCAGCTATCTCGACTTCATCTTCGACGGTCTGGCCGCGCTCCCGCAGAAACGTCTCGTTCGTTTCATGGCGAAGGAATCCGTCTTCCGCCACAAGATCTCCGGCCCGCTGATGCGCGGGATGAAGCACATCCCGGTGGACCGCAACCAGGGCGAGACGGCCTACGCCCACGCCCTCGAGTCGCTGCGCTCCGGCGAGATCGTCGGGGTCTTCCCCGAGGCCACCATCTCGCAGTCGTTCACGCTCAAGAGCTTCAAGTCGGGCGCGGCCCGGATGGCCCAGGAGGCGGGCGTCCCGCTGATCCCGGTGGCCCTGTGGGGTACGCAGCGGCTGTGGACCAAGGGCCACCCGCGCAACTTCAAGCGCAGCCACACCCCGGTCACCATCCGGGTCGGCGAGGCCATCGAGGCCTCCCGCGACAAGTACGCGGGGGCCATCACCCGGCAGCTGCGCGAGCGCGTCCAGGAGCTCCTGGAGGCCGCTCAGCGCGCCTACCCCGTGCGCCCCAAGGACGCGAACGACACCTGGTGGATGCCGGCCCACCTGGGCGGCACGGCTCCGACGCCGGAGCAGGTACGCGCGGCCGAGGCCCGCTGACGCGGTTCGCACGGCTACGGGCCCCGTCCGGCACGCGCCCGGCCGGGCCCGTCCGCACGACCCCGCTCCGGCGAGGCCGCCCACTTCGGACTCGACGCCTCCGACGACCTACCGGGCGTCGACCAGGCGAAGAAGCGGGCGCTGCCGGCCTTCGCCGCCGCACAGGTGGAGCGACGGGGCCGCACCGGCCTCGAGGTGGACGGCGTTCCCGTCCGCACCGGCCCCTCGGGCCTCTCCACCGTCACCCATGCCGGGGAGGTCGGCGACCACGACGCCCGTGGTCCGCGGCGGGGGTGGTCACAGCGCGGTGGGGAGGCTCTTCCACAGGTGCGGCCGGTCGGGGGCGGCCCGCAGGGCGCCGAGGACGCCCGGATGCGGGGTGGCGTAGAGGCCTGGGTAGTCCAGCTCGCCCGTCGCCGCGTCGGGCCGGAAGGCCAGGTGTTCGCCGTCCAGGGAGAACCGCGCGTCCACGCCCGGTTTGTTGCCGCGTGGGTCCTGGCGGTGCCAGGCCCCGTTGAAGCGCACGGCGACGAGCCCGTGGAGGGCGTGTCCGGCACCCTCGTCGTGCACGAACCGCTGGTAGCACAGCGCGGTCGGGATGTCCTCGGCCCGCAGCAGGGCGGCCAGGGCATGGGCCTTGGCGTGGCAGATGCCCGTGCCCTGTTCCAGTACGTCCGA
This sequence comes from Streptomyces zaehneri, assembly GCF_032248645.1. Lineage (NCBI taxonomy): Bacteria > Bacillati > Actinomycetota > Actinomycetes > Kitasatosporales > Streptomycetaceae > Streptomyces > Streptomyces zaehneri. Next base: position 152,245 of record NZ_JASTTJ010000002.1, read on the forward strand.
GGCACGCCAGGTCACGCGCGGGTCGTCGGCGTCCTGCGAGTGGGGAATGGCGTCGCGCACGAAATCGAAGGCGAGGCGCGCATAACCATACGAGTCCTTCGCGTCCTTCGCGAGGCGCGCGGCCGTGTCCCGCACCAGCGGGTGGTGGTGGTCGATGACGTCGTCAGCGGCCAGATAGGCCGAGAGGTCAGGGTTCTCCTGGATCAGCTCCATGACGGGAGAGCATAGGAAAGCGATCACCCGAGAGTCAATGAATTTTCAGGTGACCGCATACCTATGCAAGAAGCGTTCCTTGCTTCCCTCGCTACCGCGCCATCTCTTCCTTGACCGCGGCGACGAAGGTGTCCACGTCCTCCTCGGTCGTGTCGAACGCGCACATCCAGCGCACGACACCCGCCGCCTCGTCCCAGAAGTAGAACCGGAACTTCTTCTGAAGCCGCTCGCCCACCTCGTGCGGGAGCCGCGCGAACACGCCGTTGGCCTGCACGGGGTACAGGATCTCCACGCCGTGCACGGCCCGCACGCCCTCGGCGAGCCGCTGGGCCATCCCGTTGGCGTGGCGGGCGTTGCGCAGCCACAGGTCCTTGGCCAGCAGGGCCTCCAACTGCACCGAGACGAAGCGCATCTTGGAGGCTAGCTGCATGGACAGCTTGCGCAGGTGCTTCATGTGGCGGACGGCGTCCTGGTCGATGACGACGACCGCCTCGCCGAACAGCGCGCCGTTCTTCGTCCCGCCCAGCGAGAGCAGGTCGACGCCGACGGCGTTGGTGAACGTCCGCATCGGGACGTTCAGCGAGGCCGCCGCGTTGGCTATCCGGGACCCGTCCAGGTGCACCTTCATGCCGTGCGCGTGAGCGTGGTCGCAGATCGCGCGGATCTCCTCGGGCGTGTAGAGCGTGCCCAGCTCCGTGCTCTGGGTGATCGAGACGACCTGCGGCATCGCGCGGTGTTCGTCCTCCCAGCCCCACGCCTGCCTGTCGATCAGCTCGGGAGTGAGCTTGCCGTCCGGGGTGGGCACGGTGAGCAGCTTCAGGCCGCCCATGCGCTCGGGCGCGCCCCCCTCGTCGACGTTGATGTGCGCGCTCTCGGCGCAGATCACCGCTCCCCAGCGGTCGGTGACCGCCTGGAGCGCGACGACGTTGGCGCCGGTGCCGTTGAAGACCGGGAACGCCTCCGCCGTGGCACCGAAATGGCTGCGGATGATCCCCTGGAAGTGCTCGGTGTAGTCGTCCTCGCCGTACGCCACCTGGTGGCCGCCGTTGGCCAGGGCCAGGGCTGCCATCACCTCCGGGTGGGCCCCGGCGTAGTTGTCGCTGGCGAAACCGCGGACCTCCGGGTCGTGATGGCGCCGTGCGTCGGTCTTCGGAGGGTTCACGGCTTCTCGGTGAGCCACAGACGCTGTCCGTTCACTTCGGGGGCGGGCTTGTCCCAGACTCCGGTGATGGCCTCGGCCAGATCCTTGACGTCGGTGAAGCCCGCGAACTTCGCGTTGGGGCGGTCGGCGCGCATCGCCTCGTGCACCAGCGCCTTCACCACCAGGATCGCAGCCGCGGAGGTCGGGCCCTCGGCGCCCCCGGCCTTGCGGAACGCGTCGGCGAGCGCCAGGGTCCAGGCCTCGGCGGCCGCCTTGGCGGCGGCGTACGCGGCGTTGCCCGCGGAGGGGTTCGAGGCACCGGCGGCGCTGATCAGCACGTACCGGCCGCGGTCGCTGCGCTGGAGACCCTCGAAGAAGGCGAGCGAGGTGTGCTGCACGGTCTTGACGAGCAGCAGCTCCAGGAAGTCCCAGTCGTCCAGGCTCGTCTTGATGAACGTCTCGCTGCCGCGCCAGCCGCCGACGAGGTGGACCACTCCGTCGATCCGGCCGAAGTCCTTCTCGACGCGCTGCGCCCAGTCCCGGGTCGAGTCCAGGTCGAGCAGGTCGACCGGCTCACCGGTGACGGTGGCGCCCCCGGCCCCGTAGCGGGCCGCGTCGACGGCCTCCGCCAGGCGCTCGGGGTCGTTGTCCGCGCCGGCGACGATCGCGCCGGCCTCGGCGAGTCGGAGCAGCGCCGCCCGGCCGGCCGGTCCGCCCGCACCGGCCACCGCGATCACCGCACCGCTGAGAGCCCCGTTCCCCATGGTCTTCGCCTCCTGAGCAGTGTTCTCGGTACGCAGGTCGCTCACGCGGCGATCCGCTCGGCGCCGTCCGCCGTGATGCCCCGGGTCGAGGCGATCACGTTCTTCAGCTTCTTGGACAGTGCCTCATAGAACATGCTCAGCGGAAACTCGTCCGCAAGCACGTCGTCCACGAGTTTGCGGGGCGGCTGCGTCAGGTCCAGGGCGTCGGGGCCCTTGGCCCACTTGGAGCCCGGGTGCGGGGCGAGGTAGGCGGAGACCAGCTCGTGGGCGGCGAACCAGTGGACGAGTTTGGGGCGGTCGATGCCGTCGCGGTAGAGCTGCTCGATGTCGGCGCACAGCTGGTTGGTGACGTGCGGGGCGCGCTGCCAGTCGATGTGCAGCTTGTTGTCGGTCCAGCGGACGACGTCGTGCTTGTGCAGGTAGGCGAAGAGCAGCTGGCCGCCGAGGCCGTCGTAGTTGCGCACCCGGTCTCCGGTGACCGGGAAGCGGAACATGCGGTCGAAGAGGACCGCGTACTGCACGTCACGGGCCTGCGGAACGCCGTCGGCCTCCAGCTTCACGGCCTCCTTGAAGGCGGTGAGGTCGCAGCGCAGTTCCTCCAGGCCGTACATCCAGAACGGCTGGCGCTGCTTGATCATGAAGGGGTCGAAGGGCAGGTCGCCGTGGCTGTGGGTACGGTCGTGGACCATGTCCCACAGGACGAAGGCCTCCTCGCAGCGCTTCTGGTCGTGGACCATGGCGGCGATGTCCTCGGGCAGGGAAAGACCCAGGACGTCGACGGCCGCGTCGGTCACCCGACGGAAGCGGGCGGCCTCGCGGTCGCAGAAGATGCCACCCCAGGAGAAACGTTCCGGCGCCTCGCGGACGGCGATGGTCTCGGGGAAGAGGACGGCGGAGTTGGTGTCGTACCCGGCCGTGAAGTCCTCGAAGGTGATGCCGCAGAACAGCGGGTTGTCGTAGCGGGTGCGCTCCAGCTCGGCCAGCCACTGGGGCCAGACCATGCGCAGCACGACCGCTTCCAGGTTGCGGTCCGGGTTGCCGTTCTGGGTGTACATCGCGAAGACGACCAGGTGCTGGAGCCCGTCGCGACGGTTCGCGGCCGGCTGGAAGGCCAGCAGCGAGTCGAGGAAGTCCGGCACCCCGAAGCCGCCGTCGGCCCAGACCCGCAGGTCCTTGGCGAGCGCCCGGTGGTAGTCGGCGTCGTGCGGGAGCAGCGGGGACAGCTCCTCCACGGCCTCGATGACCCGCTGGACGGCCTGCTCGGCGTCCGTGCGGCGCGGCGCGCCCTCAGCCGCGAAGTCGATCGACCCGTCCTTCGACTGCCAGGGCCGGATCTGCTCCACCGCATCCTTGAGCACGCGCCACGCCGGGTGCTCAACCACCCTGTCCGCCGGAGGAACCCGCTCCCCCGTAGCCGCCTGCACAAGAATTTCCGTCATGTCCCATCCTTCACTGGAGAAGCTCACGTCAGGACACCGTATGCATATGAGGATTCCTCCAGCAAGTGGGACCTCCGGAAATTATCCTGCGCTCCCGCATCTTCACCGCACTTTTTCCTGCCTGACACCGAAGATGCGACCACTTCAGCTAGCGCCTGTCCAACGGGTCGGATCTCCGGTCTGGACGGGTAGAGGAACCCTCGGTGCACGCTCATGTCCTTGACGGCCTCAGGGCCACTAGGCTGCGTGCTCCTCCGGACCAAGCCGTCGACGGAAGCGGGTCGTGTCTTGAACTTCCTCACCATCGGTCACCGCGGAGTCATGGGTGTCGAGCCCGAGAACACCCTGCGTTCCTTCGTCGCCGCGGAGCACGCCGGCCTGGACGTCATCGAACTCGATCTGCATCTGAGCAAAGACGGCGCTCTGGTGGTCATGCACGACGCCGACGTGGACCGGACGACCGACGGGACCGGGCCCATCGCCGACCAGACGCTCGCGGAACTGCGGACCCTCGACGCGGGCCGCGGCGAGCGCGTGCCGTTCTTCGAGGAGGTCCTGGACGCCGTGCGGCTCCCGCTCCAGGCCGAGATCAAGGATGTCCAGGCCGCGCGGGCGCTGGCCGAGGTGATGCACGCGCGCGACCTGGTGGACCGCGTGGAGGTGTCCTCCTTCCACGACGAGGCCGTCGCCGAGATCGCGCGCCTCGTCCCCGGGGTGCGCACCGCGCTCATCGGCAGCCGCTACGGCCTCGACATCGTCGACCGCGCCGTGGAGGCCGGCGCGGCGACGGTCTGTCTCAACCTGCGCCGGCTCACCCTGGAGATCGTCGAGGAGGCGCGGAAGCGGGACCTGCGGATCATCGGCTGGGTGGTCAACACCCAGGACCAGCTGCGGCTCGTCCGCGCCCTGGAACTCGACGGCGCGACCACCGACTACCCGGAGATCAGGCGCACGGGCCGCTTCACGGCCTAGACCGGGTCCCGACGGTCAGTCGAGTTCCTTGACCAGCAGCTCGAACCGGAGGTCGTCGCGCTGCGGAATGCCGAAGCGCTCGTCGCCGTAGGGGAAGGGGGTCATGCGGCCGGTCCGCCGGTAGCCGCGACGCTCGTACCAGGCTATGAGGTCCTCGCGTACGGAGATCACGGTCATGTGCATCTCGGTGACGCCCCAGTTCTCGCGGGCCTGCCGCTCGGCCTCCGCCATGACCGTCTTGCCGAGGCCGCCGCCCTGGACCGCGGGACTGACGGCGAACATGCCGAAGTAGGCGTGGTCGCCGCGGTGTTCCAGCTGGCAGCAGGCGACGATCCGGCCCTGCTGCTCGACGGTGAGCAGCCGGCTGTCCGACGCCTTGATGACCGCGCGCACGCCGTCGGGGTCGGTCCGCTGCCCCTGGAGGATGTCGGCCTCGGTCGTCCACCCGGCCCGGCTGGCGTCGCCGCGGTAGGCCGACTCGACGAGCGCGACGAGCGCGTCCACGTCGGCGTCGACGGCGTCGCGGAAGGTGAATTCGGTGGCGGCGGTGTCCATGCGGGCGTTCTCCGGTCTCTGACTCGGCTGGGGCACCGCCGAGCGTAGACCCTGCGCCGGTAGGCTCCGGCTGCATGGTGCACGTACTCAGCAGTAGGACCCTGCTCCGGCCGGCCGACCCCGAGCGTTCCCGTGTCTTCTACGGGGAGCAGCTGGGCCTGGCGGTCTTCCGCGAGTTCGGGACGGGGCCGGAGCGCGGGGTCGTCTACTTCCTCGGCGGAGGTTTCCTGGAGGTCTCGGGCCGCTCGGAGACACCGCCGGATCCGGCCGTACGGCTGTGGCTGCAGGTGCCGGACCTGACGGCGGCGCACGACGAGCTGCGCGCCCGGGGAGTGGAGATCGTCCGGCCGCCGGTGCGGGAACCCTGGGGGCTTCTCGAGATGTGGATCGCCGATCCGGACGGCACGCCGATCGTTCTGGTGGAGGTGCCGGCGGACCATCCGATCCGCTACCGGCCGGGAATCTGAGTTGATGGGGCACGGCGGGGAGTCCGGGTCGATCCGTACCGGCCGGAAATCGAAGAGTCGATCCGCCCCGGCGGGGAAACCCGAGCCGATCCGGCCCCTCGGCCGGGGAAACCGAGCCGATCCGGCCCCCTCGGCCGGGGAAACCGAGCCGATCCGGCCCCCTCGCCGGGGAAACCGAGCCGATCCGATACCCCGGCCGGGGAGCTGGCTGGTCCGCGACCCACGTCCCGGCCTGGAATCCGGGCCCGTCGGGTACCCGACGGGCGTCGGGCCCTGCTGCCACGGGCATCACTATGAACGGCCAAGGGCCGGGGTGAGTCCGAGGTCCGGTCGGTGGCACGGGGCCGAGGGCTCGGATTCCGGGGCGGGGCAGGGACCTGAAGGTCCCGGCCGATCCGGCGGCCGGATCGGTCCTCCTCATCGGTCGCCGGTGGGGCGGCGGGCCGCCCGCCCGGCCGCAGCCGGGCGCGCAGGGCGGTTCACCGGCGGGTTGTCGAGGCCATCGGGCCAGGCCGGACCCGGTTTCGAGGCCTCGGCGGCCACCGGATGCCATAGCGCGGACCGAGGCATAGCGTGCTGAAGGGGGCCCCTTTCGGAAGGAGCGTCATGAAGCTCGACGCGCCCGTGCCCGGCGGGCCCTGCTGGGCCGAGCTGGGGACCGGTGACCTGGAGGCGGCGAAGCGGTTCTACGCGGAGCTCTTCGGCTGGCGCGCGGAGACGGATCCGCGCCAGGAGGCGGGCGGCTACACGGTCGCGCACCTCGGCGAAGCGGCCGTCGCCGCGCTCAGCCCCCTGTACCAGGAGGCACAGCCGTGCGCCTGGAACGTCTCGTTCGCGGTGACCGACGCGGATGTCAGCGCCCGGCTGCTCACGGAGGCCGGAGGCAAGGTGCTGGTCGGCCCGATGGACGTCTTCGACGCGGGTCGTTTCGTGGTCGCCCTCGATCCCGGTGGTGCCGCGTTCCAGTTGTGGCAGGCGCGGACCTTCCCGGGCGCCGGGCTGTTCAACGCGCCCGGCTCGCTCGGCTGGGTCGAGCTGCTGACCCGCGATCGCCACCGGGCGGAGACCTTCTACATCACGGTGTTCGGCTGGACCGTCCGCTCCTCGGAGAACTACCTCCAGTGGGGCGTCGGCGGCGCGGACTTCGGGGGCATGACGACGATGGACGAGAAGTTCCCGCCCGAGGTGCCCCCGCACTGGCTGCCGTACTTCGCGGTGACGGACGTGGACGAGTCCACCCGGACCGCGGTGGGCGCGGGCGGCGCCGCCCTCATGGAACCGACCTCGGTGCCGGACGGTCCGCGCATCGCCGTACTGCGGGACCCGCAGGGCGCGGTGTTCGGCGTGTACCGGGCGGGAGACGAGGGGTGAACGCCGACGGGTCGCGGTCACCCGGCCCGGTCCCGCGTGGAGGCGGCGCTCAGATCCGCAGGGCCCGCATGTGTCCCTCGAGCCGGCTCAACAACTCGCCCAACAGATCGGCCAGTTCTCCCTGACGGTCGTCGTCCAGGGCGGACAGCACGGCACTCTCGTAGACGAGTTGCTCGGGCATGATGCCGTCGACGAGGTCGCGCCCGGCGTCCGTGAGCCGGAGGTGGGCGACACGGCGGTCCCGGGTGTCGACGCGACGCTCCACCAGTGCACGCCCGGTGAGCTGCTTGAGCCGCTTGGTGACGGCCGCCCCGGAGGAGAAGGTCTCCCGGGCCAGTTCGCCCGGCGTCAGCTCATGTCCGGTGCGGCGCAGCGCGCCGAGCAGATCGAACTCCGCTCGGCTCAGGCCGGCCCGGCGCAGCGGGGCGTCCTCGGCCTGCTGGAGCAGCGCGGCGCAGCGGTTGACGCGGCCGATGATCTCCATGGGGCCGGTGTCGAGGTCGGGCCTGACCGTCTGCCACTGCCGCACGACAGCGGCGACGGTGTCGTTCCGTACCGGCTGTGCGGGCTCCGACGGCTGTGCCGGCTCTGACTGTTCTGACGGCACGGACGGCTGTGACAGGCGTGACGGCTGTGACGGTCGTACCGGGTCGCCGTTGCCTGTCCGGCCGCCGCTCCCCCGCCTGCCGCCACGCTCCCGCCCGTCGCCGCTCCTCGGACGGTCTCCGGTGGTTCCGGGGCCACCGGCCACCGGTTTCGCCCCCGTCGCCGGTTCCGTCCCCGTCCCGTTCCCGGCCGCCGCCCGTCCCTGCGTCGCCGTCATCGCCGTACGTCCTCCGCTCCCGTGCTCGCGTCCCGGTCCAGGAGCAGCCCCTGGCGCCGTACCGTCGCCGCGAGCGTACGGTGTCCGGACTGTTCGGCCGCGACGACCCGCTCCTCGGGCAGTGCGCGCTGCCACCACTCGCCGGACGCCGCGTCGGCGGTGGCGCGCAGGTCGACCAGCGCGGCGGCGAGGCCACGGCGGGCGGACTCCAGGTCGCCGCCGGGGGCGGGGCGCGGCTCCGCCAGGAGGCGGGCGGCGTGTTCGCGGGCCCGTTCGGCGGCCGTCAGGGCGTGCCCGAGGCGGTCGCCGGCCCGGCGGTTGGTGACGGCGACCGCGGCGACGAAGCCGACCACGGCGCCGACGAGGGTGTCCATCAGCCGCTCGGTGATCAGCCGGCCCGAGTCCTGGGCCTGCGCGAACTCCGTGATGAGCAGCGCCATCGGGGTCACGCAGACGCTGCCGAGCCAGTAGTTGCGGCTGATCAGCGCCTCGGCGCCGAAGTTCAGGGCGAGGCAGGTCAGGACGAGGGCGGTCTGGGTGAGATGGGCGAGCGGGACGAGCGCGGCGAAGGCGAGCACTCCGACCAGGTTGCCGACGACGCGCTGGACTCCGCGGCTCCAGGTGAGCGTGATGTTCGCCTGGTAGAGGGATGCGGCGGTGACCAGGGCCCAGTAGGGACGGCCGACTCCGACGGCGAGCGAGGCGTACCCGGCGAGGGCGCAGCCGAGGGCCGTGCGTGCGGCGATCGGCGCGAGGGGGCCCAGGCGGAGCCACAGCGGCGGTCGCCCGGTGGCGAGTTCGGCGTCGACGCCGAGGAGTTCGTCGTCGTCCACCAGGTCGCCCGGGTGCGGTACCGGGCCGGTGCCGCGCAGATCGCGGGCCCAGTCGCGCAGCCGCTTCGGGTCGGTGTCGGCGGGGGCGGCGAGGGCGATCTCGGCTCGGACGACGAGACGCTCCAGGGCCCGCCGGTTCTCCGTGGCGCGGGCCGCCAGCAGGGTCTGCCAGGCGGCGTGCACGGCGGCGGCCGCGGCGGCGCGGGTCCGGGCGTGGCCGTCGCCGGGGCCGTCCGTGGCGGCGTGGGCTGCGGCCGCGTTCAGAGCGTGGGCGGTGGCGCGGCGCTCGGGGCCGTGCGGCCGCAGCAGGCCGGGCGCCATGCCGATCAGCCAGGCCCAGGCGCCCGCGGCGAGAGCCAGCCCCAGGTGGCCGGGGACCTGCCCGAGGGTCTGCGGGGCGAACAGCGCGGCGGAGCTGATGAAGGTGAGGACGACGTTGGCGGGCGGGCCGAGGCGGGTCGCGTCGCAGAGGGCCTTCTGCGCGGCCGCGAGCAGGGCGCCGACGGTGACCAGGGCGACGGCGTCGCTCGTCAGCGAGGCCGCGAGCAGGGCGACCGCCAGTCCGGCGGTCATGCCCAGCACCACCCAGGCCAGGACTCGGGCCCGTGCCGCGTAGGGGCGGTTGTGGGCGTACAGCGCACACAGGGACCCGGCCATCGTGTACATCGCCAGGTCCAGCCGCCCGACGGCCAGCAGGATCAGGTTCGGCGGAGCGACGGCGGCGATCACGCTCAGGGCGGGCTTGAACCAGATGTCCGAGGGCCTGCCGAGGCGCAGCACTCCGGCGATCGGGAGGCGGCGTCCCGGGCGCTGCCCGCGCCGGCGGCCGTGCGGCCCGCCGCGCGGTTCCGGGCGGGCTTCGGGTCGGGGGTGCCGCGGGGTCGCACTGCTCATACCTACTAATTTAGCATGTGTTTTACCCGTGAAATATTTAGTGCTCCGCCGAATGCTCCCCGTGTACACCCTTGCGCCCGCGTGCGCACGGTGTGCCGTGGGCATCGCAATCCTCGATTGCGAACGTCGAGCGGGGAGGTGCGCATGCACGGACCGGCTTCGCCCGGCTGGCTGCTGGTGGCGCTGTGCGCGGCGACCGGGGCCTACTGCCTGCTGCGGATGCGCAGCGCGGTCGAAGAACAGCGCAGAGCCGCGGGCGGCGAGGCGCTGATGGGCTTCGGGATGGCCGCGATGGCCGTGCCCGCGGCCGCGTTCACCCCGCCCGCGTGGGCCTGGCCGGCCTTCGCGGCGGTCTTCGGGACGGCCGCGCTGCGGGCCCTGTGGGCGGCCCGCGCCGGCGCCCACCACCTTCACCACCTGATGGGGGCCGGGGCCATGGTCTACATGGCCGCCGTGATGGCCGCCGCGCCCTCGCACCGGCACGGACACGGCGGCTCCGGCGTCCCGCTGCTGACGGGGGTGCTGCTCCTGTACTTCACCGGGTACGTCCTCCTCGCCGGGGTGCGGCTGCTGCCGGTGGCCGGGACGGGTGGCACCGCCCTGGCCTGGAGCGACCGGCCCGAGGTGGCGCGGGCGTGCCGGCTGTCGATGGGGATCGGGATGCTCGCCATGCTGCTGACGATGTGAACCCAACTCGGGCGTGGTCTAGGTCACTTCGCTGTGACAAGCCGTACCCCTGAGCGGGACGCCGCTCATAGGCTGCAGCCCATGATGGTCCCCGCGGTACTGCTGCTGCTCGGTGCCCTGACCGCCGTCATCGCCCCCCGGCTGATCGCCCGGGCCGACTGGCCGGACCGCGAACCGGTGGTCGCGCTGTGGGCGTGGCAGTGCGTGGTGGCCGCGGTCCTGCTGTGCTGTGCGCTGTCGATGACGCTCAGCGCGGCGGCGGCCTGGCAGGCGGTGCGCGGCCATGTCTTCGCGCCGGCCCCGCGCTCGGTGGTGGAGGCGTACGCGCTGGGCACGACGGGCCCCTGGGCGGCCGCGACAGCGGTGGCGCTCGCGTGCGGCGGACTGTGGAGCGGGGCGATGCTCGTACGGGAGGTGCTGCGCAGCCGCGCCGGACGCCGATCGCGGCACGCCGAACTCCGTTTGCTTGCACCGCTGTTGCCGGGTGAGGAGTCCGCGTCCGGCCGGCTGCTCGTGCTGGAGGGCGAGCGGCCCGACGCCTGGTGGCTGGCGGGTGCGGCACCCCAACTGGTCGTCACCACAGCGGCGTTGCGGCGCCTGAAGGGACGTCAGCTGGATGCCGTGCTGGCGCACGAGCAGGGGCACGCCCAGGCACGCCATGACTGGTTGCTCAACTGTTCGACCGCACTGGCCACCGGCTTTCCGCAGGTGCCGGTGTTCGCCGCGTTCCGCGACGAGATACACCGGCTGGTCGAGTTGTCGGCGGACGACATGGCCTCGCGGCGCTTCGGCCGGCGGACGACCGCGCTCGCGCTGGTCGAACTCAACGAGGACCGGGGCGTGTTCGGCCCCGCCCCCGCCCCGCAGGCCCATGTCCCTCAGCGCGTGCACCGGTTGCTCACACCGCCCGACCGCCTCACCGCGGCCCGCAGACTACGACTGACGGCGGGAGCCTCCCTCGTACCGGTGATCCCCGTGCTGGTGACCCTGGTCCCCGCCCTCCGGGCACTGGGCTGAACCCCACGGCCCGAAGAACCCCTGGGGTGGCCGTTGGGGCTTCTGGGGCGGTTGTTCCGGCCGCTGCAGTGGACGCGCCGGTGGTGGTTGGCCGGGCTTGCGGGGCGGGTGGTCGGACAGTGGGGTGCGCAGCCGTCTACGGAGCGGCTGGTTCCGGTTCTGGGGCGGGTGCCAGGGTCACGACCAGCAGCCCTGCCACCACTGCCACCACCTCGCGACTCCACCCGGCCGACCCCGACCACCAGGAATCCCATCCGCCCTCCTCGAACAGGCCGTCCCGCCGGGCCAGGACCGAACACCACCGAGGCCCCCAGCCGTCCCAGGGTCACCGCCACCAGCAGCACCCCCCGGGTACCGCCCCGCGATCCCACCCGGCCGACCCCGACCACCCCGGACCTCACCCGCCACCGCACCTGAGCAGGCCATTCACCCAGAACCCACGACGGACACCCTCGACGCAGGGCGGGCCACCCCAGCACCCGGGACAGCTGTCGTCGGCCGTCGGGGCAGCCGCGTCAGAAGCCCTCCCGACCGACCCCGGAACGGGGGCCGGCCGCCCCGGAACCCGGACCGGGCGCCCCGAGTTCGCATCTGGCCCCACCGTTCGGCGAGGATCTCCATATGCCCCATCCGTCCGTCGACTCCCCGCCCCGCCGCCCCGCCCTGCGCACGCCGCTGCGGACCGCCCTGGTCCTGGGGCTGCTTTCGGCCCTGCTCCTCGCCCTGGTCGCGGCCGACTGGCATCCCCTGCTCTCCGCCGACGGCGACATCTCCCGCACGACCCACCGCTGGGCCGTTGCCGACCCCGACGTCACCCAGGTCTGCCGCATCCTCACGGACTGGGTCTGGGACCCCCTGACCATGCGTCTGCTGGGCGCGGCGGTCGCCGTGTGGCTGGTGTGGCGGCACGGGGCCTGGTGGACGGCCGGGTGGCTGGTCGTCACATCGGCGGTGGGCACACTGATCCAGCAGTCCCTCAAGGCGGGGGTGGGCCGCGCCCGCCCGGTCTGGCCCGACCCGGTCGACTCCGCCCACTACGCGGCGTACCCCTCCGGGCACGCCCTGACGGCCACGGTGGTGTTCGGTCTCCTGCTGTGGCTGCTGCACCGGCACGGCGTCGCCCCGGTCGTGTGGCGTACGGCGGTGGCGGTGGCGGTGGTCTCCGTGGCGGGCGTGGGGCTGACCCGGATCTGGCTGGGCGTGCACTGGCCCTCGGACGTCCTGGGCGGCTGGCTGCTGGGCGCCATGCTGGTGGCGCTGGCGATCGCGGCACACCTGCGCTGGCGCCCGTGATCCTGCCGGGGGGACGGTGGCGACGGTACGGCTACGTGGGCCCGTAGGACCTGCGGCGGGCGGTCGTGCCGGGCGCCGGCGGCCGGGTGCCGGCGGCCGGGTGCCGGCGGCCGGGTGCCGGCGGCCGGGTGATCCGCTGCGCCGCGGACCTGGAGGGGTACGCGGTGGCGCAGGAGCGGGAGCCGTTCACGTACGTCGTCGGGCTCGACGGCCTGTCGCGGCTCGCGCGTGTTCACGGTCGCGTGCGAGGCGCTGGACACCGATCCCGGCGGGACCCTGATGGTGGGCGACGACCGACGCGCGGACGGCGGGGCGGCGGCGCTGGGATGCGGTGCACTTCGTGGACATCTGCCGGCGGCCGAACGTCCGGACACGCTGCGGACGGTGCTGGACCTGGTGGGGGGCGGGGTGACCCGATACCCTCGGCCCGCTCCGACGACGGTCGCCTGAGGCCACCATTACGGGAGAAGCGCGCCCACTCTGGACGATCCCCCGCGTCGCCCAGAGCAGGCGGCAGCCCGGTGTGCTCCGAAGCGGAACCCCACCGGGTCGACCCTGAGTATAGTTGGCTGCCAGCCAGTCAACGCAGGAGTTCCAGGATGTCCCCGCGCAGCGCCTCGGTCAATGAAGAATTGCGGCGGCGTTCCCGGGAGCGGCTCCTTCAGGCCGCGGTGGAGCTGGTGGGCGAGCGCGGGTACGAGGCGACGACGCTCGGTGACATCGCGGACCGGGCCGGCTCGGCGCGTGGTCTGGTGTCGTACTACTTCCCCGGCAAGCGGCAGCTGGTCCAGTCGGCCGTGCACCGGCTGATGCACCGCACGCTGGAGGAGGCGCTGGAGCGGGAGCCGCGCACCGAGGACGGCCGGGAGCGGATGGCGCGGGCCATCGACGGCATCCTGGGCCTGGCACGGGACCGTACGGTGCTGATGCGCCAGCACATGGCGGGCCTTCTGCAGGCCGAGGGGTTCGTGCAGTGTCCGGAGCAGCAACGGCTGGCCGAGCTGCTGCGGGAGACCGCGGCCCGGCACGGGTCGCAGGACCTCGACCACGACTACCCGATGCTGCGCTCCCAGCTGATGGGAGCGGTCTACGCGATGGTGCTGCCGAACGTGTCCCTGCCCCTCACGACGCTGCGCGCCGAACTGTTCGCGCGCTACCGGCTCGACTGGGAGCAGGGGGTCCCGCCGGACGCCGAGGCGCCCGACGGGAGGAGTGACACCGATCTGTCGCGCTTCTTCGCGACCGACCCGACGACTCCGCGGAGCGAGGGTCAGTCGAAGTAGTCCGGCTGGGTCTGGACGTTGAGCTCGTGGACACGGACCCGCTTGGCCGGGTCGGTGCGCCGGTCGCTGAGCTTCAGCACGTCGAAGCCCTTGGCGATGTCGTTCGAGTAGATGTAACCGTTGTAGTAGTACGCCGACCAGGAGCCGCCGCCCCTCAGCACCTGGGTGTCGAGCGGGCCGCGCTCGAAGTAGGCGATCTCCGCCGGTTTCGACGAGTCGGTGAAGTCCCAGACCGAGACACCGCCCTGGTACCAGGCCTGCACCATGATGTCCTTGCCCTTGACCGGGATCAGCGAGCCGTTGTGGGCCACGCAGTTCTCGGTGTCCGCCTGGTGACGGGGGATCTTGTAGTAGCTGCGGAAGACCAGCTTGCGCTTGTCGCCCTTGCCGACGATGTCGTAGATGCCGTCGGCGCCCTTGTCCGGCCCGGTCACCGCGTTGCACGTGGCCGCGCCGCCGCCGCCGAGCTCGTCGGTGAAGACGACCTTGTTCGCCTTCTGGTTGAAGGTCGCCGAGTGCCAGAACGCGAAGTTCACGTTGTCCTGGACCTGGTCGATGACCTTCGGGTGCTCCGGGTCCTTGATGGAGAACAGGATGCCGTCGCCCATGCAGGCGCCCGCCGCGAGGTCCTTGGAGGGCAGGACCGTGATGTCGTGGCAGCCGGTGGTCTTGGAGACCCCGGGATTGGTGGGCGAGCCAGGATTGCCGCCGCCGTCCGGACCGTCTCCCGGGAACAGCACGGGGAAGCTGACGATCGCGGCCTTCTCCGGCGTCTTGCGCGGCACCTTGATGACCGAGATGCCGTCGTGCGGGGGCTGGCAGTCGGGGTAGGCCGCGTTCGGCGAGTACGAGGAGACGTAGATGTAGACGTTCTTGCGCTCGGGCACCAGGGTGTGGGTGTGCGAGCCGCAGGCGGTCTCGACGGCGGCGACGTACTTGGGGTTCGCCTTGTCGCTGATGTCGAAGACCTTCATGCCCTCCCAGGACGACTTCTCGGTCACCGGCTGCGTGGTGCTGTTGCAACTGCTGTCGCTGCGGGAGGAGTCGGTGGACAGGAACAGAAGGTCGCCCGAGACGGAGATGTCGTTCTGGGAGCCGGGGCAGAGTACCTGGGCGACGGTCTTGGGGGACTTCGGGTTGCTGATGTCGAAGACCCGGAAGCCGTCGTAGTTGCCGGAGAAGGCGTACTTGCCCTGGAAGGCGAGGTCCGAGTTGGTGCCCGGCAGGGCGTCCTTCGGGATGTTCGTCAGGTGCTCGATGTTGGCGGAGTGGACGATCTCGTCCTGCCCCGGTATCTCGCCGTCGGCGATCGCCGCCGCCGCCTCGGCCCGGGCGCCCTCGGACACCTTCTGCTGCACGGCGGGACCGTCCCCCGGGTCGGGGGTCGCGGCTGCCGGGACGGCCGTCAGGAGCGCGGCCAGCAGTCCGGTACACGCGGCGGCCACCCCCAGCCGTCTGCGGCGCGTTCGAAGGTCGTTCAACAGGGTCACTGTGTCCTCCCTTGTCGCCGTTCACGCGGAACGGTTCGCGGTGCTCCGAAGTATCGTCTTCATCATGCACATATCAAGGGCTGGCAACGCACTCGTAATGAATCTTTCGGTTCAGTAGTGCGACCCATGGTGCGAAGATCCAGACGGGGACGGCAATCCCGTCCTCAACTCACCTGCTTCAGGAGGTCGTTGTGCTCGTCCGCCACGCGCCCCTCGTCTCAGCCTCACTGCTGCTCGCCCTCGCCCTCGCGGGGTGCGACTCCGGGCCGGACACCAAGTCGGGTGCGGCGAGCGGCCCTTCGGTGATCGCGCCGGGCAAGCCGGGCGAGACGAACCGGACCCTCTCCGCCCAGGACGCGGCCGAGCAACGCGCCGACGACGACACACCCAACTCCGCCGACGTGGCGTACGCGCGCATGATGATCCAGCACCACGCCCAGGCCCTGGAGATGACCGAACTCGCCCCGGAGCAGGCCGAGTCGAAGGCCGTCAAGGGCCTCGCGTCGCGGATCGGCGCCGCGCAGGGGCCGGAGATCGAAGCCATGAAGGGCTGGCTCACGACCTACGGCGAGGCCGAGACGGGCGGCGAGCACGACCACGCGGCGATGCCCGGGACGGCCACCGAGGCGCAGTTGAACCAGCTGCGCGCGGCCCGCGGCAAGGCGTTCGACGCGCTGTTCCTCTCCCTGATGATCACCCACCACGGGGGCGCCCTCACCATGGCCGCGGAGGTCAAGGCACACGGCAACAACGTGCGGATCGAGGAGATGGCGGACGATGTGATCGCGCAGCAGACGAGCGAGATCACCCGGATGCGCGGCATGCAGTGACACCCCGGCCCACGGAACCTCGCCGACAGGCCTCGACAGCGCGACCGGTCGACGGGGCCTGTCGACGCAGCCGGTCAAGGTCCGTCCGACGCGTCCGTTCGACGCGTCCGTTCAACGCGTCCGTTCAACGCGTCCGTTCAACGCGTCCGTTCAACGGGTCTCGCCTGTGGTCCTCGCCGATGAGCCGTGTCAGCGGCGGGCGTGACGTGGGGTCAGGTATCCCGCGTCACGCGCCTGCGCGATCAGCCTGAGCGATCTGCGGCGGCCGCGCCCCGTCGCGCACATGACCGCGAGCACGGGGTCCACCCCCTCCTCCTGGGCCGCGCGGTACTCCCGCGCCACCAGCCGCCGCCCCTCGATGCCGCGCGGCCAGGCCCGACGGGCCCGCCGGGGGCCGAACGCCTCGTCGGCATCCCCGACGACGGCCGGCTCCCGCGCACCTTCCGCACCTTCCGCACCTTCCGCACCCGCCGCACCCGCCGCACCCGCCGCACCGTACCCGCCGCGCACACCGTCCGCGACAGCCGCGACCTCCGCGACCGCCGGGTCCGCCGCCTCCGCCTCGACCGCCCCCTCCCCCGTGTCCGCCGCCTCCCCCGCCTCCCCCGTGTCCGCCGGGTCCTCGGCACTCTCCACGCCCGCAGCCAGGAGGGCCCCGCCTCGGTCGCACCTCTCGAACAGCGGTCCCTCGATCCAGTCCGCGAGCACCGTCAGGTCCACCAACGACAGGGGCGGCTGGGCGCGGACGTCCTCGACGCAGACACGCCCCTCGCAGACGACGGCCAGCAGCTCCACCCGCGCGCCGTCGACGAATCCCAGCCGCACATGGAACCAGGACGTGACGCCCCCGGCTTCCTGGACTTCCCACGCGGGCCACACGGAGACCGTGCCGTCCTCGGCGGAACGATCAGAAAGATTAAGAAACGATGCTTCTAGCACACACTCGACGTAACCGCATGATCACATTCCATACGAGCGGACACGCACCACCGAACGCGCACAGCACCCTGTCAGCGGAGCCGCGCTGATGCGATGCTGGAGACACCAGCGATCTCCTCCGTCCCCTTGGGTAAGGAGTTGCGCGTGCTGCGTGTCGCCGTCGTCGGCTCAGGGCCGAGTGGGGTCTACACCGCCCAGAGCCTGGTCCAGCAGGACCCCGAGGTACTCGTCGACGTCCTGGACCGGCTGCCGTGCCCGTACGGGCTGGTGCGGTACGGCGTCGCCCCGGACCACGAGAAGATCAAGTCGCTCCAGAACAATCTGCGCGCGGTGCTCGAGCACGAGCGGGTGCGCTTCCTCGGCGGGATCAGGGTCGGGACGGGCGGGGTGCCGGCGGCCCGGCTTCGCGAGCTGTACCACGCGGTCGTGTACTGCGTGGGCGCCGCCACCGACCGGCACCTCGGTGTGCCCGGCGAGGAGCTGTCGGGCAGCTGGTCGGCGACGGAGTTCGTGTCCTGGTACAGCGCGCATCCGGACACCGTCGCCGACGGGTTCCTGCGGGACGTCCGCTCGGCGGTGGTGGTGGGCGTCGGGAACGTGGCCGTGGACGTCACCCGGATCCTGGCACGGCGGGCGGCCGAGCTCACCCCGACCGACATGCCGCAGGCGGCGCTGAGCGCGCTGGCGGCGAGCGAGGTCGGCGAGATCCACATGGTGGGACGGCGGGGCCCGTCGCAGGCCCGCTTCACCACCAAGGAGCTGCGCGAGCTGGCCGGCCTGCCGGACACCGAGGTGGTCGTGGACGAGGCCGAGCTGGCGCTGGACCCGGCGTACGGCGACCCCTCCGCGCTGCCGGCGGCGCAGCGGCGCAACGTGGAGGTGCTGCGCGGCTGGGCGGCGAGCCCGCCGGCGCTCGGCGCCCGGCGACGGATCCGGCTCCGGTTCTTCCTGCGACCCGTCGAACTGCTCGCCGGCAACGGCCGGCTGGCGGCGGTGCGTTTCGAGCGGACCCTTCCGGACGCGCACGGCGGGGTGACGGGCACCGGGCGGTACGAGGACATCGAGGCACAGCTGGTGTTGCGGTCGGTGGGATATCGCGGGGTGCCGCTGGAGGGTCTGCCGTTCGATCCGGAGCGGGGCACGGTGCCGCATCTCGCGGGGCGGGTCCTGCGCGAGGGCGTGGTGGCGCCGGGCGAGTACGTGGCGGGCTGGATCAAGCGGGGCCCCACCGGGGTGATCGGCACCAACCGGCCGTGCGCGAAGGAAACGGCGACCTCGCTGCTGGAGGACGGCCCCGTCCTCGTACGGCGGGAGCTGCCGGGCGATCCGCTCGAGCTGCTGCGGGCCGCCGGGGCCGAACCCGTCGAGTGGGCGGGGTGGCTGGCGATCGAGCGGGCGGAGGCGGCGCTGGGCGCCTCGCTGGGGCGGGGTGTCGTGAAGCTGCCGGACTGGGCGGCGCTGTGGACGGCGGCGGGTCCCGCCAGGATCGGTGTACAGGACACACAGCAGCAACATCAGTGAAATCAACAAACTGTTTAAGTCCCGTACGTTCTCGTGCTGTTCGACCTGTCCGGCCCGGTCGGGCCTGACCGGGCCGGGCCGACCGGGCCGTTCGGTTTGTCCTGTCCGTCCTGTCCGGCCGGTCCGTCCTGTCCGTTCGGACCTGACCGGCCCGTCCCGCCCTGTTCGGATGCCCCCGCCACCGCCCTGGAGCGCCCATGCCCCTGACCGCCCCCGTTCATCCCGTCGACGAGGTGCCACCCGCACGGCAGTTGGCCGCGTTCGGCCTCCAACACGTGCTCGCCATGTACGCGGGCGCGGTGGCCGTGCCCCTGATCGTGGGCGGTGCGATGAAGCTGTCGCCCGCCGACCTGGCGTATCTGATCACCGCCGACCTGCTGGTGTGCGGCATCGCCACGCTGATCCAGTGCGTCGGCTTCTGGCGGTTCGGCGTACGGCTGCCGATCATGCAGGGCTGTACGTTCGCGGCGGTCTCCCCCATGGTGCTGATCGGGACGACGGGCGGCGGACTGCCCGCGATCTACGGGTCGGTGATCGTGGCGGGGCTCGCGATCATGCTGCTGGCGCCCCTGTTCGGCAGGCTGCTGCGCTTCTTCCCGCCGCTGGTCACCGGCACCGTCATCCTGATCATCGGCATCTCGCTGCTGCCGGTCGCGGGCAACTGGGTCGCGGGCGGCACCGGTTCGGCGGACTTCGGGGAGCCGAAGAACATCGGACTCGCCGGGTTCGTCCTCGCCGTGGTGCTCGTCGTGCAGCGGTTCGCGCCGGCGTTCCTGAGCCGGATCGCTGTGCTGATCGGCATCGAGGTGGGGCTCGCGGTCTCCATACCGTTCGGGTTCACCGACTTCGACGGCGTCGGGGACGCCGACTGGGTCGGGATCAGTACGCCGTTCCACTTCGGCGCGCCCGCCTTCGAGGCGTCGGCGATCATCTCGATGCTGGTCGTGGCTCTGGTCACGATGACCGAGACCACCGGTGACCTCATCGCGGTCGGCGAGATGACCGGCCGCAAGGTCGAGCCGCGCAGCCTCTCGGACGGGCTGCGCGCCGACGGTCTGTCGACCGTCCTCGGCGGTGTCTTCAACACCTTCCCCTACACCGCCTACGCGCAGAACGTCGGCCTGGTGGGCATGACCCGGGTGCGCAGCCGCTGGGTCGTCGCCACCGCGGGCGGCATCCTCGTACTGCTGGGTCTGCTGCCCAAGCTGGGCGCGGTGGTGGCCGCCGTTCCGGCGCCGGTCCTCGGCGGGGCGGGCCTGGTGATGTTCGGGACGGTCGCCGCGAGCGGTCTGCGGACGCTGGCCGAGGTCGACTTCAAGGGGAACCACAACCTGACGGTGGTGGCCGTGTCGGTCGCGATGGGCGTGCTGCCGGTCGGCGTGCCGACGATCTACGAGCAGTTCCCCGACTGGTTCCGGACGGTGATGAACAGCGGTATCAGCGCGGGCTGCCTGACCGCGATCGTCCTGAACCTGCTCTTCAACCACCTGCCCTCGAAGGCCGCGCGGGAGACGGTCGCCCTGCCGACCGCCGGCGGCGAGGAGCCCGTCGGGGACGTGCCGGAGAAGTCCAGGGAAGAGGCCGTCTAGGACGGCCGTGGGCGGCCGGGCTCACCGGCCGCCCACGGGACATCAACTCGCGCCGCAGGCAGTTCCGTCGAGCGTGAAGGCGCCGGGCGCCGCGCTGTTGCCGGTGTGGGTCGCCTGGTAGCCGATGGTGACGCTCGCGTTGGGGCCGAGCGTGCCGTTGTACGTGGCGTTGGTCGCCGTCACCGCTCCCGAGGCCGGTGCGTAGGTGGCGCCCCAGCCGTTGGTGATCGTCTGGCCGGCGGGCAGGGTGAAGCCGAGCCGCCAGCCGTCGACCGTGGTGGTACCGGTGTTGGTCAGGGTCACGGAGGCGGTCAGACCGGTGTTCCAGGCGTTGGTCGTCGCGGTCACCCGGCAGCCGCCGGGCTGGGGCTGGGGGGTGGGACCGGCGGCGTCCAGGCCGAAGAAGGTGATCACGCGGGCAGCCATGCCCCAGGCGTACAGGTTGTGGCCGACGCCCTGGAGACTGACGGCCTCCACGGGAGCCTGGTCACCGGTGGCGCCGTACCGGGTGCGGGTCCAGCCCGAGACGGGCGAGTCGGTGGCGGCCGGGGTCTGACTCACGCCCCGCACGTCGGTCCACTGCTTGATCTCCTCCCCGAAGTTGGGGTAGCGCAGCACGTCGTCCTCGGTGCCGTGCCATACCTGCATACGCGGCCGGGGCCCGGTGTAGCCGGGGTAGGCCGCGCGTACGAGGTCGCCCCACTCCCGCGCCGTGTGGATCACGGTGCCGCCGGAGCAGGCGCTGTTCCACTCGGAGCCGTCGGCGGTGGCGAAGCAGCCGAAGGGCACCCCGGAGAAGGCTGAACCGGCGGCGAACACGTCGGGGTAGTCGCCGAGCAGGACGTTGGTCATCATCGCCCCGGAGGAGATACCGGTGGCGTAGACGCGGCCCGTGTCGGCCGCGTAGGCGGCGGTCACCCAGTCGATCATCGACTTGACGCCGACCGGGTCGCTGCCGCCGCCGCGCCGGAGCGCCTGGGGCGAGGACACGTCGAAGCACTTGCTGCTCCGGGTGACGGACGGATAGACCACCACGAACCCGTACTGGTCGGCGAGTTGGGAGTACTCGGTGCCGGAGTACATCGCGGGCCCGGAACCGCCGCACCAGTGCACCGCGACGAGCACCGGCGGGTGAGCGGTGACGTTGACCGGTGCGTAGACGTACATCTGGAGATTGCTGGGGTTGGCACCGAAGCCGGTGACCTCGGTGAGGGTGGCCGCCGGGACCGGCGCGGCGGCCTGCGGGCTGGCGGAGGCGGCGGGAGCGGTGAGGAGAGCGGCGGTGAGCAGGAGCAGCAATGCCCCGCATAGCGAACGCAAGGCTCTCCCGAGGGAGTTCGACACGCGCTTGTCCCTTTCTGGTAGCGGCTCGGGGGACGTCGTACGTGGGGTGCGCGAGAGGGAATCGGCGGCTCGGCAGGTGACGCCGGTCTGCGGGGACAGACCGGGACACGTCCCCCTCCTCGACACTCGCGAGGGGGACGTCCGCACCGCATGGTGGCATGCACACGCTTGCCATGGAAGCGCTCCCACGGCAACTCCCGGCAAGCCCTTACTGGTTGGCCGAGGCCTGGCCGAGTGGCCGAATGTGTTCTGCGCAAAGCGTTGACTAGAAAGCGCTTGCCCTCTACGTTCCGTTCAGCAGTGTGACCGAGCCGCTCACGCATTCCGACAAAGGGCCGCACTGCCCGCGCAGTTCGTTCAACACCGCACGTGACATTCACATACCTGACCACCCCCCTCCCCCGAAGGGACGCACCCCGCATGCGCACAGGGCCCCCACGTACACAGGCGCAAAGGTCCGCCCCCGTCGCATACGGCCGCACCGCCGAGGCCGCCCGGAACACTCCGGCCGTCCGGAGCACCCCCACCATCCCCCACCTGGAAGAAGGCATCGGGACATGACTTCACCAGCACTGCCGCGCCGACGGCGCACTCTGACGGGCGCCCTCGCCGCTCTCGCGCTCTCGGTTGGCATGATCATGACTACCGGGGCGCTGACTCCGGCGAACGCCGCCACGTGGCCCAGCGCGACCGGCAGCCAGGCGGTCTCCTCGACCATCGCGGTGTCCGGCACCAAGGACTACGGGATGATCCGCCTCTACGGCACCGGCGACCTGGGCAGCGGCAACCAGGACGAGGACCAGGGGCCGATCCTGGAACTGGCCGCCGGCGCGGTGCTCAAGAACGTCATCATCGGCGCCCCCGCCGCCGACGGCATCCACTGCAAGGGCGCCTGCACCCTTCAGAACGTCTGGTGGGAGGACGTCGGCGAGGACGCGGCGACCTTCCGCGGCTCCTCGTCGTCCAACGTGTACACCGTCTCGGGCGGTGGCGCGCGGTCGGCCAGCGACAAGGTGTTCCAGTTCAACGGCGCCGGCACGCTGAACGTCTCCAACTTCGCGGTGCAGACCTTCGGCACCTTCATCCGCTCCTGCGGCAACTGCTCGACGCAGTACAAGCGGACGATCAACCTCAACACGATCGAGGCGACCTACTCGGGCAGCAAGCTCGTCGGCATCAACACCAACTACGGCGACAGCGCGACCCTGAAGAAGATCACGATCGTCGGGGACAGCAGCAAGAAGATCATCCCGTGCCAGAAGTACATCGGCAACAACACAGGGGCCGAGCCGACCACCAACGGCACCAGCGCGGACGGTACTTACTGCAAGTACGCGTCGTCCGACATCACCTACAAGTAGCCCCCTCCCCACCGGTCCCCCCACGGTAAGAAGGCGGCCGTACGAAGCGTCCCCGCACGGCGCTTCGCACGGCCGCCGTACCTGTGCGCCCGCACCGATGCGCCCGTACCTATGCGCCCGGCCCCGACACGGTGGCGACGAGTTCCCGCTGGTGGTGACCGTAGGCGGTACGCAGGGCCGGTCCCGGCCAGTCGGCCGGGAGGAGTCCGGCCGGCAGCACCGGGTCGGCGAGAAGATGCCGCACGACCGCCGCGAGGGCCGTGAAGCGCTCGGCGGGCCGCCGGGTCGACTCGACGTGGGCCAGCAGGACCCGGGCCGTCCGCGCCCACGCGTCGAGCGGCCACAGTCCGGCGGCCAGCCCGGGGGCGGGCAGGTCGGGGCGGGCGGTGAAGTGCTGGAGCACGTCCCCGAGATCCGCGGGCCAGGGCCGGCCCAGATTGGCGGGCCGCAGCCAGACCCCCTCACGGAGCTCGGCGAGCCGGAGGACGCTCAACCGGCCGCGCAGTTCGGCGCGCTCGGCGGGGCCGCGGCCGGTCGCGGTGATGACGGCCATCTCCCACGCGCCGTCCCACGCACGCGTGTCCGGGTGCACGGCGTCGTCCTGGCGGCGCTGGCGCTCCAGCAGCCGGTCGCTGAGCCGGTAGACGCCGTCCGTCCGCCGCAGGTCTCCCGCCGCCACCATCCGGCTGAGCGCCGCCCGCACCGTCGAGCCGCCGACCCCGAACGGCTCCACCCCGCGCACCAGGTCCTTCGCCGCCATCTCGGGCGGATGCGTCCCCAGCAGCAGACTCAGGACCACCGAACGCGCGGACAGCGGGGGCAGGTCGACCTCGCCCGGCCGCGCCGTCACGTTCATCCGCATGAGGCCGTACTTTACGCGCGGCCTCGATGTTGCACTGTTGCTGCACCCGTAGAGAAAGTGCAACATGATCCGCATGGCCCACATACTCACCCAGCCGCAGGCCCGGCCTGCGCCGCCCGTCCCGTCGTACGTCACGCACGACGTCACCAACCAGCCCCCGCCCCTGGCCCCGTACGACGCCTCCGACGACGTGGCCCTGCTGGAGGGGCTGCGCCGGGAGGGCGCCGGATGGGCGGAGCCGGACGTCCGCCGGATCGGTCTGCTCGCGGGCGGCGTCGAGGCGCAGGAGTGGGGCGAGCTGGCCAACCGGCACGAACCCGTCCTGCGCACGCACGACCGCTACGGGCACCGTGTCGACGAGGTCGACTTCCACCCCGGCTGGCACGAGCTGATGCGGGTCGCGGTCGCGGAGGGGCTGGCCGGCGCGCCCTGGGCGGACGACCGGCCGGGCGCCCATGTGGCGCGCACGGCGGGCGGTCTCGCCTGGGGGCACACGGACGCCGGGCACGGCTGCCCCACCTCGATGACCTACGCGGCCGTCCCCGCGCTGCGTCGCCAGCCGGAACTCGCCGCCGTCTACGAGCCGCTGCTGACCGGCCGGGTGTACGACCCGGGGCTGCGGGTGCCGACGCAGAAGCGCGGGCTGCTCGCGGGCATGGGGATGACCGAGAAGCAGGGCGGCTCCGACGTCCGGACGAACACGACGACGGCCCTGCCCACGGCGGAGCCCGGGGTGTACACCCTGCGCGGGCACAAGTGGTTCACGTCGGCTCCGATGTGCGACCTCTTCCTGGTGCTGGCGCAGGCGCCGGACGGGCTCTCGTGCTTCCTGGTGCCGCGTGTGCTGCCCGACGGCACCCGCAACACGTTCCGCGTCCAGCGGCTGAAGGACAAGCTGGGCAACCGCTCCAACGCGTCCTCCGAGCCAGAGTTCGACGGGACCGTGGCCTGGCTGGTGGGGCCGGAGGGACAGGGCGTCAAGACCATCCTCGAGATGGTCAACTGCACGCGCCTGGACTGCGTGATGATGTCGGCGACGCTGATGCGCAAGACGCTCGTGGAGGCGGGGCACCACGTACGGCACCGCGGCGCGTTCGGGGCGCGGCTGCTGGACCAGCCGCTGATGCGCAACGTGCTGGCCGACCTGGCGCTGGAGTCGGAGGCCGCCACCACGCTCACCCTGCGGCTGGCCGGCGCGGCCGACCGGGCGGTGCGCGGAGACGACGGTCAGGGCGCCGAGCGGGCCTTCCGGCGGATCGCCACGGCGGTCGGCAAGTACTGGGTGACCAAACGGGGTCCGGCGTTCACCGCGGAGGCCCTGGAGTGCCTCGGCGGCAACGGCTACGTGGAGGACTCCGGAATGCCCCGCCACTACCGCGAGGCGCCCCTGCTGTCCATCTGGGAGGGCTCGGGCAACGTCAACGCCCTCGACGTGCTGCGGGCGTTGACCCGTGAACCGGCGACGGTGGACGCCCTGTTCGGCGAACTCGCCCTGGCGCGGGGCGCGGACGCCCGCCTCGACGCCGCCGTCGTGCGGCTGCGGACCCGGCTGGGCGAGGCGACACCGGCCGGCGCCCGCCGTCTGGTGGAGCAGATGGCCCTCACCCTCCAGGCCTCGCTCCTGGTCCGGCACGCCCCGCCCGCCGTCGCCGACGCGTTCTGCGCGACCCGGCTGGGCGGCGACTGGGGGTACGCCTTCGGCACGCTCCCGGACGGCGCCGACCTCGACGGGATCCTGGAACGGAGCCTTCCCGGCACCGACTGACGCCTGCCAGGTGTGAGCCGCCGCCGGGCCCCCTCGCCACCTGCGCCCCCGTCCGGTCGTCGGGTCTCCTTCCGGACAGGAGCGCGACCGGGCCGTCGGGTCAGCCCGTCGGGCGGCCCCAGAGCGCGTCGAAGCGGGCCCAGTCGGTGTCCCACTGCTCCACACGCCGCCGTTCCATCCGGCCCCGCAGGACGCGGCCGCCCGCGAAGGGGAGGACGGCCGCGGCGACTCCCGCCAGGCCGCCGACGAGGGAGGCGCGCAGTCTGGCCTGGGCGGCGGTGGCCGGCTTCGTCACCAGGCGGCCCTGGCGGTCCGTCCAGACCGTGACGGGGGTGCCCGCGGCGCTGCCGGGGCCGACCCGGACCTGCCCCTGGTGCGCGGAGCCGTCCGGTCCCGTCCAGCCGACCTTCGCCCACACCTGATCACCGGCGGCGGAACCGTTCACGGCGGCCTCGCCCGGGGCCTGCTCGGTCAGCCGCCCCTGGAGGGGCCGCCACTCCACGCGTTCCCGCGCCAGACCGTGTTCGACGGCCCCCGCGGTCGCCCACCCCGCCAGCACCCCGGCGAGGACGGTCAGCACCCACACGCCGAGCACGACCCAGGCCTCCACCGTGTCGGCGCGGCGCTTGAGCGGGTTGCGCCGCCAGCGCCACAGCCACACCTTCGGACCACGGAACGCCATCGAAGGCTTCCTCCTCACGAGCACATGAACATCCCGGCCGCCCTCCCATACGGGGCGGGCGGGCCTGATGCTCAGGGCGAATCCGTCGTCCCGACGGCGCCACGGGCCCGGCGCCCGCGCAGGCGTCCCGGCGAAAGTGGCCGATGTCCTGCGCTCCCGGACCGCCGTCGCCGCTGTGACCTGCGGCGACGGCGTTTCCAGAGGTGACTGTCAGTGGCGGGGTGCAGACTGGCCGATGTCTGGGACAAGGACGTCAAAGACACAGCGGAGGTGATCGGGCATGACCGAGACACTGCTTGCCGTGGGCACGCGCAAGGGCCTGTTCATGGGGCGTCGGCGCGGTGGCACATGGGAGTTCGACGAATCCCCCTACTTCAACGCACAGGCGATCTACTCGGTCGCCATCGACACCCGCGGCGACCGGCCGCGGCTGCTGGCCGGCGGCGACAGCGCCCACTGGGGCCCGTCGGTGTTCCACTCCGACGACCTGGGCCGGACCTGGACCGAACCGGCCGCCCCCGCCGTCAAGTTCCCGCCGGACACGGATGCCTCGCTGGAGCGGGTGTGGCAGTTGCACCCGGCGGCCGCCGAGCCCGACGTGGTGTACGCGGGCACGGAACCGGCCGCCCTGTACCGCTCGGAGGACCGCGGCGAGAGCTTCGAGCTGGTCCGCCCGCTGTGGGAACACCCGACGCGCTCGAAGTGGGTGCCGGGCGGTGGCGGGGAGGGCCTGCACACGGTTCTCACCGACACGCGCGATCCGCGGTCGGTGACCGTGGCCGTGTCCACCGCCGGGGTGTTCCGCACGAGCGACGGCGGTGCGAACTGGACGCCCGCCAACTCCGGCGTCTCCGCGGTGTTCCTGCCGGATCCGAACCCGGAGTTCGGCCAGTGCGTGCACAAGGTCGCGAGGGACGCGGCGAACCCGGACCGTCTCTACCTCCAGAACCACTGGGGGGTCTACCGGAGCGACGACGGGGGCGGGCAGTGGACCGACATCGGCGCGGGCCTGCCCTCCACCTTCGGCTTCGCCGTCGCCGCGCACCCGACGCGCGGGGACACCGCGTACGTGTTCCCGATCAACGCCGACGCGGACCGGGTGCCCGCCGACCACCGGTGCCGGGTCTTCCGTACCTCGGACGCGGGCAAGACCTGGGAACCGCTCACGGCGGGCCTGCCGCAGGAGGACCACTACGGCACGGTGCTGCGCGACGCGCTCTGCACGGACGACGGGGACCCGGCCGGCGTCTACTTCGGCAACCGCAACGGCGAGGTGTTCGCCTCGGCCGACGACGGCGACAGCTGGCGGCAGTTGGCCTCGCACCTGCCGGACGTCCTGTGCGTACGGGCGGCGGTGGTCGGATGAGCCGACCCGCGCGCGAGGGGCGGCCGTCCGGCCTTGGCCACCGGTTGATCAGCGACCTGTGTACGGCAGTAGGGTGACGCCGTGGCACCACGACCCTTGCATGAAATCGTCGAACCGGGCTGGGCCGAGGCCCTTGGACCCGTCGCCGGGAAGATCGCCGAGATGGGCGACTTCCTGCGCGCGGAGATCGCCGCGGGACGCACCTATCTCCCTGCCGGACAGAACGTCCTGCGGGCCTTCCAGCAGCCCTTCGACGACGTCCGCGTCCTGATCGTCGGACAGGACCCGTATCCGACGCCCGGGCACGCGGTGGGTCTGTCGTTCTCGGTCGCTCCGGAGGTCCGCCCGCTGCCCGGCAGCCTGATCAACATATACCGGGAGCTGAACACCGATCTGGGCCTGCCCCAGCCGTCCAACGGCGACCTGACACCGTGGACGCAGCAGGGGGTGCTGCTCCTCAACAGGGCGCTCACCACGGCTCCGCGCAAGCCTGCGGCACATCGCGGGAAGGGCTGGGAGGAGGTCACCGAACAGGCCATCCGGGCGCTGGCGGCGCGCGGCAAGCCCCTGGTGTCCGTTCTGTGGGGCCGCGACGCCCGCAACCTGCGTCCGCTGCTCGGGGACCTGCCCTCGGTGGAGTCCGCGCACCCCTCCCCCATGTCGGCGGACCGCGGCTTCTTCGGCTCGCGGCCGTTCAGCAGGGCGAACGACCTGCTGGTCCGGCAGGGAGGTCAGCCGGTGGACTGGCGCCTGCCGTGACCGGCGGTGCCGGTCCGGGCGACGGGGCCGGGACCGGCACGGCGGTCGGCTCCGGCAGCGGCATCCTCGCCGTGGACTCGGGCGGTTCCGGTCTCCGGGTCGTCCTGGGGACCGCCGAGCACGGCGCCCTCGGCCGGCGCTCGTCCCCGGTCCCCGTGCGCACCGGCGCGCGGGGCATCGACCCGGACCACCTGATGTCACAACTGACACCTCTGGTAAGGGCGTTGTCGGCCGAGGCCGGCGTCCCCCGGCCCGCTACGGCGGTCGTGGGCGCGGCGGGGCTCGGCACCCTGGGCGACGCGCTGCGCGCGGAGCTCCCGGGCGCCCTGGCGCGGGAGTTCGGCGTCCGGACCACCGCGCTCGTCGCCGACGCCGTCATCGCCTACGTCGGCGCGCTCGGACCACGGCCGGGCGCCGTGGTCGCCGCGGGTACGGGCCTGATCGCGATCGGTACGGACCTGACGGCATGGCAGCGGGCGGACGGCTGGGGCCATCTGCTGGGCGACTGCGGCGGCGGCGCGTGGATCGGGCGGGCCGGTCTGGAAGCCGCCCTGCGCGCCTACGACGGGCGGCCCGGCGGGTCGGCCTCACTGCTGGCCCGGGCCGAGGAGCGGTTCGGGCCGATGACCGGGCTCCCCGGTCTGCTGTACCCGCGTCCGGACCGACCGGCCGTCCTCGCCTCCTTCGCGCCGCAGGTGGCCGCCTGCGCCCACGACGACCCGGTCGCCGACGGCGTCCTGCGCACCGCGGCCCGGCACATGGCCGAGTCGGCCGCCACCGTCTGTCCGGCCGGCGGAGAACCCCGGATCGCTCTCACCGGGGGTCTGTTCAGGATGGGCGACCCGCTCCTCGTCCCCCTGGAGGAGGAACTCGCGCGGCTGCTGCCGCACGCCCTGCGGGTGCCCGCCGAGGGCGATCCGCTGGACGGCGCCGTGCGCATCGCCACCGCACTGGCGACGGGCACGCTCACGCTGCCACGCGAGGAGAGCCTGTTCTCGGTGGAGAGCCTGGTGAACCCCCTCTGATGCATCGTACGTAGGGAACGTACGTCATGCCCCAAAAGGGGGATTACCGCCTCCGAGGGCAAGTCGCCTGGAAAACACGCTGATCACTTCTGATCCGTACGTAACTCATCAGACAAAACCGGACGGATACCGCTCACGTGCACCCTCCCCGAACAGGGGAGCCCAGGAAGCCAGTAACATGCCTCGCCATGAGCTCCCCCACTGGGCCCGCGTCCGGCCTGCCAGTACGAATGCCGCGGCCTCGCCAGCCTGGGCGGCACCGCCGACCCGAGCCGGTGGCGGCTCCCGAGGGCGCGCCCGCGCTCGTCCTCGCGGTGCCTGGTCCGCCGAGTGCCGCCACGCGCGGCCTCGCCGAGGAGATCGTGAGCATCGCCCGCTCCGAGCTGCCCGGCCTCGACGCACGCATCGGCTACCTGGACGGGGACGACAACGGTTTCCCCACCCTCCAGTCCGTTCTCGCGCACGCCGCCGACGAACGCACCGCCCGCTTCGAGCAGGCCCGTGCCGCCGGACTGGACGTCAAGGAGCCCGACGGCCCGGTGGGCGTCGTCGTGCCGCTGCTCGCCGGTCCCGACGGGGCGATGCTGCGCCAGGTCCGCCAGGCCGTCATGGAGAGCCGGATCGCGGCCGAGCTGACCGATGTGCTCGGCCCGCACCCGCTGCTCGCCGAGGCCCTGCACGTGCGGCTGTCCGAGGCCGGTCTGGCCCGCGCCGACCGCGCCCGGCTGTTCACCGTGGCGACGGCCGCGGACGGCATCATCCTCGCCTCCGTGGGCGGCGAGGAGGCCGTGCAGGCCGCCGGGATCACCGGCATGCTGCTCGCCGCGCGCCTCGCCGTGCCGGTGATGGCCGCGGCTCTCGACCAGGAGGGCTCGATCGCCTCCGTCGCCGAGCAGCTGCGCTCCTCCGGCTCCCAGCAGCTGGCGCTGGCGCCCTACCTGATCGGCCCGGAGATCGACGCCACGCTGATCGAGGAGGCGGCCAGGGAAGCAGGCTGTGCCGCCGCCGAGGCGCTCGGCCCCTACCCGGCCATCGGCAAGCTCGCGCTGGCCAAGTACACGACCGCCCTCGGTATCGCCCCGCCGCAGCCCCAGGGCGCGCCGGTCCGCTGAGCCGAACGCGGGACGCCGTACGAACGAAGGGCCCGCTCCGGGTGTGGAGCGGGCCCTTCGCGTCGCCCGGGCCGGCGCGAGGCCGGTCGGCGGGGCGAACAGCGGTGCGGGTCAGCCGAGGACCACGCAGGAGGCGGCGGGCACCGCGATCGAGCCGACCCGCCGGGGCAGGCCGGTCGCCGGGTCGAGGGAGAACCAGGTGACGTCGCCCGAGCGTTCGTTCGCCACGTACAGGAAACCGCCGGACTCGGCGACGGCCCGCGGCCAGTTTCCGGCGCAGGGCACGGTCCCGACCAGCCGCAGCATCTCCCCCGCGCCCTCCACGGCGAACACGGAGAGCACGTCCTCACCCCGGGTGGCGGTCCAGACGAACCGGCCGTCGGGCGAGACGACGAGGCCCGAGGGGTAGGCGTCCCCGGCCGGGGCGCCGGGCAGTACGGCGGCCTCGGCCAGCGGCTTCAGCGAGCCGTCCGAGGCGTCCCAGCGGCAGACGGTGACGGTCGGGGTGAGCTCGTTGACCACGTAGGCGTAGCCGCCCTCCGGATGGAAGACCAGGTGGCGAGGCCCCGAGCCGGGGCGCAGTGCGTGCTCGCGGTGCAGGACGGGGGTGCCGTCGCGCAGGGCGCACACCCGTACGGAATCCGTCCCGAGGTCCACGCTGACCACCCAGCGGCCGCTCGGGTCGGGCTGCACCTGGTGGGCGTGCGGGCCCTGCTGACGTCGCGTGTGCGGGCCCGAGCCGGCGTGCCGCAGGACGCCGGAGGCGACGCGGGCGAGGGTCCCGTCGGCGCGGACCGGGACAGCGGTGATGCTGCCGGAACCGTAGTTGGCGGTGAGGACGTGCCCGTCGAACACGCTGAGGTGAGTGGGGCCGCTGCCGCCGACCGGCACCGGAGGCCCGGTCTGTTCCGGCGCGTCGCCCGTCACCCGGTACGCGGCCACCGCGCCGTCCGCCGTCTCACTGACCGCGTACAGCGTGTCCCCGGTGGCCGACAGGGCCAGATACGAGGGGTCGGGGACGCCGTTCACGCTGCTCAGGACGGTCAGCGCACCGCTGTCCGGGTCGACGGCGGCGGCCACGATCCCAGGCCCTCCGGCCGCTGTGAACGAGCCGATGAACGCCCGCCGTCGCCTTCCGCCGAGGTCTGCCACCGCTGTCCCCTCCCGGGTCGCCGCTGCCGCTGCTGACGCTGCCGCTCGGGGTGACCGTAGCAGTCGATCACCAGCGGTCTAGACCAGGCGCGCTCGCGCGGCCGACCGACGGCCCCCGACCGGCGGGCAGCGGCGCCCCGGCGCGGTGCCGCGTCCGCTCGGGTTCCGAGCGGTGCGGCGACGGTTGCGGTGGGTGCGGCCGACCGCGCCCGGACGACGGTCCACCGCGTCCCGGTCGCGGGGTCACCGCGCCCGGGAGCCGCGCCCGCTCGGCGCCGAACGGTACGGCGACGGTTGCGGTGGGTGCGGCCGAGTTCGAGAAGGGCCCGCCCCAGGGCGTGCAGGTGGGCCGGCACCGGCTCGGACCCCGCGCCGAGCGGTACCGCGACGGAACGAGCGGGGTGCGCCCGTCCGGCGGCCGATCCGGCCGAGCCCGCCCGGACACCGGACCGCCGCACGCAGCAGGCCGCGTCCGCCTCAGGCGCCGGCCGGGACGCGGGTCGCGCCGCGCAGGGGCACCGCGAGCTCGAGAAGAGCCCGCTCCAGGGCATGCAGATGGGCCAGCACCGGCTCGGACCCCGCACCGAGCGGTACGGCGACGGAGTCGGCGGGGTGCGGCCGTCCGGCGGCCGGTGCGGCGGTGAGGGCCTCGACCGCGGACTCCACCCGCCAGCAGGCGGCGACGAGGCGGGCGTCGTGCGAGGCCTCGGGGTCCGCGGCGACCGAGGCCAGCCCGCGCACCTCGCGGGCACAGTCGTCGAGCAGCTCCAGCACGTGCCGGGCCCGGCCCTTGCGCGCCCGCAGCGGGCTGAGCGGATGCACCAGCGGCGCCAGCGACAGCCGGACCCGGGCGAGGATCTGCTCCAGTTCGACCACCCGCCGGGCCGGGTCCGCCGCCTCGGAACCCGCGAGCCGGGCGGCGGCCTCCGCGGTGCACAGGTGCACACAGCGCAGCGCGCGCTCCACCCAGGCGTCGGTGACGGAGTGCGTGGTCACCGGGAGCACCAGCAGCACCGCCAGTGCGGCCCCCAGCGCCCCGACGGCCGTCTCGGTCACCCGCAGGGCGAGCAGCGCCGGGTCGAGCAGGCCGAGCAGCCCGTACAGCGCGCTCGCCATGACGGTGACGGCGAGCATCATCCAGGTGTACGACACCGCGGCCGAGTAGAAGATCCCGAAGACGCCGACCGCGACGACCACGGCGGTCGCCACCGGTTCGCCGTGCAGGGGCAGGGCCACGACCAGACCCAGCACGATCCCGAGGACGGTCCCGAGGAAGCGCCGGAACCCCCGTACGAGGGTCTCGCCGCGCGAGGTGGTGTTCACGAACACCCACCAGGTGGCGCCCACGGCCCAGTACCACCGCTGGTCCGACAGGGCCTGCCCGACGACGAGGGCGATCCCGGCGCCCACGGTCGCCTGCGTCGCCTGCCGCGTGGTGATCCGCGCCAGCCCGGTCCCGCCGGCCGGCGGGGCGACGGCCGCGGGCGCCGGGAGCCGCCGTTCGTAGGGCCACACCCCGAAGCGCACCGCGGACGACGCGGCGATCGACAGCAGGACGGCCGCGCACAGCTCGGGCAGCTGACCGGGGACGGTGTGCAGGAACTGGGCGGCGAAGAAGGTCATGAACGCGAACACCCCGAGCGAGTGCCCGCGCGGCCCCCAGCGCCGCGCGTACACCCCGGCCCCGACCACGGCGAGGAAGGCCGCGTCACGGGCGACGGGCACGTCGTGCAGGACGGCCGCGAGCGCCAGCACCGGCAGCCCGACAACCGGGAGCAGGGCGGTGGTCACGGCCTGTCCGCGCACCGTCGGGTCCGTCACCGTGAACAGCGCGAGCAGCGCGGCCAGGCCACCGGTGATGGCCGCCACCAGCGAAAGCCCGGCCGGCCCGCACAGCGCGACGGCCAGCCCGATGCCGAGCACGGCCCGGGAGGCGAACCGCAGTCGCACCCGTCCGGGATCCGGTGCCACGAACGCCCTCTTCAGCAAGCTGCCCCGCCCCTTTCCCCACCCTGATGCGCCGCGGGGGTACCGCGACATGAGAAAGGCGCCGCGGGGATCCGCAGCGCCATCGACTCCGCCATTTGAGCATCCGGAGGACTGGTGGTTCAACAGGGGTAGGTTCGACTGAGCCAATGGCTCAGTACAGGCCGTAATCCCCTCGCCGACAGCCTGCCATCGGCACACTCTCGCCGACGGCTGCGGCGGCGGCTTCGGCGGCGGCGCCCAACCAGCCGATGGCTCGGGCCCCGCGTGTCACGCTGGACCATTGGTACAGTCGGCTGATCACGAACGTGCGAGGAGGCCCGCCGGATGGCCGTGGACGAGCTGGACACCCGCATCCTGCGCCTGCTGCTCGAGCAGCCGCGGACGAGCGTGCGGGAGTACGCCCGGCTCCTCGGCGTCGCGCGAGGCACCCTTCAGGCCCGCCTCGACCGGCTGGAACGGGACGGCGTGATCACCGGGGCGGCGCCGTCGCTCTCCCCCGCCGCCCTGGGTCACCCGGTACTCGCGTTCGTGCACGTCGAGGTCACCCAGGGGCACCTCGACGACGTGGGCGACGCGCTGGCCGCCGTACCGGAGATCGTCGAGGCGTTCTCCATCACCGGCGGCGGCGACCTGATCACCCGGGTCGTGGCGCGCGACAACGCGCACCTGGAGGACGTGATCCAGAAGCTGATCAGTCTGCCCGGGGTGGTCCGCACCCGCAGCGAGGTCGCACTGCGTGAGCGTGTGCCGTACCGGCTGCTGCCGCTGGTGGAGTCGATCGGGCGAACGGCCTCGAAGTAGCGTCCGCCCTCGCAAGCGGCGCTCCAGCGCATGTGGGGGATCTTCTCCAGCGGGGAGTTCGGCGGCGGCACCAGCACGGCGGAGCTCTGGAAGGCGAGGGACGTCGTCGCGGGGACGACCGGCGCGGCCACCGCCGAGACCTGCTGTGCGTACGACAGGCGACCTACGTGCCCGGACCGCGCGAGAGCGCGGGAGGCCGCTACGAACGGCGGCGGGGCTTGCCTCCGCCGGTACCGCGCCGGCCGCCGCCGCCCTTGGTGGCACCGCCCTTGGCGCCACCGCCGCGGCCGCGGGCTCCTCCGGCGGTGCTCTTGCCCGCACCGCCGCCGGCCTGCGGCTTTCGACGCTCGCGCTCGCCCTTGCGCTCCGCCGCCGGAGCCTGCTGGGCACGGCCCCGCGTGCTGTTGACGGTGCGGCCGCGGACGATGCCGATGAAGTCCTCGACCAGCTCGGTGGTCGCGTCCTCGGGCCAGGCGAGGGCGATGTCCGACCGGGGGGCGTCGACGATCGTCCGGTAGGTGAGGTCCTTGCGGTGGTGCAGGCGGGCCAGGGACTGGGGCACGGCCAGCACGCCGATGTTCGCCGCGACGAGCTCGATCGCGTCCTCGGTGGTCGCCGGGCGCTCGAAGGCGGCCTCGCCGGGCAGCCGCTCCCAGCCGAGGACGTCGTCCAGCGGATGGAGGACCACCTCGTCGGCGAGGTCGGCCACCGTGACCTCCTCGGCCGCGGTGATCACATGGTCCCGTGGGACCACGACGACGGTGGTCTCCGTGTACAGAGGGATCGCGCTGAACACCGTACGGTCGACCGGAAGCCGCACGAAGGCAGCGTCCGCGGCCCCCTCGCGCAAGACGTCGGAGGCCTCCGCGGGGGTCACCTGAAGGAGGGTGAGGGGGGTGTCGGGCAGGCGCTCCGCCCAGATCCGCACCCACTTGGCGGGCGTCACTCCGGGGACGTACGCGAGCCGGAACGAGGGGGAGTCCGCCGAGTCGGTCATCCCGCCAGGCTACCGGCTGTGGTCGGAGGTCTTCGCCGCGGCCGATACCCTGGACTGTATGAAGTCGCAGCAGAACACCCAGACGATGAAGCCCGCCACGGCGGCGAAGAAGCTGGGTGTGCACCTCCCCGCCACGCCCGCCGAGTTCCAGGAGGGCGTCGTCTCGCGCGCCGAGCTGAACGAGCTCCAGGCGAACCCGCCCGAGTGGCTGCTCAAGCTGCGCGAGACCGGCCCGCACCCCCGTCCGGTCGTCGCGGCCAAGCTGGGCGTCTCCATCGCCGGCCTGGCCCGCGCCGGAGTGACCGAGGCGCTCACCACCGAGCAGATCGAGGCCGTCAAGGACGCGGGGCCCGAGTGGCTGGAGAAGGAGCGCGCCACCCAGGCCGAGGTGCGCAGGGAGACCGTCCGCATCAAGAAGCGCAACGCGGAGCGATCCGAGTCCTGATCCCGGTCAGCGGCGCGGCACGAGGATGCCGAGGGCGTTGGCACAGACGACGGCGATCGCCGACCAGTCGACGAGGCCGAGGTCCTGCCCCAGGCCGAACCGGCCCACCAGCGCGGCGAGCACCGGGTTGACACTCATGAACAGGCCGAACGCGGCGGCGGGCACATGCCGCAGCGTGAACAGATCGGCGAGGTAGGACACCGCGGAGGAGAGAACCCCGGCGGCCACGGCGAAGCCGACGGACTGCGCCGTCGGCGGGTGGCGCAGGACCAGAACCACGCCGACGGGCAGGAACAGCACGGCGGAGACGGTCGCGGCGGCCGCCGCGCCCTGGGCGCCGGGGACACGACGTCCGACCGTGCGGTCGAGCAGGATGTACGACGCCCAGCAGGCGGCGGCCAGCAGCCCGAGCGCCATCCCCGGATAGTCCGTGGAGGGCTGCGGGCGCATCAGGGTGACCGCGCCCGCCGCCGCGATCACCGCGCAGCAGGCGTCCACCCGGCGGCGCGCGGCGGCCAGCGCGATGGTCAGCGGCCCGAGGAACTGCGGTTTCACCGACGCCGCCGCCGCGCTCGGGGTCTCCCAGGCGGCGGTGTCCCGGACCCTGGCCTCGCTCGAACAGGCGCTGGGCGTAAGGCTGTTGAGACGTACCTCCCGGGTGGTGACGCCGACCTCGACCGGGCTGCGGGTGGCGGCGCACGCGCGACGGGTGCTCGGCGAGGTGGACGTCCTGGTACAGGACGCGGCCTGCGGACACACCAGGCTGCGCATCGGCTACGCCTGGTCGGCACTCGGCCGCCACACCCTCGCCTTCCAGCGCCAGTGGACGGCGCAGCGCCCGGAGACGGAGCTCCAGCTGGTGCGCGTGAACTCCGCGAGCGCCGGTCTGGCGGAGGGCGCCTGCGCCATGGCGGTGGTGCGCAGGCCCCTGGAGGACCGGCGGTTCGACGCGGCGATCGTCGGCCTGGAACGGCGTCTGTGCGCGCTGGCCGCCGACGATCCCCTGGCCCGGCGCCGCTCGGTGCGGCTGGCCGATCTCGGCGGTCGGACCCTCCTGGTCGACCGCCGCACCGGCACCACCACCCCCGAACTGTGGCCGCCCGGCGCGCGCCCCGCCACGGAGGAGATCCACGACGTCGACGACTGGCTGACGGTGATCGCCACCGGCCGCAGCGTCGGGATGACGGCCGAGGCGACCGCCAACCAGTACCCCCGGCCCGGCGTCGTCTACCGGCCGGTGCGTGACGCCGAGCCCGTCGCGGTCCGGCTGGTGTGGTGGCGCGACGACCCGCACCCCGCGACGCAGGCCGTGGTCGAGCTGCTCACCACGCTGTATCGCGCACAGTGAACGCCCTGAGTCGCCCGGGGCCGGTCGCCTTGACTACGATCTGGACAGGTTCACCGATGTGGGTGTTTCGAGGTTGCTGGGGGTTGGGATGGTTGCTGGTCGTGTGGTGCGCTTCGACAGTCAGCGGGGCTACGGCTTCATCACGCCCGACGACGGCGGGGAAGATGTCTTCCTGCACGTCAACGACATGTTGATGCCCGAGTCGCAGGTGCGCCGGGGCATCGTGGTGGAGTTCGAGATCGAGGACGGCGAACGCGGTCCGAAGGCGTCCGGCGTACGGCTCGCGCGGGGTGCGGACGGCAAGCCCCTGGCCGCCGACGACGACGTCCTGTGCGATGTGCTGAGCACCGAGGAGTTCACCCGGGACGTCACCGAGGCGCTGCTGACGGCGGCGCCCTCGCTCACCGGCGAGCAGATCGTCCAGGTGCGGGCCGGCCTGGCGCAGTTCGCGAAGAACCACGGCTGGGTCGAGGGCTGACGCCTCCGGCCGGCGGGCCTCGCCCGATGCCCCGGGCGAGGCCCGCCGCACGGCGCTGACCTGGGGTCCCGCCCGGCCGGGCCCCGGGGCGCCGCCCGTTGCGGCGCCTTCCGGATCCCGTTGTCAGTGGCCTGTTCTAGTCTTCCCGTCACTTGATCACTGCGGGTGCGGGAGGCACACATGGGGTGGGTGTCGGCCGGCGACTACGAAGTCGCCCTCGATGACGGCAAGGTGGTGTGCCGCAACGCGGCCGGGCGGCGGTTGAAGTCCGTGCCGCTCAAGATCGCCGACGAGCCGGCGGTGGTGGGCCTGCGTCAGCTCACCGAGTGGCTGGAACGGCACGAACGCCAGTGCCTGGCCGACGTGGAGCGGTGGATGGTGCGCTCGCTGCCGGTGCCGTTCGCCGTCGTCGCCCAGGTGTGGCCCGACCCCGCCTGGCAGGCCGCCCTGCGCGACCTCGTCGTCACCGGGGCCGACGGCGAGGTGGCCGGGTTCCTGCGGGACGCCGACCCCGAGCGCGGACTCGGTCTGGTCGACCTCGACGGCGACACCGTCCGCATCACGCCCGAACTGGTCCACCTCCCGCACCCCGTGCTCCTCGACGACCTGGAGGAGCTCCGGGAGTTCGCCGTGGAACTCGGCGTCGAGCAGCGCGCCCAGCAGTTGTTCCGCGAGGTGTGGCGGCGTCCCGCGACGCTCGACGCGGAGGGCACCGCGGTCGAGGAGTACGCGGGCGGCTCGTTCAAGGAACAGCGGTTCCTGCACGGCCGGGTCACCCAGCTCGGCTACCGCGTGCGCGGCGGCCACGCCGTCACCTCCGTCCTGGAGGAGAACCGCACCGTCGAGGCCCGGGTGTGGGTCGGCGACTACGAGGGCTACGAGGAGGCGGAGACCGGACCTCTGGTGTTCACGGACTCCGCCGGCCGGGTGCTGAAGCTCGGTCTGATCGGGCCGGTGGCCTGGTCCGAGGGCATGCGCATGGCGGCCGCACTGTACGCCGGGCGGGACATCGAGGACGAGGAGCGGGCGGCATGACGACCTACGACGAGACCACCGCCGGCGCACTGCTCGACGCGGGCGCGGTGCTGCCCCCGGGGAGCACCGCCCGCGAGGACGCCGACACGCTCACCGTCCGCAGGTACACCCACCCCGCGCTGGACGACCGGCAGATCGTGCGGCTCGTACCGGGCACCCTGGGCGAGGCCGAGGACCTGGCGCTGGACTTCCTCGGGCTGGCCCGCGACCCGGAGACCCCCGAGGTAGGTCAGGTACGCCGGGAGACCCTCGGCTTCCCCGCCTGGGCGCTGGTCAACGACCCGGCGAACGGCCACCACGCGCTGGCGCTGGTCAAGGACGTCGAGCGGCTCGCGCGGCAGGCCAAGTCCCGCCCCGGCAACGCCAAGGACGGCTTCGAGGCGCTCGGCACCCGGCTCGGCCGGGCCGTGCCGCACTTCCTGCCCACCTTCTACGAGCAGGCCGCCCGCGTCTTCCTCCAGCACGAGAACACGACGTACGCCTCCGCCTTCTTCGGCAAGGCCCGGGAGGCCGAGCGGGTGCACGCGCTGAAGGTGGACGAGGAGCGGCAGCGGGCCGTGTTCCTGGAGTTCGCGTTCGCCGGGGCGCTCACCGTCAAGGCGCTCAAGGAGCACGTCAAGGCCCTCGCGGCGCGACTCCACGCGGCCGAGGCCTGGGCGCA
The DNA here is from genome assembly GCF_032248645.1 of Streptomyces zaehneri. Lineage (NCBI taxonomy): Bacteria > Bacillati > Actinomycetota > Actinomycetes > Kitasatosporales > Streptomycetaceae > Streptomyces > Streptomyces zaehneri. The sequence continues at coordinate 191,548 of NZ_JASTTJ010000002.1, forward strand.
GTTCCGGCAGTTGACCGTGGAGCGCTGTGCGGCCGGGATGCCGCCGTACGCGTCCCTGCCGCAGGACGCACGCGGGCTGATCAAGGCCGCCGGCCTCGACCGGGTCACCGAGGAGTGCGCCCTGGTCGCCGACCTGCTCGCCTCGCCGGCCGCGGTCCGGGCCCCCGCCTCCTTCTGGAACGCCTACCGGTCGACGCTCGCCGTCCTCGCCGAGCGGCGGCCGGAGGTGCGTGAGCGACTGCTGGAGATCATGCCGGCCGGCCTGGGGCGTTCCGTCGAGGACGACGAGTTCTGGCTGGCCCTGCTCGCGGAGTGCGGGGCTGATCTGCTCCTCACCGGTGAGACGGCGTCCGGCGTGGACCCGGCGGACTGGCTCGGCCGGTGGGCCCTGCACCGCAAGCACGGAGGCAACGTCAGCGGCCGTTCCCCGGCCACCCTCGCCCTGGTGGAGCGGATGGGGCCCCGGCTGCGTGACCTGGGCCGCCCCGTCGATCTGTGCTCGGGCCGCTGGCACGCCGGCGCCGATCTCGACCTGCTCGACCTGTGCGCGGCCCAGGGCGTGTCGCTGACGCTGCCCGGCCCCGACCAGGTCGTGTACCTCTCCATCGACCGCTGGCTGCGCGAAGGCGATCCCGGCCGGCGCGACCTCACCGCGACCGCGGCGGACCCCCGCCTGCGCCGCCTGCTGTACGCCGACATCAGCACCCTCGGCGGCCTGCGCCCCGCGCCGACGGTGCTGGAGGAACTGGCCGCCCACCCCGTGCTCGCCGAGGTGCTGCGCGAGTGGCTGGACGACGCGGCCGGGGAACTGGCCTCGGCGGTCGGCCTGCCCGCCGCGCGGACGGCGCTGGAACGGCTCCGCCCCTTCCGTACGGTCGCCGCCCGGGTCAGCCCGGCGGCCGTCGCCGTGGTCTCCGCGCGCGCGGTCGCGCCGCTGCTCGGGCACACCCTGCGGGCCGGCCTGCTGGACGAGCTGGGCTGGCCCGCGCTGGACGAGGCGCTGCGCCGGCTCGACGCCGAGACCAGGCGCGACCGCGACGACACGCTCGGCGTCAGCGAGGCCTGGCCCGCGCTGATCCTCGCCCGCGCCCACAAGGTGATCGTCGTCGGCCCCGAGGAGATCCTGCTCGAGCACGACCTTCGACTGCCCGTGACGCTGGACCGCTGGCAGCGCCCGAGCTACCGCTACACCGACGGCGAACTGCTCGTCATGTGGCGGCAGGACGGCAAGCAGTTCGGCTACTGGTCGGCCCGCCCCGCCGACGTCTTCCCGCTCGGCGGTGAGCAGCTCCCGCACTGGTACGGCGGCAACGACGCGGGCGAACCGTCGATCCCGGTCCCCGGAGGCGGCCGCGCCACCGGCGGGCGCACGCTGCACGCCGGTGACACCGCCGTACCGCCGAGCCGCCGCATCCTCGGCGACGGCACCTCCTACTGGCGCCAGGGCAGGCAGGGCCGGCAGCAGGTGTGGCTCGAGTACGACCCGGTCTCCGGCACCCACGGGCGCGCCTCGCTGCCCGCGTTCCTGTCGTCCGGCATCCGGGAGGACGCGCCCCTGCTTCAGCAGCACTGCGAGGTGCTGCCGCTCCAACCCGGCCTGGAGCGGAGCCCGTTCGGCACGGACGGCACGGTGCTCGGCCGCTGGGTGCGCGTCGAGGGCGAGGGTGCCGAGGCCCGCACCGTCGCCGGTGCCCCGGACGGCCGCACCGTCACGCTGCCGTGGGCCGGCGGGCGGGCGCCCGGCGTCCTGCTCGGCGCGCTGCGGCTGCCGGGCGGGGCCGAGCCCGTGGCCGTCGCGCTGCACCGGCAGATCGCCCTCTACGCGGGCGACGACCCGTCGGCCGCCGGGGAGCTGGGCCGGGTGACACCGATGGAGCGCGGCGGCGAGTTCGCCGCCGGCACCCGGTTCGTCCCGCCGGTCGGCTTCTGGCACGCCCTTCGCCCGCGCGACGAGCGCGCGTCGGCGGTGCTGCGGGCCCTGACCGACGAGCAGGCGGCCGAGCTGCTGCGGGCCGCGAAGGAGGCGCTGGCGCAGCGGCAGGCGAAGCTGGCGGCGGCCAAGTTGGTGGACGGGACCCCGGACAGCGCTGCCGTCGTGCCGCCCGCGGACGAGGTCGTCCAGGAGGTCGTGTCCCGCTCCCTGCCCTCGCTGGGCGGCGGGAGCCTCGTCGCGGGTGTCGCCTCACTGGTGCGCGCGGTGCTGCGGCTCGCGGAGTCGACCGCCGCGTTCGTGGCGCCGCCGGTCGAGCGGCCGAAGGCGGAACGCCGTCGGATCGACGGCATGTTCGCCGACCTCAAGCCCGAGCACGGCGACGACGCGACGCTGCGCGAGGCCACCACCGGGCTCACCGAGGTGCACGGGTGGTGGGGCAGCGAGGTCCGCTGGAGCACTCTGCGCCAGGTCCGCGCCGTGAACCACGTGCTGTCCGGGAAGCCGGCCGACGGCAAGCCCCTGGCCGAGGCCGCCCGGTCCACCGGAACCGCCGACGGATGGCGCAGCGACGAGTTCACCCTGCCGGGCATCGGGCTGGTGTGGACGCCGGTGCTCGACATGCTGCGCCCGCTCGCGTACCGCGCCGCCTCCGCCACGGTGACCGAGGCGCACCGCGAGGCGCTGCTGCTGCTGTTCGAGGCGATCACGGACGGTCCGCTGGCCGCTCCCGGGGCCGCCCTGCGCGAGGTCGTGCTGAGCGAGCCGCACGAGCAGCAGGAGCGCGTCGGCCAGGTGCTGCGCCGGGACGGCCGTACCGTCGTCGTCCTCGGCTGCCGGAACCTGGACCGGCAGGCGGGGCGGGTGCACTGGCTCGCCCTGGACCACGATCCGGCCGGCTCCTTCGGCGCGATCGCCCACTTCACGCTGGAGCGGGAGACCGCGCACCCGGCGGTGTTCCCCGCCGACGCGCTGAGCGCCGTCACCGGGCTCGTCCGGGACAAGGGCCCGGCGCCCTGGCAGCCGGAGGCGCCCGCCGCCCTCGCCGCCGCGACCCACGGCAGGCTGGGGCCCATGCAGGCGGCGGTGCTGCTGGCCGGCAAGCCGAAGCAGCTCACCGCCGAGGTGATCGCCGCGACCGGGCTGAAGCCGCGCCAGAAGGAACTCGCCGACGCCCTGCTGTCCTCGGTGGGAAGTGGTGACCGGGCGGCCCTCGTCGGTGCCCTGCTGCCCGGGAACCCCGGTGACCTGTGGACGGCCGGGCCGGACACGGAGGCGGCCGGCCGGGTGTGGGCCGAGCGGCTCGGCGAGGTCGTCCGGCTGCCCGAGGACCTCGCCGGGGAGCTCTCCCTCGGCGGCCTGCCCACCGGCTCCGCGGAGGACGTCCTCAACCCGCGGCTGACCCCCTGGATCAGCCGCACCACCGTCCAGCGGCCGGACAAGGACGGCAACCTGGTCGCTGCGGACCCGGCGGCGCTGCCCGGCCGCAACCATCTGACGGGTGCCGTGACCGCCCTGGCCGGACTCGCCTACTCGCTGCCGTACGGGCACCCGCTGCGGGCCGTCCTGCCGGAGAGCCTCGCCGCCCTGCGCCGCCGCTTCGCCGACCAGGGCCTGCTGCTCGACCTGGACGTCGCGTGGACGGAGAAGGGCTCCTCGTCCGCCGTCGAACTGCGCAAGGCGTACGGGCTGCCCGCCACCGGGGGCGCCGACGCCCACGGTCTGACACCGGTGGGCGAGGCGCTGGCGCTGCGCCCCTGGTACGGCGACCAGGAGACCGTCCTGGTCCGGCCGGGCGCGCTCGGCGCTCCGGACGACCCCGTGTTCGGGCTCGTCGAGGGGCTGGTCGGACCGGGACGGGGCGAGGGCATGCGGGCCCTGCGGACCCTTCTCGACGACGAACTGGCCCGCGCGGTCGCGGTCGGGGGCGATCCCGAGGGACCCTCCGGACACGCCCAGGACCCGACCTTCAGCGTGCCAGATCTGGTCACCGAGGTCGCCGCGCGGCACGGCCTCGGCGAGGACGCGGCGGCGCTCTACCTCCAGTTGCTGGCGCTCCCGGACCCCACGGACCGCAACTGCGCCCGCTGGACCGGCTGGAAGCCCGCCCGGACGAAGAAGGCCCGCGCCGAACTCGCGGCGAGCGAGCTGGTCGTCGAGGCCAGGCGGGCGCGCGCCGGACGCACCCTGTTCCTGCCGTGCGGCTGGCTGGACCTGTCGTCGCCCGCGCTGCCGGTGGAGATCTGGAAGGAGGGCCTCTATCCGGTCCGCGCCTACGGTCGTGTGCTGCCGCTGATGCCCGTGCCCGAACTGTTCACGCGCGCGTGGGAGCGCGTCCGCTCCGGCGACGCGCCGGCCTACGAGCAGCTCACCACCCGCGCCACCCGTAAGGGCCGCCGCCGATGACCACCCTCCCGCCCCCTCTGGAAGAACGCGCGCCGATGACCACTACCGCCCTGTCCCTTGACTCCGATTCCGACTCCGCAGGCTCCCCCGGCCCGGTTCGCCAGATCGTCCCGCCCGAGGACCGGTACGCCGGCGAGCTGGCCTTCCTGGCCGCGTACGACGACGGGCCGCGCCCGCCCGCCTGGCGGCTCACCCCGCGTGCCGTCGTCACGTTCGTCATGGGCAGCGACGGCCGTGCCCTGAAGCTGCCCGAGGACGCCGAGGCGGCGGCCGGGGTGCCGCGCCGGCTGGTGGTGGAGGGCAAGTTCGTCGGCGACCGGGCGCTGGTGGAGCGGTGTGTGGTCACGCTCGCCGGCGAGCGCGGGCTGCTGCTCGTCGGCGAGCCCGGTACCGCGAAGTCGATGCTGTCCGAGCTGCTGTCCACCGCCGTGTGCGGCACCAGCGGACTGGTCGTGCAGGGCACCGCGGGCACGACGGAGGACCAGCTCAAGTACGGCTGGAACTACGCCCTGCTGCTGGCGCAGGGGCCGAGCCGGCAGGCGCTGGTGCCCTCGCCGGTGCTGACCGCCATGTCGCGGGGCGCCATCGCCCGGGTCGAGGAGGTCACCCGCTGTCTGCCCGAGGTGCAGGACGCGCTGGTCTCGCTGCTGTCGGAGCGGCGCATCGCCGTGCCCGAACTCGCGGGCTCGGACGACGCGTTGGCGCATGCCGCGCCCGGCTTCAACCTCATCGCCACGGCCAACCTGCGGGACAAGGGCGTCTCGGAGATGTCCGCGGCCCTCAAGCGCCGCTTCAACTTCGAGACGGTCGGGCCGATTCCGGACCTCGACGCGGAGACCGCGCTGGTGCGCAGCCAGGCACGGGCCTCGGTGGAGCGGGCCGGCGCGCCCTTCCAGGTCGACGACGCCGTGCTGGAGGCGCTGGTGACCGCCTTCCGTGATCTGCGTGAGGGCCGCTCGGCGGAGGGCTGGGAGGTGGAGCGGCCGTCCACGGTGATGAGCACCGCGGAGGCCGTGTCCGTCGCGGGTGCGCTGGCGCTCGCGGCGGCGTACTTCCCGGGCGACCGTGATGTGCTCGGGCTGCTGCCGGGCCATCTGCTGGGCGTGGTCCGCAAGGACGATCCGGCCGACGCGGCTCGGCTGCGCGGCTACTGGGACGGGCCGGTCCGCCGCCGGGCCGAGCAGGGTTCCGCCACCTGGCGCACCCTGTGGGACCTGCGCACGGTCCTGGAGGGCTGACGGCCGTGTCCCCGCACCCCACCACCGCGCCGGACTCCCCCGGCGCACAGGCTTCCCCGGACTCCCCGGACTCCCCGGACTCCCCGGACTCCCCGGACTCCCCGGACTCCCCGGACTCCCCGGACTCCCCGGACGAGGCTCTCGCCGCCCTCACCGACCCGGAAGGGCCCTACCTCATCGGGGTGCGGCACCACGCGCCCTCGCTGGCCGCCGCCGTGCCCGCACTGCTGGACGAGGCGAAGCCCGACGTGCTGCTGGTCGAGCTGCCGGCCGAGATGCAGGAGTGGCTGCCCTGGCTCGGGCACGAGGAGACCCGGGCCCCGGTCGCGCTCGCCGCCGCGCCCGGTGACGGCGGGAGCGGCGGGGGCCCGGCGTTCTATCCGTTCGCCGACTTCTCGCCCGAGCTGGCCGCCGTGCGCTGGGCCGCCCGGCACCGCGTCCCGGTGCTCGCCTGCGACCTGCCCCTGGCGGACCGGGCGTGGGGCGAGGGGCGCGACGGCACCGCGCGGGCCGAGGCACCCGGACTCGCCGGCGCGCTGCGGGCCCGGCTCACGGGCCGTCCCGGCGACGACCTGTGGGACCGGCTCGTCGAGGCCACCGCCCCGGGTTCACCGCCCGAGGCGCTGCGCCGGGCGGCCCTGCTGACGGGGTGGGCGCTGCGCGAGGACGCGACCGCCTCCGGCGGGGTGCCCGAACTGGACCTGCGGCGCGAGCGGTGGATGCGGTCCCGGATCACCGAGGCCACCTCGCGGGGCGAGCGGGCCGCCGTGCTCGTAGGCGCCTTCCACGCACCGGCGCTGACCGGGTCGGCCCTCGGCGGACGAGCCGGTGACACCGTCCCGGCCGACGGCCGGCAGGACCACGGCGCCGCCCCGGCCGGCGGCGGGCAGGCCGGTGCCATCGCCCCGGCCATCGGCAGGCGCGGCGCAGACGCCGTACCGGCCGGCGGCAAACAGGGCGCAGAGGCCGTCCCGGGGGCCGGCGAGCCGAAGGAAGGGGCCGTGGGGAGTCGGGCGGGGTGGATCACCTCGCTGATTCCGTATGCCTATGCCCTGCTGGACGAGCGGTCCGGTTATCCGGCCGGTATCCGGGACCCGGAGTGGCAGGACATGGTGCTGCGGGCGGCGGGCGATCCGCAGGCGTTGGAGGAGGCGCTGACGGGGGCGGCCGTGCGGGTGTGTGCCGCGTTGCGGGACCTCGGGCATCCGTCCGGGCCGGCCGACGCGCGCGAGATCACCCGGCTGGCCTCGGATCTGGCCCGGCTGCGCGGGCTGCCGGCGGCGGGCAGGGGCGAGTTGGTCGAGGCGGTGCAGACGGTCCTCGCGCAGGGTGAGCCGTACGGACGTGGGCGGGCCGTGGCGCGGGCGATGGAGCGGGTGCTGGTCGGCACCCGCACCGGCCGGCCGGCGCCCGGCGCGCCGCGCAGCGGCCTCGTCCCGGCGGTCGAGGCCGAGGTGGCGGGGCTGGGCCTGCCCGGACCGGAGAACGCCTCCGGTCCGGCGCGGGATCTGCGGCTCGACCCGCTGCGGTCGGACCTCGACCGGCGCCGTGAGCTGCTGCTGCGCCGGCTGACGGTGTGCGGTGTGCCGTACGGAGAGGCGAGGGAGGTGGTCGGCGCGGGCGGGGCCGAGGCCCTCACCTCGCGCTGGGAGGTGCGCTGGACGCCGGCGACGGCTGCCATGCTGACCGCGGCCGGCGTGCGCGGGGTCACCGCGGCGCAGGCCGCCGAGGGTGTGCTGCGGGAACGTCGGCGCGCGGAGCGGGACGCGGGCGGGTCGACGGCCGCACAGGTGCTCCAGGGGCTCGCGGAAGCCGCGGAATGCGGCCTGCCGACGCTGGCGGACGAGCGGCTCGAAGACGTCGCCGAGGTGCTGCCCCTGGCCGGTACGCTGCCCGAGCTCCTGGCCGGGCTTGCCCTGTCGGACCGGCTGCGCTCCGGTCATGTGGCGGGGCTCGGCGCCGACGGGGAGCGTACGGCGCGGGCGGCCGCGGTGGCCGAGCTGCTCACCGCGGCGGCGGTGCGGCAGGTGGACGGACTGGCCGGTTCCGAGGACCCGGCCGACGCCCACGCCCTGCTCGAACTCGCGCACCGTGCAGATCTGTTGGGCGGCATCCGGCTCACCGACGCCCTCGCCCGGCTGGCCGCCGACGGGTCCCCGCTGATGCGCGGTGCCGCCGGAGCGGTCCGGGTGCTGCTCGGGCAGGAGAGCGCCCGGACCTTCGGCGACCGGGTCGCGTCCTGGGTGGACGGCGCCGTCGACGCCGACTCGCGGTCGGCGCTGACGGCCCGGCTGAGCGGGCTGCTGGCCGCCGCCGGTCCGCTGCTGGAAGCGGCGGCGCCCGCGCTGGAGCCGCTGCTGGGCCGGGTGTCGGAGTTGCCCGACCGGGACTTCCTCGACCGGCTGCCCGCGCTGCGGGGCGGCTTCGAGACCCTGAGCCCCGCGGCCCGCGACCGTCTCCTCTCGGCCGTCGAGGAACGCCTCGGCACCGGGCGCGTCGCCGACACCGACGGGCTGGACCCGGCCGCCCTCGCCGCCTGGGCCGGGGCGGACCTCTCGGCCCGCGCCGCCCTGCGGTCGCTGGGGCTGCTGCCCGCCCCGGGCGGCGACGAACAGGCGGCCACCGAAAAGACGGTGAGCGTAACGACCGCGAGCGCGACCGCGACCGCGACCGACAAGGCCGGATCCCCCGGGGAGGACGGTCTCGACCGTCGGCTCGCCCCCGCCGACCGGTGGCGGCTCCTCCTGGGCCGTCGCAGTGACCAGCTCCCTTCTTCCGCACGCGCGTTGGCGACGGCTCTGGACGAGCTGTACGGCAGCGGGCGCGGCGAGGGCAGCCGCGGGGACCTGACGGGCCCGGGTACCGGCGGTGGCCGGGACGCGCCGTATCCAGGGGTGCGGGAGTGGTCGCAGGAGCTGGCCGCGCTGTTCGGGCCCGGCATCCGGGAGGAGGTGCTGGCGGCGGCCGCCGCGTCGGGCCGCAGGGACGTGCTCACGGAGCTGGACGCGGACAGCGTGCGCCCCTCCGTGGATCTGCTGCGCACCGTGCTGCGGCACGCGGGCGGGCTGCCCGAGGCCCGGCTGGCGGCGCTGCGCCCGCTGGTACGGCGGCTGGTCGAAGCGCTGACCCGGCAGTTGGCCACCCGGCTGCGCCCCGCGCTGCACGGCACGGCACTGCCGCGCCCCAGCCGGCGTCCGGGCGGCGGCCTCGACCTGCCGCGCACGCTGCGTGCCAATCTGGCGACCGCGCGGCGCGGCCCGGACGGCACGGTCCGGGTCATCCCGGAGCGCCCGGTGTTCCGTACCCGGGCGCGGCGGGCCGCCGACTGGCGGCTGATCCTGGTCACGGACGTGTCGGGGTCCATGGAGGCGTCCACGGTGTGGGCGGCGCTGACGGCATCGGTGCTGGCCGGGGTGCCGACGCTGTCCACGCACTTCCTGGCCTTCTCCACGGAGGTCATGGACCTCACCGGCCATGTCGAGGACCCGCTGTCGCTGTTGCTTGAGGTCAGTGTGGGCGGCGGCACGCACATCGCGGCGGGGCTGCGGCACGCCCGTGAGCTGGTCACCGTGCCGTCGCGGACGCTGGTCGTCGTCGTCAGCGACTTCGAGGAGGGCTATCCGCTCGGCGGGCTGCTCGCCGAGGTGCGTGCGCTGGTCGGCGCGGGCTGCCACGTGCTGGGCTGCGCGAGCCTCGACGACACCGGCCGGCCGCGCTACTCCACGGGCGTCGCGGGGCAGCTCGTCGCCGCGGGCATGCCCGTCGCCGCTCTCAGTCCGCTCGAACTCGCCCGCTGGGTAGGGGAGAAGATCGCATGAGCCAGGACCTGTTGCCGCCGGTCGCGCCGTCCGTCACCGCCGAACTCGTCGAGGCGCTCTCTCCCCGGCTGCGCAAGCGACTGGACGCGGGCATCGCCAAGCTGACGGCGCGTCCGGTCGTCCGCGACGGCGACACCGTGCGGATCGCCGTCGACGACGACACCGACCTCGAACTCCACGCGCCCGAGGGCGCGGTGACCAGCGCGGACGCGATCCGCTGCGGCTGCCTGCTCGCCCCCGACTGTCTGCACCGCGCGGCGGCGGCCTCGGCCGCGCCGGTGGCCGAGGACACTCCCGACAGCACACCCGCAGCGCCGACAGCCGAAGAGGCATCGCAGCCGCCCGACGAAGAGACGGCCGCCCCGGCCCAACTCGCCGCCGCGCGGACCGTGTACGACGCGGCGGCCGCCGTGCTCGAAGCCGGTGCGGACGGCTGCGGCGCGGTGCTCCAGGCGGAGCTGCTGCGCGCCGCGCACACCGCGCGGCTCGCGGGTCTCCCGCGGGTCGCCGCCGCCGCGGTCTCCGTGGTGAACGGGGTACGCGCGGCCCGTTCCGCCGACCCCGCGCACCGGCTGCCCGACCTCGCCGACGCGCTGCGCACCGTTCTCGGCATGGCGCACCGCCTGCCGTTCGCGACCGGGCGGGACCTGGCCGAGCTGCGTGGCAGCGTACGTCAGCCGTACACCCCGGACGGCTCGCTGCGGCTGTACGGGCTCTTCTCGGAGCCCGTCCTGACGACCACCGGCTACGCGGGCGCCGTGACCTGGACCGCCGACGCCGAGGGCCGCCTCTACACGGTCTCCGACGTGGCTCCGGGCGGCCCCGGCCGGGCGACCGGCGCCGCCGACCGGACCGTCAGGATCGGCGACACCGCCCTGACCCACCGTGAACTGTCGCGCGCGGGCCTCGCGGTGTCCGGCGCCACCGTCTCCCCGACGGGCCGGCTCGGCGCCGGGGCCGGGGTGCGGGCGGTGCGCGCGTCGGGTACGGCCTGGAGCGCCGAGCCGCTCGACCGGCTGTGGGCGGTGCCGGTCGCCGAGCAGGTCGCACGCGCCCTGGCCGGCGGCCACGGCCTGCTCTTCCTCGACGTCACCCTGGCGGGCACGGTCCGGGAGGCGACGGGGGACCGTCTGCTGGCCGACTGCGAAGGCCGCACGGTCCGGCTCGCCGTCGCCCACGACGATCCCGCGCTCCCCTACCGCGACAACCTCCGCCTCCTTGCCGCCGCCCGGGGCAGCCGGCTGCGGGTCGTCGCGCGTCTCGCCCCGGGGCCGCTCCCGCGCGCCCTGCTGCTCGCCGCCGAGCACCCGGCCCGCCCCGGCGAGCGGGTGGATCTGGGCCTGGACCGTCTCCAGCACGCGGACCTGCCCACGGCGACGACGGCCCCGCCCGCCCCCGCTCCCCCGGTGGACGAGGCGCCCTTGCACGTTCTGCGCCGCCGGGTGCACCAGGCCGTGTCGGGGGGCCGCCGGGTGCTGGGCTTCCCGGACAGCGGGGCGGGGGACGGCGGACGGCTGCGCCGCGTCGGTCTCGCCACCGCGGGCGAGCTGCTCGGTGAACTCCGGTCCGCGGCGGCGGACCGCTCCCGCGACGCCTTCGGCCGGCTGCTCCCGGCGGACACGGGCCGCTTCGCCCGCGCCTGGCTGGCCGCGGCCGTCTACACCGGCGAGGTCGAGCGGGCGCTGTGCGCGGCGGCCTGGGGAGCGGATGCGCAGGTGGGTGCGGAGATGGGGGCGGAGTCCCGTGCGGCGTTCGTGGAGACATCACGGTGAACCCGGCACCATTAGGACAGGATCTGACCTCTTTCCCTCCTAACGTGGTGCTCGCACACGGAAGAGGACTCACGGAAGAAGGCGTCCATGAACCAGCAGCCCACCCCCCTCGACGAGAGCGCCTCGGCACCGGCCGTCAGCCGCGAGCGCGCCGACCTGCTGGAGGCGCTCGCCAAGCAGCGGCACTTCCTGCGCTTCACCACCCGCGACCTCACCGACGAGCAGGCCGGGCAGCGGACCACCGCGGGCGAGCTGTGTCTGGGCGGCCTGATCAAGCACGTCGCCTCGGTCGAGCGGGGCTGGGCGGCGTTCATCCTGGAGGGCGCGTCGGCGATGCCCGACTTCACCAAGATGACCGAGGAGGACTTCGCCAGGCGTGCCGACGAGTTCCGGATGCTGCCCGGGGAGACGCTGGCGGGGGTACTGAAGGACTACGACGCGGTGGCTCACCGCACCGACGAACTGATCGCGTCCCTGCCCGATCTGGACGCTGACCACGCGCTGCCGGCGGCCCCCTGGTTCGAGGGGAACGCGCGGTGGTCGGCCCGCCGCGTGCTGCTGCACATCGTCGCGGAGACCGCCCAGCACGCGGGGCACGCGGACATCATCCGCGAGTCCCTGGACGGCGCGAAGAGCATGGGCTGAGGCCCCTCGCGGAGGACCGTCACCCGACCTCGAGGACATGCGTATGCCAGGCCGCCAGGGCCACGAACAGCCCGGCGTCGGTCAGTTCGCCGCCGTCCCGGTCGTACGTCTGTGAGGTCAGGTCGGTCAGGCGGTGCTCACGCCCGGTCAGTGGCTCGTCGCGGTTCTCGTTCCCTTGACGGTCTCCGTAGGGCCGGTCACAATCCCCCCATGGATGTGACCGGTCACATATCACGCCCGTCAGAGACCGCCGCGCAGCGCCTCACCGTCGACCTCGCCGACTCCGAAGGTCCGGTGCTGCTCGGCGCCAACGGCGCGCTGTACGGGCTCGGCGACGACGGCGTGCCCGGCGACGCCGTGCTCGCACCGCTGAAGATCACCAGCATCACGCAGAAGCCGGAGGGCGGCGCCCAGCACCCCAACGGGGACGCGCTCTCCGTCTCCGGGTCGTTCTTCCGCAACGGCGGCGGCGAGATCAACGTGATGATGCAGGACGTCTACGCCGAGTGGCCCTACGAGAACCTGGGCATCGACGACTACCTCACCAAGGTCGACAAGATCGTCGAGGAGGTGTCGGCGCACCCGCACGGCGACCGCTTCGTCCACATCCCCTTCAACGAGCCCGACCGCATCTGGTACGACCTCGGCGTCCCCGACCGCGCGCGGTACGAGGCCAACCGCGACCGGTTCTTCCAGGACTGGACGACGGTGTACCGGCGCATCCGCGCCCTCGCCCCCGGCGCGAGGATCGCCGGGCCCAATGAGACCGGCTACCACACCCGCCTGATGACCGACTTCCTCGCCTTCGCCCAGCGGGAGAACGTGCTGCCCCAGGTGGTCACCTGGCACGAGTTGGGCCCGGACTCGCTGCGGGACTTCCAAGGTCACCACGACGACTACCGGGCGATCGAGCGCCGGTTGGGCATCGCACCGCTGAGGATCAGCATCGACGAGTACGCCAACCGCCGTGATCTGTCCGTGCCGGGACAGCTCGTGCAGTGGGTGTCGATGTTCGAGCGGAACAAGGTGTACGCCAACCAGGCCTACTGGGACGCCGCCGGCAACCTGGACGGCAACGTGGTGCGCACGAACATCCCCAACGGTGGCTGGTGGTTCTTCCGCTGGTACGCCGGGCTGACCGGCGACACCGTGCGGGTCACCCCGCCGCGGCCGCACACCGTCGACACCCTCCAGGGCCTCGCCTCGCTCGACACCTCGCGCCGTCAGGCCCAGGTGCTGCTCGGCGGCTCCGACGGCGACGTGGACGTCGTGGTGCGCGGCGTCCACCGGGCCGTCTTCGGCCGCGCGGTCGTCGCGACCGTCGCCGAGGCCGCCTGGTCGGGCTACGAGGGACAGCACGCCGCTCCGCGGGTCCTCGCCCGCACCGCGCTCGAGGTGGCGGCCGACGGTTCGGTGACGGTGCCGCTGCGCGGCGGGCACCGGATGTCCGCGTACCGCATCGTCCTCACCCCGGGCGGCGCCGGCACCCCGTCCGCCCCGGCCGTGCCCTGGTCGGCGTCGTACGAGGCCGAGGACGCGGCGATCACCGGCGGCCGGGTGCGGACCCTGGGGACGGTCGCCGACCCAGGCGGCTACGCGGCCTCCGGCACGAAGGACGTCGGCTCCCTCGACAGCGCATCCAGCAGGGTCGACTTCACGGTGACGGTCCCGGCGGACGGGCGGTACGACCTGGCGATCCTCTACGGCAACCAGTCCGGCGCCCCCGCCACCCAGAGGCTGCTCGTCGACGGCGCGGACCCGGTCACGGTGACCTACCCCTCCACGCAGAACCGGGCCTACCGCGCCAGGAAGGACCTCGGTGTCGAGCTGTCGGCCGGCACCCATGTGCTGACCCTCGCCAAGGGCGACGCCGAGGTCACCCTCGACCGCCTCGACCTCACCGCGCGCGCCGGCGCGCCGTCGGCGTCGTACGAGGCGACCCTCGCCGACATCGACGGCAGCCCGTCGTACGACTACTCCTCGTCGGCCGGAGTGGGCACGGGCGCCCTGGTCCTGCGGGAGGGCGACCGGGCCGTCTTCGACGTCTACGCCCCTCGCGACGGCTACTGCACGGTCGTGCCGCGGGCCTCGGCGGCGGTGCGCCTCACGTTGCACGGCGAGCGGGTGACGGCGGCGCCGGACCGGCCCCTGCGGCTCTACCTGGTGGCGGGCAACAACCGCGTCGCACTGACCGCGCGGCACGCGGCCGTCCGGTCCCTCGACGTCTCGGGGGCGGGCTCCACCGACGGCACCCTCTCCTACGCCGCCGCCTGCGCCACCCTCACCGGAGGGGCGAAGCTCGTCGACTCCGCCCACGCCTTCGGCGGCTCCTGCATCGACGAGCTCGGCAACAGCCCTTCCAGCACTGCCGAGTTCACGGTGCACGCACCCGAATCCGGCCGCTACATGCTGGTCGTCCACTACGCGCACGACGACCGCCGCGACAACGGCCACGCCTACAACACCGACATCCTGTCCCGTACGGCGGATGTCACCGTCGGCGCCGGAGCACCACGAAGGCTCACCTTCAAGAACACCTGGAGCCGGGAGGACTACTGGACCCTGGGTCTCCCCGTCGACCTGCGCAAGGGCGCCGAGAGCGTGACCTTCCGCAACGCGACGGGCCGGGCCCCGCGCATCGGCCGCATCGAACTGGGCCGGGTGGTCAGCCGGTCGTAGGCCGACGCGCGCCGCTGCCGCGGGGTCAGCGGCCCACGCCGATCAGGCCCGTGAGATAGCGCCACAGCGACGAGCGCTGCCGGACGGCCGGATCGGGCAGTCCGATCCCGGCCGGTTCCTCGGCCGGGGCCTGCGAGGACGGCGGCTCCGGCATCGTGGCCAGTTCGTAGCGCACGGGCAGCGAGCGCAGGCCGCGCATGAAGGGCGAGGAACGCCAGGGGAGTTGATCGGCGGGGAGGGCGAGGTCCAGATGGGTGAACCGCTCGAACAGCCGGGCCACGCCGACCGCCGCGACCGTCGACGCGAGCTCACGCGCCGGGCACTGGCGAGGGCCGGCGCCCCAGGCCAGGTGCGCCCGGGTGCTGACCGTGGTGCCCGACTCCACGTGGTCGGCGAAGAGCGGGTCGGCGTGCGCCGCCGCGGAGGAGACCCACACCGGGTCGCCGGCCCGGATCGTGTAGTTCCCGAGCCGGGTGTCCGCGGCCGCGAAGCGCGGCACGAAGTTCACCAGCGGCGGCTTGCGCATCACCACCCGGTTCATGCTCTCCCTGACCATCCCGGCGGACAGGCTGGCCCGCACGCCGCCCTCGCCCGAGACGACCTCGACCACGGTGTTGGAGATGAGGATGCCGACATGGTCGGAGGTCATGCCCAGCAGCATGAACAACTCGCGGGCGAGCTGGTCGAGCGAGAGGTCGGGATGCGCGGCCAGCAGGTACGAGGGGAAGTCCTCCCCCGGCTTCTCCAGCTTGCCCGCCGCCAGTTCGGCGAGCGCCGCCAGCAGCCGCTCCAGGGCGGGTTCCGCGTCCGGACCCGCGTCCAGTACCCGCCACATGTCCATCAGCGCGTCGTCGCCCTGCGAACCGGGGAAGCCGAGCAGCCGGCTGGCCACCATCAGCGGCAGCGGCCGGGAGAACTGGGCGGACAGGTCCGCCCAGCCCGTGCCGCCGGCCTGCCCCACCAGGCTGATCAGTTCGTCGGCGTAGGCGCCGACGGCCGTCTTCAGCCGCTTGGCCTGCGGATGGCGCGGGTCCTGGAACGGCTTGAGGGCCGCGTCCCACGCCGTGCGCAGCGGCCGGTAGCCGGGGCCGCCCTGGATCAGCACATGGTTGACCTCGAGGGAAGGTCCGAGCGGCCAGTCGGCCGGCACCCTGCCCTCCGAGCGGGCCCGCCACTTCTCCAGTCCCTTGGGCCACGCGGCGTCGTCCTGGAGCACCTCGAGCGACTCGCGGTAGCCCAGGACCAGCCAGGCGGGCACTCCCAGCAGGTCGACCGGCGCGACCGGGCCGTGCTGCTGCCTGAGCCGCTCGTACACGAGCGAGGGGCGCGTCTCGTAGTCCCGGGTCAGCAGCGGCTGCGGAGTCATCGTCTCCAGCCGCGCGCCGTCCAGGTCCACGGATCCGCCGTCACCCACCTGCGATTCCATCGCTCCGCCGCCCTCCGGCACTCCCCGTACCGGCGCGTCGTCATTCGGTAGCCGGAACCGGTCGGACCCTATCCCAGGACCCGCCCCAGGTGAACGACGGGGGCAGCGCGACCCGCGCGATCCCGGGACCGCCGCCCCGAGTGCGGCGCCACCCCGCAAGTACCGCGCCGCGCCACGACCTTCCTCCGCTACGGCTCGTCCTCACAGCCGGACGGCAGGGCCGTGGAACGCGGGTGCTCGGGAAGTGCTCACAAGAACACAGCGGGCGACGGCACGCTTGTCACCGGCCCGCAGGGAACGGGTCGGCGGTGTCGCGAAGCGGTCAGGCGTCCGTGACGGTCGCGGTGACGGGAGTGCCGATCTCGACGGTGCGGCTGACGGTGCACTGCCGGTCGTGGGAGACCGCGACCGCCCGGGGCAGGATCGCGCGGGCCCGGTCGCCGGAGGCGCCTTCGGGAAAGCTGACGGTGAAGGTGACCGCGAGGTCGGTCATCCGGTTGCCGAACTCGTCGCCGACCTTCTCGCCGGTCACGGTGACGGTGAACTCGGCGGGCTCGACGTGCCGGCCGGTGGCCGCGTCGACGTCGGCGGCGGTGCAGCCGCCGATCGCCGCGAGCAGGAGTTCGACCGGGGTGAAGTCGGTGCCGCCGTCGGCATCGGAGCGGGTACCGAAGCCGATCGTGCCACCGCGGACGTTCGTCGCGGTGAACCGGCCGGCGCCGGTCCGCTCGATGGTGACGAGGCGCTGGGAGTCTTCGCTCATGCCGATGACACTAGTGCCGCGCCACCGGCACGCCACACGGGCAGAACCCCGTCCCGGCCACCGGCTCGCCCCGCCGGGCGGCAAGGGGGACGTTCCACGAGCGCTGCCACTGCATGGTGCAGGTGGCCGGGCGGCACGGCGTCGGCGGTAGGCCGCTCGCACAGGTGGACGACGACGCGGAAACGGCAGGGCGGGCCCGAGGGGGCGACGGCCCGGCCCCGGCCCGGTGTCGGCTGGGGCGTTTCTTTTGGATCGGGTCGGATCAGGCCGCGGTGTCCGGTGCGGTGCATCGCAAGGCGGAGCATGATCCGCGTACCGGGTGTACGCGGGTCGGGCGACCACGCCGCGAGATGCCGTGCCGGGCGCCGCGGACCCGGGCTGATCCAAAAGAAGCGCCCTACCTAGGCGCCCCGGCGTACCCGGGCGGCCGCGCGGGCCTCGGCGGCCCGGCGGGCATCGGCGGCCTTGCGGGACTCGCCACCGCGGCCGGGCCGCCCCGGGCGGGTGCCCATACCGCGGAAGGGTGCGCCGCCGCGCGCCGGACGCTCCGCGGCGGCCGGCCCGTTGCCGCCGATGGGGACGCCGGAGGGCGCCTGGGCGCCGGTGATGCGGCTCAGCTCGGCCTCGCCGGAGCGGATCGGTGTGATCTGCGCCCTGATGCCCGCGTCGGACAGCAGTCGGGCCATGTCCCGGCGCTGGCTGTGTGTGACCAGCGTGACGACGCTGCCGGACTCGCCGGCCCGTGCCGTACGGCCGCCGCGGTGCAGGTAGTCCTTGTGGTCGGCGGGCGGGTCGACGTTGACGACGAGGTCGAGGTTGTCGATGTGGATGCCGCGGGCCGCCACGTTGGTCGCCACCAGCACCGTGACACGGCCGTCCTTGAACTGGGCCAGGGTGTGGTTGCGCTGGGGCTGCGACTTGCCGCCGTGCAGTGCGGCGGCCCTGACACCACTGCCCAGCAGGTGCCGGGTGAACTGGTCGACGGCGTGCTTGGTGTCCAGGAACATGAGCACGCGCCCTTCGCGGGCGGCGATCTCGGTGGCGGTGGCGTACTTGTCGGCGCCGTGCACCTGGAGGACGTGGTGCTCCATCGTGGTGACCGCGCCCGCCGACGGGTCGACCGAGTGGACCACCGGGTCGTGGAGGTAGCGACGGACCAGGAGGTCGATGTTGCTGTCGAGCGTGGCCGAGAACAGCATGCGCTGGCCGTCGGGGCGTACCTGGTCGAGCAGCTCGGTGACCTGCGGCATGAAGCCCATGTCGGCCATCTGGTCGGCCTCGTCGAGGACGGTGATGTCCACCCGGTCCAGGCGGCAGTCCTTGCGTTCGACGAGATCCGTGAGGCGGCCCGGCGTGGCGACGACCACCTCGGCCCCGGCCCGCAGCGCGCCGGCCTGCCTGCCGATCGACATGCCGCCGACCACGGTGGCCAGCCGCAGCTTCAGCAGCCGGGCGTACGGGGTGAGCGCGTCGCTGACCTGCTGGGCCAGCTCGCGAGTGGGGACGAGGACCAGGGCCAGCGGCTTCCGCGGCTCGGCACGTCGGCCGGCCGTGCGCACCAGGAGGGCCAGACCGAAGGCGAGCGTTTTGCCCGAGCCGGTGCGGCCTCGCCCCAGGACGTCCCGGCCCGCGAGCGAGTTCGGCAGCGTGGCGGCCTGGATCGGGAACGGCTCGGTCAGGCCGTGCCCGGCGAGCAGCTCCAGCAACTCGGCGGGCATGTCCAGTTCGCCGAAGGTCGCGGCGGCGGGAAGTGCGGGGGTGACGGTGACCGGGAGCGCGAACTCGGAGCGGTCATTCGTGCGAGCTGAACGGTTCAACGGAGAACCTTCCTCGAGGGGCACGCATCGAGGAATTCCCGGCGGGTGAGGCAATGAGCCGGATGAATTGCAAGCACGAGCCGAAAATGAGACTGAAAGAATTCCAGGTGAATCTGCGGAATCCCCTAAAAGCAGCAAGCTGGGGCCCGCACCACGTGGTGCGGGCCCCAGCTGCCTCATACGCTTTCGCGTCAGGCAGGCGTGATGTTCTCCGCCTGCGGGCCCTTCTGGCCCTGCGTGACGTCGAAGTTCACCTTCTGGCCTTCCTGAAGCTCACGGAAGCCCTGGGTGGCGATGTTCGAGTAGTGAGCGAAAACGTCGGGGCCGCCGCCGTCCTGCTCGATGAAACCGAATCCCTTTTCCGAGTTGAACCACTTGACGGTGCCAGTAGCCATGTCACATCTCCTTCGGGGCAGTGCCCAGAGGTCCACACCGTGTGGACCCATGCGTTGCCACAATGAACCCCGTCCGGATAAGCACCGGAGATACAAAAATGCCCGGCGACAGACAGTCGCCGAGGCACTTGAAGTTTCGGGAACCACAACTGCAACTAGCTTGAAGCCTAGCACGGTACATACAACCGCACTACCTTTCGCCCACGCGGCACCGGATCGGGCGCGCAAGCCTGTACGAAGTCAAATACACGCGAAAGGTTAATTTTCAGATTACACAAGGTGCGCCGCAGGCGAACTCGACCAGGGCTCGGGCGCGAGCCGGCGGTCGGACCGGCCGGTGAGCACGGCCGTCACCACCTCGGTGCGGGAGCGCAGTCCGGTGCGGGCGAACAGCCGGGACAGCCGGTTGGCCACCGCGTCCTCACTGAGCCGCAGCACCGCGGCGATCTGGCGGTTGGTGAGCCCTTCGGCGATCAGGGTCGCGAGCAGGCGCTCGTTCTCGGCGGTGGCCCGGGCGCGTCCCGGGACGGTGACGCCGGCCTCCCGCATGGCGGCCCTGGTGCGGAAGCGGGCCAGCGCGGAACCGGTCAGCCCGAACAGTTCGTACGCCTCGTGCAGCAGCGTGGGCGGCCCCGCGCCGGCATCGGCCGCGGCGACGAGGGTGACGGCCGTCTCGAACGGCTGGCTGCGCGAGCGTGCCAGATCCACCGCCTCCCGCAGGCCGTCCCGGGCGGTGCCGGGAGAGTCCTGCCCCGGCACGCGGGCCGACGCGAGCAGGAATCTCAGCCTCGTCCGTCCGCTGCCCGTCCGGTCGGAGATCCGCTCCAGGCGTTCCAGACAGGTCAGCGCCTCGCCGGTGTGTCCCGTCTCCGCGTACACCTCGGCGAGGGCGGCCCACAGTTCGTCGACGCCCGCGACATGTCCGTGGGCGTCCGCCGCGTCCAGGCCGCGCCGCAGTGTCTTCTCGGCGCCGTTCGGATCGCCGAGGGCCCGCTGCACCTCGGCCTCGACAGCGTCCAGCGAGTACTCCGGACGGCCCTCGCCCCGGTCGCGCACGCTGTCGAGGAGGCGGCGGGCGCTGGTGGTGCGGCCCCGGGCCAGGAGAATCTCCGCGGTGCGGGCGGGAATCAGACAGCCGTCCGCCGCGGGCGTGTGGATCCTGTTGTTCGCCAGCATCCAGCGGGCCGGCTCCAGCGCCTCGTCCCAGCGGCCCTGGAGGTGGCGCCGGAGGAACACGCTGCTCGGGTACAGCCGGTCGGGGGTCAGGCCCTGTGCGGCCAGCAGGTCTTCCGCCGCGTTGAGGTCCCGGCCGCTGAGCAGTTCGTCGAACATCGTGGTGGCCAGCGCGTACACGTGCTCGGCACCGAGGTTCGGGGCCTCGGGGAGAGCCAGCGCGCGCCGGAACCGCTCCGGCCGGCCCAGCACCATCTCCGCCACGGCCCGGAAGTAGCCGGGCTTCACCCGGCCGCGGACGTCGGTGGCCCACACCTCTTCCGTCCGGGCCAGCAGGTCCAGCGCCTCCTGCCATCGCGCCAGCCCGCACAGGGCCAGCGCCCGTCCGGTCACCGAAACCAGGCCCGGCAGCCGCAGTTCGTCCCACCACTGCGCCGTGGCCAGCCGGGACAGCGCCCGCCAGTCCGAGTCGTTGGCGGTCGCCGCCGTGAGGAGGTTCGCGGTGTCCTGCAGCGCATGGGGGCCCAGCACGTCCACCCTGTTGCGCAGGATCGACTCGGCGATGGTCCGCGCGGTCCGGTAGTCCCCCGCCTGGTAGGCGGCCTTGGCGTACCTCTGAAGGGCCGGGACGCGGTCCTCGGGCCGCTCGACGAGGTTGCCGACCGCCCTGCACCACCGGAGCACTCCCCTGCCCTCGGAGTCGGGGTGCAGCCGCTTCGCGGCGGTCGTCAACTCCCGTACCGCACGGTCGCGGTCGACCAGGTGCCCGGCTTCGGCGACCCGGTCCGCCAGGTAGGCCACCGCGTCCGGCTCGTCGGACAGCGCCACCGCCGGTGGCCCCGCCTCGTACGCGGCGCCCGCCGCGTCCCGCTCCGCCCACACCGCCTCCACCGCCGTGGCGGACAGCCGACTGCGTTCCAGCGGCCCAAGCCGCTCGCGGACGGCGTGTGCCGTCAGCGCGACGGCGAACGTCCATCCGTCTGCCGCGGCGCCGTCGGCCCCGGGCCCGACGTCGACGATCTCCGCGTCGATCAGTTCACGGATCGCGTCGCCGACCGTCTCGGCGGACAGTCCGGTCGCCACGGCGATCAGCTCCGCGGCCCGCCGGCCCAGCGGCCACAGGATGCTCAGTGCCCCGGCCACCACGCGGCACGGCTCACTCAGCGCGTCGAGCGCTGCGACGAACCGGTCGCCGTCCGGCAGCACCGGCGTCGGTGTCCGCACCCCGATGAAGGCGTGACCGTCGGCGACCCGGATCGCCCCTTCCCGCGTCCACCCGGTGAGCAGGGCGTCGATGGCGCCGGGAACCCCGTGCGTCAACTCCCTCACCCGCCGGGACAGACCACTGTCGGGTGTCGCCCGCAACCGCCGTGCCACCGCCGCCGTCGTCTCGTCCGGCCCGAGACGGGACAGCACGACCGTGTGCGCCCACGGCACGTCCGCCTGCTGTTCCAGGGGGCCGGCCGCACCCTGGTGCGGTGGCGTCCGGCCCTGGTCGTCCGCGGCGCCGCGGTCGTCGGGTGCCGCCCGGTGCCCGTTCCGGCATCGGGCGCTCCGCTCACCGCGCCCCACCGCGGAGGCCAGCAGCCGGACCGCGGACGGCACGCGCGCGAAGTCGGTCCCGCGGAGCACGGCCAGCGAATCCGCGTCGGCGAGGTGGAGGTCGTCCAACTCCACCACCACGGGCGTGGACCGCTCCAGAGCGGCGCGCAGCAGTGCGGCCATCGCGGTCCCGTCGCGCCGCTCGGCCGCGTACAGCGCCTCGGTGACCGGCTTCGCCGCGCGCCGGTGTGACGTGCCGGAAAGGTGCTCCTCCAGCGCCATCACCAGCCGCAGCGCGAGCAGCAGCGGCCGGGCGTCGTCGCCGGGAACGCAGCCCACCGCGAGCACGGGCGTGCCTTCCGCGCGCAGCCGTTCGGCGAGCGCGCGCAGGAACGCGCTGCGCCCGGCTCCCCGTTCGCCCCGCACGAGCACCAGGCGAGGTCCGGCCGGATCCCCGAGACGGCCTTGGACCTCGTCCGACTCCCGCTCGCGGCCGACCGGGCAGCCGGTCGAGCGGTCGAGGCTCGCGGCCGTGCCCCCGTGGACCAGCCAGGGGCTTTCGGAGGGAGCAGTCATGGTCCACCGGGTTCTCTTCGACGTCATGTGCGAGGCGGGTGGCACCGGACCCGACCGTGTGACGCGTCTGCGGCGGCCCCGCGGTCGGGCCGTCAACACTGCGCACCATTATGGCCATTTCCGTATGATCATTTCCTCTCGGGCAGCGGGCTCCGAAAGCACCGCGCCGCGAACGTTCCTGCTCCGGTCGGCCGTTCACACGCGCAGTACCGGACCAGGAGGAGTGGGCGTGCCGAAGTGCGGGCCTGTCGTCGGCAGGGACAACGAGCTCCGGGAAGTCACCGACACCCTGCTGGCCACCGGTGCCTCGGCGCGCACCCTGCTGCTCGTCGGCGGAGCCGGCACGGGCAAGACCGCCGTGCTGGAACAGGCCCGCCGAACGGTGGTCGGGCAAGGCGCCAGGGTCCTGCGCCTGCGCTGTCACGACGGTGCGAACGCGACCGGCGCAGCCGCCCTCGCCGACGGCGTCCACCAGGTGCTGACCAAGGTCCACGACCGCTGGAGCCCGGCCCGCACCGGTGCCGTCCGCCGGACCCGGCTGCGCAACAGCGGCCGCGGCGGCGAGTTGGCCCTGCTGTCCACGCTCGGCGAGGTGATCGCGGACGCGGCCGGTCACCTCCCGTTCGCGCTGGTGATCGACGACGTCGAGCGGATGCCGTCGCCGACCGCGTCCGCCCTCGCCCTGCTGCTGCGCGTCTTCCGCCCGGCCGGCGTGCCGATGGTGCTGGCCGGCCGGCCCGCACACCCGGGGGACGACGGTGTCCGGCAGCTCACCGCGGCGGCCGACCGGCTCCTCGAACTGCCGCCGCTGCGCCCCGCCGACGTGGAGGCCCTCGTGGTGCGGCACCTCGGCCGCCCGGTCGAACCGGCCCTGGTGACGGCGGTGGCGCGGGCGTTGGGTCCGATGGCGGGCACCCCCGAGGCCGTGCTGTCGGTGCTCGACTCGATGGCGGAGCGCGGCGACTTCCTGGAGCTCGACGGTCATGTGTGCCTGACCGAGCCGGAAGAGGAGCTGCGACTCACCACGGATGTGGCGCGACTGAGCCGGCTCTGCCGGCCGACCGGTCCCCCGGACGCCGCGGCCCCGGACGCCGCGGCCCTGGACGCGGGGGCCCCGGACGCCGCGGCCCTGGACGCGGGGGCCCCGGACGCCGCGGCCCTGGACGCGGGGGCCCCGGACGCCGCGGCCCTGGACGCGGGGGCCCTGGACGCGGCGGCAGCGGTGGCCCGCAACCTCGAGCACGCCGAGATACGGCTCGACGATCTGCTCCGGCTGAAGCCGGGCGGGCCACGCCGGGCCGGTCTCGTCGACCGCACGCTGACGCCACTGGTCGCGGACGGGATTCTCACCGTGGACGAGGACCGCCGCATCGCGTTCGCCGTTCCGGCCCTCGCGGCGGCGCTGCGCGCGCTGCCCACGCGTCATGCCGTGTCCTCGCTGCACGCCCTGATCACCCGGTCACTGACCGACCGGCTGGGCGCAAAGACGGCGGGGGGCGGCTGTCCCCGGCTGGCCGACCACGTGGCCGCCGCCGGGGCCGAGCTGGACGACGCCCTCGCGGTGGACGTACTGCTGGCGGCGGCCCGTGCGGACGCCAGGTCCGACTGGTCGCGATCGGTCCGCGCCTACTCCTCGGCGCTCCGCCGCCTGCCGCCGCACGACCGCCGCACCCCCGGCGTGCTGCGCGAGTCCGCCGAGCTGAGCCTGCGCCACGCCGATCACCCCGGCGCGCTGGCCCTGGGCGAACCGCTGTCCGCCTGCCTGGCCGCGCCCTGCGCCGAACAGGACCGGGAAAAGCCGGAGCACATCGCCGAGGCGCCGGACCGGGAAGGGCTGGAGCTCGTCGCCGGAGTGTGGGCGCTGGCGGCGTTGCACGAGCACCGGTTACCGCCGTGCGGCGTCGACGCCGACGCCGACGCCGACGCGGGTCCCCGCGGCTGTGCCGCGGTGGAGCACGCGCCCGCCGTGGCCGGCTTCGCGGCGCTCGTCGGTCCTTACGGGCTCGGTCCGGTGACGCCCCGTCCGGGTGCGCAGGCCCCCCGCGGGCCTGCCGCCGCCGACCCCCGGCCCGGTTCCGGGCCCCTGCCCTCGGCGGCGGAACTCCGGCTGCTGGCCGGGGCCGCGGGCAGCCGCGCCGGGCTGCCGGACGTCCTGCCGCCCGGCGCGGACGGCGTCCGGACCCTGGACCGGCTTCGGACCGCGACCGCACACGCGGACCTGGCCGGCGCCCTGGCCGCCGTGCTCGGGGACCGCTACCCGGGGGCGGGGAACAGCACCGCCGCGCTGTACCACGCCATGGTGCGCGCGTATCTGCGAGGCGACTGGGACCGGGCGCTGGCGTCCGCCCGCCGGATCGAGGCGCGCAGCCGGACCCGTGGCATCGCGGCCGGCCCCGCGCAGGCCGCCCGGGCGCTCGCGGCCGACATCCACTGCGCGCGCGGGGAGTTGGGGTACGCACGGGCGTGGCTGGAGCTGGTCCCGGGCACCGTGACCCACCCGCTCGTCGCCTGGGCGAGGCTGGGGGTGCGGTACTGGTCGGGCCAGGTGGAGGAGGCGATGGAGGGGGCGCTCGGCGAGGTGCGACGGGCTCGGCAAAGTGGTCTGCTCTCGGGCATCGAGAAGGTGCTGGTGCGGTATCTGTCGTTCGCTCTGCTGGAGGGCGTGCCGCAGGCCATGCAGCGGGCGCTGGACGAACTGGAGGCGCTGGACGAGGAGGTGGGCTCCTCCATGACGCGCGAGGCGGTGCTCCTGGGCCGAGGCGTGGTGCGCCGCGACGTGGACAGCGCGCTGGCCGCTCTGCGGGCGGTGCGCCGACGGGGCGACGCGTACCTGGAACTGCTCTGCCACCTGGGCCTGGTGGAGATCGGCGACGACTGCGAACGATGGCTGGCCGAGGCCACCCGCGGAGCGCAGGCGCTGGGCATCGGGCGCGCCACCCGTACCTCGCTCGGTCATATGACGCGGCGCCGGACCCTCGTCCTGCCGCGGGTGCGTCCGGCCAGGGACGAGTTGAGCGAGCAGGACGTCGAGCTGACCACGATGGTCAGCCGGGGGGCGACCAACCGGCAGATCGCGGCGCGGCTCGTGTGGAGCGAGAAGACCGTGGAGCGGCGGCTGACGCGGCTGTTCCAGCGCACCGGCTGCCGCTCCCGGGTGGAGCTGGCGGCGGCCTGGCTGGACGGCAGCCTCGCCCGCCGTGACCTGGTACCGGACGGCACGCGCGGCGCGGCCGGAGGTTCGTTCCCCGCGCCCGGCCCCGGGACGCCGTCGAGCCGGCGCTGACGTGCGGTGCGCAGGCCGCGGCACACCGGCCGGTGTCTGCGGCCGGACGCCCGACGTCGCGGACACCGCGCGCCGGGCACGGCCGCTCCTCGGCCGGCGGGTCAGACGAGGCGGACGGCGTGGGTGTCGATGGGCAAGCCGAGTCGCCCGGTGTCCAGGGAGCCGTCGGCGTTCACCTGGAAGTTCCAGTCGGCGTCGTCGCCGATATAGCCGAGCACCAGGAGCGCGTCGGTGCCGCGCAGCGCGGCGTCCCGCCAGTTCTCGTCGCGGAACTGGGCGGCGGTCACCACGAAGAGGCGGCGGGCGTGTGCCCGGGCGGTCACCAGGGCGGTGCTGTCCGGCTGCGAGGTCTGAAGGGCCGACGGTCGTCGGTCGGAACCCGTCGGCACGCTGTCCCGGAAGGCCAGGGCCTCGTCCCGGGTGGCCGCGGTGCGCAGCCGGGGCGACCTCGCGCCCAGCCCGTCGGTGACCGACGCGGTGGCCGCCGAGCCCACCAGGACGACCGTGGCGAGCGACCCGACCGGTCCCGCGATCAGTTCGGTGATGAGGGCCTGCGCCAGGGACAGGACATCGTTGTCCTCACCTGTCAGGGCTATCGCCCCCGACAGCAGCGAGAGGTCGACCAGCACCCTGTCGCCTCGATGACGGCCGAGGGTGACGGTCAGGGAGTAGGGATGCGCCGGCTCGGCGCCCCCGTTCGCCGGACTCGTCAGGTCCTTGGGCTCCACCCACCACTCCTTGCCCGAGAGGTCGGCGGTCCATGGCGCGGGCGCGGGTGTGTCGGCACCGGCGAGCAGCAACGTCAGCCGCTGACCCGAGTGGATCACCGCATGCACCTCGGGCAGCGCGCGTGCGCTGTGCGCCCGCCCCTCGGCCACGGCCCTCAGCCCCAGGGCGACCGTCTCGAGTTCCTTGCGGTGGACGCCCGGTCTCGCGGTACGGACCTGTCCGGGCAAGGAGTCGCGTCTGCGCAGGATCCATGCGGCGGCCCCGAGCAACACCAGGACGAGCACCACGGACGGGACAATGGACGCGATCATGCGGCCACCTTTGTTACTAGAAGTTGCCAGAACTGGTCACCGGCTCTGCGGCGACGCCGTCCGCGGTACTCCGCGGGCGCGTCGCCAGGGGCCCGGTGGCACCCGGGGGAAATGCCGCCGCCGATCGACCGGCAGCCGTGGGAGACGTCGAAACGCGTTTCCCCCGCCATCGTGGTGCTTTCTCCCCTTCCGGTGGAAGGCGCGACCGCGAACCTTGCCGGTCCGTACAGGGAGAACGGCCCGGCCGCTCGCGCCAGGTTTCCCTCGGTCGACGGGCGTGGGGCTCCTGGCAGGGAGGTCCGGTCTTCCCGGGTGGCAGCATCGCCCTCCTGAACTCGTGGAAAACCTGTGTGATTTGGGGGGCGCATGCCTCGGCAAGCAGTCGGCGAGACCGTGCGCGTGGCGATCCACGCGCCCGCTCCCCTGGTCCGTGCCGGACTGGCCGGCTTCGTCGCACTGGACCCGCGTCTGCACGAACTGCCGCGGGACAGGATCGGGGAGGCCGACGCCATCGTGGTCGCCGTGGACGTGGCGGACGCCTCCGCCCTGGACCTGCTCCACCGGCTGTGCGACAAGCCCGGCGCACGTTTCCTCGTGGTGGTGGGCAAGAGGTGGCGGGCCGACCTGTCGGCTGCGCAGAGGCGGGGCGTCCGCGCCGTGGTGTGGTGGGACTTCTGCAGCCCGGACGTCTTCGCCCGATCGGTGCGCGCGGTGGCCGGCGGCGAGGAGAGCGCGATCCCTTCCCGACTCGCTCCCGGGCGTCCGGCACGCGAACCCGAGCGGGCGGAGCACCACGTCGTCGCCTCCCGCAGCCGGGCCGAGCCCCGACTGAACGCGCGCGAGGTGGACGTGCTGCGCCTCATCGCCGAGGGAAAGCAGTGCGACGAGATCGCGATCGAACTCTCCTACTCCGAACGCACGGTGCGATACATCCTCTACGGCGCGATGAAGCGGCTGCGGACGCGCAACCGCGCCCACGCCGTCTCCCACGCCATCCGGGCCGGGCTGATCTGAGCCGCCGACGGCGGGAAGTCTCCTCGACGGCGCGTCGCACTCCCGGCACCGGTACGCGTGGCCCGCGGAGCTCGACCCGATGGCACGGATCGCGGGACTCGGACTGGAGCGGCGCGTCGCGGACCGGGACGGCGCACCGTTCACCCAGGACTCCACGAAGCACGTCTCCGTGTGGCGCAAGCCGACCTGACACGCCATCTTCCAGGACGAACTCCCCCGACGCGTACGGCGACGTGGATCGGTGATTGGCTGTCCCCGTTTCCGGCAGCCAGTCCATCCCCAGGAGGCCCCGTCATGAGCAGTTCCTACGCACTCGAGTACAAGGTCGTCACCTTCCGCGAGTCACTGATCGGCGACGCGCTGGACAGCGACAAGCTGGAGAAGGTCCTCAACAAGCACGCCGAGGACGGCTGGGCCCTCAAGGCGATCACGTCCGCCGACGTCAAGGGCCGGATCGGGCCCGGTGCGGTCGAGGGCCTGCTCCTCACGCTGGAACGTCCGCGCCGCTGACCCCCGCGGTCCTGCCTGCGGGTGCCGCTCCGCAAAAGGCCGTGGAGCGGCACCGGCCGCGCCTTCGGATGCCTCCGGTGTTCCGCCGGTGTTCCGCCGGTGACACCCGCGGCCGAAAAGCCCTCAATGGCACCTGAAGTCGCAAAGCTCCCTGTTGTATGGCTGCCGTATGGCTTCACGTACGACCGGAGCGAGGGAACATGGCCAACGACACCACCGACGCACGTCCACCCGACGGGTTGAAGGCCAATGCGATCGGGTTCGTCGACGCGCTCGTCATCGGGCTCAACGCCACCTCACCGGCGTATTCACTGGCGGCGGTCATCGGTCCGATCGTGGCGCTGGTGGGCATCTACGCCCCCGGCGTGCTGGTCGCCTCGTTCGTGCCGATGCTTCTGATCGCGTCGGCGTTCTACTACCTCAACAAGGTCGACCAGGACTGCGGCACCACCTTCTCGTGGGTCACCCGGGCCATGGGGCCGTGGGCCGGCTGGCTGGGCGGTTGGGCCATCACCATGACCGGGGTGCTGGTCGTCGGGTCACTGGCGGACGTCGCCGTGAGCTTCGCGCTGCTCGCCTTCGGCCTCGACAGCTGGGTCGACAACGACTTCGTGCGCCAACTGCTCGCGGTGCTGCTGATCCTGGTGATGACCGCCGTGTGCGTCATCGGCACCGAGGTGTCCGCCAAGGTGCAGAACGTCCTCATCCTCGCCCAGGTCGTCTGTCTGCTCGCCTTCGTCGTCGTCGCGCTCTACCGCGTCTACGCGCGCACCAGCACCTTCGATTCCGTCGAACCGTCGATCGACTGGCTCAACCCCTTCGGCGCCGGCGGCTCGACACTGACCGGGGCCCTGCTGCTGGGCGTGTTCATCTACTGGGGCTGGGAGTCCGCGGTCAATCTCACCGAGGAGGTGGAGGACTCCGCCACCGCGCCCGGCAAGGCGGGCGTCTGGTCGACGGTCATCCTTCTGGTGACCTACGTCTCGGTCGGTTTCGCCGTCGTGGCCTACGCCGGACCGGCCTTCCTGGCCGAGAACGCCGACGAGGAGGAGTTCATCTTCGCCCTGCTGGCCGGCCAGGTGATGGGCGGCTGGGACTGGGTCGTGCTGCTGGCGGTCTCCACCTCCGCGCTGGCGTCGACGCAGACGACGATCATCCCGGCGTCCCGTACGGCGCTGTCCATGGCACGCCGTCAGGCGCTGCCCGCGCACTTCGCCCGCATCCACCCGCGGTTCCGCACGCCCGACGTGAGCACCTGGTGGGTCGCCGGCATCGCCATCGCCTGGTACCTCGTCCTCAACCAGATCAGCACCAACGCGCTCTTCGACTCGCTCACCGCGCTGTCGTTGCTGATCGCGTTCTACTACGCCCTCACCGGTGTGGCCTGCGCCGTCTACTATCGCCGCCATCTGACCGAGAGCGTCCGCTACTTCGTGCTCATCGGTCTCGGCCCGCTCGTCGGCGCCGGACTGCTGACCTGGCTCCTCGTGGAATCGGTCTCCGACATGTCCGACCCCGCGAACTCCTATACAGGCGCCTCGTGGCTCGGGGTCGGCCCGCCGCTCGTCATCGGCGTCGGCATCGCCGTCGCGGGCGTGGTGCTCATGGTGCTGTGGCGGCTCAAGTCACCCGCCTTCTGGTCGGAACGCGCGGGCGTGGCCGACCCCGATCTTGTCCACGGCGTCCCCGGCAAGGAGTCCTGAGATGACGATCGTCCTCGGATACGACGACTCTCCCGGCGCGGTTCGTGCCCTGAGCATCGCGATCCAGACGGCGGCCGCCTTCCGTGAGCCCCTCGTGCTGGTCTACGGCGCCGCGGCCCCGGGGGCGAGGGGCGAGGAGTACCGGGCCCACCACGAGGCCGTGCGCGAGGCCGGACGCATCGCCCTCGAGCACGCCGTCGCGGCGGCCGAGGCGGCGGGCGTACCCGCGACGGTCGAGATCATCGACCAGAAACCGGCGCAGGCGTTGCTCGACGCCGCGTCACGCCATGGGGCGAGGTTCATCGTGGTGGGCAGCTGGGGCGAGAGTCCGATGCGCGGGGCCCTGTTGGGCTCGACCCCGCACAAACTCCTGCACCTGTCGAGCATCCCGGTGCTCTGCGTCCCTACCGAGCAATAGGCCGCCGCGCCCACCGTCACCCCGGGCCGGCCGAGTTCCGGAGCCGGGTGTCACCTGCCCCAGATCCTCCGGTACGCCTCCCGGTACCCCGACGGGTCCCAGGTCGTGTCACCGGCGCTGTTGTCGGCCGTGGCGATGTGCACGGGGGCCGTGTACCCGCTGGCCGGACGGCCGGAGAAGGCGCGGTTGAACTCGTCGACGATCTGCCAGCCCTGCAGGGACAGCGGCTCGGGCACGGTGGCGGCCTGGTACTGCCCGCTGTTGATGCGCTGGAAGGCGGAGGGGTCGCCGTCGCCGGCGCCGATGTTGAAGGGCGGGCCGGAGCCTTGTTCCCCGGCCGCCCGGAAGGCGGGGGCGGCGTCGGCGAAGTACAGGTCGTTGATAGCGACGGAGTGGGTCCACCTGCTCCGGAAGCGGGAGAGGAGAGAGGCGATCTCGCGCGGGGTGCGACTGCTCGCGTCCGGGATCGGGATGTTCTCGGACGCGAGCAGCCGCACCCCCGGGCAGGTGGCGAGCTCCTTCCTGATCAGGTCGGACTTGTTCCTGGCGAAGGGGATCGAGGCATCGGTGATGAGCACGACCCCCGCGCGGCCGTTGGAGGTCGAGATGATCCACCGTGCGCTGATTCCCGCCACCTCCTCGACGTCGGTGGTGACGTTGGTGAAGAGCTCGGGCCGCCGACTGGGGCCGGGAGCGGCGACCGCGTGCCAGCCGACGAGCGGGATGCCCGCCGCGTCGGCCCGCGCGGCCTGTCGCGACGTCGATTCGGGGTCGAACCCGCCGATGACGATGCCCGAGGGTTTGAGGGCAACGGCCTCGCTCATGGCCGCCTGGATACCGGTCGGGGTGCCTCCGCCGTCGATCACCCGGACCTCCCACCCGATGACCTGCGCGGCCTGCCTCACCCCGTTCGCGGCGCCGGCGACTCCGGGATTGGTCATGGTCTGGGCGACGTAGACGAGGGTCTTGCCGGCCACGGCCGCGGGGCCGCTGGTCGGCCCGTTCCAGGCGATGTGGGTTTTCTCCGCCCGCGCCACGGCCGCCTGGGCCCTGGCCTGGACAGCAGGGCAGCCGCTCGGGCCGTCGGTGGACTGCTGCGGGCCGCCCGACGAGCCGCGTTCGCAGCCGGTCAGCAGGGTCGCCGTCACCAGCAGGGCGCAGGCGGCGAGCCGGGCCTCGAAGGCGCCAGGGATCGCTTCGCGGCTGCCGTACACGGGAGCTCCTCACGTGGGAACGAGCGGGAGGATGCGGCTGGGGGCACGGAGGTGGTGCCCGCGGCGTGGTCAGGAAGCGGTGCCCGCCGTGCCGTCGTCGGACGTCGAAGCCGGCGGCGGCCGAGGCGGCAGGGCGGGCGAATCGCGGCCCGCGAAGGCGCCGGTGCGCATGCGGCGGCGGGCCGCGTAGCCGGCCAGGCCGACGGCGAGGAGCAGGGTGCCGCCGTAGAACAGCGGGACCGTCCAGAAGTCGGCGCCCAGCTGGCCGATGCCGGTGAGGCCGACGGCGAGGACGGCGACGGCGACCACGGTGCCGATGGCGTTGGGTCGGCCGGGTCTGATCGCGGTGGAGCCGAGGAGGGCGCCGACGAAGGCGGGCAGCAGGTAGTCGAGGCCGACGCTCGGATTGCCGATCTGCTGCTGGGCCGCGAGCAGCACACCGGCGAAACCGACGATCAGCCCCGACGCGGTGAACGCGTAGACGGTGTACCTGCGGGTCGGGATGCCGACGAGGTCGGCCGCGCGCGGGTTCGAGCCGACGACGTACAGGTAGCGGCCGAGCGGCAGTCGCTCCAGCACCGTCCACAGGACGACCGTGAGGGCGAGTACGTAGAAGGCGGGGACGGGAAGGCCGAGGAACGTGGAGTCGTAGAGGTCCGTGAAGGCGGCCGGGAGGCCTTGTGGCCCGGGGACGATCCGGCCGCCGTCGGTGATCCAGCCGGTCACGGCGTACATCATGCTGCCGGTCCCGAGGGTGGCGATGAAGGAGTCGATCCGGCCGAACACGACGATGACCCCGTTGAGGACGCCCACGACCGCCCCCGCGACGATCACCGCGAGGCAGGCGAGCGGCCAGGGCCACCGCTCGTGGACGACGAGTTGCAGCACGGTGACGTGCGCCAGGCCGAGGCCGTAGCCGAGGGAGAGGTCGAACGCGCCGGTCACGATGGGGACCATGGCCGCGAGCGCGAGGAGGGCGGGGATCGACTGGTTGGACAGGATCGAGTCGACGGTGTCCAGCGTGGGGAAGGTGCGCGGCAGGGCGAGGGAGAAGATCAGGACGAGCAGGGCGGTGAGGGCCAGGAGGCCGTACGCGCCGATGAGGTGCCCGGGGCCGTGCAGTCGGCGCGGTCGGGGCCGGGGCGAGGAGGGGGAGGGCGGGGCGCTCACGGGTTCGTCCCGGCTCCTGGGGAGGGCACGGCCGAGGCCGCCCGGGTGAGCCCGGCGACGGTGAGGGCCGCACCGCTCAGCTCGGCCGTCACGGCCCCGCGGACGAAGACCAGGGTGCGCCGGCACACGCCCGCCACCTCCTCGAAGTCGGTGGAGATGAGCAGGACCGCGAGGCCGTCGGCCAGCGCTTCGTCGAGCAGGTGGTGGAGCGCGGCCTTGGCGCCGACGTCCACGCTCGCGGTCGGCTCCTCGAGGATCAGCAGGCGCAGGCCCACCCGCAGCCACCGGCCGATCATGACTTTCTGCTGGTTTCCGCCGGACAGGGTGGCGATGGGGGCCTCGCTGTCGCGGGGGCGTACCGAGAACCGTTCGATCAGGGTCACGGCCTCGGCGCGTTCGCGCCGGGGGTTGATCCAGCGCGGCGCCGACAGGCCTCCCGCGCGGGGATTGGCCAGGAGGTTCTCCCGTACGGTCAGCTCGGCGAGGCAGCTCTCCCGCAGTCTGTCGCCGGGCACGAAGCCGACCCCCTTTCCGACGGCGTCGGCCACCGTGCGGGGTCGGTACGTGCGACCGTCGAGACGGGCCCGCCCGCCGAGCAGGGGCCGGGAGCCCGCGAGGGCCCGGCCGAGGTCCAGGTGACCGGCGCCCGAGAGGCCGACCAGGCCCAGGGCTTCCCCGGCCCTCAGTTCCAGGCTGACCGCTCCGGTGCCGGCGGTCCTCACGCCGTCGAGGGTCAGGACGGCCGCCCCGTCGGCCGGCGCCTTGGAGGGGTGGTGGTCCGTCAGCTCCTCGCCGACGATGTCGTGCACCAGACGGGCGGGGCTGTGGCCCGCCAGCGAGCCGTGGCTGACGAGGCGGCCGTCACGCAGTACGGCGAAGGTGTCGGCGACTTCGTACACCTCGTCCAGGCGGTGGCTGACGTAGAGGATGGCGTGCCCGCGGTCGCGCAGGGTGTGCAGGACGCGGAACAGCCGGGCACAGTCCGCGGCGGGGAGGCGGGCGGTCGGCTCGTCGAGGACGATGAGCTTCGCGCGTGCCGCCAGGGCCCTGGCGATCGCGACCAGCGAACGCTCGGCCGGGGAGAGCCGGGCGGCCGGTGCGTCGGGGTCGAGATGTCCGGCGACGAGACGCAGGGCGTCCACGCAGCGCTCGCGGGTCCGCCGCCAGGAGATCAGTCCGGCACGGCGCGGATACCCGGTGCTCAGGGCGATGTTCTCGGCGACCGTCATCCACTCCACGAGACCCAGGTCCTGGTGGATGAACGACATGCCGCGGGAGGCGGCCCGGCTCCCGAGCGGGTGGCCGTCCACCGTGATCTGCCCCGCGTCGGCGTGGTGGACGCCGGCGAGCACCTTGATGAGCGTGGACTTTCCGGCACCGTTGGGCCCGAGGAGGGCAAGGACGCTGCCGGCGTGGACGTCGAGGTCGACCCCGGCCAGCGCGAGGGTCCCGCCGAACCGCTTGCGGAGCCCGCGGATCCGGACCAGGGGGTCCGCGTCGGAGGGCGCAGCCGCCTCGGCGGACGTGTCGGGAGCGTCGTGCACGGACATCTCCGGGGGTCGGCCTGGCGATTTCTTCCCGACGTTCATCGGCATACTATCCAAGGAAATAGGATCATTTCAGACAATTCGGCTCGCCGTGACCCCAACGGATCAGCGAGCCGCTGCCGGAGCGCCGGGCTTCGTGCTCACGCCGCGTCGAGCCCGCATTCGGCCCAGATGACCTTGCCCTCAGGGAGGTAGCGCGTACCCCAGGCCCGTGACAGCTGTGCGACGAGGAACAGGCCACGCCCGCCCTCGTCGGTGCTGGCCGCCCGACGCAGGTGCGGGGCGGTGTTGCTGGCGTCGGAGACCTCACAGATCAGGGTGCGGTCGTGCAGCAGCCGCACCCTGATGGGCCCGCAACCGTGGCGGATGGCGTTGGTGACCAGCTCGCTCAGTATCAGTTCCGCGGCGAACGCCGCCTCGTCGAGCCCCCAGTCGGCCAGTCGCCCGAGGGCGGACGCACGCACCTCACCGACGAAGGCCGGGTCGGCGGGCAGCTCCCAGGTGGCGATCCGACCAGGGTCCAGGGCGTGGGTGCGTGCGACGAGCAGGGCGATGTCGTCGCACGGGTGGGCGGGCGCCACGGTGTCCAGGATCGCCTGGCAGGTCTCCTCGGGGGTGCGCTCCGCGTGGGCGAGGGTCCCGCGCAGCTCGTCGAGGACGACGTCGACGTCGCGGTGCCGGTCCTCGATGAGCCCGTCGGTGTAGAGGACCAGCTGACTGCCCTCGGGCAGGTCGATCTCGACCGCGTCGAAGGGCAGCCCCCCGAGGCCGAGCGGGGGCCCGGCCGGCAGGTCGGGGTACGACACCTCACCGTCGGGGCGGACCAGCGCGGGCGGCGGGTGACCGGCCCGCGCCAGCACGCACTGCTGCGAGGTCGGGTCGTAGATGGCGTACAGACAGGTCGCGCCGATGATGCCGACCCCCTCGCCGTCCGGGTCCTCCCGGTCCAGGCGTCCCACGAGGTTGTCGAGGTGGGTGAGGACCTCGTCCGGGGGGAGGTCGAGTTCGGCGAAACTGCGTGCGGCGGTGCGCAGCCGGCCCATCGTGGCGGCGGACAGCATGCCGTGGCCGACGACGTCGCCGACGATGAGGCCGACCCGGGTGCCGGAGAGAGGGATGACGTCGTACCAGTCCCCGCTCACGTCGGATTCGGCGGGCAGGTAGCGATGGGCGACCTCGACGGCGTCCTGATCGGGCAGACCGTGCGGGAGCAGCCTGCGCTGCAGGGCCAGGACCATGGCGCGTTCGTGGGTGTAGCGCCGCGCGTTGTCGATGGACAGGGCGGCGCGGGTGGCGAGTTCCTGGGCCAGCGAGCGGTCGTCGTCCCCGAAGGGGGCGGGATCCTGCGCGCGGTAGAAGCCGGCGATGCCCAGGACGACACCGCGGGCGACGAGAGGCACGACGATGAGGGAGTGCACGTCCGCCGGCAGCCGTTCGGCGTGCTCGGGGTCCTGGGCGAGCCAGCCCGCCGCGGCCTTCAGGTCCGGTTCCAGCACTGCCTGTCCGCCGGCCAGACACCGCCGCTGGGACGTGCCCGGCCCGAAGTCCGTCCGCTTGCCGACCGGGGTGAAGGGAAGATCGTCGCGGATCCCGTGGACCACCGTACGGCGCAGGTCGTCGAGGGGGTCGGTGGCTTCCTCGCCACGCAGTACGGCCTCGGACAGGTCGACGGTGACGAAGTCGGCCAGTCGCGGGACCGCCGTCTCGGCGAGTTCCTCGGCGGTGCGGCCCACATCCAGGGTCGCTCCTATGCGGCCGCTGGCCTCGGAGAGCAGCTCCAGGCGACGGCGCGCGGCAAGGGCGTACGCCCCCACGAACGGCTCCCCCACCAGCACGAGCCGCCTGGCCGAGGACGACGGTACGGGGCGATCGCCCGTGTCACCGTCGGCGCCGTCGACTCCAGCGGCTCCAGCGGCTCCAGCGGCTCCAGCGGCCGTGACGCCCTTGGCGCCCTTGGCGCCCTTGGCACCCTTGGCACCCTTGGCACCCTTGGCACCCTTGGCACCCTTGGCACCCTTGGCACCCACGGTGAGTCTGCCGGGCGCCGCGTCGGGACGATGTCCGGACGGCGGGGCGGCGGAGAGCCGCGCGGCCGGTGGACCGGCGGAGACGACGGCGAGCTCGGCGGGGAAACCCGGCACCTCGTCCACCTGGCGCGGGATGACCAGGGGCTCTTGCGGAGAGGAGTACGGGAGGAGGGCCTCGACCGCGATGCCCTCCACCCCGGAGGCACTCGTCATGGGCCGGCTCACGAGCGTGATCCGCCGGCCGTCGGGCAGAGGCACGACGACGGCGGCCCGCTGCGCGCGGGAGATCAGCTCGGCGGCCTTCTCCATGAGGGCCGCCCGGTCACGGGAACCCAGCTCGGGGGCCAGCTCGTCCACCGCGATACCGCGGTGGAGGCCGAAGGCGGCTTCGGCTCCGGTGGTCAGGTACGCCCGCAGCAGAGCGCGCTCACGCTCGGAACTCTGCCCCAGCAGCCGCCGTTCCATGGCTCGCGCCGCTTTGCGTATCACGGCGCGCAGCGCCGGGTTCTCGGCGCCGCGCGGATAGCCGAAGCACAGGACCCCCTCGATGCCCCCGCTGAGGGGGTCGCGAACGGGAAGCGCGACGCAGGCGCTCGCCTGGGAGCGCTCCGCGAAGTGCTCGGCCCCATAGACCCGGATGAGGTGCCGCTCGGCCAGGGCGAGACCGATGCCGTTGGTACCGGCTACCCGCTCGGCGAACACGAAGCCCGGAACTCTCTGGATCGCCGGGAGTTTCCTGGCCAGCGAAGCCTCGCCGAAGCGGCGCAGAAGGACCGTCCCGTGCGCGTCGGCGACGGAGATGTTGATCTCGCTGCCGGAGAACCTGGCCTGCAGCCGGTCGAGCACCGGCACGGCGGCTCGGACGATCCGGCCGTCCGGATCGAAATCGTCGAGGAAGGGCAGATCGGACCGGTCCGGCGAGAGGCCCAGGGTCCGGCAGCGCTGCCACGAGTCCAGGATCGACGTTCGCACGCCCTGCTCCACCGGCTCACCCTGCAGAAACCGCTCACGGGAACGGGCGGGCCCCGTGCCGTCTGCGGCACGTCCCGCCGACCTCGGTTCCCCGCCGGACCGAACCACGCTTCGCCTCACCTGCGCCCGAATAGTCTCATTTCAACAAAACAATCCGATATCGGCGAGGATACGGGCATCAGGGGCACTAGTCACGATTCACGAGGTCCCTCACGGCTGTGATGCCCCGGCGGGCCGCGGCCCGCCCGCACAGGATCCGCGGCCAGGCGGTTCCGGGCGCCGCGGTCGGCCGGACCCAGCGGCACCCCCGCACATCCGCCGCACCTGCGCCTCGGCTCACCCCTGCACGGCGAACTGGCTCCCGGTCTTCTCACCGTCCTGCGTGACAGCGGCGGCCACGCAGCGGAAGACACGCAGCCCCTTGTCCCATTCGGCCGCTGTCGGCGGGAGGATGTCGACGTTCCACCCGTCCGCGACCTCGCGGCCCCCCTTGACCATGGACTCGGCCATGACCTGCTGCGAACACAGCGCCTTCACGTCGGGATGCCTGATCAGATCCCGCGCGTTGTTCGTCATGCCGTCCTCCGGCAGCGGGGCGATGGCGAAGGTCTCCCACACATGCCTGGTCCGGCAGTCAGCGCGGCTGACGGTGATGATGCCCGAGACATCCGTGATGCCGCTCCAGCACTCGGGGGTCGCGACACATCGGCCGCCCACGCCGTCGACGCCCGTCGCGGGGCAGTTCGCCGTCGCGGTCGCCACCCCTCCGAAGCCGGACGCGCCCTTGCCCTCGGCCGTGGCAGCGGAGGAGGAGGCCGTCGAGGGAGAGCCCTCGCCCCCGCGGTCCTGCCGACCGTTCTGATACGTCACCACGGTGACCGACACGCTCACCGAGACGGCCACCGCGGCCAGTACGGCGATCAGCCGGGGGCGCCGCGACCCCTTGCGCCCAGCGTCGCTGTCGCCGCCTCCGTCACCGCCCGGCCCGACGGCCGCGGTCGTCCGGCCCGCGTCACGGACGGACGGCGGCGGAGGAGCGCCCCCGTACGGAAGACCCGCGTCCCGCGGCTGCGCGTACGAAGAGGGCGACGCATCCCGGTACGACGGAGCGGTGGTGGTGGTGCCGAGTACCGGTCCGAAGCCACCGGCGCCTCCCGCGTCGACGGTGTCCGGATCGTCGAGATCGACGGCGGCGAGAGCGTCCCGGAACGCGCCCGCGTCGGACAGTCGCCGGGCCGGGTCCGAGGCCACGGCCTGCCGAAGAACCGAGTTGAGGGCCGCGGGCACCCCGGGCAGGGCGGGGTACGGCCAGGTGTGCCGCACGATCAGTTCGGCGAGGCTGAGCTGGGTCCCGTCGTCCGGATAGTGCGGCGGACAGCCCCGCAGCAGGGCGTAGACGGTGGCGGCCAGTGAGTACACGTCACCGGCCGGGGTGGGTTCCGCCATGTGGAAGGCCTCGGGCGGCGCGTACGCGGGGGTCAGCGCCTCCCGCGTCACGGACAGTTCACGCCCCGGCCGGGGCATGGCGGCCAGCCCGAAGTCGGTGAGGGCCACACCGCCGTACCGGTTGACCATGACGTTGCCGGGCTTGATGTCGCGGTGCAGCAC
This sequence comes from Streptomyces zaehneri, assembly GCF_032248645.1. Classification (NCBI taxonomy): domain Bacteria; kingdom Bacillati; phylum Actinomycetota; class Actinomycetes; order Kitasatosporales; family Streptomycetaceae; genus Streptomyces; species Streptomyces zaehneri. Next base: position 230,234 of record NZ_JASTTJ010000002.1, read on the forward strand.
CCCGGCCGCGTGAGCCGCCGCCACCGCGTCCGCGAGACCCACGCCGATCTCGCGCGCCTCCTTGAGCGGCAGGGGTCCCTGCCGGTGCAGCCGGTCGCCGAGCGAGCCACCGGGGCACAACTCCAGGACCATGTAAGGGCGGTTGTCGGCAAGCACCCCGGCGTCGTACACCGGCACCACATGCGGGTGCCCGGACAGCTGCCCGGCCGCGGTGACCTCGCGCAGGAAACGCTGACGGTCGCGCGGTGTGGACAGCGTCCTGCTGTCCACCTTCAGTGCGACCTCCCTGCCCACGGCCAACTGCCTGGCCCGGTACACCGTGGCGAACCCACCCTGACCCAGGACCTCCTGGATCTCGTACCCGGGCAGTTCCATTCGTTCGAGCCCCACGTGCCGTACCCCCAGCGCACCGTCCCGGGCAGAACATCCGACCGAGGATGAGGCGAGACTCTAGCCCAGCGGAGGCCGCCGCCCTCGATGCCCGGTGCGAATCGAACTCCTCCCACGGAGACGACGGTCCTTCACTCCCCCGGCCCGGAACCCGACCCCCGAGTGCGGCCACCGGCTCGGCCACCGACCGCTCCGGCAGAGCATCTCTCCGGACCAGGACATATCACCCCAGGAAACTCAGCCGCACCTGACGGTCGGGGTTGTCCTTGTTGGTGTCCACCAGGCACACCGACTGCCAGGTGCCCAGCTCCAGCCGTCCGTCCACGACCGGCAGGGTCGCGTGGGGCGGGACGAAGGCCGGGAGGACGTGGTCGCGGCCGTGGCCGGGGCTGCCGTGCCGGTGCTGCCAGCGGTCGTCGGCGGGGAGGAGGGTGTGCAGCGCGGCCAGGAGGTCGTCGTCGCTTCCGGCGCCCGTCTCGATGATCGCGATCCCGGCCGTGGCGTGCGGGACGAAGACGTTCAGCAGGCCGCCGCGTCCGGCGGCCACCTCGCGCAGGAACGCCTCGCAGTCCCCGGTCAGGTCGACGACCCTCTCCCGGGAGCCTGAGGAGATGTGCAGAACTCGGGTGGTGAACGCATCTGACATGCCCCCATCCTGACCCATACGCCGGGTACCGCGTCCGATCTCACAGCCGAACCGGGAAGATCCACGCCGACCCCTCTGTTGGTTGAGGCGTGAACAGTTTGCGTGACGTCGAGGTGGTCGTCGTAGGCGCCGGCCAAGCGGGTCTGGCCGCCGCCTACCACCTGAGGCGCACCGGTTTCGAGCCGGAGCGCGACTTCGTGGTGCTCGACCACGCCCCCGCCGCCGGCGGTGCCTGGCAGTTCAGGTGGCCCTCGCTGACGTACGGCAAGGTGCACGGGATGCACGCGCTGCCCGGCATGGAACTGACCGGCGCGGATCCCGCCCGACCGTCGTCCGAGGTCGTCGCCGAATACTTCGGCGCCTACGAGCGCGCCTTCGACCTGCGCGTACGGCGCCCGGTCGACGTGCGCGCGGTGCGTGAGGGCACCGGCGGGCGGCTGCTCGTCGAGACCTCGGACGGTACGTGGTCCACGCGGGCCCTGATCAACGCCACCGGCACCTGGGACCGGCCGTTCTGGCCGCGCTACCCCGGCCAGGAGACCTTCCGCAGCCGACAGTTGCACACCGCGCGGTATCCGGGGCCCGAGGCGTTCGCCGGACTGCGGGTGGTCGTGGTGGGCGGTGGCGCGTCCGGCACCCAGCACCTGCTGGAGATCGCGCCGTACGCGGCGGAGACCACGTGGGTGACGCGGCGGCCCCCCGTCTTTCGCGAGGGGCCCTTCGACGAGGGCGCGGGGCGCGCCGCCGTCGCGCTCGTGGAGGAGCGCGTGCGGCAGGGGCTGCCGCCGAAGAGCGTGGTGTCCGTGACGGGACTGCCGCTCAACGACGCGATCCGGCAGGGGCTCGCCGACGGGGTGCTGGACCGGCAGCCCATGTTCGACCGGATCACTCCGGACGGCGTGGAGTGGGACGACGGGCGGCGGGTCGCCGCCGATGTCATCCTGTGGGCGACCGGCTTCCGGGCCGCCATCGACCATCTCGCGCCGCTGCGGCTGCGTGAGCCGGGCGGCGGGATCCGGGTCGAGGGCACGCGTGCGCTCGCCGATCCCCGCGTCCATCTCGTCGGCTACGGGCCGTCGGCCAGCACCATCGGCGCCAACCGGGCCGGCCGCGCGGCCGTACGGGACATCCGGCGGCTGCTCGCGGAGGACCCGGTGGCCGTCTGACACCCCGCCAGGTCACCCGGCCGCCGCCGACCGGCTCTTCGGGCTCTGCCCTCGCGGATGCGGGCCGACCGGGCTCTGCTGGTTCCGGTTGAACTCGGCGACGTTGCGCTGGTGTTCCGCGTAGCTCGCAGTGAAGCGCGTGTCGCCCGGCTTGACCGTGACGAAGTACAGCCAGTCGCCCGGGGTGGGGCTGACGACCGCGCGCATCGCCTCCTCGCCGGGGTTGTCGATCGGCGTCGGCGGCAGGCCCATGCGCTGGTAGGAGTTGTAGGGGCTCTCGACACGGGTGTCGGTCTCCGTCGTCTTCAGCGTGAAGCGGTTCAGCGCGTAGTTGATGGTGGAGTCCATCTGCAGGGGCATCCCGCGCTCCAGCCGGTTGAACACGACCCGGGCCACCTTGCCCATGTCCGCCTTGGTGGCGGCCTCGGCCTGCACGAGGCTGGCGATGGTGACCGTCTGATAGACGTTCATGGCGTTGCGCTGGGCGCCGGCCGCCGTCGGCGCCGCGTTGAACTTCTTGTTGGCGGTGTCGACCATGTAGGAGAGCAGCGTCTGCGGCGTCGCCTTCCTGTCCAGCTGATACGTCGCCGGGAAGAGGTAGCCCTCCGGGTTGCCCTCGGCGTCGTTCGGCAGCTTCAGCCCGGCCTTCGGCAGCACGTTCCTGGTGGTGCCGGCCGGCAGGGCGAGTGCCTTGTCGACGGCCTCGTAGACCTGGCTCGCGCGCCAGCCCTCCGGGATGACCAGGGTCGCCGGCTTCGGCTTCGGCTTCTCCTTCGGACTCTCCAGGCTCAGCAGCGGCACCGCCACGGCGGTGCCGGCCACGACGGCTCCGGTCGCGATGAGGACGAGACGGCCCCGGCGCGTCAGTCGAATCGTGCTCCGTGGCGGAGTGTTCATCTGCATGCGGGCACGGTAACCCCCATATCGTCACAAACCCGGCATGAATTGCCATACTTTCATCTTGTCGGCTCCAGACGGGCGTCCCGTCGCACCAGGGCCGCGTACCGCCCGTTCCGCTCCAACAACTCCTCGTGCGTGCCCCGTTCGGCCACCTGACCGGAGTCGAGGACCACGATCTGGTCGGCACCCCGAATGGTGGACAGCCGATGGGCGATGGTGAGCGTGGTGCGGTTGGCCGAGAGCGCGTCGATGGCGTCCTGGACGGCCCGTTCCGTACGGGTGTCGAGGGCGCTGGTCGCCTCGTCGAGGATCAGCACCGGCGGGTCGCGCAGGATGGTGCGGGCGATGGCCAGCCGTTGCTTCTCGCCACCGGAGAACCGGTGACCGCGCTCACCGACGACCGTGTCGTAGCCGTCGGGCAGGGCGGCGATGTGGTCGTGGATCTGCGCCGCCCGGGCAGCCGCGTGCAGTTCCTCGTCGGTGGCGTCCGGCTTGGCGAAGCGAAGGTTGTCGGCCACCGTGGCGTGGAAGAGGTACGTCTCCTGCGAGACGACGCCGACCGCGCGTGCGAGGGTGTCGAAGTCGAGGTCGCGGACGTCGACGCCGTCGAGAGTGACCCGGCCGCCCGTCACGTCGTACAGGCGCGGCACCAGATAGCCCAGCGTGGACTTGCCGGCGCCGGTCGGGCCGACCACCGCGAGGCTGCCGCCGGCGGGGACGTCGATGTCGATGCCGTCGAGAACGGGCCCGCCCTTGTCGTCGTACCGGAAGGAGACGTCCTCGAAGCGGACCTCGCCCTTGATCTGGCCGAGACGGACCGGATCGTCCTGCTCGGTGATGTCGATGGGCAGGTCGAGGTACTCGAAGATGCGCTGGAAGAGCGCGAGCGAGGTCTGGATCTGCACGCCGGTCGACAGGAGGCTGACGGCCGGGCGGAACAGGCCCTGCTGGAGCGAGACGAAGGCGACGATCGTACCGAGGGAGACATCGGGGCCGCCGGCCCGGAGGGCCAGGCCCGCGGTCCAGTAGATGAACGCGGGCATGGCGGACATGACGATCCCGATCACGGCCATGCGCCAGCGCCCGGCCATGTTCGACCGCACCTCGAGGTCGACGAGTTGCTCGGACTCGTCGGCGAAGGACCGCGTGAGGGAGTCGGAGCGGCCCATGGTGCGGCCGAGCAGGATGCCACTGACCGACAGCGACTCGGTGACCGTGGCCGCCATCGCGGCCATCTGCTTCTGCCGCTGGGTGGTGATCTTCTTGCGTTCGTTGCCGACGCGACGGCTGATCCACACGAACACCGGCAGCAGGAGCAGCGAGACGACGGTCAGCCGCCAGTCGAGCGCGACCATCGCGATGATGGTGGCGACCACGCTGGTGAAGTTGGAGACCAGGGAGGTGGCGGTGGAGGTGACGGTGGCCTGCATGCCGCCGATGTCGTTGGCGATGCGGGACTGGACCTCACCGGTACGCGTGCGCGTGAAGAAGGCGAGGGACATCCGCTGGAGGCGGTCGTAGACGGCCGTCCGCAGGTCGTGCATGACGCGCTGACCGACGGTCGTGGAGATCAGGGTCTGCAGGACGCCGAAGACACCGCCCAGGACGGCGCTGAGGATCATGCCGAGGGCGAGGAGGCTCAGCAGGCCGGTGCGCCCCTCGGGAATGGCGACGTCCAGCGTCTCCTTCAGCAGGAACGGGGTCGCCACGGTGACCAGCGAGGCGGCGGCGACCAGCAGGCCGACGACCGCGAGACGGGCACGGTAGGGCTTGAAGAGGGTGAGGATGCGGCGCACCTGCCGGGGCTGTTCGGCCGAGGTGCCGGGCGAGGGGGTCCAGTCGATGTGGTCGCGGGGCATGGCTCCTACGGAGGGTGAGACGATGAGGACTGACGGAGCATAGCTCATTGTTACCTATACTCACAATGAACGGCGTCCTGATATTGTTCCCGTATGACCACCCCCGATTCCGACAGCCTGCTCGCGGAGCAACTGCTGCGGCTCACACGCCGGGTGCACCGCATCCAGAAGCACCATCTGGAGCGGAGCGGGCTCGGCGTCACCCCGGCCCAGGCCCGGCTGTTGCGCACACTGGCGCACTGCGACTCGCCGCCTCGCATGGCCGACCTCGCCGAGCGGCTCGAGGTGGTGCCCCGGGCCATCACGACCCTGGTCGACGGGCTGGAGGGAAGCGGCAAGGTGCGGCGAGTACCGGACCCCACCAACCGGCGGGTGATCCGGATCGAGCTCACGGAGGACGGCCGCAAGGCCCTGCGGCAACTGCGGGGGGCACGGATGTCCGCCGCGGAGGAGATCCTCGATCCGCTGACGGACCTCGAACGCCAGGTCCTGAGCGGGTTGCTGGACGCACTGGTGGACGGAAACCCGGAACGGGGACCGAAGCATGAACACGGACACGGACACGGGCACGGGCACGGGCACGGGCACGGGCACGGACCTGCCCCTGCCCCTGACCATGGGCAGGGTCAGGGGCAGGGGCAGGGGCAGGGGCAGGAACGCAACTGCTGAACCCCGTGAGAACGGGCCGTGGCCGCCCCTCCGTATTGCTGGAGGGGCGGCCACGGCCCGTTGACGCGTCAGCGCCGTCCGGTCAACGGGTCTCGGGGGTGGCCTCCTTGCCGGGTCCGGACCCAGGCCCGGACCCGGCGGAGACGGCCACCGGAACCCCGGCCACCACCACTTCCGAACTCTCCGAACTGGCCGAACCGGCCGAACCGGCCGACCGCTCGGAGCCTTCCGGACGCCCGGAGCCTTCCGGCTTCGCGGGGCCGTTCGGCTCCTCGTCCGGCGTGGCGACGGTCTCGCCGTCCAGGACCTTCCTGGCCCGCTCCAGGTCCAGCGCGCCCTCCCAGCGGGAGACGGCGAAGACCGCCACGCAGTTGCCGAGGAGGTTGGTGACGACGCGCATCGAGTCCATGATGCGGTCCACGCCCAGCAGCAGGGCGACGGCGCCGGCGGGGATGGCCCCCAGTGAGGAGGCGGTCGCGGAGAGGGCGAGGAAGGCCGAGCCGGGAATGCCGGCCATGCCCTTGCTGGTGAGCATGAGCACCAGGACCACGGTGATCTGCTGGCCCAGGCTGAGGTCCACGCCCACCGCCTGGGCGATGAACAGGGTGCCGATGGACAGGTAGAGCGAGGCACCGTCGAGGTTGAAGGAGTAGCCGGTGGGCAGCACCAGGCCCACGGCGTCGTCGCGCGCGCCGGCCTTGCGCAGCTTCTGCATCACGCGCGGCATGACCGACTCGGTGGAGGCGGTGCCGAGCGCGAGGAGCATCTCCTCGCGGATGTAGCGCAGGAACTTCCACAGACTCAGACCGGTGACCAGCCGCAGGGCGACGGCGAGCAGCGTGATGAACAGGGCGGCGGCCACGTAGCACAGCACGATCAGCTTGCCGTAGGTCTCGATGACGCCCAGGCCGTAGTTGCCGATCAGGACGGCCATCGCACCGAACACGGCGATCGGCGCCAGCCGCATGACGAAGCCGACGATCGCGAAGATGATCTCCTGCGCCTGCTCGACGGCCGGCAGGACCTTCGGCACCTTGGTGTGGCCGAGGTGCAGCAGCGCGGCGCCCACCAGACAGGCCAGGATGAGCACTTGGAGCAGGGAGTTCTCCGCGAAGGCGCCGATGAAGCTGGTGGGCAGCGCGTTCACGACGAACTCGGTCGTCGAGGGCAGCGAACCGCCGCCCGTCTTCGCGTCGACCGCCGAGCTGTCCAGGGTGGACGGGTCGACGTTCATTCCCGAGCCGGGCTGGACGACGTTGGCGGCGAGCAGCCCGATGACCAGCGCGAGCGTGCTCGCGACCTCGAACCAGATCAGGGCCTTGAGCCCGATCCGGCCGAAGGCCTTCAGGTCACCGGCCTTGGCGATGCCGACGACGACCACACAGAACACCAGGGGCGAGATGATCGTCTTGATGAGCCGGGTGAAACCGTCGCCGAGCGGTTGGAGAGCCGTCGCCACGTCGGGCCACAGCTTTCCGACGACGATTCCGAGGACGAGCGCGCAGGCGACCTGCGCGAAGAGTGAGGTACGCAGTATGCGTGCGACGCGTCGCGGCAGGGACGGGACGGACGGCGGCACGGGCACTCCTTGGGGGGATGACGGCACGCTGAAGCCCTGACGGGGACGGACGGAACTTCTGCGATGCGGAAAGCGGCTTCCGTAGCGATCACTGTGAAGGTGCCGTTGATCGCGCACGAGACCTGCGCGTTTCCGCTGTGTAAATCCCGCCCCGAGGGACGCGTCGCACGCGTTCCGGCTCAGCAGCCCGCGTGATCCTCGGTCAGCACCCCCTGCCTCGTGGTGAGTCGCCGGTCGTAGCAGCCGCCCGAGCCGTACAGCCGGCAGCGCTCGCTCGTCGTGGCGCCGGCATGGCGCCGGTCCCGGGGCCTTGAGGCCGTGGCGGGTCAGGACGCGGTGCACGGTGGAGGCCGGCAGGCCCACAACGGGGCCGATGCGGGCCGGGCCGAGCTTGCGGTCCCGCCGCAGCCGGCACACCCGGTCCTGCACCGTCGCCGGGGTGCGGTGCGGCGTCCGGTGCGGCCTGCCGGAACGGTCGAGAAGCCCGGCCTCGCCTTCACGACGCCAGCGGCGGATCCACTTGTGGGCCGTGGCTCGCGAGATGCCCATCCCGGCGGCCACATGGGTGACCGGGCGGCCCTAGCGGACCCGCTCGACGAGCAGCCGCCTGCCATGAACGGTCGGCCGGCATGACGGTGGGACACGAAGACCTCCGTGCGGTGCAGTCCTGGACAGCTCCACCACACCGGTGGTCGTCGCCGTTCAGCAACCCGAGCACCGAGTGTCAACAACGCTCGTGATCAATACACCTGGGCCTTCAGCGCGTCCCTGTCCCCCATGACCACCACGGGATGCCGATCCGGGTCGAGGGTGCGCAGCAGGTGTTCCATCGCCACGCGGGACAGGCTGACGCAGGCCGACGTACCGCTGCCGTGGTCCATGTGCAGCCAGATCCCCCCGCCCTTCTCCTCACCCTCGGGCCGCGTCGGGTCGTCGGGCGGGGCGCCCTTGACGCGGTTGTAGTCGATGGCGATGACGTAGTCGAAGTCGTGCCAGTGCGACCGCGCCCACCAGCGCGGCGCCGCGAAGGAGGCCGACCGCGTGTACGGCAGCCGGGTGCCGGGATCGGCCAGGACACCGCCCGCGTCGGTGAGCGTGAACACGCCGACCGGACTGCGGTTGTCACCTGCGTGGTGCTCGGCGGTCCAGCCCTTCTTGCCGTTGTGCCCCCGCCAGCTCCGGACGCGCTCCCAGGACGGTCCCCGTCTGGCGTAGAGCACGACGGTGGCGTCCGCGGAGTCCTTCCCGTCGCCGTACACCGCCACAACCTGGCGGGAAACAGCGGGGATCAGCCGTCGCAGCCGGTCACCGACCCCCGGGACGCCGGTCGTCGCGGCGCCGCTCGCCGAGGTCCCGCCTCTCCCGCCGGCCACTCCCGACGTGCCGTCACTCACGTGTCGCACGGCCGCGCCACCGCACGCGGACAAGGCCGCGAGCAGCAGGCCACAGATCACCGGCGCGGCTCCCGCGCGTCGCACACAGCCAGGTCGCATCGGCCCATGCTCGCACCACCTTCCGGGCGCCAGCGGCAGGTTCCGGACATCCGGGCCGTGTCGGACAGCTGCCGGATCCGGCCGCCGCCAAGGAAAACCGGTTGATTTTGACCACGCTGCGACGCGAACCTTGCACGGTTTGTTGCCGCTCCCCGCGGACCTTCCGCTCGTCCGTCCGCGCCTCCCCCTACCCGTCTCCCGTCTCCCGCCTTCCCATGTTCCCGTCGCCCTCCTCCTCCCTCTCCGTCTTCTTCTCCCCCTACCCCTGACTCGAGCCACTGGGACGTCATGCAGATCCAAGACCTTCCGTACCCCGACCCGGGTGTGCCGGACGCACGCTCGGGACCGCGCTTCCTGTGGTGGCTCGGCCGTAACCAGCTGGGCGGCCAGCTCAAGTCCCTGGCCTGGGGGCTGCTGCACTTCGTCGCCGTCTCGGCACAGCCGTTCTGCGTCGGATTCGCCATCGAGGCCGTCGTGGACCGTTCGGGTACCCGGCTCGCCCTCACCGGCGGCGCGATGGCCCTGTGCGGTGCCGCCACCGCGGTCGGGGACACCTTCCTGCACCGCACCGCCGTCACCAACTGGATCACCGCCGCCGCCCGGGTGCAGCAACTGCTCGCCCGTAAGGCCTCGCAGCTCGGCTCCGCGCTGACCCGGCGGGTCGCGGCCGGTGAGGTCGTGGCCGTCTCCACGGGCGACGTCGAGAAGATCGGCTGGCTCGTGGAGGCCGTGTCCCGCTTCACCGCCGCGGCCCTCACGGTCCTGCTGGTCTGCGTCGGCCTGGTCGTCTACCAGCCGGCGCTCGGCCTGGTGGTCGCCGTGGGTCTGCCCGTTCTCGCGCTCGCGGTGCTGCCCCTGCTGCCCCCGGCGACGCGACGGGCCGACGTCCAGCGTGAGAAGGCCGGACGCGCCACCGAACTCGCCTCCGACACGGTGGCCGGCCTGCGGGTGCTGCGCGGGATCGGCGGCGAGGAACTGTTCCTCGACCGCTACCGCAGCGCCTCGCAGGAGGTCCGGCACGCGGCCGTGCGCAGTGCCCGCATGTGGTCGTTGATCAGCGCCATCCAGGTGCTGCTGCCCGGCCTGCTGCTGATCACGGTCGTCTGCTACGGCGTCCACCTGGCCCGCCAGGGCCGCATCACCGTCGGCGAACTGGTCACGGTCTACAGCTCCGTCATGGTCCTGGCCTATCCCCTCAGGCACTTCGAGGAGATCGCGATGGCCTACTCCTTCTCCCGCCCCTCGGCCAGACGTGCCGCCCGGGTGCTGTCCCTGGAACGGGTCACCGACATCGGCGGCTCACGCGCGGCCGACGCTCCCTCGGGCGACCTGTACGACCCCGCCACCGGGCTGCTCGCCCCTTCCGCCCGGCTCACCGCGGTGGTGTGCGGCGACCCGGACGCGGCCGGACAGCTGGCGGAGCGGCTGGGCGGGCATCCCCCGGAGGACAGCCCTTCGGTACTGCTCGGCGGGGTCCCGCTGAACGAGCTGCCGCTGGACTCCGCGCGCACCTCGGTCCTCGTCCAGGACAAGGACCCGGTGCTGCTGTCCGGTTCCCTGCGCGATCTGCTCGACGTGCCCGCCTCGGGTGCGGTCGACGCGGGTGCGGCGCTGGCCGCCGCGCAGTGCGGGGACGTCCTCAACGCACTCGTGCAGGGTTCGCTGGACGCCGACGACCCGATGGACGCCCGCATCACCGAACGCGGCCGGTCCCTCTCCGGCGGCCAGCGGCAACGGCTCGCGCTGGCCCGCTCCCTGTACACGGACCCCGAGGTCCTCGTCCTGGACGAGCCCACCTCCGCCGTCGACTCGCACACCGAGGCACGGATCGCCGAGGGGCTGCGCGAACTGCGGGCGGGGCGCACGACGGTGGTGTTCACCTCGTCCCCCCTGCTGCTGGACCGCGCCGACCGGGTGGTGCTCGTGCACGAGGGCGAGGCCGTCGCGGTGGGCGTGCACCGCGAACTGCTGCGCTCCGAGCCCCGGTACCGGGCCGTGGTGACCAGGGAGACCGAGGAGGAAGCCGCGCTGGGCAAGGCCCTCGAGGCCGAAGAGCCCTCACTGAGCGGTGTGTTGAAGGGTCTGGCAGACAACGGACTCGAAGAGATCGAACGCGAAGAGATCGAGGAGACCGCATGATCGGCGTGGCGCCGCCCGCGTACGACCCGGCGGCACCGACGACGGCGAACACGCTGCCCGTCGGCGCCCCCGCGACCGTCCGCGCCTACGTGGCCGAACTCCTGCGCCGGCACCGCCGCGCCCTTCTGCTCCTCCTGCTCGTGAACACGATCGCCACGATCGCCTCGATGGTGGGTCCCTGGCTGCTCGGTGACCTCGTGGAGCGGCTGTCGGACGGCGCGCGCGAGCTCCATCTCGGGCTCGTCGCCACCCTGTTCGTGCTCGCCCTGGTCGTCCAGGCCGCCTTCGTACGGCAGGTGCGGCTGCGCGGCGCGATGCTCGGCGAGCGGATGCTGGCCGACCTGCGTGAGGACTTCCTCGTACGCTCGGTGCGGCTGCCGCCGGGCGTGCTGGAGCGGGCCGGGACCGGCGATCTGCTGTCCCGCATCACCACGGACATCGACCGGCTGGCCAACGCGATGCGCGAGGCCGTGCCCCAGCTGACGATCGGCGTGATGTGGGCCCTGCTGCTGCTCGGCGGGCTCGTCGTCACGGCGCCGCCGTTGGCGCCGGCCGTCCTGGTCGCGGTACCGCTGCTCGTGGCCGGGTGCCGCTGGTACTTCAAGCGGGCGCCCGCCGGCTACCGCTCGGAGGCCGCCGGCTACGCCTCCGTGTCCGCCGCCCTCGCCGAGACCGTGGACGCCGGCCGCACCGTGGAGGCCCACCGGCTGGGCGACCGCCGCATCGCGCTCTCCGAGCAGCGCATCCAGCAGTGGACCGCGTGGGAGCGCTACACGCTGTGGCTGCGCTCGGTGCTCTTCCCGGTCATCAACATGGTGCACGTCACCGTGCTCAGCTCGGTCCTCATGCTCGGCGGAGCGTTCGTGCTGAAGGGCTGGATCGGGGTCGGCCAGCTGACTACGGGCGCACTGCTGGCGCAGATGCTCGTCGACCCGGTGAACCTCATCCTGCGCTGGTACGACGAGCTCCAGGTGGCCCAGGTGTCGCTCGCCCGCCTCGTCGGAGTGCGCGACATCGAGCCGGACGGCGGAGACTCCGGGCTCGTGCCGGACGGGCGCGACGTGCACGCCGACCAGGTCCACTTCGGCTACCGGGAGGGCGTCGACGTGCTGCGCAAGGTGACCCTGGAGGTCTCCCCCGGCACCCGGCTGGCCCTGGTCGGGCCGTCGGGTGCGGGGAAGTCCACACTGGGGCGGCTGCTCGCCGGGATCTACGCGCCGCGCGACGGCCGGATCACTCTCGGCGGCGCCGAGCTGTCGCGGATGACGGCGGAGCGGGTCCGCTCCCATGTGGCGCTCGTCAACCAGGAGCACCACGTCTTCGTGGGCTCCCTGCGCGACAACCTCCGGCTCGCCCTCCCCCACACGCGACTCCACCCGAGCGAGGAAGCCGCGACGGCCGCAGAGGGCGCCGAAACGGCCAAGAGTGCCGAGGACGCCGAGCTGTGGGCGGCTCTGGGCGCGGTCGACGCGGACGGCTGGGCCCGGGCCCTGGACGACGGCCTCGACACCGAGGTCGGCTCCGGCGGTGTCGCGCTCACCCCGGCGCAGGCCCAGCAGATCGCCCTGGCCCGGCTGGTCCTGGCCGATCCCCATACGCTGGTCCTGGACGAGGCGACCTCGCTGCTCGACCCGCGTGCCGCCCGCCATCTGGAGCGGTCCCTCGCCCGGGTCCTGGACGGGCGCACCGTCGTCGCCATCGCCCACCGTCTGCACACCGCCCACGACGCCGACGTCATCGCCGTCGTCGAGAACGGCCGCATCAGCGAGCTGGGCAGCCACACGGATCTGGTCGCGGCGGACGGCGCGTACGCGGCCCTCTGGCGGTCGTGGCACGACTGAGAAGCGAGGCGGCGGGAGCGGCAGGCAGGCACCGACGCGAGGCACGAGAGTGCCCGCGGCGGTGCCTGCGCGCGTGCATGGGCGAGTGTCGGTGGCTGAACCGGCACCCGAGCCGGTGCCGGTGTCTCGGTCGGAGCCGGTGCCCGGGCCAGTGCTGGTGCCTGGGTCAGTCCCGGTGCCCGGGTCAGTGCCGGTGCCGGTGCCGGTGTCCATGCTCGCGCTGGTGTCTGCGCCGGTGACGGTGCTGGCGCCGGCGCGAGTGTCCGGGCCGGTAACAGTGCCGGTGTAGGTGTCGGGGGCGGGGGCGACGTACGGCCCGGTGCCGCCGCCGGTGCCCTCGGCTGCCCCCTCGCGGGGCTGCGGGCTGCGTGCCCCGGGGACGGGAGCGGCCTCGGGTCGCGGCCCCCGCGCCCGGGCAAAGGCGGCCCGGCGCGGCCTTCGTACGTCCTCTGGCGTTGCGCGGTCCCGAAGCGGGGTGGAACGCTGGAAAGCGGCACCCGCGCGGAAGACAGTCGGGATCCCTCCGGAACACACCGCGCTCGACCGGTGCCCCGTGCGGCGGCACCCCGCCGCCGACCGCGAAGAGTACGGGGCCGTCACCCCCTGGAGGTACCCGTGAACAGTGCCGACGGATGGGGGGACGACGTCTACCAGCCCGACGCGTCCGACATCCAGGAAGACTCGGGACTGCTCGATGCCGAGGACACGCTGGAGAACGACGGCGTCGAAGACCCTCTCGATCGCGGTTGGTCCCCGCCGGACCGCCCCTGGGCGGTGGAACACGACGGTGTGACCGCCGCGGAGCGCCGACAGGGCGAGAGCCTTGATCAGCGGCTCGCGGAGGAGGTTCCGGAGCCCGATGCGCCGGACGGCGACGGCCTCGGCGATTGTGACGGCACCGACGGGGAACTCCTCGACAACGAGGTCGGCTCCGCTCGCTCCGGCAGGCTCGTGGCGCCGGACGAGGGAGCCCACGAGGACGAGGAGAGCGCACTGATCGCCACGGACGTGGGCATCGACGGCGCGGCGGCCTCCGCCGAGGAGGCCGCCATGCACATCGTCGACGAGGACGCCCTGTCCGGCTGACCCGTCCTCGGCGGCCCCGGCCGTCCCCGACCCGTCGCCGCCGTCTCCCCCTCCGGCGGCAGCGCCATCGCCATCGCACGAGGAGCCCTCATGCAGCAGGACAAGCAGCCCGACTACCACGCGGTCGTGTTCCGCGACCGGACCGCCGGCTACGCCTTCCTGACCCGGTCCACCGCCCACAGCGACCAGACCATCGAGTGGGACGACGGCGAGACGTACCCGGTCGTGGACGTGGAGATCTCCTCCGAGAGCCACCCCTTCTACACCGGCAAGGCGCGCACCGTGGACACGGAGGGCCGGGTCGCGCGGTTCGAGCGGCGCTACGGCGACGGCGGGGCGATGACCTGAACCGCTGCCGTCGCCACCGCCGACGGCTGCCGTCGGGTCGCTCGTCAGATGTAGTTGAGGGCGGCCGCGCCGCCCACTCCCCCGAGCAGCATGAACACCGGCATCAGCACCTTCAGCTCGACCCAGCTGCCGGCCCGGAACCGCATCACCTTGGGCGGACCGATCGGGTACCAGCGCTTGCGCCCGATCGGGATGGGCCACAGGACCGGGCAGCCCGAGACGGTCAGGGCGTCGCCGATGTCGTGCACCAGGGCGCCCAGCACGATCGGCAGCCCCAGCCACAGGTACTGCTGGCCCGGGTCCGTGAACAGCCAGTCCGAGCCGTTGCCGGGCTTGTCCAGGACGCCGGCGAGGATCCAGGCGCTGGTGGCGGCAAGCAGCCACACCAGCACATCGCTGCTGGATCCCCGCGCCGCCCGCCACAGCAGCCCCTCGATCGCCAGCACCATGTGCACGAAGAGAAGCGCCAGGACCGCCCAGCGGCCACCGGTGATCGCCAGCGCCGAGGCGCCCGCGCCGATCATGACGGCCCACAGCCAGGTGTGCGTCAGGGTTCGGTGGCCTCCGGAGCGGCGCGGGTCGCCCTGCTTCCTGGTGCCCTTGTAGACGGCGTAGGAGAGCTTGTCGACGATCTCGCACAGCCAGCGCGAGACGGGTCCGAAGGCCCGCGAGATGGTGGCCGCCTTGTGGTCGAGGTCCGGGGCGAGCGCGGCTCCGGCGCAGATCAGCGCACCCGCGAGCAGGACCGGCCAGGGCATCGTGTGCCCGGCCGCGGCGGCGGCCGCACCGACGCCGAGCCAGGCGGCCGCGCCCGACAGTGAGTGTGCTGGTCCCATCATGGCCGGTGCCCGCCCTATTCCTCGAATGCCGCTGTCCAGTTGACCGGGTGCGTTGACGCTCCGTCGGCGACACAGCGTAGCGGTCGTGATCTTCGGGCCGGCATCCGATTCCCCCATCAGGGAGGAGGACAGGCAAGATGGGGGCGTGACCCTCATCGATCAGTTGCCGCCGACCGCAGACCCCGACGCCCTGTACGAAGCCTTCGAGTCCTGGGCGCAGGAGCGTGGTCTGACGCTCTACCCCCACCAGGAGGAGGCGCTGATCGAGGTGGTCTCCGGGGCGAACGTGATCGTGTCGACGCCCACCGGCTCCGGCAAGAGCATGATCGCGGCGGCCGCGCACTTCGCGGCTCTCGCCCGTGACGAGGTCACCTTCTACACGGCTCCGATCAAGGCGCTGGTGTCGGAGAAGTTCTTCGAGCTGTGCAAGATCTTCGGCACGGAGAACGTCGGCATGCTGACCGGCGACGCGTCGGTGAACTCCGACGCCCCGGTCATCTGCTGCACCGCCGAGGTGCTCGCCTCGATCGCGTTGCGCGACGGCAAGAACGCCGATGTCGGTCAGGTCGTCATGGACGAGTTCCACTTCTACGCGGAGGGCGACCGCGGCTGGGCGTGGCAGATCCCCATCCTGGAGCTGCCCCAGGCGCAGTTCGTGCTGATGTCGGCCACGCTCGGCGACGTGTCGTTCTTCGAGCAGGACCTCGCCCGGCGCACCGGCCGCCCCACGTCGGTGGTCCGCTCGGCGACCCGGCCGGTGCCGCTGTCCTACGAGTACCGGTACACCCCGATGACGGAGACGCTCAGCGACCTGCTGGTCACGAAGCAGGCGCCCGTCTACATCGTGCACTTCACGCAGGCGCAGGCGGTGGAGCGGGCGCAGGCGCTGATGAGCATCAACATGTGCTCGCGCGAGGAGAAGGAACGGATCGCCGACCTGATCGGCAACTTCCGCTTCACCACGAAGTTCGGCCGTAACCTCTCGCGGTACGTGCGGCACGGCATCGGCGTCCACCACGCAGGCATGCTGCCCAAGTACCGGCGTCTGGTGGAGAAGCTCGCCCAGGCCGGCCTGCTGAAGGTGATCTGCGGTACGGACACCCTCGGCGTCGGCGTCAACGTGCCCATCCGGACGGTGCTGTTCACGGCGCTGACCAAGTACGACGGCAACCGGGTGCGTACCCTGCGGGCCCGTGAGTTCCACCAGATCGCGGGCCGGGCCGGCCGGGCCGGCTTCGACACGGCGGGTCTGGTGGTGGCGCAGGCTCCCGAGCACGTCATCGAGAACGAGAAGGCCCTCAACAAGGCCGGTGACGACCCGAAGAAGCGTCGCAAGGTGGTGCGCAAGAAGGCGCCCGAAGGATTCGTGGGCTGGGCGGAGAACACCTTCGACAAGCTCATCGAGTCCGAGCCGGAGCCGCTGACGTCCCGCTTCCGGGTCACGCACACGATGCTGCTGTCGGTGATCGCCCGGCCCGGCAACGCCTTCGAGGCGATGCGGCATCTGCTCGAGGACAACCACGAGCCGCGCAAGCAGCAGCTTCGGCACATCCGGCGCGCGATCGCGATCTACCGCTCCCTGCTGGACGGCGGGGTCGTGGAGAAGCTCGACGAACCGGACGCCTCCGGCCGCGTCGTCCGCCTCACCGTGGACCTTCAGCAGGACTTCGCTCTGAACCAGCCGCTGTCCACCTTCGCGCTGGCCGCGTTCGAACTCCTCGACCCGGAGTCGCCTTCCTACGCACTCGACATGGTCTCCGTCGTGGAGTCCACGTTGGACGACCCGCGTCAGATCCTCGCCGCTCAGCAGAACAAGGCGCGTGGTGAGGCGGTTGCCGCGATGAAGGCGGACGGCGTCGAGTACGAGGAGCGGATGGAGCGCCTCCAGGACATCACGTACCCGAAGCCGCTGGAGGAGCTGCTCTTCCACGCGTACGACACCTACCGCAAGAGCCACCCGTGGGTCGGCGACCATCCGTTGTCGCCGAAGTCCGTCATCCGTGACATGTACGAGCGGGCGATGTCCTTCACCGAGCTGGTGTCCCACTACGAGCTGGCCCGCACCGAGGGCATCGTGCTGCGTTACCTGGCCGGCGCCTACAAGGCCCTCGACCACACCGTCCCGGACGACCTCAAGTCGGAGGATCTCCAGGACCTGGTGGAGTGGCTGGGCGAGATGGTGCGCCAGGTCGACTCGAGTCTGCTGGACGAGTGGGAGCAGCTCGCCAACCCGGCGGAGATGACCGCCGAGGAGGCCCAGGAGAAGGCCGACGAGGTCAAGCCGGTCACGGCCAACGCGCGTGCCTTCCGGGTCCTGGTCCGCAACGCGATGTTCCGCCGTGTCGAGCTCGCCGCTCTCGACCGTGTAGCCGAACTCGGTGAGATGGACGGCGAGTCCGGTTGGGACGCCGACGCCTGGGGCGAGGCGATGGACAAGTACTGGGACGAGTACGACGACCTCGGCACCGGCCCGGACGCGCGAGGCCCCAAGCTGCTCGTCATCCAGGAGGAGCCGCAGAACGCCCTGTGGCGGGTCCGGCAGATCTTCGACGACCCGAACGACGACCACGACTGGGGCATCAGCGCGGAGGTCGACCTCACGGCCTCCGACGCCGAGGGCCGCGCGGTCGTCCGGGTCACCGCCGTCGGCCAGTTGTGAGTACCGAAGAGGGCACAGGAGAAGCGCACCGATGACGAATCCGGCCGAGAGGCTCGTAGACCTGCTCGACCTCGAGCAGATCGAGGTCAACATCTTCCGCGGCCGCAGCCCGCAGGAGTCCCTGCAGCGGGTCTTCGGCGGCCAGGTGGCGGGCCAGGCGCTGGTCGCGGCCGGCCGTACCACCGAGGGAGACCGGCCGGTGCACTCGCTGCACGCGTACTTCCTGCGTCCGGGCCGACCGGGTGTGCCGATCGTGTACCAGGTCGAACGGGTGCGGGACGGGCGGTCCTTCACGACCCGCCGGGTCACCGCCGTGCAGCAGGGGCGCACGATCTTCAATCTCACCGCCTCCTTTCACAAGCCTGAGGAAGGTCCTTTCGAGCACCAGCTGCCGCCGGCTCGCGAGGTCCCGGATCCGGAGTCCCTGCCGACGGTCGTCGAAGAGATCCGCAAGCATCTGGGCGAGTTGCCCGAGCAGTTGGAGCGGATGGCGCGCCGTCAGCCCTTCGACATCCGGTACGCGGACCGGTTGCGCTGGAGCGCCGAGGACGTCAGGGACGCGGAGCCGCGCAGCGCGGTGTGGATGCGTGCCGTCGGGCCGCTGGGCGACGACCCTCTCGTCCACACCTGCGCGCTCACGTACGCGAGTGACATGACCCTCCTGGACGCCGTCCGTCTACCGGTCGAGCCCTTGTGGGGTCCGCGGAACTTCGACATGGCGTCGCTGGACCACGCCATGTGGTTCCATCGACCGTTCCGCGCGGACGAGTGGTTCCTGTACGACCAGGAGTCGCCGATCGCCACCGGCGGACGCGGGCTGGCCCGTGGCCGGATCTACGACCTGGAGGGACGCCTGCTGGTGTCCGTCGTCCAGGAAGGGTTGTTCAGGGCGCTGTAGATCCGGTGCTTCAGCCGCTTCGGCGGCGTAGCCAGGTCAGCAGTCCGCGGGTCGGCCGGTCGGGCGGGTCGGTTTCCTCGGGCCGGTCCGGTGGCCCGGCCGGGGGCGCCGGGGCCGGTTTCCAGGCAGGCCGTGGCGCGGGTTGCTCGGTCCGTGCCTCGGCCAGGGTTCGTTCCAGGTCGTACCTCAGCCAGTCGATCTCGTCGGGGTCGTCGGCCGTCATGATCTTCTCCACGAGGTGCGCGGCCGGTGTGCCGGGGGTGCCGTGGGCGGGCGGCCGGGGCCGGAACCTGTTCAGGTGGGAGCGTTCGTAGGGGTCCTCGACGACCGCCGCGACCTGGAGGGGGTCGAGGAACCCGGCCAGGACTCCGGCGCGTTGCCAGGGGCCCTCGGCCTGTCGGTGCAAGAAGCCGAGGTGGCGTCCCCGCCAGTTACGGGGCCGCAGGTCGACACCCGCATCCAGCTGGCTCCGCAGCACTTCGGGTGTGCGACCGGTCAGCAGGAAGGCGTTGGTCCCGTCAGTGGCGAACTGCTTGAGTTCGTCGGCGAGATAGAGCCAGACGACGGCCCGATAGCGGTTCAGATAGAACCTGACCGGAACCACGAGTCCCAGCCGCGCGAGACGGGTGAACCGGGCCGGGGGCACGCCCATGACGGCGGCGCCTTCGCCGGTGCCCACGGCCAGCACGCTCGCGCGCAGTGCCTCGGGGAAATTGGGGTCCGAGCGCAGACGTTCGATCTCCGCCCGGGCCACCCGACGGCCCCCTCCGCCCTCGTCGGGCATGGTCCTGATGCGCCCGAGGTGCACGGCGAGGTCGAACTCGCTCCGCTTCAGATCCAGCTCCCGCGCTGCCCGGCTCGGCGTGCAGGAAGCGGAAAGTGGTTGCGTGACGGTGTTGCCGGACATGGTCGTCTCCCCCGTGGAGTGAAGTGGAGTGAAGCAGGCCCGCACGGTCGGCGGTGGCCTCGGAAAAAACCGTAGCCGGAATCGCCGACAGCGAGGCGAGCCTGTGGATAACTCCACGGAGGAAGGCGAAGGTACAGTTCAGAGGTCTTCGAGTGGTGCGCGGTCGGGCTGCCGGGCGTCCACGGTGAGGTGCTCTCCGACCCGGTTGACGAGCAGGGTCATCTCGTAGGCGATCTGGCCCATGTCGGCCTCCGCCCCGCTGAGCACGCACAGACAGCTGCCGGTGCCAGCGGCGGTGACGAACAGCACGGCGTCGTCGAACTCGATCATCGTCTGGCGCACTCGGCCCGCGCTGAAGTGACGCCCCGATCCCTTCGCCAGGCTGTGCAGTCCGGACGAAACGGCGGCGAGGTGCTCCGCGTCCTCCCGGGGCAGTCCCGCACTCGCGCCCGCCACCAGCCCGTCGTTGGACAGGACGAGTGCGTGCCGTACGTGGTCGACGCGCTCCGTCAGGTCGTCCAACAGCCAGCCCAGTCCCTGGTTCTGCGCCATGTCCCGCTCCCCGTGTGACATTCCCCGTGTGACCCTCCGCCTCGCTGGAGAATCTGCTCGCCAGCCTTCCCCAGGAGCGGCCGCGGGAGCAAGGAGGATGGCGGCATGGCACAGAAGATGACCGATGAGGAATGGCGGGCGTTCGTCACGTACGGAACCCGCACGGCGAAGCTGTCCACGGTACGGGCCGACGGGAGTCCGCATGTGGTGCCGATCTGGTTCCTGCTCGACGGGGACGAGGTGGTGTTCAACACCGGCGGGGAAACGGTGAAGGGGCGCAATCTGGCGCGGGACGGCCGGGTCGCCCTGTGCATGGACGACGACCGGCCGCCCTTCGACTACGTGGTGCTGCGGGGCCGGGCCCGTATCTCGCAGGACCTCGCCGAGGTCCGGCAGTGGGCGACGCGGATCGCGGCGCGGTACATGGGCGAGGAGCGCGCCGAGGAGTTCGGTGCGCGCAACGGGGTGCCGGGCGAACTGCTCGTCCGGGTCGCCGTCGACAAGGTTCTGGCGCAGAAGAACATCGCTGACTGACCTGGCCTACGCGGGCCGGATCAGCTCACGGAGTCGAGCAGCCGGGCGGTGTGCACCCGCCCGGCGTACTCGACCAGCCGGATCAGCACCTCCTTCCCCGAGTCGCGGTCCCGGGCGTCGCACAGGACGACGGGGGTGCCGCCGTCGAGGTCGAGGGCGCGCGAGACGTCCTGGGCACCGTATGTCCGCGTGCCCACGAAGCAGTTGACGGCCACCACGAACGGGATGTGCCGGTGCTCGAAGTAGTCGACCGCGGGGAAGCAGTCCTCCAGGCGCCGGGTGTCGGCGAGGACCACCGCACCCAGGGCCCCCCGCGACAACTCGTCCCACAGGAACCAGAAGCGATCCTGGCCGGGGGTGCCGAACAGGTAGAGGGAGAGGCCGGAACGGATGGTGATCCGGCCGAAGTCCATGGCGACGGTCGTCGTGACCTTCTGGTCCACGCCGTCGGTGTCGTCCACCGCCTGTCCGGCCTCGCTGAGCAGTTCCTCGGTGCGCAGCGGCTTGATCTCGCTGACCGCGCCCACCATGGTGGTCTTGCCGACGCCGAACCCGCCGGCGACCAGTATCTTCAACGCCAGGGGAGCCGTGTCGACGCCCGTGGTGTCGGAGTGTTCGGAGACCATGGATCACTTCTCTCGGGAGTGTCGGCAACGGTCGAGGTCGGTAAGGAGGTGCCGTGGCTCGGCGCGGCGGTCGCGCGGGGCTTCGGCGCCGGAGCGCGAAGTCAGCATCATGACAACCACAGACCCTTTCCGAGGGGTTCGACCGCTATCTGCCCGATGTGACCGACTCTTGCGTGTTCGGTGTCCGAAGGCGCGCACGAGTCCTTGTGCGGTGGGTCCGTACGCGTCCGGGTCCGTCTGAGGTTCTTCTACAGCGCTCGCAACCCCTCGATCACCTCGCGCAGAATCCGTTCGTCGGGCAGCTGCGCGGGCGGGACCGGGCGGCTGACGGTGACGCAGCCGAGTTCGAGCAGGTCTCCGAGGAGCACCCGGACCACGCCCACGGGAAGGTCCGCGCCCGCCGAGAGTTCGGCGACGGACTGGGTCTCGGTGCGGCAGAGTCCGATGAGGGCGCGGTGTTCCGGTCCGAGCGCCATGCCGTCCGTGCTCGGCGCACCCGGATCCAGGGTGACCAGGGCGATCAGGTCGAAGCGCACTCCGGTGGGTCCCGGCTTCGTGCGCCCGCCGGTCATGGCGTACGGGCGGACGAGCGGGCCGGCCTCGTTGTCGTACCACTGGCTGCCCAGCTCGCACGGGGTGCCGGTCATGTCCTCGGTCATCTGCGTGGGTCGCTCTCTGGCCTCATCCGGCCGCGGTCGGCCGCCCGGCGAGCCGTGGCGCCGTGCGGAGGTGCTCTCCGACCCGCTTGACCAACCGCGCCATCTCGTACGCGACGAGGCCGATGTCGGCGGTCACGGCGGTGAGGACGGCCAGGCAGGAGCCGTCGCCCGCGGCGGCAACGAACAGGAAGCCGTCGTCCATCTCCACCATCGTCTGGCGCACTCCTCCGGCGCCGAAGTGGCGGCCCGCGCCCTTGGCGAGGCTGTGG
The DNA here is from genome assembly GCF_032248645.1 of Streptomyces zaehneri. NCBI lineage: Bacteria > Bacillati > Actinomycetota > Actinomycetes > Kitasatosporales > Streptomycetaceae > Streptomyces > Streptomyces zaehneri. The sequence continues at coordinate 252,293 of NZ_JASTTJ010000002.1, forward strand.
AAGCCGGAGGCGACGGCGGCGAGGTGTTCGGCGTCCTCCCTCCTGAGGTCGGTCGAGGCACCGACGGCGAGTCCGTCGTTGGACAGCACCACCGAGTGCCGTACCTCGCTCACGCGCATCACCAAGTCGTCCAGCAGCCAGTCGAGTTCGCCGGACCGCTGGGCCGACCTCGTGGTCGGGTCCTGGATCATCTGGGGTCTCCTTCGCTGCTGTCGCTGCCCGGTTCGGGTTCCGGGGCGGCTCCGTGGCCTGGCTGTCTGCCGCCGCCGCGTACCCAGCCCGCCCGGTACGCGGACATCCGGTCCCGTACGAGCTCGGGGGTGCGCCCTTCGTCGCCGCGCGGGCCGTGCGGCCGGGGCGGTTCCTCGGCGAGTGTCCTGCGCAGTTGGGGGGCGAGGTTGGCCTGCCGTACCCGGCGCGGGAGGTCGTCCGATCCTTCGGTGTCCTCCGGGGGACGGTGCGGCCGCAAGGCGGTGACTCCGGGAGGCGGGGGGTCGGCGGCCACCGGTTCGGCCGCCTCTGGTTCGGCGGCGGCCCGTACGGAAGCGGCTCCTACGGGGGCCACCAGCGCGGGGCGGTCGGCGGAGGCGGGGACGGCTTCCTGACGTCGGTCGGCCGTGTGCCGGTCCGCGGTGGACACGCGCGCGTGCACGCGTTCCACGGGCCGCGGCTCGGTCTCCGTGACCTCACGGGCGGAACGTTCCGGCTTGCCGCTGTGCAGCAGCGCCGTCGGCAACAGGACCACCGCGGTGGTGCCGCCGTAGGGCGAGGTCCGCAGATGGACCTTGATGCCGTGCCGGGCGGCGAGCCTGCTGACCACGAACAGGCCGAGCCGGTCGCTGTCGAACAGGTCGAGCGCCTCCGACTGCGCGATGCGCCGGTTGGCCTCGGTGAAGGTCTCCTTGCCCATCCCCAGGCCACGGTCCTCGACCTCGAGGGCGTAGCCGTTGCCCACGGGTTCGCCGGTGACCCGCACCCGCGTGTGCGGGGGCGAGAACTGGGCGGCGTTCTCGACGAGTTCGGCGAGCAGGTGGGTGAGGTCGGCTACGGCGGTGCCGATGACGGCTGCCTCCGGTAGCTGCCGCACCTCCACGCGCGCGTAGTCCTCGACCTCGGAGACGGCGGCACGGACCACGTTGGTGAGGGACACCGGCATGCGCCAGGCACGGCCGGGCGCCGCCCCGGAGAGGATGATCAGGCTCTCCGCGTGGCGCCGCATGCGGGTGGTGAGATGGTCGAGCCGGAAGAGGTCGCTCAGCTCGTCGGGATCGTCGGAGCGGCGCTCCATGCTGTCCAGAAGGCTCAGCTGACGATGGACGAGGACCTGGCTGCGGCGGGCGAGGTTGACGAACACCCCGGAGATGCCGCCGGCCAGTTCGGCGCGTTCCACGGCGGCCCGCAGTGCTGCGCGGTGCACGGTGCCCAGGGCCTGGGCGACCTGCCCGGTCTCGTCCTCGGAGGGAGGCCCGGACGGCGCTTCGGCGCGGACGTCGATCTCCTCCCCGGCGCGCAGCTTCCGCATGGCCTCCGGGAGTTTGCGCCGGGCGATCTCCAGGGCGCTGTTGCGCAGGCTGACCAGCTCGACGACGAGTCCGCGGCCGATGCGCACGGAGATGACGAGCGAGGCGACGACGGCGGCGAGGCCGAGCAGCACGGCGGCGCCGGCCGAGGTGAGCAGACCCCGGGTGAACGGGTCGGCGCGGTCGGCGACACCGCGTCCGGCGTCCGCCTCGATCGTCCGCATCCCGTTCTGCACGCGCGCGTGAGCACTGTCCCAGACGCTCGCGGGGGCGGCTGCGAGGGCCTTCGCGCCGGGCCCGTGCGCGAGGGCCCTGTCCTCGGCGGCGTACAGGGCCGCGTAGGTGGTGCCGGTGGCGAGCCGCTGCCAGGCGGTGCGTTCGGGCCCGCGCAGGTCCGCGACGGCCGATTCGGTCAGGGTGCGGCGGGTGTCGACGGCGCCGGTGAAGAGCCGCAGGCGCTCGCCGTCGAGGCGTCCGGCGAGGCGCGCGCCGGCGAGGACGGCGCCCTCCTGGGCCAGCGCCTCCCCCGCGCGGGAGAACTCGAGCAGCACGCGCGCGTCCGAGCCGAGTTCGGCGTCCTGGACGCCGGAGAGGGCGCCGCCGACCGAGAAGGCCGCCGAGATCGTGTTCGTGTACCGGCCGTACGTCTGCGTCCAGCCGGCGCTGCCGTCCAGGACCGCGGTCCGCAGCGAAGTCAGGCCCTCGGCCCCGGAGACGAACGTCTCGAGCCGCTGCGCCACTCCCGCGGGCAGGTCCTGGCCGTCGGCAACGGTGCTGTCGTCGCCGAGCCGCAGCCGGCCCACCGCGCGGTCCGTGCGTTCCGCGAGCGCCTTCAGGTCGCCGCCCTGCCCGGGGGCGGGCTTCGTCGCGTAGCGTACGGCGGCCGCCCGCTCGGTCTGGAGGGCGGCCACCGCGGCTGCCACCGGGGCGCGGACCTGGGAGTCCACGCGCTGCAACTGGCGCAGCCCGGACACGTCCTGGGCGGTGCTGACGGTGGCGTACGCCCACAGGGCGAGCAGGGAGACGACCGGCACCATCAGCAGGCAGACGATCTTGGCGCGTACGGTGCGCGGCCTGATGCACCAGCGCTCCGCGCGCGGGGATATCGCGTCCGCGGGCGTGTCGATGTGCTCGTCCGCGCCCTCGTCGGCGGGCGGTCCGGCGTGGGCGCGGCGCCCGCGTGTGGGGGGCGGCGCCTCGGCGCCTGCCGTGGGGGTCCTACGGGGTGTACGCATGGCCTCCTCGCTCGGAAGGGGTCAGGGACGGGCGGCCGGTCGCGTCAGACGGGCCGGGCCTGCTGTCGGACGGTGAGGCTGTCCACGGGCTGCTGGGCCGAGGCGGACGCCTCGCGCTCCCCCGTGGTGGGCGACAGCGCGACGAAGGCCGAGGTCAGGAAGAGATAGGAGCCGAGGCCGACGGCGAGCGGGAAGATGAACTGCATCGCCGAGGCCCCCGGCAGCGGCTCGCCGGAGGGCGTGACATGGACGCTCACGGCGAACATCGCGGTGTAGTGCATGCTGCTCACCGCCGCGCCCATGACGAGGGAGGCGAGGGTGACCGCGGTCGGCGACCTGATGTTGAGGGCCGCCCAGAGGGCCGCGGTCGCCGCGACGACGGCGATCAGGACGGACAGTCCGACGCGCACGGGGTCGTAGGTCACGTCGGCGTGCAGCCGGACGGCGGCCATGCCCAGGTAGTGCATGCTGGCCACCCCCAGGCCGGTGGTGAGGCCGCCGATCAGCAACGCGCGCGTGCGGTCACGGCTGTAGCCGACGGCGAAGACGCCGGCGCAGACGACGACCATGGCGACGAGAAGGCTGAGCACGGTCAGCGGAACGTCGTAGCGGATGTCGGTGCCGCTTACGGCGAAGCCGAGCATGGCCACGAAATGCATGGTCCAGATTCCGGTGCCGATCGCCGAGGCGGCGGTGATCAGCCAGTTGCGGCGCGAGCGTCCGGTGGCGCCGAGCGCCCGCACGGTGCAGCGCAGTCCGAGGGCGGCGCCCACGCAGGCCATCGCGTACGACAGCACGGGGGTCAGCCAGCCGAAGGCGGCGTGGTCCAGGTGTCCCATGGCCACGGGACGCTAGTGGGAGCACGGGAGCACAAAGGGGGCGCATTTCGAAAGGTGTTGAAATGTGGCGCAGCGGTGCGCCGGAACGACCGGGTCAGGCTCGAACGTGTGCACCGAGGCGTCGTTCGTGTCGGTGAGGGATCATGCGGAGCATGAGCGACGACCACACACACGTTCAGGGGTTCTTCGGCGCGCGGGCCGCGGACTGGGACAGCCGCTTCCCGGACGACGGTCCCGCCTACGCCGCCGCGGTCGGCGAACTCGGCCTGCGCGCGGGAGACCGCGTGCTGGACGCGGGCTGCGGCACCGGGAGGGCCCTGACGCCGCTGCGGGCGGCCGTGGGACCGTCGGGAGTGGTCGTCGGGGCGGATCTGACCCCGGCCATGCTGACGGCCGCCGTACGGGCCGGGCGCGACCGTGCCGGGCGGCTGATGCTCACCGACGTGACCGCGCTCCCCTTGCGCTCCGGGTCGCTGGACGCCGTGTTCGCGGCCGGCCTCGTCGCCCACCTCCCCCGGCCGGAGGAGAACCTGCGGGAACTGGCGCGGGTGGTGCGCCCCGGCGGCACGCTGGCACTGTTCCACCCGATCGGCAGGGCGGCGCTCGCGGCTCGTCAGGGAAGGCAGCTCACACCGGAGGACCTGCGTGCGGAACCCAACCTCCGCCCGCTGCTCGCCGGTTCGGGCTGGCGCATGACGTCGTACTCCGACGAGGACGCCCGCTTCCTGGCCCTGGCCGTGCGCGAGGCCTGAGGGCTCACGCCTCCCCGGCGGCCGCCCGCACGAATGCGTCGGGGTTGTCGAACATGACGTTGTGACCGGCGCCCGGGACCGTCACCACGCGCACCCCGCCGCCTCCAGGGCGTCCGCTCACCGACGAGAGTGAAGCGCACTGCGCCGCGAGCTCGCCGTACCCGCCCCAGGCGACATCACCGACGAGAACCACTGGTTCACGGCTCGCCTTCCTCCTGCACCTCGACGACACGGCCGCCCAGGCGGCCGTGCCACGCCGCCGACTGGCCTTCCTGGAGGAGCCCGCGAGTTCCTTCCACGAAGGCGACCGGCCGCTGCGGGCCGAGGAGCTGGAGGACCCGTTCCGGCGCGGTGTGCTGACCATCGCGCGTGCCACGTCCCGGGCCGAGTTCACCTGGCTGCGCGACCCACTCGCCTCACTGGGCGGCTGCCCCGCCCGGCTGCCGGACGGGGCAGCCTCGGACGCCGGGCACCGGGCGGGTGCCGAGCTCGCCCAGCCGGAAGCCGTTCGGGTACCCCTTGATCTCCCGGTTCTGCCGCGCGTGGTGGGGTGCGCGACGCGGCGGCAGCAGCCGCACCAGGCGTCCACGCGCGCGTAGCGCAGCCCGCACCGACCCGCGGGTCCCGGGGCTCGGAGGGGTGTAGCGAAACGCCGTCAACAGGTGCTCGTCGAGCAGCGCGAGTGTGGCGTTGCGCAGGACGGGTGCCAGCGGCCTCGGATACCAGGAGGCCATCAGGGTGAGCGTGGCGTCCGAAACCCGGCGCGCGCCCTCGTCCCAGGCGAAATGAGCCTCTTCGTAGGCGTCGAGACAGGCCTCGAACTCCTCGTAGGTCTCGGGGATGTCCTGGATGCCCATGTGCTGGCCCAGGGTCCGGTAGTGCACCGTGCAGGCGACGACCTCGTGGCGCGACAGCCTGCGCCATCCGTAGGCGTCGATCCATCGCTTCGGCATCACGACGAAGGTGCAGAGCACGTACCGCATGTCGTCGTTGCTGATGTCGTAGGAGCGGTGCATCTGGTTGATGCGGCGGACGGCCGTCCGGCCCTGCTCGCTGTCGAAGCCGTGCTCGATGACGGCGTCGAGCAGGAGCGAGGTGTCGTCGTAGCGCTTCTGGGCGCGGTCAGTGAGTTCCGCCGTCGCGGCGAGCAGACGCCCGATGCTCGGCACCGCATAGGTGCGGTACAGCGCCAGTTCCAGGGCGCGGGTGACGTCCCAGGGGAACTCGTACGCCGCGGTGAGTCGGTAGATCTCGGACGCGTCCTCGTACGGGTCCATCCGCCGGATCTGCCTGAGCCGTTCGAAGCGCTTCACCGCACGGTCCCCCTTCTGTCGCCGGAACTCCAACTCTAGTTTGAACAGAAGGAGATGAAGGATCAGTCAGGCAACCACGCAGGGGGAAGGCGGTCGGCATGTACGACAGGATCCGCAAGGCCTACGGGAGATTCCGCGACACGATGCGCGCGCGGTCTCGTCCGGGCGGGGGGCGTCCCGAGAAGGAGTCGCGTGGTGGCGGGAAACGCACCCACAACCTGTTCGAGGCGGCCGCCGCGTACGTCTCGGCGTGCGCCGAGGACGATCAGGAGAGCATCGACGAGGCGGCGGGCTGGGTGTCGCCGGAGGCGCTGTCCTTCGGGGTCAACGAGCTGGCCTGTCGCGCGGTCATCGCGCTCGCCCGGGAGCGCGACGAATCGCCCCGTACCGTGGCTCGTGAGCTCCTCGGACTGCCGTCGGCGTGACGCGCGCAACGGCCGGGGGTGGTCGATTCGCCCCGTCCGACCGGAAAGCCGCAGCTCGGGTGTGCCGGGGAGTCGTGACAAGCGCCTTCCCGCCGCACTAGGGTGCGCGCCGTTGGACAAACCTATGGGGAGGCTGGGATGGCTGGGACGGACGAGGACGCCGTCGCCGCCGCGGACGATGCGCTCTATGTGCTCACGGCGGTGCTGCTGACGCCGGCGAAGTTCCCGAGCGCGCTGGGCGACGACTACCCGGAGGCCTGTGCGGCGCTCGGCCTCCCGCCGCTCGCCGACGGGTACGGATTGGTGCTGGGCCAGGACGGCGAGGGCGCGCGGTGGACCGTCGTCATCGACGACGTGTCGCTGGTGGCCGTCGCCATCGCGTCGTGGGACTGCGGCATGGAGTACGACCTGTCGCCCGGCGAGCGGACGGTCGTCGCCGCCCTGCCCGGCTGGCCGCTGGCGGTCGCCGTCGCGGCTCCCGGCGTGCCCGCGCCGCACGATCCCGCCGCCGAGGTCGCGGAGGGTCCCGCGCTGGCACCTCCGGACACGACCACCTGGGGTCCGGCCCAGCGACGGCTGGGGGCCGACGAGATCGCGCTCCAGTGGGCCCTGTGGCGCGAGCAGATCGACGACGCGGACTTCGCCCGCCCCCAGGAGAGCACCACCGCGGACGCCGGCGCAGGCGCCGACCAGAGGGCCCGGGACGAAGAGACCAGCGGGTCCGACAGCGCGGACCGCGCCGACGCGGCGAACGGGGTCAGCGGGGGCAACGGGGCCGAGAAGGGCGCGGCGAGCGGCCACAGCGGCATCCGACGCGTCCTCGCCGAGGTACGCGCCTACGTGGACGCCCCGCCCCCGCTCGGCCGCGTCCGGTCGTCGTTCGCTCCCGGTGACGCGCGTACGCTGCGCGCCGACGGCCCCGGCTGGTCGCTGGTCGCCAGGACCGACGACATCGCCTTCGTCCTGCTCGACGAAGAGCCCGGCGAGGTGCTGCCGGTCGGCCGTGGACCCGAACTGCCCGGGCTCCTCGAAGCGCTCGACAAGATGGCCGTACGGCCGCTCTGAGGTCGCGGCGCTCGCTCTGTGGCCGTTCGGCGCCCACTCCATGGGCCTGACGGCGCGGATGTGCGCAGGACGGGGACCGCGACGCGGTCCCCGTCGCTTCAGCGGCCCAGCTCCTTGCGCGTGGCACGGCGCAGCCTGCGCCGCTGAGAGGGATCCAAGGTGAGGTAGGCCGCCGCCGGAACCCCCAGCACGATCAGCAGGGCGGCCCACCAGGGCAGCCAGATCAACAACAGCAGTCCGACCGCCACACCCCCTGCGGCGATCTTCGCGTTCTTCGACATGTGCGTCGCCTCCTTCGCGGCCACTGCCGCTCTCTGCCATGAAAACGGCTCCACGCGGCCCACGGTTCCGGACTCGACCCTGAGACGTCCCTGAGGTACAGCCCCGAGACGCCCCTGAGAGTTCCCGTCCCAGGATGGCGGACCGGACCGGATCCTCACACGGTGCGCGCTTGTCGCCGCAGTGCTGTACCCTCGGCGACCCCGTCCCCTGGTAGTCAAGTTTGAAGAGTAGTTTCATCACCGTACAGAGGGTTCCCCTGGAGACACCGTTCGAGATCTCCGAACTGGCACGTTGCTCCGCCGTGTTCATGCCCGGCACGCCGGCCCGGACCGGCGGTGTCGCCTTCTGGCGACCCGACGACGGCGCCCTTCCTTCCGCAGCCGACCGATGGGGGCAGCAACTGTCCCTCGTTCGACCCACCGGCTCCGGTGTGGCCCTCGCGCGCGTGCCCGTCCTCCTCCTGCCGCTGGAAGAGGCCTTGCCTCTCCTCACGCGCGCGCGTGCCGTGCCGGACGGACACCGGGCCGCCGCCTTCTGGGGTGCGGCCGCACTGCTGGCCCTGCGGTGTGTGGCTCGCGGTCTCCTGCTGCCCGGTCTGTCGCCGGAGGACCACGACGCCTGGCGGATCGGCCCGCTGGCTCCGGAGGACATCGATCAGGTACGCCGACTGGCCGCCTCGATGCCGCCCGAGGCACACGCCGTCCCCGTGGACGAGGCCCCGCCCCTGCGCCTTCCCGACCCCGAGCGACTGCTGCGCGCCTTCCTGGACGCCGTGGCGGACGCGCTCCCCCGCACTCCCGCCGCGCCGCTCCTGACGGGAGGGCCGGCCTACGCGGCCCCGCAGCCCCGGCACCTGCCGGAACTGTCCTCGTGGGCGGCCGACGTCGCCGCGGGCCACGACGCCGGCGTACGCATCTCGCTGCGGATCGAGGTCTGCGGGCTCGACATGCCCGGGATCGACGCGCCCAGTTTCCGGGCCGTGCCGCAGGTGCACAGCGTGCGCGACCCCGCGCTCGTCGCGGACGCCACCGACGTCTGGGCGGACACCGGCGTCACTCGCGGGGCGTTCGGCCCCCGCGCGCGGATGGACGCCTTGCTCGCCCTGCGCCGTGCGGCCCGTGCCTGGCCGCCGCTGATCCCCCTGCTGTCGGCCACCGTGCCGGACGCCGTCGAGCTCCTCGACGAGGAGCTGTCCGAGCTGCTGGGCGAGGGCTCGCGGGCACTGGCGGGCGCGGGGATCGAAGTGCACTGGCCGAGGGAGTTCGCCCGCACCCTCACCGCCCGAGCGGTCGTGGGGCCGCCCGAGCAGGAAGCAGGGCGCGACCGGCTCGGCGCGGACACACCGTCCTTCCTGTCGGCGGACTCGCTCCTGACGTTCACCTGGTGGTTCGGACTGGGCGGCCAGCAGCTGACCCGCGAGGAGCTGGACCGGCTGGCCGAGGCCGATCGGCCTCTGGTGCGACTGCGCGACCAATGGGTCCTGATCGACCCACGGGAACTGCGCCGGGCCCGCGCGCAAGAGGACCGCAGGATGACGCCCGTGGATGCGCTGGGCGCGGCTCTGACGGGCTCGACGGAGGTGGACGGCCGCCGGGTCGACGTGCGGCCCACCGGGTGGCTGGCGGCCCTGCGAGAGCGGCTGACGCAGCCCGAGGCGCAGGAGCCCGTGGCACAGCCCGCGGCCCTGGACGCCACGCTGCGCGACTACCAGCGGCGCGGCCTGGAATGGCTGGCCCGGACCACGGCGCTGGGACTGGGGTGCTGTCTGGCGGACGACATGGGGCTCGGCAAGACCGTCACGCTGATCGCCCTGCACCTGCACCGCCGGAGTGACGCCTCGGCGGCGGGTCCCACCCTCGTGGTCTGTCCGACGTCCCTGATGGGCAACTGGCAGCGGGAGATCGAGAAATTCGCGCCGGGCACGCCGGTGCGCCGCTTCCACGGTCCGCAGCGTGATCTGGCGTCCCTGGCCGACGGGGAGTTCGTCCTGACCACCTACGGCACGCTGCGCCTGGACGCGGGACGGCTCGGCGAGGTGCCGTGGGGCCTGGTCGTGGCCGACGAGGCCCAGCACGTGAAGAACCCGTACTCGGCGACCGCGCGGGCGCTGCGCACCATCGACGCACGCGCGCGGGTGGCGCTCACGGGCACACCGGTGGAGAACAACCTGTCGGAGCTGTGGGCCATCCTGGACTGGACGACACCCGGCCTGCTGGGCCGGCTCGGCGCCTTCCGTACGCGATACGCGCGAGCCGTGGAGAGCGGAGGGGACCCGGCCGCGGCGGAGCGGCTCGGCCGGCTCGTGGGACCGTTCCTGCTGCGCCGCCGCAAGTCGGACCCGGGGATCGCCCCCGAGCTGCCGCCCAAGACGGAGACCGATCGGCCCGTGGCCCTCACACCGGAGCAGACCGGCCTGTACGAGGCCGTGGTGCGCGAGACGCTCGCCGCGATCGCCGAAGCGGACGACATGGCGCGCCGGGGGCTGATCGTGAAGCTCCTGACCGGTCTCAAGCAGATCTGCAACCACCCGGCGCAGTACCTCAAGGAGGAACGGCCGAGGACAGCCGGACGCTCCGGGAAACTCGAGCTCCTGGACGAGCTGCTCGACACCCTCCTCGCCGAGGGGGCGAGCGTGCTGGTCTTCACGCAGTACGTGCGGCTGGCGCGGCTCCTCGAACAGCACTTGGCGGCGCGGGGCGTACCCACGCAGTTCCTGCACGGCGGTACCCCCGTCACCGAGCGCGAGCACATGGTCCGGCGTTTCCAGGACGGTGAGGCCCCCGTGTTCCTGTTGTCGCTCAGGGCCGCGGGCACGGGCCTCAACCTCACGCGCGCGGAGCACGTCGTGCACTACGACCGCTGGTGGAACCCGGCCGTCGAGGCACAGGCCACGGACCGGGCGTACCGCATCGGCCAGACCCGGCCCGTCCAGGTGCACCGGCTGATCGCCGAAGGCACGATCGAGGACCGCATCGCCGCCATGCTGCGCCGTAAGCAGGATCTCGCGGACGCCGTTCTCGGGTCCGGCGAGGCGGCGCTCACGGAACTGACGGACGCCGAGCTGGCCGATCTGGTGAAACTGCGAAGGGATGCGCGATGAACCGGCACGACAGCGTCGAGGAACGGATCTTCGCCGCATTGCCTCCCGCACACGGGAGGGGCTTCGCCCAGACGTGGTGGGGACGCGCGTGGCTGACCGCGCTCGAGGACGGCGCGCTGGACCGGGAGCAGGTGAGGACGGGCCGTCGGCTCGCGCGCGCGGGCGCCGTGGGCGCGGTGTCGGTGCGACCGGGGCGGATCACGGCCGTCGTCCAGGACCGCGATCACACGCGGTACAGGGCCGACGTGCTGCTCGACCGGCTCCCGGACGACCACTGGGACCGCCTGCTGGATCTGGCGGTGGGGCGCGCGGGGCACGTCGCCGCGCTGCTCGACCGGGAGATGCCCCCCGATCTGGTCGAGGACGCCGAGTCGGCCGGCGTCGACCTGCTTCCTGGGCTGGGCGACCTCGAGGCGCAGTGCGACTGCGGCGCCTGGGACCACTGCGGCCACACGGCGGCCGTCTGCTACCAGGTGGCGAGGCTGCTCGACCAGGATCCCTTCGTCCTCCTGCTGCTTCGGGGACGTGCGGAACAGAGCCTTCTGGACGACCTCCAGGCGCGTGGCTCGGCCACTCGGCCCGACGCCGAGCCGCTGCGGGCCGAAGGCGTGGACGCGGCGGAGGCGTACGCGGCCGGGAACATCCTGCCCCCGCTGCCCGCTGTGCCCCTGCTCCCGCCGGAGCCGGGTGTGCCGCCCTCCTGGGACACGGATGCCCCGCCCCCGGCCGGGGTCGAACCGGCGGCGCTGGAGATCCTGGCCGTCCGGACGGCCGCCGCGGCACACCTGCTGCTCGCGGAGGCACTCCGCGAGGGAGCGCAACGGCGTGCGCCGACGGCCCGGTTGACCGTGGGCCAGGACGCCGTACGGCTGGCGGAGGGCGTCCTCGACGTATCCGGGACGGTGGATCGACCCGACGAGGCCCTTCTGGGCCGTCTCGCCTCCGGGTCGGGGCGGGACCGGGCGGAACTGGCCGCAGCCGTCCTGGCCTGGCGACACGGCGGGGCGGCCGCCCTGTCCGTGCTCGAGGAGGAGTGGGTCGTGGAAAGCGAGGCGTTCGCACGCGCGCGTGCCGCGCTGGACTCGGCCTGGGAGGACGACGAGCGGCCGGTGCTGCGGGCCCAGGGCAACCGGTGGACGGTCGTCGGGACGACCTGCCAACTGCGGCTGGGGCGGGACGGCAGATGGTGGCCGTACCGCGAGGAGGACGGCCGCTGGATGCCGGCCGGGGACGCGGCCCACGACCCGGCGACGGCTCTGGCCGTGGCCCGCCCCGGCAGCGAGGAAGCGCTTTCCTAGGCCGGGCTCCCTACGACGACACGCGGGGCGTCGGTCCGACGGGCGGCCGACGCCCCCTGTTCATCCGGAGGTCGTACGGCGTTCGGCGCGTGCCCCAAACCTGGCCGCTGTCAGCGAACTTGTCGCATCTTCTCCTCAGGAGGCCTGATGTCCCCGCATGCCACCGGTCGGCGCCGCGTCCATCGTTGCGTCGCGGCAGGCGTACCGCTCGCCGTGCTGGCCGCGCTCGCCACCGCCGGACCGGCCGCCGCGGGCACTCCGGCCCAGGAGGCACACGTCACGCGGACCGCGACGCTCGGCGACATCCCGCTCGGGACGTTCAGCAACGCGCTGCTGCCCGGCACGGTGACCGACGACCGGGGCGTTAACCTCGGCGGCATGGGCAGCGACATCTTTCCTGCGGGCCGCAAGGGCGAGTTCTGGACGGTCACCGACCGGGGGCCCAACGGACAGATCAAGGTCGGCGGCACCAAGCGGCGGACATTCCCCGTGCCCGGGTTCGACCCGGCGATCGTGCGGATCCGGGTGTCCGGGGACACGGTGAAGGTGCTCCAGGCGATCCCGGTCACCACGCAGTCGGGGAAGCCCGTGACGGGCCTGCCGAACCAGGCCGGGCGCGACGAGGCGCCGTACTCCTACGACGCCCGAACGCCTGTGTCGTACAACCCGGACGGTCTGGACACCGAGGGCATCGTGCGCGCGGCGGACGGGAGTTTCTGGCTCGTCGACGAGTACGGACCCTCGCTGGTGCACGTCTCCGCGCGCGGGAAGGTGCTGACGCGTTACGTGCCACAGGGGCTGAAGCTCACGGGCAAGGACTACCCGGTGGTGGAGGCGCTGCCGGCCGTCCTGCTGCACCGGAAGATCAACCGTGGCTTCGAGGGGCTGGCCCGACTCCCGGGCGGTGACCTCGTCCTGGCGGTGCAGAGCCCGCTCTCGCTTCCGGACACGGACGCGGGAGAAGGATCGCGGACCACGCGTCTGCTGCGTTTCTCACCGAAGAAGAAGGCCGTCACCGCCGAGTACGCGTACCGCTTCGACCCGGTCGAGGTGGTCGACCCGAGCGAGGACGACACCTCCGAGCTCAAGATCTCCTCGCTGGTCGCCGTGGGCGGCGACCGGCTGCTCGTGGAGGAGCGCACCGACAAGGCCGCGCGGCTGCACCTGGTACGACTGAGCCGGGCGGCGAACATCCTGGGCGACCACTGGGACGACGACACGACGTCCCCCTCGCTGGAGCAGCTGGACGACCCCGCGGCCTCGGGAGTCCCGGTGCTGGCGAAGCGGCTGGCCGTCGATCTCGGCACGGTCGCCGGGGTGCCCGGGAAGATCGAGGGCGTCGCGCTGGTGGACCACTCCACGCTGGCCCTCATCAACGACAACGACTTCGGGATGACGGACGGCGCCGGCGCGTTCGACGCGCAGGGCAGGCTCGTCGACAGCGGCATCGAGACGACGGTCACCTACGTGCGGCTGCCGCGCGGCGTGTGAGCGACGGCGCCTCGGCCCGCGCGCGTGGCGCTGTGCGGCTGCCCCGCGCGCGTGACCGCTAGGGCAGGAGCTCCTCCAGGGACGGCAGCAGAGACTCGAGATCGCTCGGCAGATCGCTCGGCAACGCGGTCGGCAGTTGGCTCGGCAGTCGGGTGGGGAGCTGCGACGGCAGTTCGGTCGGCAAGCCGCTGGGCAGCTCGACCGGAAGACTGAAGGACGGGGCGGGAGTGGGGCCGCTGCCGGTGCTGTTGCCGACGTTCGGCTCTTCGGCCGGCGAATCGTCGCCTCTCATCAGCACGACGGCGATCACGGCCCCGGCGGTGACGAGCAGCGCGAGGACGACGAAGAGGGGGTTCCGCCGCCTTCCGGACCCGCCCGGCGGACCCGATGGTGGCGGCGACCAGCCGCCCCCGCCGGTCCCGTCGTCGGGTCCGTAGCCGGAGCGGGGCGGTCCGAAGCCGCCCGGAGGCGGCATGTCGCCCGGCGGTCCGGGCGGTCGAGGCGGTACGGGCGGCATGGCCATACCGTCCAGCGTCGCGGGGAACCGCTCGCGGCGCGAGCCCCGCACGGAAGTTGATACCGACTCATGCCATGGACCGCATGATTCCGGCGTACTCCGCGCGGAGACCGCTCGAAGCCGCACGAAGGAAGACCGAGCGACCGAGCGGACCGAGCGGACCGAGCGAAATCCGATCGTTCGACGGCACGCGTGTGTGCACGCTCACCGGCTGCACACACGCGTGCGTGCCGATTCAGCCGCGGGCACCCAGAAGGTGGTCCATGGCGAGCTGGTCGAGGTGCTCGAAGGCCATGCCGCGGGCGGCGGCCGTCTCGGCGTCGAAGTCCTCGAAGGCGGTGCGGTCGGCGAGCAGGCTCTCCAGGCCGTCGGCGGCGGTGGCCTGGGCGAGCTCGTCCAGGCGGGAGGCGCGCAGGGCCTCCTGGACCTCCGGGTCGCTGCGGAACGCGGCCGCACGCTCCTTGAGGATCAGGTAGTTGCGCATGCAGCCCGCGGCCGAGGCCCACACACCGTCGAGGTCCTCGGTGCGCGGCGGCTTGAAGTCGAAGTGCTTCGGGCCCGCGTAACCGGCGCTCTCCAGCAGGTCGACCAGCCAGAACGCGGAGCGCAGATCGCCGGCGCCGAAGCGCAGGTCCTGGTCGTACTTGATGCCGGACTGGCCGTTGAGGTCGATGTGGAAGAGCTTGTCCGCCCACAGCGCCTGGGCGATGCCGTGCGGGAAGTTCAGTCCGGCCATCTGCTCGTGGCCGACCTCGGGGTTCACGCCGTACAGCTCCGGGCGCTCCAGGCGCTCGATGAAGGCCAGGGCGTGGCCGACGGTCGGGAGCAGGATGTCGCCGCGCGGCTCGTTCGGCTTGGGCTCGATGGCGAACTTCAGGTCGTAGCCCTGGGAGGTCACGTACTCGCCGAGGAGGTCGAACGCCTCCTTCATGCGGTCGAGGGCCACCCGTACGTCCTTGGCGGCACCGGACTCCGCGCCCTCACGGCCGCCCCAGGCGACGTAGATCTTCGCGCCGAGCTCTACGGCCAGGTCGATGTTGCGGATCGTCTTGCGCAGGGCGTAGCGACGCACGTCACGGTCGTTCGCCGTGAACGCGCCGTCCTTGAAGACGGGGTGCGTGAAGAGGTTGGTGGTGGCCATCGGCACGGTCATGCCGGTGGTGTCCAGGGCCTGGCGGAAGCGCTTGATGTGCTCCTCGCGCTCGCTCTCGGAGGACCCGAAGGGGATCAGGTCGTCGTCGTGGAAGGTGACGCCGTAGGCGCCCAGCTCGGCCAGGCGCTGCACCGACTCGACCGGGTCCAGGGCACGCCGCGTGGCGTCACCGAACGGGTCCCTTCCCTGCCAGCCGACGGTCCACAGGCCGAAGGTGAACCTGTCATCGGGGGTGGGCTGGTAGCTCATGCTGCGGCTCCTTGCTTGAAGACTGTGTCGCTGCCTATTTCGTCATGGCAGTTTACAAATTAGTATGCGGACGCATCTCTGGGAAGACAGATCCCGCAGAGCCGCGGAAAAACTTGAGGGAGAACCCGATGTCAGCAGCCGAGGGTCCGCTCGTCGTCGGCGTGGACACGTCCACCCAGTCCACCAAGGCGCTGGTCGTCGACGCGGCGACCGGCCAGGTCGTCGCGAGCGGCCAGGCGCCGCACACGGTGACCTCCGGCGCCGGCCGCGAGAGCGACCCCCGTCAGTGGTGGGACGCCCTGCGCGAGGCCCTGCACCAGTGCGGTGACGCGGCCCGCGAGGCCGCCGCGGTGTCGGTCGGCGGGCAGCAGCACGGGCTCGTCACGCTGGACGAGCGCGGTGAGCCGGTGCGTCCGGCGCTGCTGTGGAACGACGTCCGCTCGGCCCCGCAGGCCCGTCGGCTGACCGAGGAACTGGGCGGAGCGAAGTTCTGGGCGGAACGCACCGGGTCCGTCCCGGCCGCGTCCTTCACGGTCACGAAGTGGGCCTGGCTTGCCGAGCACGAGCCGCAGGCCCTGCGCGCCACGAAGGCCGTACGCCTGCCGCACGACTACCTCACCGAGCGCCTCACGGGTGAGGGCACCACGGACCGCGGTGACGCCTCCGGCACCGGCTGGTGGGCCTCCGCGACCGAGTCGTACGACGCGGAGATCCTCGCCCACGTGGGACTCGACCCGGCGCTGCTGCCCCGCGTGGTGCGGCCCGGGGAAGTGGCGGGAACCGTACGCGACAGTCACGACCTGCCCTTCGCCAAGGGAACCCTGGTCGCCCCGGGCACCGGCGACAACGCCGCGGCGGCGCTGGGCCTCGGGCTGCTCCCCGGCACTCCCGTGCTGAGCCTCGGCACCTCGGGCACGGTGTACGCGGTGGCCAAGCGCCGCCCCGCCGACCCCACCGGCACCGTGGCCGGTTTCGCCGACGCGCACGGCGACTGGCTGCCCCTGGCCTGCACCCTGAACTGCACCCTCGCCGTCGACCGCGTCGCCGCCCTGCTGGGCCTGGACCGCGAGGCCGTGGAGCCCGCCGCGGACCTCACGCTGCTGCCCTACCTGGACGGCGAACGCACCCCGAACCTGCCGAACGCCTCGGGCCTCCTGCACGGCCTGCGCCACGACACGACCGCGGGCCAGCTGCTCCAGGCCGCCTACGACGGCGCCGTGCACTCCCTGCTCGGCGCGCTCGACCTGGTCCTCGACGAGGACGCGGACCGCTCGGCTCCCCTGCTGCTGATCGGCGGCGGCGCCCGGGGCACGGCCTGGCAGGAGACCGTGCGCCGGCTGTCCGGGCGGCCGGTCCAGGTGCCCGAGGCCAAGGAACTCGTCGCGCTGGGAGCCGCGGCCCAGGCGGCGGGCCTGCTGACCGGCGAGGACCCGGCCGCCGTCGCCCGCCGCTGGAACACCACCCGGGGTCCGGTGCTCGAGGCCGTCGAGCGGGACGAGACGACGCTCGCCAGGATCGCCGGGGTACTCTCCGACGCGGCCCCGCTGCTGGACCGGAGCACGGACGCCCACTGAGCATCGACGAATCGACGGAGGCATGACCGCACCGCTGCACGAGGCCCGGCCGACCGGCCCGGGGCGCGCACTGCCCGACACCCAGCAGGGCATGCGTCGCCGCAACCTGGCCCGGGTGATGCACGCCGTCAGCGCCGAGGGACCGCTCTCGCGCGCTGCGGTCGCCTCACGCATCGGCCTGACCCGGGCAGCGGTCTCGACCCTCGTCGACGAACTCATACGCACCGGACTGCTCGAGGAGCTGGGCCCCGAGCGGCCGGGCCGGGTGGGCCGCCCCGGTTCGGCGCTGGCGGTCAGCGGGCACGGTCCGGCGGGCATAGGCGCCGAGATCGGCGTCGACCACCTCGCGGCCTGCGCCGTCGACCTGCGCGGCGAGGTGCGGGCACGCGCCGTGCGGCACGGCACGAACCGGGGCCGCTCCCCCGAGCCGGTGGTCGCGGAACTGACCGGCCTCGTGCGCCGGGTGGTCGCCGAGGCCGAACGCGCGGGACTGTGGCCGGCCGGACTCGCCGTGGCCGTCCCCGGCCTGGTCGCCCGCGATGCCCGTACGGTCGTCCGCGCGCCCAACCTCGACTGGCAGGACGTCGACCTCGGCGCGTTGCTGCCCGGGGAGTTCGCGCTGACCGTGGACAACGAGGCAAACTTCGGCGGTCTGGCCGAACTCTGGCTCGGCGCGGACACTCCGGGAAACTTCCTGCACGTGTCGGCGGAGATCGGCATCGGCGCCGCGCTGGTCGTGGACGGCAGCCTGCTGCGCGGCACCCGCGGCTTCGCCGGCGAGCTGGGCCATGTGCCGGTGCACCCCGACGGACCGGAGTGCGGGTGCGGCGGGCGCGGCTGTCTGGAGCAGTACGCCGGCGAGGAGGCGGTGCTGCGGGCGGCCGGGCTGGAACCGGGCGAGGACCGCGTCGGACTCCTCGCGGGACGCGCCGCGGACGGCGACCCGGACGTCCGGCGGGCGCTGCGCGAGGCGGGAACGGCCCTCGGCATCGCGCTCACCGGGGCGCTCAATCTCCTGGACCCGGAGGGTGTCGTGCTCGGTGGCGCCCTGGCCGGGCTCGCGCCGTGGCTGCTGCCGTCGCTCGAGGCCGAGCTCTCCCGGCGTACGGCGGGCCCCGCCCGTCCGGTATCCGTCTCCCGGCTGGGTCCCGAGGGCCCGTTGCTGGGGGCCGCGCACTCGGTCGTGCGGGCCGTGCTGGACGACCCCGCGGCGGTGGCGGAGCGGGCCTGAGCTGACCAGTCGTGGGCCTGGCCGCCGACCCGGGACCGGGAGGCGTGAGCCTCGCAGGCCTCGGATCCGGCACCGCCGCCGGGCTCGCCGGTCGCGTCACAGGCCGGCATCCGCGCTCACAGCGGCCAGGGCGCCGATCGGATCGGGCCCGGAACTTCCCGTTCGGGTGAGCGAGTTGTCCACAGGCGCGCGCTCGTCCACCGAACCCCGGCGTGTCCTCCTGCCCCGCCCGCCTGCGCCGTAGCGTAATTCGTGCGGGACACGGCCGCCGAGTGGTGACGGCAGTGTCCGGCCGGTACGGGATCACGGGTTCGGCGAGTGGGACGCGTACCGGATCGACCGCACCCCGTACGCGCTCCGGTGCCGCCCGCCGGACGTCCGAGAACCAGAAAGGCGACACCTCTGTGGAACGAGCGAAATCCCTCCCCGGACGACGACGGATCCTGAAGGGCGCCGCCCTCGCCGCCGTTGCGTACGTTCTGCTGCCCGACGCACGGGCGGGCGCCCGGCCTCGGACCGTCGACTACCCGTCCGCCGAGTGGCAGCCCGCGAGCGACGCCAACCGGACGGCGGCGAACCGCCCCCTCACCCATTCCGTCGACCGCGTCGTCATCCATGTCACGCAGACCGTCTACGCCAAAACCCTGACCGTCTTTCAGAACCCGCGCAAGAAGGTGTCCGCCCACTACGTCGTGCGCTCCGTGGACGGTCGTGTGGCGCAGTGCGTGAGCGAGTCGGACATCGCCTGGCACGCGGGGAACTGGGGCTACAACACCCGCAGCATCGGTATCGAGCACGAAGGGTGGGTCGACAGACCCGCCTACTTCACCGACGCCCTCTACGAGGGGTCCGCCCGGCTGACGGCGTCGGTCTGCGACCGGTACGGCATCCCGAAGGACCGCGCGCACATCATCGGCCACTACGAGGTGCCGGGCACCGATCACACCGATCCCGGTCCGAACTGGGACTGGGGCCGCTACCTCGGACTCGTCGGCCGCGCCTGACCCGAACCGGACCACAAGCCGAACCGCAGACCGGACCTCAGACCGGATCGCGAGCGGATCGTCTTCTTCGGAGTGACGTCGTCCAAACGGTTGTCGGTCCGCGTACCCGGCGTGACGATGTCCCCAGCCCTATCGCCTTCCGGGAGGACGAGTTGACCGATCCCTGGGTGGCCCTCGAATCGGGCGCCGACCCCGCCGAACGGGTGCGGGTCCTGCGCCGGGCGCACGAGACGTTCACCGAGGCGGGCACCGTGCCGCGGCCGGTGCGCTCCGTCGTGGCCGACTCCTGGCGGCGCTCCGCGCGGGCCGGCGTCGGTCCCGACGGCACGGCGAGCGTCGAGCTGACCGACGGCGATCTCGGCACCTACCGGTCCGAGCATCCGCTGGCGCGGGTGATGCCGCTGTTCCGTGAGCTGATGGGCACGTTCGCGGCCGACGGCGAGCATCTGCTGGCGGTGTGCGACGCACACGGCAGGCTGCTGTGGGTCGAGGGGCACGCGGCGACCCGGCGGCAGGCGGGGCGGATGAACTTCGTGCCGGGTGCGCGATGGGCGGAGAGCGCGGTCGGGACGAACGCGCCGGGCACCGCGGTCGCCCTGGACCGGCCGGTGCAGGTGTTCGCGGCCGAGCACTTCATCCGGCGGGTGCAGCCATGGACGTGCGCCGCCGCGCCGGTGCACGATCCGCGGACCGGGCGGGTGCTGGGCGCCGTGGACATCACGGGCGGGGACGGCCTGGCGCATCCGCACAGCCTCGGCTTCGTGCAGGCGGTCGCGCGGGCCGCGGAGGCCCACCTGGCGCTGCTCGCCCCGGAGCGGCCCGCAAGCGACGCACCACGGCTGACCGTGCTCGGCCGGGACGAGGCGCGTCTGGTCACCGGCGGCCGTGACCTCAGGCTGAGCCGTCGGCACAGCGAGATCCTGGTGCTGCTGGCCCGCCGTCCCGAGGGCCTGACGGGCGACGAGCTGCTGTGCGCGCTGTACGAGGACGAGTCGGTCCCCCCGGTGACGCTGCGGGCCGAACTCGCCCGGCTGCGCGGGGTGCTCGGCCCCGGGCTGCTGGCCTCGCGCCCCTACCGGCTCACCGTCGCGTGCGAGTCGGACGTCGCCGTCGTCGAACGAAGGCTGGCGGCCGGTGCGGTCACGGCGGCCGCGACGGCCTACGCCGGGCCGCCGCTGCCGTCCTCGCAGGCTCCGGCGGTGTCACGGCTCAGACGCCGCCTCGCCGAGGGTCTGCGCGCCGCGCTGATCGCCCGCGGCGACCCCGATCTGCTGGCGGACTGGGCGCACGCGCCATGGGGCGAGGACGACCTGGACGTGTGGCGGGCGCTCGCGGCGGCCCGCCCGACGGCCGCGATACGGGCTCGCCTCGCGTCCCTCGAGTCGGAGCTGACGGCACCGTCCGGCCGGCCGCACCCGTAGGCCGGGCCAGGCGTCCGCAGTCGAGCCGTCAGTAGTCCCTACGTTGTTGTACGGGACGAGCGAGCCATTCGTAGGGTTGGCTCACCCAGGGGTGCCGGGTGCGGCTCTCAGTAGTCGAGGCGTCGGCACGCGAGGTGCGGCAGGCGAGGTGTGCCGGCGGGCACCGCAACGTGGATGCAACGTCCGCCTGCCTAGCCTCCCGCGGAGAGCTGCCCAACGGCGGGCAGCGCTGCTGAGGGAGGCAGAGCAGGATGACCCGTTACGCGGCGCCCGGCACCGAGGGCGCGATCGTCTCCTACCAGACGCGTTACGACCACTTCATCGGCGGCGAATACGTGCCCCCGGCGCGGGGGCAGTACTTCGACAACCCGTCTCCGGTGAACGGCGAGACGTTCACCGAGGTGGCGCGCGGCACGGAGGAGGACGTGGAGCGGGCACTCGACGCGGCGCACGCGGCCGCGCCGGGGTGGGGCCGCACCTCGGCGACCGAGCGCTCCGACATCCTGCTGAAGATCGCCGACCGGATGGAGGCGCATCTGGAGCCCCTGGCGGTCGCGGAGAGCTGGGAGAACGGCAAACCCGTCCGCGAGACGCTGGCGGCGGACATCCCGCTTGCCATCGACCACTTCCGCTACTTCGCCGGCGCGGTGCGGGCCCAGGAGGGTTCGCTCAGCGAGGTCGACGACGACACGGTGGCGTACCACTTCCACGAGCCGCTGGGCGTCGTCGCGCAGATCATCCCGTGGAACTTCCCGATCCTGATGGCCACCTGGAAGCTCGCGCCGGCACTCGCCGCGGGCAACACGGTGGTCATCAAGCCCGCCGAACAGACCCCGGCCTCGCTGCACTACTGGATGAGTCTGGTCGCGGATCTGCTCCCGCCGGGCGTGGTGAACATCGTCAACGGCTTCGGCGAGGAGGCTGGCAAGCCGCTCGCGTCCAGCCCTCGGGTGGCGAAGATCGCCTTCACGGGCGAGACGTCAACGGGGCGGCTGATCATGCAGTACGCCTCACAGAACCTCAAGCCCGTCACCCTGGAGCTCGGCGGCAAGTCGCCGAACATCTTCTTCGACGACGTGTGGGAGAAGGACGACGACCTCCGCGACAAGGCCCTCGAAGGCTTCACCATGTTCGCGCTGAACCAGGGCGAGGTCTGCACCTGTCCGTCGCGCGGGCTGATCCAGCGCGGCAACTACGGCGACTTCCTTCAGGCGGCCGTCGCCCGCACCGAGCTCATCAAGCCCGGCCACCCCCTCGACACGGACACGATGATCGGCGCGCAGGCGTCCGGCGACCAGCTCGCGAAGATCCTCTCCTACATCGACATCGGCCGGAAGGAGGGCGCGAAGATCCTCACCGGCGGCGAACGCGCCCAGTATGACGGCGAGTTGAAGGGCGGCTACTACGTCCAGCCGACGATCTTCGAGGGTGACAACCGTATGCGGATCTTCCAGGAGGAGATCTTCGGTCCGGTCGTCTCGGTGGCCTCGTTCGACGACTTCGACGACGCCATCAAGATCGCCAACGACACGTCGTACGGCCTCGGGGCCGGCGTGTGGACGCGGGACATCAACACGGCGTACCGCGCGGGCCGGTCCATCCAGGCGGGTCGCGTCTGGACGAACTGTTACCACGCGTACCCGGCACACGCCGCCTTCGGCGGCTACAAGCAGTCGGGCATCGGCCGCGAGACGCACAAGATGATGCTGGAGCACTACCAGCAGACGAAGAACCTGCTGGTGAGCTACTCGCCGAAGAAGCTGGGCTTCTTCTAGAGGCATGCGAAAAGGCGCCTGACCTGGGTTTTCACCCGTCAGGCGCCCTTCGTGCAACCCGTTCTCGACCGGGCCCGGCTTGCGTGCTGCAAACTCCTAACGAAATGAGTGCGGGGCGACGGTCGGTTGTGCGTCAGTGATCGTTGTTGTCGCCGGACAGCCCCAGGGCGACGGTGCGTGCTCCCGGCGTGAATCCGGCGATGGTGTGTTCCCAGTGCTCGCCGGGCCAGTGGTACGTCACCGGCCTTCGGCAGGGCGGTAGTGGGCCGTGTACACGGTGCCCAGCCAGTGGTCGTACGCGCGCTGGTACAACGGTGGTCGCAGCATCGCCGAGACATCGATTCCCGCCGCCCGTACGGCGGCCAGCCGGGCCTGTCCGGGTGGTTCGTTCCTGCTCGTCCGGCACCGGCAGGTGCTGGTGGTTGGCGGCGCAGGAGTCCGGTGCCTCGGTCATCGGAATGTCGGGGCCCACGTGAACCGTCACGCTCCGGTCCGGGTCGACGAGAGTGACGTTCTGCGGGATCGCGACGGGCAGGGTGCGTAATCCGCCGACCGCCTCGTCGACGGTCCGGCAGGTCTCCAAGAGGTAGCGCAGCACGAGGGGCATGGCGAATCCCGGTCCGTGGACGAACCGTCCGCCGAAGGTGAGCGACACCGCGAGGCCGGCGTCATTCATGCCGTCCAGCAGGCCCCACCCCGCCTCCTGCATGCCGACCACGGGGCGCAGGAAGCGGGAGGAGACGATGATGCCTTCGCAGTGGTCGGGAGCGAAGTCGTAGTTTCTGAGCAGCGTGCCCTCGTGGCCGATCTGGGTACAGCCAGAAAAGAACGGCCGCACGGTCGCCATGGTGAGAAGCGTCTTGGCCTGAGGAGATTTCAGTTGTTCCGCGAGTCGGTCGAGCACGGGGACCAGCTCGGGCATGTGCGTTTCGAAGAGTTGTCGGGCCTGCGCTGCCCCCTCGGGGGTCCGGCCCTCATCGGTCAGCCAGTCCTCCGGCTTCGCCATGGCTGAACGGACATGCGCAGCACACCGACCGTCTGCGCCGTCACCAATCTCAATGGCATGGAACGTCTTGACGTAGTGGCCCATGACGTAGGACCCAACTGAATTTCATGCCCACTTTTCAAGGCACGCAGGCGTCGCCAGCAGATGAGTGCGCATCCCAGGGTGAGGAACGCTTCGTGGATGTCGTCGCGGATCTCCCAGCGGATCCGCAGACGGCGGAACCAGTGCAGGTGAGCGAACGCGCGCTCTACGACCCAGCGTTGGGCGCCGAGTCCGGAGCCGTGTTCGGTGCCCCGGCGGGCGATCAGCGGTTTCACGCCGAGGCCCCAAACGAGTCGGCGGTACTTGTCGTGATCGTAGCCGCGGTCACCGAGTACCGCGTCCGGTCGGCGTCGGGGCCGACCACGTTTGCCCCGCACTGGCGGCACGGCCTGGAGTAGTGGAATCAGCTGGGTGACGTCGTTGCGGTTGCCGCCGGTCAGGGTGACGGCGAGCGGGATGCCGGTGGCGTCGGTGATCAGGTGGTGTTTGCTGCCCGTCCTGCCCCGGTCGACAGGGCTGCGTCCGGTCTTGACTCCCCCTTTAACGCCCGGATGTGGGAGCCGTCGACCGCCGCCTGAGAGAAGTCCAAGGCGTTCGCAGCACGGAGTTCGGCGAGGAGGATCTCGGGCAGCCGGGACCACACGCCGACCTCGGTCCACTCGGCCAGGCGGCGCCAGCAGGTCATACCCGAGCCGAAGCCGAGTTCCTGCGGCAGGTGTTCCCAGGCGATCCCGGTGTGCAGTACGAACAGGATGCCCTGGAACACCAGCGGGACCGACGCTCAACCCTGGGCAACAGCGGCTCGATCACCGCCCACAACTCGTCATCGACTTCCCACGGCTTCGACCGAGCCACCCCACACCCCCGGATCAACGTTCCCGGGGTGATCCAACCACCGCGAAGATCATTTCGTTAGGAGTTCTTACTGCACCCGACTCAGACTCGAAGAGGCCCGCTGGCGCGCGTCGACGCTGGCCAACTCAGCGAGGCGGTGTCGCCCGGGCTGGGCACGGGGAACGCGCGGTTGATGACGCTGCTGGTGCAGCTCGGGGTGGTGGCGGTGACGGGGCCGCTGAATCTGCGGCTGCCCCGGTTTGTCGGCTGAGACGCGGGCGCTCGGCCGAGAGCTGAGCGGGGCAGGCCGCGCCCGGTACGGCAGCAGGGCCCGGACCACGTGTCGCGGTCCGGGCCCTGCCCCGTGCGGTGCCGCCCTGCGGTGGCGGTGCGTCAGCTCTGTGCGGTGTTGTCGCCCGTCTGCCCGGCGCCCTCGGCAGTGCCTGCCTTCTCGCGCATCTTGCGCACCAGCTCCGCCTTCTGGTCGGCGGCACCCTGGCGGTCGAGGTTGCGGTGCGGACCGTTGTTCTGCCGTTCGGCGCGGGACAGCTTCTTGCGCTGGCCGCCGCCCATGCCAACGGGGTTGTTGATGTTCTTGCTCACGGGTTCTCCCGGAATGTTATGAAGTGATCTACGGATTCATCGGAGGGGGACGGGCACGGCGACGTCGAAGGACGTCAGCAGGGGCCCATCACGCTCTCACTCGTAAATCGGCGTCTGGAAGAACATGAGCAAGACGTTACCTGGTCCCGTCGGCTCCGCATACCAAGTTTTCGCCGTCCCGGCGTCGGCCGGGCCTTCGGTGAGCGCCCAGGGGCAGCCGTTTCCTTCCAGAGCCAGCGGGGGCTCTGCAGCGCCATTCCTGTCACGCCCTTGCCACGCTGAAGCGGAGCGAAGAACGTGGCCCGGCTCGCGTTACGGGCTCACGAATACGGCTGCTTGTCCGGTGCTTCCGCAGGCCCGTCGGCGACTTGCTCAATGAGCCGTCGCCGGTCCTTCGGCCCGGAGTCGTAGGCATCCATGCCTACGGCGGCCAAGGGATGAAGGGGATCTGTCTCGAGATCGTCGTGCAGGCGCAGCAGTACATGGTCGTCACCGACCAGGCAGTCGGTGTACGGAAGGGTGTGCGACAGCAGGCGGGCGAAATCGTCGCAAGCCGCCCGGACGTCCACCCTGTCGAGGCCGAGCCAGACGTGCAGCGTGCCGTCCTGAACCGTCAGCTCGACATCGATGCGGGTATCGGCCGCCTCGGCGGCTTCGCCGCCCCACTTCAGGGTCTCGTCCAGCGCGCCGAGGTGGATGGGGAGCGGACGGAAGACCTCCTGACGCATGTCGTCGCGGACCGTGACACCGGTGGCCGGGGCCTGATCGCGCCACCAGTCCTGCACGACGTCGCGAACGGAGGCGGCCTGCGGCCCGCTGCTCAGCGCTCGCCGTACGGCGTCCGCCGCGTTTCGCCGAACCACGGAAGGCTGGAACGCTTCTGCGACCGCGAGGACCAGAACGGGCTCGCCCTGCTCATCACAAACGAGGCCGGCTTGTGGCGCCCCAGGCAACGCAGGATGCCCACCAGGGACGAGGAGTTCCGGATCCACCACGGCCGCGAACTGAGCGGCACCTTGCTGTGGGCCGGCGGTTCCTTCCCGGACAACAACCGAGTGCTGCGGGGCGCCTACATGCTCACCTGGCGTCCATACACCCAGCTGGAGGGCCCAAATAGCGAGTTCCGCTGCCTCGCGGTGTTCATCACTCCGAACGGAGCGCAGCCCCAGCCGCCACACGAGGCGTGACCAGCAGACTGCCTCGCATGTCATTGACGGTCCGGCGGCAGCTTGCAATGGCGGCCCCCCTTGCGGGTGACCATGAGCATGTCTGGACAAGTCGCCTCGGCTGTCCGACCAAACTGCCATGCTTCCAGGATGGCCAGTAAGAATAGGGGGCGCCGAGAGCGACCCGTCGCACCAGTGCGACAAGGCGATCCGAATAGGGAACCCGCGGAATCCCTGTGGACGAAGACACGCTCTGGGGCGCGGGCCGGTCGCGGATTTCACTACCAGGATGCCGTCGGAGCATGGCTGTGCGGCCGGGTCCTATCCGGCCGACTCGTCGTCGATCGCATCATCCCCGAAGGTTTTGAGGACCTCTCTTGCGCGGGCCCTACATCCTGGCATATCCAGGTAAAATCCCGTCAGGAACGGGTCGGCGATTTCACTGCTGCCGAGGTGGCCGGGCATCTCGTCTCCATGGCCAAGGCGCATGCCAAGCGGAAAGCAGCGGGAGTGACCGACCGTGCGATCCTCATTCTCGAACGGCCAGTGGCAGGAGAACTGTTCACCGACTGGGATCGTCCGTTGAGTGCTCTCCCAACAGACCATCCTGTACTGTGGGAATTCGACACGAAGGCTGCAAAAGCCGGTCTGAACAGGGATGAGATCGACGCCTGGCGCAAGGTTGTCAGCCTCTACGTACTGCCATGGGGTGCCGCTGCAGAGGAAACCCGGACCGCGGTGGTACACCGCTTCGGGCTGCTTCCTGCGGCTGCCGATCCTATTGTGCTGGCCCTACGCGATGAGGTGGCAGGCCACGCCGATGTCAACGCAGAGGCAAGTCTGCGTGAGGCGGCCGAGCTCACCCGAACAGGCATCGAGCGCATCGCCCAGGAGGTCGTGGAAACCATCGATCGCGAGTCGCTGGAAGAAGCCCTGTCGTCAGGTGCCTGCGAGCCGGTGGACTTCGACCGACCGCTTCTACCGACCGGCTTCTACGAAGGCATCGACGTGCAGCCCGGCCATATCGCGGCCGGCCTGCCCGCACCCAGGCAGGCTCTAACCGGCCAGGTGGTAACGGCGATCGACCGCGAGGAGAGCATCCTCATCATCGGCCCGTCAGGAGTGGGCAAGTCGACGGTCATGTGGACGGCCGCCTACGTGACCAGGCATGTGCTCTGGTATCGGATCAGGCGCCTCCGAGACGGGGACACCGCCTCGTTGGTACGGCTGGCAAGAGCGTTGAAGCCCTCGACGCGCTCGCCGGTCGGATTCGTGGTGGACGGTATCGGGATCGGCTCGGCCGAGGCTTGGGACGCGCTTCAGCATGAACTCGCCCCGATTCCCGGCGTCCTGCTGTTGGGTTCTGTACGCAGTGAGGACTTGTTGCCGCTGCGGAGCCGGACCAGGTGTACGCAGATCACAGTGACACTCGACGAGGACGTCGCGAAGGAGATCCACACCGGGCTGACCGCGTCCGCTGCCACGACAACACCGCACTGGCGGGAGGCATACGAGGCAGCCGACGGTCTGACTCTGGAGTTCACCCACCTTCTCACCAAAGGACGGCGGCTCTCGGATGTTCTCTCAGAGCAGGTCGACCGGCGAGTGGTCGAAGGACGACAGACAGAGCTCGACATTCTGGCCAGGATTTCGGTGGCCCATCGATGGGGCACTGATCTGCCGGTCCGGGTGCTCCAGCAGCAACTCGGAGTCCAGGACGCGGAACTCCGCGCCGCGCTCTCGCGTCTGCTCCACGAGCACCTCGTCCAGGAGCGGTTGGGTCATCTGTCCGGGCTCCACCAGCTGCGCTCAGGCAGATTGGCGGATGCCGTACACGCAGTGCCGCCGCCTGTACTGGACGAGACCGTGATCGCGGTCATGCGGATGCTGGCAGACGAACAGCTTCAGCCGTTCGTGGCCGGCGTCCTCACGGAGTGCCCCGACCTCGATTCCGTCGTACTGGACCAGATAGTCGTCGAACTCGGGCAAAGGCACGGAACAGCCGCGGTCACCGGCGTCCTCCAGGCCCTCCGGCTGGTCGATTTCACCCGTTACGCCACTGACTGGAAGCGGATCCTCGACCGGCATCAAGTATCGCTCGCACACCGTCGAACCCTTCTGCAGTTCGCGCTGCTCGACGGGGATCCACTGCCCGACCTGCAACCCGAGATCGCCGCGGCCACGGCCGAGATCCGGGCGTACCGTCCGCTGCGCTCACCGCTGCGCGACACCCTGGTGGAACGGCTCGGAACTGCCCAGTTGGCCCACCGTCTTGCACGGTGCGCGGAACCGGCCGAGGCGCAGAGGGTCCTGGCCGTCCTGACCGGATCAGATCTGGATCTCACGAACTGGCCTCCGACACTCGCGGACTCAGCGTTCGGCCGACTTCTCACCGGTTCATCGATCGAGTCGCTGGGGGACCTTCTCACAGCGGCGCGAGCTGTGTCGTTGGATCTGGCGAACGGCCTGCTGGAACTCGTGGGCGGAGAAGAGACTGTCCTGACGAGACTGAGAGCCCACTTTCCGTGGTTGTACGAGGTAGCCGTCGTAGAGCGGGAAGGACGACAGATCGCGTACGCCCGTCTCCTGCACGTGTCCGATCGGGCTCAGCCGGAGGCGGAACAAGCGGTCCGGGCCTTCGGGCGGATCCTGCTGCGCTGCCTCCCGCACTGCGAAAGCGTGGACGTTCAGAGCCTGCTGCCTGGTGGCATTCCCCGGGCCTTCGGTGACTTCACAGCTGGGATCAGCCGTCTGGAGCGTCAGTACGATCGCTCGCCGACCCAGGTGGCGTGGATTCGCGCGCAGAGCCTGATCGCCACCACCCTGGCCGGCACCACCGACCGGACCAGCAGAGCCGCTGCCGCAAACGCCCTGCTCCCTAAGCTGTACAAATACTTGACTGATTTGACCCGAGTCTGGCTCACCGGCCGCAGTCAGCCCCGGGACATCGCCATGCTTCAGACGATGCAGGCTGACCTGTACAAGCAGGCCACCTCGCTGACACTGCCCATGGACGGTACCCACCTGTCCTCACTGCCTGCCGACGATGCGGTCCCGGGTGACGGAGCGGACCACTTGCAACTGCTTGCACACGGGATCGCAGACAATCTGACACGAAGGATCGCGGATCCCGAGCAGTACCGATCACTCGCCGGGTACGCCCGAGACTCGCTGAGGAAAAGCGCGTTGGGCGTACGGGACGCGGAACAATGGCACCTCATCGACCAGGAACCACCAGCTGTCCTAGACCAGATGACGAAAGCTCTCACCGACCTTCACGCCGTTCTCGCGGAGCTTGCCTGGGGCACCGTCGGCCTAAAGGCCATCAGAACCGCGGCACGATCGGGACCATCTGCTTTCGCTCTCGCCCGGGCGGCGGACCTTGCCCGCGCCGCCGCCAGCGCCCGAGCGTCCGTCGTACAGCAGCAACTCCAGGTCGACGCCGAGACCGCAGGACTCTCCGTTGAGCTCTACGCCCGCCCTCTCGCCGACCCCGACGCGACGGAATGGCCGGCCGTTGAGTCGGCGGTGGGCGTGTACCTCGACGACGTCATCGGATGGTCGGCGGCGGTGAAAGAACTGAGCGCCTTGATGCACCACGATCATGTATCGCAGGGCTACCGAGGACCCGTCCTTCTCGTGCCACTCGTCGAAGGCAGACCGGTCCGCCTCCTGGCTCGGCAGCTCCAGACCACCACGTTGTGGCCGGGAGTCGACCTCTTCGACACTTGGATTACGGCCTTTCCCGAGGCACACCCGACCCCGCTCACCAACGCGGTCATCGACGCCCACCAGGCTCTTCAATGCCTCTCCGGCCTGGTGTACCTGGCAACTTTGCGGAATACCACTCCTCTGCACCAGAGCGTCGCCGACGAAGCTGCGACGCGATTCCATGAGGCACACCGCATCATCGCGGAATTCCGTCCCGGAGACCCCGTCATCAGTACGATCGTGGACTTCCTCGGCTCCCTGGCTCGCCGGGTGCAGAGCGAAATCGACGAAGATGTGGCGATCCGAGACCTGGGAGTCCCCAATCTTGCTGTCGCGCTTGCTGAAGGTGTCACCGGCCAACCAGCCGATGACTACCAGGAGTTGGAATTCCTGATCACGGTCGCCCTGCAATGGGACATTTCCACCGAACGGGCGGCACAACTCCTTGCCGCAGCCGATGATTGAAGCACCTGTGTCGAGCGGCGCGAACACACACTCTGCTCTGCTGCAGGGTCTGATCTTCATTGAGGCGAGGCAGTGAACAGTCCGGTACGGACGAACCAATACGCGGGACGCTTTGCCCGGTGCGGCGCAGACGTCGCGACAGAGGCCGACGTGCTGCTCCGCAGTGTGTGGGGTGGCTGGGTGACCTACCACCCGTCTCACGCCCCGACGCCCGACCCGGACGGCACCACGTCGGACACGTCCGCGATGCGCTCCAATTAGAGGGACGGGGAGTGCGAGACCTGTGGCTCGGTCGTTCCGGCTTGGCACTCACGCGCGCGCCTCGGCACCGTGGCCTTCACATGAAGAGCGCTCGGCCAGCGCCGAGGCCCCTGTTGGCTCGCGCCGCAGCATGCTGGCGGGCTTGTTGGGTCGCCCACGCTGCAAAGCGCCCGACGGAGGAAGGCGGGTGTGCCAAGATCCGGACCAGGTGCGGACCGGCTGAGGTGCTCCCTTGCGTCGTCCGCAGCGGTGCGAAGTGACGAAGAAATGCGGACGACGTCGGGCGCCGGACGTGATCACACGGCGGCATGCTCGCGGGTTGTTTCAAGGTTGGTCCTCTTCGATCACCCCCAGTGCTCCTCCCGGTACCGCATGAGACCCTCACCATGCAGCTGCTTGGTGGCGTTACCGACCCGGACCCAGAAGTCGGTGGCCGCGCTGCCGCCTTTGGCGGGCCTGGCGAACACGGCCTTGCCGGCCGCGGCCACGCTGACCCGGCAGACGACACGGTCGGCCACCTCGGGAAAACTGATCCGCACGGTGGTCGCGGTCGGGGCCGACAGGTTGTCATCGAGGACTTGGCGTACGAACAGTTCGTAACCATCGAGGTCAGCCTGCTTCGGCAGGGTGGACAGATCGTTCTCGATCCCTAGTACGGTCCCGTCGTCACCGACGCCGACGAACAGGTTGCCGCCCTCCCCGTTGAGGAAACCACAGACCGTCTTGACGAGATTGTTCTGAAGGGACTTGTCGTACTCCCCAGTGTGCACGTTCCAGCGGGCACTCGCCTTGAACTCGGTGCTCTGGGACTCACCGGCGGCGATCAGATCGGCCGCCGCGGTGGGCACGTACGCGGGTCGGTCCGCGCTGAGCGTCTCGAACGCCTCCCGTACCACTTGGGCGATCAGCTGGCGGCGTCGTTCCAGGAAGGCCGCGTAGTCGAGCTGCTCCCAGCCGACCGGCAGCGCGTGCCACAGGGCCTGCCGCCTGACCACCTCCGGGTCCATCGCCTCGGTGATCCTGGGCCAGTAGACATGAGGTGCGTCAGTGTTGCCCTTCTCGCTTGCCGGCCACGTCACATATGCCATGTTGGCGATGGCGTTGACCTGGCGTTTGTCGGTGATACCAAGACCCGCAAGGGTCTCCGAGTAGAACAGACGGTCCCGGGGGACCTTCCGGGCGGGCCTGGCCGCCGGATCCATCAGGTCGCGGATGTGCTGGTCGCCGCAGAGCAACTCGGCGTCCAGGATGTTCAACGCAGCCTGGTAGGCGAACACCACCGGGGAGTACGACGATGAGCTGTCGAGCCTGTTCGGCAGGGAGATGTCCCAGTAGTCACCGGTGAAGTGCGCGGAGATGATCCGGGCGAGTTCTGCGGCGAACGCCTGGCCGTCACCCTGCGGCAGGCCACCGATCCGACCCAGATCAAACTCCATCTGCGACTCGGGGGAGTTGGAATAACGGCCGGTCGTGTGCACCATGAAGAACCAGCGCGCGATGACCGGACGGAGTTCTTCCGCCGACAGCCCGAAGTCGTGCAGTCCGATCAGCCACAGCGCGTAGCTGTACAGCAGGGCGGTGTCAGAGGTGATCATCTTGCGGCTACGGAAGCCGGCCGCGGTGATGCACTGGAAGAACTCGTGCCAGCTGGTCAGATCGAGGACCTGCGTGTGCGCCTGCGCCAGCCGTTCGAACTGTTCCTGACGCCGCTCGGCGGAGACCTTTCCGGTCTCAAAGTCCTTGCCTCGCAGCACGTTGTAGACGTGCTGGAGCCGGGCGCGCCGGAAGGCCACGGCGACAGCGACGCGCAGGAGCTGGTCCGGGCTGGGGTCCAGGAACGGGTTGCGCGGGTTCGGTCCGGGAAGTCCCGCGACCACCGCGGCCCGGCAGAAATCCTCCAGTTGACGTCGGCCCTTCTCCCAGTGCACCGACATCAAGGTGAGGATGAAGTCGGACTGGTTGAGCTTCACTCCCTGGAAGTTGATACGGACGAAGATCTCCGCGACCTGCTCCTCGTCGGCTGCGGCGTCCAACTCCACCACCTGGAAACGGAAGTCGTGCAGGCCCCGGACACGGTCAATCCGCTCTTCCAGCTCGTCCCTCGTCGTGGTCGGCAGGGGCTCGCCTGCGGCCTGTTCGAGCCGGTGGAAGAACTCCCGGACGGCGCCACGGTGGCCGCCCGGGGCCCAGAGCTTGGTGATGTCCGGGATGTAGGCGGTGTCTCGCTCGATTGCCGCGTCCGTGACCTCGAACGTCTGGTCCTGCGGGTGGAAGGCGATCCGCAGTGTGACCTCGTCGAAGGACTTGTTGACGACCTTGCGCCCGGTGAGTACGGCGAACAATGCGGTGAGCCGCTGCTGCCCGTCCACGACCAGCCGTTGGGGCGCCCGGTCGCCCGTGCCCGTCCCGATCTTCCGGGTCCCCACCTCGGCTCCGGTCTCCCAGAACATCAGGGTGCCGATCGGGTAGCCGCGGTACATCGAGTCGAAGAGATCGCGGGTCTTCGTCGCGGACCAGACGAACGGCCGCTGAATGTCGGGAAGCCCGATCCTTCCACCCTCGATGTCCTCTATCAGGTGCCGAAGGGTATAACCCGTATCGCGGTAGAGGGTGGGTGGCACGGTGCGGGCTCCTCACGTCAGCGGGTCAGTCAGGGCGGATGCTTCGGTTGCTTCAGCGACTGTGACAAACAGAGAAAGCGAACAACATCAGAGACTTACCACGTGAGTTGCTCTTGATACAGCAAAGTTGAGGTGCCGATGGCCGACCGCAGTTTGGCGGCGGCAGCGGGCCAGCCAGGACACCGTCCGTTCGACGACCCAGCGGTGTCGGCCGAGCCGAGTTGAGAACTCGATGCCCTTGCGTGCGATGCGGTGACGGATGCGACGTTCGCGAAGCCATTTCCGCAGGTGGTCGTAGTCGTAACCCTTGTCGGCATGGAGCTTGGCAGGCGGCCCGCGGCGGGAGCGGACGGGTGGGATCCCGCGCACGAGTGGCTGCAGGCCGAGACTGTCATGCATGTTCGCGCCGGAGGTGTCCAGCGACAGCGGTACGCCGTTCCGGTCGGTGGTGAGGTGGATTTTCGATCCGCTCTTGCCGCGGTCGGTCGGATTCGGTCGGGTCAAGGGCCCCCTTTTGCCGCCCGGACGCTGACCGAATCGATCGCGCACCGCGACCAGTTCAGCTCGCCCTGCGCACCGAGTGCGTCGAGGACGACCCGGTGGAGCCTGGCCCACACCCGGGCCTGGCTCCACCGGGCGAAGCGCCGGTAGACGGTGGGGCAGGCTGGCCCGAACACAGGCGGCAGCTGGCGCCAGGTGCAGCCCGGGGCGGCCACGAAGATGATCGCCGCCAGGCATGTCACCAGCCCGACGCCGCCCGCCACCCTACGGACGTATGACCTCCGTCGGTGGGACCACCCGCCGGAACAACACCCACAACTCGCCCGGAACCAACCGCTCAACCAGATCCGCCATGCACTGCTCAACGAACGATCACGCCATCAGAAACGGCGTCCTAAACGACATGAGTGAAGGCGCGGTACTCCCGAGCCACCAGCTCCACCTCGTGGGAATGCCTGTCGAGGTACTGCCCGATCGAGACGATCTCGCCATCAGCCGCAATGGTTGCGTACGCCTGTGCGTACCCGCGAGGATCCGTGTCCGAGGAGTAGACGCGAGCACCCTGATCTTGGTGTATCCAGATGCGGTGCTCTTCGGCCACTGTCGCCTCGGACCCAACGGGTCCGATCTTCTCCAGGAGCACGTAGTGCAGCCCCAGGAGATCCAAGAGCTCTCGGTCACGTTCCCACACGGCTCCCGCGTACATGTTGCTCATCAGGAACAGCGGATCGCGGTACACGAGCCGTACCGCATCGGGCAACGACATGCCTCGGCCGTTCCAACACAGGGCGCCACGTACCGAGTGGCGTAGGCCGTGGCGGGGTACGGCTTCGCCCATGACCATAGGCAGGAGATTCTCCAGGCTGTCTGGCCACCCATGGGTGATTGTTTGCAGGAGGTCGCAGGGGTTGTAGACGTGCAGTCCGACGTCTCCCTCACCGACCTTCGGGCCCACTTCGTCGAGCCAGCCGGCCACCAGCGAGTCCCACTCGTGGTTGCCGGCCAGGCTCTGCCGAGCCTCCTGCCGGAACGCCTTCCAACGGCTGGCTACCTGCGGGCTGGCGGTGCCCGTGTACAGGATCTGACTGTCTCCTCGTTCGTCCCCGGTCAAGAAGCGGAACAGGTCCTGCTCTTCGAAGGCGGCTGTGACGTCGTAGGCGCCGGTACCTCGGAAGCCTTGAATGGCCCAGTTGGGGTCGTCACGGAGATTCTTCAACAGCCCTGGCCGTGCGGACTCCATGTTCATTCCGTGCAGCTTGCTGCGCGCAAGACGGTTGCAGATCTCGCAGAGGGCCAGGTACTCCGCCTGGTGCTCGTCAGCGAACGGCTCAGGCCCGTCGTAACCACCCAGGAGATCCACTGCGGCGAGTTCCTCGTTCACTCGGCCGATCGCCAGGTACAGGCCGAAAGGCGCAGGGATGTAGTGCTTCTCCGCTACGCGGTCCAGATCCGCCGCCAACAGGTCGAGCGCCCCCAGCTCGTCCGCGACCTTGCTGATGATCCTCCAGCCCTGCTCCCGCTGTTCCTCCATGGCGAAGAAGAACAGGTTGTGGATGGGGGTGATGCGGGGTTCAAACGCCCGGGGCAGGAGCTCCACCCGCTCAGTCCCGATGGGGGTGCCGTTGTTGTTCAAGAGCAGTCGGTATCCGCGAAGATCATGACTCCAGTCACGCGCGGCATGACTGACGGCGATCAGGAGTTCCTCCCAGTCATCCGGCATGGCGACGATCACCGCACGAATACGGTCCGGCGCAAGGTTCTTCTCCCGGCAGAGAAGCTCGGTGTACTTGTTGACCTCGTGCAGGGCTTGCCGCGCGCTGGACCGGGACCGCTTCAGCTCGATGACCACCCACATCTGATGGCGATCACGGGCCAGGATGTCGATGCTGCCCCTGGTGCCGTGTGCGTTGGGCAGCGGGTACTCCTCGAACTGAACCGGCCGGAGCCCCGGCTCGATCAGCTCTAGGTTCTGTACGAGCGCATTGCGGAGAACGTTTTCGAGAGGCGGTCGCATGGCCGAAGGCTAGACCGAAGCACTGACAAGGGCCCTGGGGCGGGGCACAGTTGGCAAGCCCCCTGCACCCTTCGGTCCCCGTGCCGAGCACGACCGCATCTCGGACTACTCGATACTGGCATAGACGCCCCTGGACGGTCTCTACAGCCTGCGCCGTGTCGTACCGCAGGACTCGCACGCCAACACCACAGATCACGCATCAAGATCCGGACCGGGTGCGGACCGAATCAGCTCGGAAGCAGACGATTCCACCCTTTGCCGCAGGTCAGAGGCGACGGTGAGCGTGTACCACCAGCAGACGAAGAACCTGCTGGTGAGCTACTCGCCGAAGAAGCTGGGCTTCTTCTAGAGGCATGGAAAAGGGCGCCTGGACTGGGGAAACTCCCAGCCAGGCGCCCTTCGTGACCCCGAAATCAAGCAGCAAGGCGAAATGCTCCCCCGATCCCAGTTCGCTCCACTGCCATCCCGGCCCTGACCGGCTGGTCCGGAATATTCCGGACCAGCCTGCGCCTGACCCGGCGTCCGAGTCGCTTCCAGTGGTTCATCGAATGCTCGATCAGCTTGTTGAATGCCCACGAACAGGACGCCCTGCGCAGCACAAGGGGAACAGCTCGTCGAGGTCGGCGGCAAGCGCCTGGAGGTCTCCCTCCCTCCCCGTCTCCCCCGGCATGTCGCCGGCCCGCTCCGGCCTCGCCGCCGGCGAAAGAGCGACGGGAAGGGGCGCACGTCCAAGAGCGAAGAGTGCGCCGGGCGGCGCCGCCCGTGGCCGCCGTCGGGCGCGCTCCCAGAGGAACGGCAGGCAGCTGCCGATCCTCAGGTCAAAACGCTTCTTTGAACAAGCGCATACCCGACGATCGAAACAATGTGGTGGCAAAAACAATGACAGGGAGCGGGCGCGCACTCCGAGCAATGCGAATTCTCCGTATTAGCTGAGCTTTGTGAACGCTCTTGCCCCGGACTCACGGTCTGCAGCTAGCTAGGTGCTGCGTCCACTTCCCGGCCCGGGTTCCCGATGAGCCCTGGGCAGAGCGACAGCACACCGGGCAGTCCCGGGGCCTTCGCTCAGAGAGGTGGTCGGGAAACCCGTACGTGAGGAGTAGTCATGAAGAAGGCTTACGAGGCACCGACGCTCGTCCGGCTCGGTACCTTCCGGAAGGAGACGGGGCTCCTCGGACGCTCCGGCAACGACCGGCTGATCCTGAGCAAGAACTGACGACCGACGGTCCTTGACCCGACGTCATGACTGAACTGCACGAAAGTGCGGGGACGGGCCCCGGCGACGCGCACTTCGCGGTCTTCACCGACCGTGCGGACGCGGCCGCCGTGGCCCGCTCCTTCGCCCGTCCCGGAAGCCGAACCCTCCCGCATGCGTCGGGCCGGCCCTGGCTGGTCGGCCACTGGCACGACGACGAGGTCGTCGCGGCGAACGCGGGCGGCGCCGCCCTCGCCGTGGTCGGCTGCTGCCCGATCGACGCCGACGAACTGCGGTGCCGAGCCGCGCGGTTGCGTGATCTCGCGGAGCTCGACGCACTGGCCCGGTCCCTTCCGGGCAGTTTCCACCTCGTCGGCGCCCTCGACGGACAGATCAGGGTCCAGGGCACCGCCTCCGGACTGCGACTCGTCTTCCACGCGGAGATCGATGGCCTGCGGGTGGCCGCCACCCGTGCCGACACGCTCGCCGCCGTCCTGGGCCTCGACCCCGACGTCGAGGAGCTGGCCGTGAGGCTGCTGTGGCCCGCCCCGTATCCGCTGTTCGAGACGTCCCTGTGGCGTGCGGTCACCGCCGTTCCTCCGCAGGACGCCGTGGTCGTCACCGCGGACGGGCGCACCGCACGGCACACCCGGTGGTGGACGCCGCCGGAGCCGGTCCGACCGCTTACCGATGCGGCGCCTCTGATCCGCAGGGCACTGGAGGAGGCCGTTGACGCCCGTACCCGGCAGGGCGGCGTGGTCAGCTGCGATCTGTCCGGCGGCCTGGACTCGACCTCCGTCTGCTTCCTCGCCGACCGCTCCCCCGCCCGCGTGGTGGCCAGTACCTGGCCGGGACGCGATCCGGCGGACACCGACCTGCACTGGGCCGAGCAGGCGATGGGGCATCTCCCGGACGTCGAGCACGTCGTCTGGGACGCCGACGCGTCGCCGCTGGTCTACGAGGACCTGCTCGGCATCGACGACCTCCTCGACGAGCCGACCATCGGCGTCATGGACCGGTCCCGGGTCCTGCACCATCTGCCCGGCCTCGCCTCGCGCGGCAGCCGTTTGCACCTGACCGGCATCGGCGGCGACCACGTCGCATGGTGCTCCGAGGCCTACTACCACCGACTGCTGCGCACCCGACCGCTTTTCGCCGTGCGGCAGTTGCGGGGGTTCCGGGCGCTGTGGCAGTGGCCGCTCGGCGGCACGGCCCGCGCGCTCGCCGACTCCCGGCCGTACGGGAAGTGGCTCGCCGACGCCGCCGGCCACCTGCGCAGCCCGCTGCCCCCGTCCGTCGCGACGGGTCTCGGCTGGGGCATGGCACCGCGCCTGTTCGACTGGGTGACTCCCGATGCCGAACGAATGGCCCGCCGGGCACTGCTTCAGGCCGCGGCGACGACCTCACCGCTGCATCCGGACCGTGGTCTGCACAGCGACCTGGAGCAGATCCGCTCGTCCACCCGCGTCATCCGGCAGTGGGACCGGATGGCGGCCCGCGTCGGCCTGCCGATGGCCTCGCCCTTCCTCGACGACCGCGTCATCGAGGCTTGCCTCGCCGTACGCCCGAGCGAGCGCGTCACGCCCTGGCGGTACAAGCCCGTCCTGAGCGCCGCGATGCGCGGGATCGTGCCCGAGGCCTGCCTGCGGCGGACCACCAAGGCCACGGCCTCCATGGACGCCTCCAACGGACTTCGCGAACACCGCGCCGACCTGCTGGCCCTGTGGGAGGACTCACGGCTGGCGGAGCTGGGTCTGGTGGACGGCGCCGAACTCCGCCGCCTCGCCCGGCGGCCCGCTTCTCCGGGACTGTCGGACGCCATCCTCTACTCCACGATCGCCGCCGAGGTGTGGCTGCGGGGCCTCGCCGGCAGCCACACCCATGTCCCACACCCCTGACCACATCCCCACGTCAGAAAGGCCCTCACATGCCCCTGCGGTTCGGCGACCACGTGTCCACGGCCGAGACCGACTACGGCACGGTGCTGCTGGACGAACGGGCCGGCGCCTATTGGGAGTTGAACCCGACCGCCACCCTGGTGGTGCGGACGCTGCTGAACAGCGGCGAGGAGGCGGACGCGGCCGCGGCCCTGGTCCGGGAGTTCCGCATCGACGAAGAGCAGGCGCTGCGGGACGTGGAGACGCTCGTGGGGCAGCTGCGGAGCTCGGGACTGGCCTCATGACGACGCCCAGCGCGCTGGAACGACCCACCGGTGTGCCCATGGCCCGACGCCTGGCCGCCCGCCTCGTCCTGCTCCCCGCCGTCGCCCTCGCCCTCCTGCCGCCCCGGCGCATCCGCACCGTACTCGGCATCCTGCGGCGCGGTGCCGCACCCGCCACCACCAGGCAGGCCCAGAACGCGCGCGACGCCATGTGCGCCGCCAGCCTGCACTGCGCCGGACCGAAGGGGTGCCTGCCGCGCTCTCTGGGGGCGGCACTGCTGTGCCGGCTCGGCGGAACGTGGCCGATCTGGTGCACCGGCGTGCGCGTCGTCCCGCCCTTCACCGCGCACGCGTGGATCGAGGCGGAAGGCAGTCCCGTCGGCGAGGGTGTGCCGGAGGGCTACTTCGCCCGGCTGGTGGCCGTCGCCCCGCTGCCACGACCGACAGACCGATGACCGGCACAACGGTCGCGAACGGCGGCCCGGCCCGGGTCGCCGAGGGGGACAAGTCCACCCGGACGGCGGTGGCCACGATGTACCGGCTCACCACCGGGCACCGGAACGCCATCGCCGTCGCCACCGCACTGACCCTCGTGGGCTCCGCCCTGGGACTGGCCCAGCCGCTCATCGCCAAGCACGTCGTGGACGCGAGTGGCCGCGGGCAGGTCGTCTGGCCACTGCTGGCACTCCTCGGCGCGCTGTTCGTCACCGAAGCGGCGACGGGAGCCGCGGGGCGCTTTCTTCTGGAACGGATGGGCGAACGTGTCGTACGGCAGGTCCGGCACGGGCTGGTGGGGCGGCTGCTCCGGCTGGAGATGAGGGAGTACGACCGCCAGCGGGGCGGCGACCTCATCTCCCGGGTGACGGCCGACACCACCTTGCTCAGGGAGGTCGTGTCGCAGGCCCTCGTCGACCTGGTGACGGGAAGCCTTGTCGCCGCAGGGGCGATCGTCCTCATGGCGTGGCTCGACCCGCTGCTGCTGCTCATGGTCGCCGTCACCGTGGCCGCGGCGGCCCTGGTCGTCGCCTCGCTGCTCACGGGCATCCGAGGCGCGTCCGAACACATGCAGGACTCGGTCGGCGCCATCGCCGCCGACCTCGAACGCGCCCTCGGCGCCCTGCCGATGGTCCGCGTGCATTGCGCCGAGGAGCGCGAGGCTGCGGGCATCGGCGCACGCGTCGAGGCGGCCTACGGCGCGGGGGTACGCACCGCGAAGCTCGCCTCCGTCATGAGCCCCGCTGTCGAACTCGCCGTCCAGGGCTCCTTCCTCATCGTCCTGGTCGTCGGCGGCCTGCGCGTCAACGGCCACGCCGGCTCCCTCGGCGACCTCGTCGCCTTCCTGCTGTACGCCTCGTACCTCGTCCTGCCGCTGTCCTCCGTCTTCCACGCGGTGGGCCTCGTCCAACGCGGGATGGGCGCCTACCAGCGCATCGACCAGGCGCTCCGGCTGCCCGTCGAGCCCACCGCACCGCGGATCCCCAGCGGCCCCGTCCCCACACCAGCGCCGACCGGGCCGTCCGACACCCCCGAGCAGCCCGCCCTCGCCCTGCGCGACGTCCGCTTCGGTTACGCCCCGGACCGGCCGGTCCTCCGCGGCGTTTCGTTCGCCGTACCGCACCGGCAGCACGTCGCCCTCGTGGGTCGGTCCGGAGCCGGAAAGAGCACGGTGTTCGCCCTGGTCGCGAGGTTCTATGAGCCGGACGCGGGCCACGTTCTCTTCGACGGGCTGCCCGCGGCCCAACTCACCCGTGACGCGTGCCGCCGGCGCATAGCCGTCGTCGACCAGAACGCGCACGTCGTCCGCGGGACCCTGCGCGACAACATCGCCTACGCCGTGCCCGACGCCACGGAGGCGGAGATCCGGCGCGTCATGGAACTGGCCCGACTCGACGAAGTCGTCGACCGGCTGCCCGGCGGCCTGGCCGCCGTCATCGGCGAACGCGGCAGCACCCTCTCCGGTGGCGAACGCCAACGCGTCGCCATCGCACGGGCGTTGCTGGCCCGCCCCTCGCTGCTCCTGCTGGACGAGCCCACCTCCCACCTCGACGCGATCAATGAATCGGCCCTCACCGCCGTCATGAAGGACGTCGCCCAGGAGTGCGCTCTGCTGGTCATCGCGCACCGCCTGTCCACCGTGCAGCACGCCGACCACATCGTCTTGCTGCACGACGGCCACACCGCCGCCGGCGGACGCCACGAGGAGTTGCTGGCCGACAGCGCCCTCTACCGTGAGCTGGCCGAGAGCCAGATGCTCCGGCCGGGCGGGCACCCCGGAAACGGCGGCCGAGCGGGGACATCGGGCTGAAGCCGTGCCGTCCTCGCGGCCCAGTCGGCCCGAGATCCGGACCACGCACGGGCCAACGGCCCAGCTGTCGCGGCCATGGACTCACCAGTCGGCTGTTGCTCCCCCCACAGGTCCCTCTGCCGAGTCGCGTTCGGCAGCGTCCCGGCGCACGTTCATCGCGACGACCACCGCGGTCGGGGGCGCGGCCGTCGGCGGCGGCCTGGCCGCGGGGTCGCCCCCGTCGGGCGCCGAGGAGGCGGCCGCCGCCGAGGCGCCGCCGAGTCCGAAGAACGCGTACCCGGCGGAGACGGAATTCCCTCACCCCGAAGGCCGGCAGCCACGATCGTCGACGGATCCTGCGGCGTAGTCCGAGGTCAGTCGGTACACGCCCGCCCGGGGCGCGGTCAGCCGGGTCCACGGGCCGTCCGCGCTGACGCACGCCCCCTCGGCCCGCAACCACGGCGAATACGCGATCCGCACGGTGCTCGTCCCGGCGCGAGGCATCCTCAAGGTCAGCCCTGCCTCTCCCGCGTGCTGCAACTCGGCCGGGGCGGAGACCAGCGGCAGGGTGTCGCGGACGCGGTAGATCTTCCAGTACCGGTCTTGCCAGACGAGCTCCAGCCAGTGCTGTCCCTCCTTGATCAGCGCGGTCTCGCGCTCCGCGGACCGATCGGGCGGGCCGTCGTGCAGCACGACGTAGCCCACCGCCCAGTGGCGCAGCCAGGCGTGGTAACGCGGCCCGTCGAGGTCGCCCTCGTAGA
The DNA here is from genome assembly GCF_032248645.1 of Streptomyces zaehneri. Taxonomy (NCBI): domain Bacteria; kingdom Bacillati; phylum Actinomycetota; class Actinomycetes; order Kitasatosporales; family Streptomycetaceae; genus Streptomyces; species Streptomyces zaehneri. Next base: position 294,159 of record NZ_JASTTJ010000002.1, read on the forward strand.
ACAGGCGTCCCCGTTCCATGTCCAACTGCTGATTCCAGCCCCGCATCAGTTCGACGTGCGGGCCGAGGAGGGTGGCCCCGCGATGGTCGCGATCCGTCGGCAACTCGACCCGGCCGCGGTCCGCACCCAGGCGGGCGAGCGCGGCGAGCACTCCGTCGGTGTGCGTGACCCAGCCCGGAACGGGGTCCGGGCTCCGCAGATGCATCAGCGACGTCACACAGAGATAGGAGACGGAGAGAGCTGTCACCAGAGCCATCGCGCGCGTATGGGTTCGGGGTACGCCGTTCCGGGTGGCTCCGGAGCGGCGGTGCAGCGCGGCCGCGAGCAACACCGCGGGGGCGAAGAGCAGGGCGAGGCGCTCCACGTTGTTGCCGACCGGTGAGGGGACCAGCCAGGTCAGGACGACCCCGGCGGCGTACAGGGCGCTGCCTGCCCGCACCACCCGCCACTTGCGCGGGGACGCCCACACCACGGCGGCGGACAACAGCACGGGCAGGATCATCCGGCCCGCGGCCATGGGCTGTTCGCCCTGGAAGGGGAACAGCAGGGTCGTCAAGCCGACGACGGCGACAGGCGGGAGAGTCAGGGCGAGACACTTGCCGTACTGCCGGGTGACCAGATATCCGGCGCCCGCCACCAGCAGGAAGAGTCCGGCCACCGGGCTGCCCATGGTCGCGAACAGCGCCCCGGACGCGGCGGCGGCAAGCCGGGACGGGCGGGGCGCACGGTCGGCCACGGCGAGCAGGCCGGCGAGAGCGAAGGCCAGACCGAGGGCGAACGTGGTGCGGCCGAGCACGACGTTGTACCAGAGGCCCAGCGCTCCGACCAGGCCGGGCCACAGCGACACACGGGGAACGGTGCGCTCCAGCAGCATGGCCAGCAGACAGGTGGCGCTGACTCCGGACAGCACGGAGACAGCACGGACACCGATCAGTGCCATCAAGTGCGGTGATATGACGCTGTAGTTGACGGTGTGGACCCCGCCGAACCAGAAGAGCCCGTACGGCGTGACCGGGTGCCTGCCCACGAACCCCGCCCACGCGTACTGCGCGGCGAGGTCACCGCCGTCCGTCGCAAGAAGGGCATCCCACCCCCAGTACAGGGGGAGTACGGCGGCGATGGCGAGGAGCGGGACGCGGTACCTCGCCGCTCCGGACGACGGGCGTTCCCGGCGCAGTGCCGATGCCGGGGGTTCCAGTGAGGCAGGGGTCGGCAGGGTGAAGGACTGTAGGGGCATATCGGCTTTCCCGGTGCGGTACGGACGCTGTACAAGCCCGCTGAGGAATTCGTGGCCCTGAGGGCTCCTGGAACTCGCGGACCCGCGCAGGCGTCACGGCCGGGTCTCTCCCGTCCGTCGCACCCACTCGCGTATCGCGCACCACATGAGCGCCTCGGCCCCTCGGACGGCTCTCGCGCGTGCCGCCACCGGACGTCCGGGCCGTTCGTTCGAGGCGCTGACGGCGTCACGCGGCAAGCCCGTATCAGCTCGTCTCCCGCCCGCCGGGGCAGCGTTGAACCACGCTGCGCGGATGGCGCAACCCGCTGACAGCGCCAGCACCAGGAGGCCGACATCATGCACTGAACCGCTCCGGAATCGGTGGGAGGATCCGGACTGGGGCCTCGTACCCAAGCGGACTACGGACATCAGCCGGATCGCCCCCGACCATGATCCGGACCATTCCCGGGCCGGCAACCCTCCACCGGCTTCAGCAGAGGCTATTTCCACAGGTCAGCCACATGCAAGGCATGTACCACCAGCAGACGAAGAACCTGCTGGTGTCGGACTCGGCGGGCCGGCCGGTCAGTTCCGTCTCGTCGGCGGCAACATGGGAAGAGACGTCCGGGCGGATTCGGCACTCCCGGTAGCGTGTCCATCTGCCGTATGGGGTGTCATGTGTCCGGCCGTCCCGTGCGGAGGGCATTCGGCGGAGAGCGATGAGGGTGCGATGAGTGAACTGACGAAGCCCGAGGTCCACGTTCCGGAGGGTGACGCGCCTACCGAGTTGACCATCCGGGACCTCGTCGTCGGGGACGGGGCCGAGGTGAAGCCGGGCATGGTGGTCAAGGTCCACTACGTCGGGGTGGCCTTCGGGTCCGGGAAGGAGTTCGATGCCTCCTGGGACCGGGGCCGGCCGTTCAAGTTCGCCCTGGGCGGTGGCAGGGTCATCAAGGGCTGGGACCGGGGAGTGAAGGGGATGAAGGTCGGCGGTCGGCGCGAGATCGTCATTCCCCCACGTCTCGGCTACGGCAATCAGTCGCCATCACCGTTGATCCCGGCGGGCTCGACCCTCCTCTTCGTGGTGGACCTGCTGGCCTCGTATTCCAGCACGGCCGGGTGGAGCAACGCCTAGCGCGCCTGCGCACGACTGCGGCATCGACGGCGTCGGCGCTTCGTGGACGGCTTCTCGTCCCTCCTCTCGGCAGTCCGTCTCGGCCTCACCAGCGCGGAAGAGGCCGTCGGATCCAGGCCGTCGGATCCTTCTCGGACGCACGTTCTCCGGAACCCGCTGAGAGTGGCCGCGCCTGGCGGCACGATGCCGTCGAGCGTCACCGGCTCTCCACCAATCTATGAATTGCAAAATTCTGCAATTCACTACATGCTGTATTGGCTGTGTCCGCAGGCACGGCACCAGACGACACACCCGCGACATCGGGGTGGCGAAGGGAGTCCCAGGCCGTGCCGGTTCCCCTGTATCAGGCCAAAGCCGAGTTCTTCCGGATGCTCGGGCACCCGGTCCGCATACGTGTACTGGAGCTGCTGCAGGGCGGCCCGATGCCGGTGCGCGACCTGCTGACCGCGATCGATGTGGAGCCCTCGGCGCTCTCGCAGCAGCTGGCCGTGCTGCGCCGCTCGGGCATCGCGACCTGCACCCGTGAGGGCTCGACCGTGGTGTACGAGCTGGCGGGCGGGGACGTGGCGGAGCTGATGCGGGCCGCGCGACGGATCCTGACCGAGATGCTCGCCGGGCAGAACGAGCTCCTGGAAGAGCTGCGGGAAGCCGAGGTCGCGGCTCCGTGAGTACGTTCCTCACCCAGGCCGTGGGCCGGGTGCGCTCCCTGTTGCCCGCCCGCGCCGACTTCGCGGTCATGGCCCGCAACCCGCGCCGGGACCTGCTCGCCGGCCTCACCGTCGCGATCGTGGCGCTGCCGCTCGCGCTCGGCTTCGGCGTCTCCTCCGGGCTCGGCGCCGAAGCAGGACTCGCGACCGCGGTGGTGGCGGGCGCCCTCGCCGCACTGTTCGGCGGCTCCAACCTCCAGGTCTCCGGCCCCACCGGCGCGATGACGGTCGTGCTCGTGCCGATCGTCGCCCGGTACGGACCCGGCGGGGTGCTGACCGTCGGGCTGATGGCCGGTGTCCTGCTGATCGCGCTCGCGCTGCTGAAGGCCGGCCGCTACATGCGCTACATCCCGGCCCCTGTGGTGGAGGGCTTCACCCTCGGCATCGCCTGCGTGATCGGCCTCCAGCAGGTACCCAACGCCCTCGGGGTGGCCAAGCCGGAGGGCGACAAGGTCCTGGTGGTCACCTGGCGCGCGGTCGAGGAGTTCGTACGCACCCCCAACTGGACCGCCGTGATCCTGGCCGTCGCCGTGGCGGCCGTGATGCTGCTGGGTGCTCGCCGGCACCCCACCGTCCCCTTCTCGATCGTCGCGGTCATCGCGGCGACCCTGGCGGCCCAGCTGCTCCACCTGGACGCGGCCGCCCCGATCGGCGAGCTGCCTTCCGGGCTGCCCACCCCCTCGCTCGGTTTCCTCGACCTGTCCACGCTGGGCTCGCTGCTCGCTCCGGCCGTCGCGGTTGCGGCGCTGGCCGCGTTGGAGTCGCTGTTGTCGGCGACGGTCGCGGACGGCATGACGGTGGGACAGCAGCACGACGCGGACAAGGAGCTGTTCGGGCAGGGCATAGCGAACCTGGCCGCCCCGCTGTTCGGCGGCGTGCCCGCCACCGCGGCCATCGCCCGTACCGCCGTCAACGTCCGCACCGGAGCGGGCTCCCGGCTCGCCGCCCTCACCCACGCCGCCGTCCTCGCGGCGATCGTGTTCGCCGCCGCACCCCTCGTCTCCAAGATCCCCCTGGCCGCGCTGGCCGGGGTGCTCCTTGCCACCGCGATCCGCATGGTCGAGGTCGGGGCGCTGCGTGCGATGGTCCGCGCCACCCGCTCCGACGCCATCGTCCTGGTCCTGACGGCCCTCGCCACGCTCGCTCTCGACCTCGTCTACGCGGTGATCATCGGCCTGGCCGTCGCGGGCGCCCTGGCCCTGCGGGCCGTCGCCGACCAGGTCCGAATGGACCAGGTCGACTTCAAGGCCGACCTGCCCGGCGAGCACAGCGAGGAGGAACACTCGCTGCTCTCGGAGCACATCGTCGCCTACCGGATCGACGGGCCGCTGTTCTTCGCCGGCGCCCACCGCTTCCTCCTGGAACTCTCCGAGGTCGCCGACGTGCGCGTGGTCATCCTGCGGATGTCGCGGATCACCACGATGGACGCGACCGGCGCCCTGGTCCTCAAGGACGCGGTGCAGAAGCTGAACCGGCGCGGCATCGCCGTGCTGACCTCCGGGATACGCCCCGGACAGCGCCAGGCCCTGCAGTCGGTAGGCGCCCTGGACCTGCTCCAGCGGGAGGGCCGCGAGTACGTCACCACCCCGGAGGCCATCGCCGGGGCCCGCGCATACCTGCACCACTCCGGAGTTCTGCCCGCCGCCCCCGTCACCGAAGAGGCCTCCCGATGACCACCCCCGTCGCACGCCACCTGGTCGAGGTCTCCGGCACCGAAGCCTTGTGGCTGCTCGAAAGCGCCGTCCAGGGACGTCTGGTGTATGTCCGGCGTGAGCTGCCGGTCCTTCGTCCGGCCGTCCATGTCCTGGAGTACGGCAGACTGATCGTCCGCACTCCGGCCCAGGCCGCCGCCCTGTCCGTACGGGCCTCGCTCACCTACCAGTCGGACGAGATCAGGGTGGCCGGCGGCACCGGCTGGACCGTGACCGCCACGGGCCCGGCCGAGGTGATCACCGACCTGGACGAGGCCGCGCACTACCGTCGTACACTTCCCGGCTGGGCGCACGGCCCGCACGACACCCTGGTGCGGATCCGCCCGCAGACGGTGAGCGGTTTCCGCCTGACCCACGCCGAGGCCGCCCGGTGAGCGCGCAGCTGGAAGCCCTGCCCCTGCGCCATGTGCTGACCCTGCCGGCGATGGGCTCGGCGGTGCGCATCACCCGCGAGACCACCGAGCAGATCCTTGTCGAGTGGGGCATCAGCCGGCACCATCCGACGGTGGATCCGGCTCTGCTGATCCTGTCCGAGCTGGTCGCCAACAGCGTCCAGCACGCCGCCAGTCTGTCCCCGAACGTCACCGTGATCTACGCGGCGGGCAAGGACACGTTCGCGTTCGCCGTCCACGATCGCCACCCGTACCAGCCCGCGCTGTTCGCCGCGATGACGGGAACGGGCGGCGGTGGGCTGGGCACCGTCATGGAGCTGACCCTGGAGCTGGGCGGCACCGCCGTCATTCGCGGCGACGCGGACGGCAAGGGCAAAAGCATCTGGATCACCCTCCCCCTGTGAAAGACCGAGGCGGCAGCGGATGACCGTCGAGCGACGCCGCACCACCCACCCCGACCTGGGTGTTCCGCCCTGTCCGGCCACCCGGCCAGTCATCCTGGACCTGATCGCACCGCGCGGCGGGCCGGCCGTGACCCGGGCGGCCCGCCGGCTCGCGGACGAGGGGACGACGCCCGGGGCTCGCCGCGATCCCCGCGGACGGCGCGGACGGCGCGGACGGCGCCCCGGCCGCCGACGGCACCCGTCCGCCGATCCCCGTGCGCTCGGACTGTCCGCCGCCCTCGCCGTTCACCGGGCGGTGGTCAGTGGGCAGCAGTGCCGGTGGTGCGGCGACGCGTGGCCCGGCGCGCACACCGCGGCGACATGAAGCCTGATGTAAGTGATGCACAGGAAGAACCAAGGCAAGGAAAGACCATGAGCGATGTGACCGAGACGCTGCCGCCGTGCCCCGAGTGCTCCAGCGCGTACACCTACGAGATGGGCTTGCTCCTGGTCTGCCCCGAGTGCGGCCACGAGTGGTCGCCCGCGGCCGCAGAACCGGTGGGCGGCGCCGAGGGCGGGGTGATCAGGGACGCGGTGGGCAATGTGCTCGCCGACGGCGACACGGTGACGGTGGTCAAGACCCTGAAGGTCAAGGGCAGCCCGTCCGGGATCAAGGCCGGCACCAAGGTGCGCAACATCCGCCTCGTGGACGGGGTTGACGGCCACGACATCGACTGCAAGATCGACGGATTCGGTCCCATGCAGCTCAAGTCCAGCGTGGTCAAGAAGGCCTGACCAAGCGGCCCGTCGGCGTCTCGCGGGCTGAGCGCAGACCCGGGTGCCCCGTCCTCGGCGGAGGACGGGACTCCTCGGCGGAGGACGGGACTCCTCGGCGGAGGACGGGACTCCTCGGTGGAGGACGGGACTCCTCGGTGGAGGACGGGACTCCTCGGTGGAGGACGGCACCACCTGTTTGTCGGCGCCGGGCGCGCACCCGCGGGCCGGGTCCAGGGCGTCGGGCGGGCGAACCTCCCTCGCGAGGCTTGTAGAATTGTTCATCTTGGCAATTCACCAGTTCATCATGTGCGTGTGTGGGCGCAAGGATGTCCTCATGGCGAAGAGTTTTGGGTGGATGCGATGCACGGTGCACGCACGACAGCGGCCCTCCGGCACTCCGGCGGCCTCCACGGGCGCGGGGCGGGCTCGGTGAGCGCGCCGCTGTACCAATTGAAGGCGGAGTTCTTCAAGACCCTCGGCCATCCGGTACGGATCCGCGTGCTGGAACTCCTCAGCCAGCGCGAACACGCGGTCTCCGAAATGCTCCGCGAGGTGGGCGTGGAGGCGGCCCACCTCTCCCAGCAGCTGGCCGTGCTGCGCCGGGCCAACCTCGTCGTCCCTCGCCGGGAGGGCTCGGCCGTCTACTACTCGCTGGCCGATGCGCAGGTGGCGGAGCTGCTGCGGGTCGCGCGCACCATCTTGTCCGGCGTGCTGGCGGGCCAGGCCGAACTGCTGGCCAACCTCGAGGCCGCCGAACCCGACGCCGCACCCCGGCGGCGCAGGCCGTCTTAGACGGCTTCACCCCAAGGGCGACCGCTCTCGATGTCTCTCGCCCTCGGCCGGCCCAGGATCCTTCGCGCCCTGGGTGTAGTCGCTCGGCGAGGCACCTACTCAGCCCGGAGACCTGTCCTGCGAGGCGTTCGATCCGTGCCGCCGCGGGTCCGGAAGCACGCCCGTTCCCCGAAGCTCGGCCCGTCGGCTCTTTCTCGCTCTTCTCTCGTACGATTCCGGCCAATAACTCGAGCCCGTTGTCGTCGGTCCGGCGATATCCGGGGAGTTGGATTCCGGATAGCGCAGGGGCCCGCGCGCTTGCGTCGGGGTCTTCTCCTCCGGTGGGACGCGCGGCATACGAAGCGTCGGCGGCGGGGGTCGCGTTCGCCACCGGGAAGGTGGCGCATGCCGTCGGCGGCGGGCGTGGCGGGCGGGTCCGGCGTTCATGGCGGGGCGTCGTGGCACGTGGTGTGACCGGGGCCGGTCGACGGCGTCCCGTCCCGTTCCCCCAGCAGTTCAGATGCCGTTCCCCGCACGGAGTGGCGAATTCCGGCTTATGTCCGGCGTGGCCGGCGACGATCTACAAGGGGCTCCGCCCGCCGGGAGGGTTCATTCGGCGCCGCGAACGCCAGAGCGAAGCGGGAACACCGGGCGCCGTGCCGCCGCCGCCCGAGTTCGCCACCCCGGCGCGGTGATCGCGGACAGCGGGCGCGCCAAGGGCCGCTCGTCCCGATGCTGCCGAGCGGGGCCCTGGCGCGCCCCGCGCCGCTCGCGTGAAATCGAACCAGCTCTCGTTCGGGCGTCCTTGTCCTCCCCATCGGCTCCTGGTTAAGCTCCCGAGCGTTTCAATTCCTGCACCTTTTCTACACACTTTTGTCAACTATGGCGCTATTTCGTATGCGATCTCGCATGCGGCTTCGAGTGTGACGGCAGAACGGGGAGGGCTGCGCATGGAATCTTCTGTTCCCGAAACAGGGGCCTCGCGCGTCCAGGCCGTTTCGACTCCGCCGGTCCTGATCAAGGACACCGAGCCCACCAGGGACACCGAGCCCGTCACCCGCGACGTCCGGCTCTTCTGGTGCGCGAACGCCGCCGACTCCCTGGGCAGCCAGGCGTCCGGGGTCGTCCTGCCGCTGCTGCTCCTCGGACTCGGTTACTCGCCGGCGGTGGTGGGGCTGGTCGCGGGGGTGTCCACGGCGGCCGGCCTGATACTCGGCCCGCTCGTCGCCGTACCCGCCGACCGTGGCGCGCGTAAGCGGGTGATGTTCTGGTCGGCGGTGGTCTCGGCGCTCGCGATGGGCTCCGTGGCCCTGGCCCTGGCCGTCGCCGAAGGACGGCCTTCGCTGGTCCATCTGCTCGCCGCCGTACTCGTGGAACGTACCGCCACCGCCTGCTACGAGGCGGCGGCCCGCGGCACGGTGGCCCTGATCTCCAGGCCCGGGAACCTTCCGCGCGTGGTGGCCGGGCTGGAGGCGGGTGACCGGGGCGCCCTGGTCGCGGGACCCGCTCTGGGCGGCATGCTGTACCAGGTCTCGCGCGCGCTGCCCTTCGTGCTGGACGCCGTCTCGTACGCCGTCACGGCCGTGTGTGTCCGAGCCATGCGCTCGAACCTGCGGGCCGACCGGACCGACAGCGCGGACGCGGTGGACAGGACGCACCGGAGCACGGACCCGGTGGACAGGACGCACCGGGCCGAGGGCGCGCCGGAGTCGGCCGGCAGCGCGGCCCAGGACGGTTCCGTGCCGCGGCCCGTGGCACGACCCGCGCCTCGCTCCGTCGGCCGCACCTGGTCCGCTCTGGCCGCCGAGGCGAGCGCCGGAGTCCGGCTCGTCCGGACGACGCCCCTGCTGCGGCTGGTACTCGTGTGGACCACCACCGTCAACGGCGTACTGGCCGCGCTGTACTACGACGCCGTCTTCACCTTGCAGGAGAGCGGCCACGGCGGCACGCCCATGGGCCTGGTCCTGGCGCTGTCCGGCGCCGCCGGACTCGCCGGTTCGCTCGCCGCGCCCCGGCTGGTGCGCGGACTGAACCCCGTGCGGGCGGTCGTGACGGTGTCCTGGCTCATGATCCCGCTCGCCGCCGCGCTCGCGACGGCCCGGGGACCGTGGGCGTACGGGGCGCTGTTCGGCGGGTTCTGCCTGATCATGCCGCTGGCCACCGTGATCCTGCAGGCCAGGGCCATCCAGGGGACGCCGCCCGAACTCCAGGCCCGTGCCGGCTCCGTGCTCGCCACCGCGGCCGGTGGAGCCGCCGCTGTGGCGCCCGCGCTCGCCGGATTCGTGACGGCTCACGCGGGGGCCGCCGTACCCGCGCTCGCCTCCGCCGGCGTGCTGGTCCTGCTGGCTCTGCACACGACCCTCGGCGCGGGACGCGGACTGGCGCCGGGCGTACCGCCGAAGGGCGCCCCGGCGGGAGACGTACCGGCGAGGGGGCGAGGCGTATGACCGGATCCCGCTACCAGGTCTACCTCGCCGCCCTGCCCGAGGTCTGCGCCGCCGATCCGGCGCTGATGGCGTTCACCGCGGACGCGAAAGGCCGGTGCGAGGTGTTCGCCTGGGACGCCGCAACCGGGCGCGCCCGCCAGGTCACCGACCGGCCGCGGGGCACTCTGCACGGAACGATCGACCGGGACGCGAACGTGTGGTGGTTCGACGAGGACGCGCACGGCGAGGGGCACTGGCGGTTCCAGCCCTTCCGCGGCGGCCCCGACCTCCCCGGGCTGACCGGCGTGCCCCCGGGCACCGCGCGCGGCCTGGCCGTGAGCGACGGCGGGATCGTCGCCATGGGTCTGGGGGACGGCCGGACGACCACCGTCCACCTGGGCCGGCGCGGCGCTTGTGCACGCGAGGTGATGCGCGTCGACCAGCACGCCACGCTGTCCGGGATCACCGCCGCGGCCGGTCTGCTCGCGATCAGCGGACCCGCCGGTTCCGCTCACGCCGTGACCGTCCTGGGCGCGGACGGCACACCGCGCGCCGTGCTCTCCGGCTCCGGGGAACACGGCAGACTCTGGTCGCTCGGCTTCGCGCCCACCGCCGACCGCGACGAACTGCTGCTGGTGCGCGAGGACGACGACCGCTATCTGCTGGCCAGTTGGCTGCCGGAAACGGGGATCCGGACGTACGCGTGGTGCGCGTTCGACAGTGAGATCACCGCCCGCTGGTACCCGGACCAGGACGAGGGGCGGACCGTCCTGATCCGCGAGGACCGCCACGGCCGCAGCACCCTGCACCGGGCCCGCCTGGACTCCGGCACCCTCACGCGCGTGCCGACACCGCCCGGCAGTGTGCTGGACGCCGCGCCGCGGGCCGGTGGCGATGTGCACTACCTGTGGACGGACACGGCCCATCCGCCGCGTATGTACTCCACGGCCGGTACCGCGCTGCCTGCCCTCGGCACCGTGCCGGGGCGCGTACCGGGCGACCACCGCGACCTGTGGACGCCGACCCCGGACGGCCCCGTGCACTCATGGCTCAGCCTTCCCGAGGGCCACGGCCTGCCGCAGGGTCCCGAACTCCCGCAGGACCAAGCCTGCGAGGGCCGGGCGACCAGGGGGCCGGGCGCGCCGCCGCCCGTCGTCTTCCTCGTACACGGCGGTCCCGCCGACCACGACCGCGACGCCTACGACGGTGTCGTGCACTCGCTGGTGGCCTCGGGCTTCGCCGTCGCACGCGTCAACTACCGCGGCTCCACCGGCTACGGACCCCGCTGGCGCCGGGCCTTCGGCGCGGGCGTGGGGCTCACACAGGTCGAGGACCTGGTGGCGGTGCGCGCCGATCTGATCGGGCGCGGGCTGGTACGGCCGGACGCCGTCGGACTGTGGGGCACATCGTGGGGCGGCTACCTCGCGCTGCTGGCCCTCGGCACCCGTCCCGGGCTGTGGCAGGCGGGCGTCGCCGTCAAGCCCGTCGCCGACGGCGTCGCCGCCTACCGCACCACCACGTCCGCGTTGCGCGCCCTGGACGAGCGCCTGTACGGAGGCACACCCGACGAGGTGCCCGAGGCGTACGCCCGCAGCTCGCCGATCCAGTACGCCTCGCGCGTACGGGCACCGCTGCTGGTCGTGGCCGCCACCCGGGACGCCAAATGCCCGCCCGGCCAGGTCCGCGGCTACCTCGCCGCGCTGCGCGCCGCCGGAGCCCGCCACGAGTCGATGTGGCTGGACAGCGGGCACGACGGCTACGAGGGCGGCGACCACGTCGCCGTACTGCGCCGCGCCGTGGTCTTCCTCGACCGCGAGCTGCGCGGCACGCACCGCACCCCCAAGACGCCCCCCGCCGACCGGAGGGGGGATTCCGGCCGCGTCCGTACCGCGGCGGCGGCCGGGACGGACAACGCCGAACACACCGAGAGGAGAACCACCCATGCAGAAGGACATCATCCACAACGACCCGCTCGAGGGTGACGAGGAGAACCGGAAGCCGAGCGTCGGCGTCACCATCACCATCCCGTTCCGCAACGCGGAAGACGCGGAAGAGGACTGATCCTCGCCGGCCGGCCCGGCGGCCACCGATGCCGGGCCGGCCGGTCGGCCCGTCACCACGGGGCGTCCGCCGCAACGGGGTTGTCCATCTCGACGGGGCCGGGGGCGTCCCGCCACGACCGCGGTCGGTCGCCGGGAAAGCCCCGCCTCCCGCCTTCCTTTCCGCCGTCTTCCGCGTTCCCCGTCTTCCGCGTTCCCCGTCTTCCGGCCGTCCCACGAGGAGCTGACATGCGCGTACTGCTGGTCAACATGCCCTGGTCACCCATCGACCTGCCGTCGCTGGCCCTGGGAATCCTCAAGCGGAGTGTGGACGAGCACGTGCCGGACGGCAGTGCCGAAGTCCTGCACGCCAACCTCGAATTCACCGACTGGATCACCGAGCGCATGGAGTTCACCGCCGAGGACTACGAGTACTACGCGCTGTCCTCCTACTTCATGGGCTGCGGCGACTGGGTCTTCTCCTCCGCGCTCTACGACGACCCCGGCTGGCGGGACGCCGAGTTCTCCGCCGCGATGAAGGGCAAGCTCGGCGCGTCCCGGATGCGGATGACCCGCGAACTGCATCGGCTGGTACCGGAGTTCGTGGCGGACATCGCCCGGCGGATCGTCGACGAGGCACCCGACGTCGTGGGCTTCACCTCCACCTTCCAGCAGAACACCGCCGCGCTCGCGGCCGCCCGTCAGGTCAAGCAGCTCGCGCCGCACATCGTGACCGTCATCGGCGGCGCCAACTGCGACGGCGAGCAGGGCGCGACGCTCCACCGCAACTTCCCGTTCGTGGACTACGTGATCCGCGGCGAGGGCGAAGCCGCGTTTCCACAGCTCCTGTCCGCGCTCGGTGCAGAACACCCGGACCTCTCCACCGTGGCCGGGCTGTGCCACCGCGGTCCGGACGGTGTGAGCAGCGCCAACGCGATGGCCACCAGCCCGCTGCCACCCGCCACCATCCTGCCGCCCGACTACAGCGGCTACTTCGAACGCCTCGGCGCCTCCGTGGCCCGCAACTGGGTCGAGCCCAAGCTCGTCGTCGAGGGCGCCAGAGGCTGCTGGTGGGGCGAGAAGCACCACTGCACGTTCTGCGGACTCAACGGTTCCTTCATGCAGTTCCGCAGCAAGAGCCCGGACACCTTCTACGACGAGATCATGGATCTCGCCCGCCGCCACCGTGTGCTGGACATGTACGTGGTCGACAACATCCTCGACATGGGCTACCTCTCCACCGTCCTGCCCCGGATCATCGAGAGCGGCTACGACCTGCGGCTGCACATCGAGATCAAGGCCAATATGCGCCGCGCCCACCTCCGTACGCTCTCCGAGGCGGGCCTGATCTACGTGCAGCCGGGCATCGAGAGCCTGAACAGCCGCGTACTGGACCTGATGGACAAGGGCGTCAGCGGCTGCCAGAACGTACGCATGCTCCGCGACGGCGCCGAGACCGGCCTGTCGGTGTCCTGGAACTATCTGCACGGCTTCCCGGGAGAGACAGCGGAGGACTACGACCCGGTCATCGCGCAGATACCGGCGCTGGAACATCTCAACCCGCCGGTCGACCTCTCGGCCCGTATCGCGATCGAACGGTTCAGCCCCTACTTCAACCGGCCCGAGCTGGGCTTCTCCGGCTTGCGCCCGGAGGCGCACTACCGCTTCACCTACGACCTCCCCGAGGAGGAGCTCTACGGCCTCGCCTATGTCTTCGAGGCTCCGGAGCGGGGCATCGGCAAACCCACCGTCACCGCGCTCAACGCCGCGCTCGGCGCCTGGCGCAAGCACCACGCCGACGCGCGTCTCACGCAGGCCGACCTGGGGGACCGCATCGTCCTGGTCAGCAGGCGCCGGGCGTTCGAGTGGCGGGCGATGGAACTGACCGACCCGTACGAGATCGCCGCGTTCCGGCTGCTGGACCAGCCGCACACGCCGTCGGCCCTCACCCGCAAGGCAGCGGGCCAGGTGCCGGGCGGAGCGCTCCAGGAGGACGAGGTGCAGGAACTGCTCGATCTCTGGGTGGGGCTCGGCCTGGTCTTCACCGACAACGGACAGTACGTGCATGTCGCGCCCTCGGCGGTGAACGAGGACCTGCTGCGGCTCGACTTCATGCGGCACCGGCACGCGGTGCCCGTACCGGCCGCGACGCCGGCCGAACCGCACATGAGCGGAGTCTGACCGCTCTCTTCTCTTCCCTTCCCTACCGCTTTCCTCAGCCCTCGCCCGAGCGCTGTCCGACCCTCGTGCGAGGTTCGTCCGACCGTTCAGGCGCACCTGGAGGCCAGTCCGATGAGTCCCAGCTCCACCCTCACCCCGTACGCCGCCGTCTGGCGTGACTACGACCCCGTCGCCTGCGCGCTGCCGGGGATGTTCCTCGGCGACATCGCGCTGACCGGTCCCGTCGCCGAGGAGTGCGACCGGCTGTGGGAACTGGGCGCGCGCCGCGTCCGGCTGTCCGACGTCGTGGATCTCGCGGACACGGGAACGCCGGACGCGGCGGCCCGTGCCGTACGGAACCTCAGCCTGGTCAGGGACCTGACAGCCCGCGCGGTGCTCGTCGAGTGGGACCTGCGGCCGGATCCGGACGGCGGCGCGGCGGCGGCCGAGGACGTCAGCCGCCTCCTGAGCCACCTCCAGCCACCGCAGCGGATCGAGGGGGTGGACCCGGCAAGGGCGCAAGACGCGCTGCGGACCTGGCGCAACGGCCATTACCTGGGCAAGTGCCTCTGGCGGCAGGGGCCGGGCTTCGTCCAGATCCGCGACCGCCGCTGGGGAGATCTGCGCCGCTTCACGGTGGACGAGCCGCACTACCAGGAAGCGATCGAACGCCTGGCGTACGGGGCTCCCGCGTCGGCGGTGCCGGCGGACGCGCTCTCCGACCTCCGCGAGGAGCGACTCGTGTTCGCGGTCGGCGGCGTGCAGTGGTGGCTGCCGTACCGCGTCAACCGCTGGATACAGGAGGCGATGACGATCTGAGATGACGACGGAGCACCGGGGACACGGCGCGGCCTGGCCGGTGCTCCGTCCGTTCACTCGGTGTCGAGCTGTGACCGGGCCTCCTTGAGCAGGGCGGATCCGTAGCGTCGGGCCTCCGGTGTGAGGGGAGCATACGAAGGGAGGAGCGCGAGCGGGACGCTGTCGCGGAGGACCGTGCGAGTGACGGTGTGCAGCGCGTCCAGTTGTTCGCTGCGTGGCCGCCAGGGCGGCACCGGCCGGCCGGCCGCGGGCCGCAGTCCGGCGCCAAGGTCCCCCAGGGCGCGCAGCAGCGGGGCGTCGACCGGCTCCTGACGAGTGTCGAAGGTGATCCTGGCCGCCGACGGCAACTGCCCGACCGCGGCGAGGAGCGCGCGGGCGACCGGTGCGGCCTGGCTCTCCCGGCGCTGCCCGATCACCACTCCTCCCGCGACCGCCTGGCCGTACTGGACCACGTTGGTCAACTGCTTCCGCGTCAGGTTCCGCTGCAACTCCAAGGTGCGGAGCCTGCGCCAGTCGCCGGGCATGCGGTGGCGCTCCGGGCGCGCCAACCATCCGGTGACGAGTGCTTCGACGTGCAGCGAACTCACCGCGCGCTCCCCGAGTCGGCACAGGAGGTACGCCAGCCATCCGTCGCGCAGTCGCACGGTGCGCCAATCGATGAGGCTGCCCAAGCGGCACACCGCGAGCACGGGAGCGAGGTCCACGACCGCGTCACGCTGAAGGACGAAGTTCCTGCCCTCCTGCGAGCAGAGCCAGCCGTGGACGGCCCGGCGGGCAGCGGCCTCGGCCCGCGCGACCGTGTCCGCGTCCGGCGACCGGCCGGTTTCCCCAGCCGTTCGCCCGTCCTGTTGCGTGACCCTGTCGGCTTCCCCGCGAGTGTCGCGCGGAACGTCGGGCATCGTCTCCATCGTTCCCAGAGCGTGCAGCACCCGGTAGGCGGCCGTGGGGTCGGGCTGTCCGGGTCCGGCGCCGCTCAAGCCGTCCTCCCAGGCGGACCGGTACGCGGCGAATCGTTCCGGGATCAGGCCGGGCACCTCAGCCGCCGGGGTGAGGAAGTCCCTGATGTGCAGACTCCCGAGCGCGTCACACATCCACTCGGGCAGGTCCGTGACCGTCAGTCGGCTGCCCTGCTCGACGAGCTTGAGCTTCGTGCGGTCGCGGCCGCGCTCGATCCGGGACACCTCGGCCATGAAGGTCTCGTCCAGGACCGGCATGCTGTCCGGTTCGGCCGGTGAGTAGTCGGCGAGCATGCCCAGGGGTTCGACCGAGACCAGGCAGCGGTCGTCGGCGCGTGGCAGCCCGGAGTGCTCCGCGTCTCGTGGAGCGACGGGGAGGTGCACTGTGCGGACGTGCCGCAGATGCCCCAGGGTGAGTCTGTCGTACTCGCGGGCGATCATCGGATGCCCGGTCAGCGTGACCGTTCCCCGGCCGGTGCGCAGCGCGTCCAGTCGTCGTACGCCGCCGAGGTGCCGCAGCAGGACCTCACCGGGGATGCGCTGGGTCCAGGCCGCCTCCTCGGCCGGCAGCCAGCACAGCTGCCGGGTCTGCTCCTCGCGGCAGATCAGTCCCAGACAGCGGTCCTGCGAGTCGCTCACCGCGACCAGCGGGCGGATGGCGGTCTCGCGCCGGTCCTGGGCTTCCGGCTCCGCCTCGGGTCCGCTGGAGAGCGTCGCGGTGCGGGGGTTCCAGTGGAATCGCAGCACAGAGCCATGGGTGACGAGGGCCGCGGCGGCGGAAGGCGCCGCGGCAGGGTGTTCGGGCAGGCCCGGCAGGATCGTGCGGACGTGGACCCTGATCAGGGCCGAACCGGTGCGGACCACCAGATATCCCTTGCCGAGGTCGGCTACGGGCTCGATCAGCACGGAGCCGTCCGGCCATGCGGCGCGTGGCTGTGACCGGCGGGAGACGGTGACGACCGGATCGGGCGCGGCTTCGACGTGTTCCACCGTCATGGGGACGCTGCCGAGATTCGCGAGCAGCCTGCTGCCCCCCGCGGCTGCCAGGTCCTGGCGCAGCCACGTGCAGCGGGGCCAGGCGCCCTCCGCCGCCTCCTCGCTCAGCCGCACCCGGGCGTGAGGCAGTCCGAGGATACGCAGTGCCCCGGATGTGCCGGCGGCGGCGAACACGACGTCCCCGGGGCGCAGCGGGTCGTCGTCCAGCGGAGTCAGCGAGTTGGTGTCGTCCAGCCAGACCGCGCTGCGGACCGGGTGTGCGTCCAGGACGTCACGGGCGGCGGGATAGCGGAAGCCCGCTCTTCCCTCGCCGAGATGGAGGGCGCCTGCGACCTCGTCGGCGTGTTCGACGGGCAGCAGCATCCGTCGGGCGGTGGGCGAGGCAAGAGCTCCACGAGGACCGGGGTGCCATCGGGTCAGTACGAGATGACCGCACTCGTTGACCCCTCCCTCCACTCGTCCCTGGACGAGGTCCCCTGGACTGAAGAGGGTGCAGTCGAGGTCGGCGAGCGAGCTTCCGTCGGTGAACTGGATCAGTTCGGCGGAGACTTCGGCGATTCTGCCTGGCGCGAGTTCGAGCCAGACGCTGCGCCGTCCGGCGCCGGCGACGACCCAGTGTCCGTTCGTCCGGGCGGCGCTGTCCGTCTGGACGTCCTCGAGGAGTTCGGTGGCGGGGAAGCCGAAGCGGCGCAGTTCGCTCCTTCGGTGGCGCAGGGTCCAGCCGGCCGCGGTGCGTGAGAAGAAGACCGGTTCGTCGACGGAGTGTGCGGGCTGTGCGAGCCGTTGACGGCGGAACTTCCTCCTGGCCCGCACCCAGGTCCTGGTCCAGGTGTCGTGGTAGCGCCAGCCCCGCTCGTGGCACGCGAGCGCGATCTCTTCGGCGGTGGCGTCCATGAAGGAAAGCTGAGCCCACGGCACGACCGAGTCGGGAACGGCCGGCTGTGTTCCGGCGGCGCCCTGCCACAGCACCCGCGCGCCCTGGACGGCCTGTCCGGCGCGGCACGAGACGGTGCCGCCCTGCCCCTGGCCCATGGGCACCAGCCTCGCATCGGCGCGGCCGCCGTTCTGGGATGCCCGGACCACGCCGACGATCTTCGGGTGGTCGGTGCTCAGCACCAGCTCTCCCATGTCCTGGTCGGCGCCGGCGCTCACCGCAGGCAGGCCGGCGACGGTGAAGCCGCCACCCCGGCGCCTCTCCACCCCCTTCAGGTCCTGCTCGGTCTTGAAGTCGTCCTTGGGGAAGACGACGGCGGGGCGCGGCCGGTCGTCGAGGTAGGTCGTTTCGGCGGCGATGGCCTGTCGGGCCGCCACCTCGTGTGGTCCCTCGGGGCGCAGGCGCACCACGGACCCGGGAGCGAGCCGCGTACGAGTCCGCAGACCGGCCACGGGGAACAGCACCCCGGGGCGCACCTCGACGTGGGTGCCGGAATCGGTCACCACGGCGAAGCAGTCCCCTCCCCGGTCCTCAAGATGACTGCGCAGGGTCGCCAGGGCGCGCTCCGGAGCCTGCCGGGTGATGCCGAACCAGTGGTTGTCGGTGTCGGGTTTGCGGGCCAGGAGCCGCACCAGCAGTTTGGCCCGGTCGTACTGGTCCTCGGCGGCGAGCCGCAGCGCGCTCTCGCGATAGGAGAAGTTGCGCCGGCTCACGGTGACCACCAGGGCGTCGCCGTCGGGGGCGGGAACCTCCGGGAGGGTGAACGGCAGCAGGCGGTCGTTGTCGGTCTGGACGACCATGCCCGCGACGAGGTAGAGGTGGTCACCGGTGCGCAGTCCGGGGGTCGTGCCGTCATCCGGCGCAGGCTGCGGGGGGACGAAGGCGAAGCAGAGGCGCTGGTGTGCGTCACCGCCGTCCGCCCGGCGCCGGACTCTGCCGAGGATTCTCCGGCTGCGGGTGTCGGGGCCGAACATGTCCAGTAGTGCCCGCTCGCTCTTCTCGTCGAGGGTCGCACTGATCGAGACGGTCTCCACCCGGACTCCCTCCCCTCGGCGGGACGGTCCCCGGAGCGAGGTATGGGCGCGAAGGACCGAGACACGGCGTGCGGCGTGGTCGATGTCGATGTCGAGCACGTGGACGACCTGATGATCGCGGTGCGTTCCCTCGGCGTAGACGTGGCGTTCGTCGCCCTTGACCACGTCGCCGGGGGCGATGTCGACGACGACCCGGGCGGACGCGACCGGGCCGTCGTCGGCGTGGAAGGACATCGCCCTGACGCGGTCGCCGTGGAAGAGGGTGATGCCGGACGGGTCGACGGGTTTGCCGCCGACGGTCAGCGCGTCGGCCGGAAGGTCGAGGAACCAGCCGTATCCGAACTCGAAGCGATGCACGAGCCCTTGGTCGCCGACCTCCTGGGCGCCGACATAGAAGGGGCGGCGTTTGCGGCCCTGCTGGTCCTTCACCTCGTGGCGACGCCCGTCCACGCGGGCGTGCGGCATCACCTCCTTGATGAACTCCGCCAGGGAGACCGGCGGTACGCGCAGGAACGAGGCCCTGGCTCCCCGACCGTGGGGTACGGGCACGGCTCGGACACGGTCGGGATGGTGGTCGGAGGGCGGACGGCCGGCGACCAGCGTGCGCGGCTCGTCGAGCAGCGCGAGCCAGGGCCGGTACTGCCCGTCGTCGTCGGGGGCCATGGGGGAGATGTGCGACACCACGCGGTGCTGCGAGGTGAGCTGACCGGTCACGACGGGAGCGGGGCCCTCCATGAACCGCCGCCACTCGGCCGCCGGGTCGAGGACGCGTCGAGGGGCCGGCCGCCGGACAGGAGGCCGCGAACGCGAGGTCGGCGAGAGCAGGAACCGTCGGTGGATGTCCACGAAGCCGCCGTCGACCGGCGATGAGACGACGCCGTCGTAGGGCTCCAGCCAGGTGCGTTCCACGTGCACGGCCCGGAAGTCGTCGGTGAGGTCCGCTCCTGCGGCCGTCCCCACGTAGTGGGTACCGGCGTGTTGGACGACGGCCCGGACGCCGTCATCACTCGGACGGGCGTACTTGTCCACTCTGGCCTGGGCCTTTCCGGTGACTCCGGATCCCCTGGGCGGTCCCGCGGCCAGCCGGGCGAGGTGGGGGTGCTGGTAGAGCTCCCGGCCGCCCCGCTCGTCCTCGTACGCCCCGACCGGCTGCCACTCGTCGGTGCGGGGGCGACTGTCCGTCAGGTCCCACAGCGCACGGAGTTTCAGCCGTCTCGAAAGCACCGTGAAGACCCATCCCCCCGCGGTGCGCCGTCCGGTCACATGGTCACCGACCGAGGGCCGTTCGTTGTCGAGACAGTGGACGGGGACGGCGGCCAGGACGACCCGCGTCTCCAGATGAAGCCAGACCCGTACGCCGACGATCTGGCCGGAGGCCCGGATGCGGGCGACGACCATGCCGGCCAGGTCGTCCCGGTCGAGATCCGCCGCGTCGCCCGGATCCGCGCAGCCCTCGGTGAGTTGGCCCGTGGTGAGCGGTACAGGCTGCTGCCGGGGCCGGCGCAGCGGCTTGGGCCAGGGGTCGTCGAGAACGACGGCCCGCCGCGGCGCCATCGTGGTGCACCGCGGAAACAGTCCGCTCAGGGTCAGCGAATCGGTCGCCGCGAAGCCGACCAGCCCGCAGGAGAGCCGGGCGAAATTCTCCGGGGCCGAGTCGTCCGTGCTCGTCCACACGATGTCCACTTCGGCGCCGCGGGAGAGACGAGCCAGTTCCGCGTACCGGCCGACATCCGGTGCTCCGGTGACGCCCTGCTCCTGGAAGGGTTCCACCCGTACCTGGCCCTTGCGGGCCTGGGGTTCCTTCCAGCCCTCGATGGCGCACAGCAGCGGTGAGTCGTGGTGCTGGCGGCCGGCCGGTGGTATCGCGGTCACCCACCGGGGGAAGCCGTCGATCCCGGGGACCTCGATCCGCCACTCGGAGCCGCCGTTCGCGGTCTCCCGCAGATGAGCCACCCGGTAGGGGTCGGGGCCTGCCTCCGGTTCGTCGTCCGGGTACCCCTCCACGGTGTCGGCGCCGCTCTGGAACAGGGCGAGCCACCTGAGGTTGCGGTGGTCGAACGGCTCCGTACCGCGCGGTGACGCGGCAAGGCGCAACTGGCTCTCACCGGGCCTGAACTCGGCGTGCACGATCAGCCCGGCCGGCTCCCGCAGGCACGCCTCTTCGAGGCGTTCCCAGTCCGCCGGCTCCCATGCGGAGGCGCCGAGCACGTAGCACCGGCCGGGTGTGGTGACGAAGCGGTATGCCGGTCCGAATCCCGAGCGGTCGGTGGCTGCGCCGCAGAGCACCAGCCGCACTCGGCCGTGCTCGGGCGCGTCCGCGCCGACGGGGCCCGCCGCGGCAGTCACTTCGACGGCGAGTTCGGGCAGGCCGGCGTCCTGCGGCAGCCAGTGCCGGGACTCGGAGTCCCACACCGCCAGGGTCGTGTGCGCGACGCATCCTCCGCCCTCGGGCGCGTGCGGGCGCAGCAGGTCGGGATCCCAGCGGAGCCGGGCGGCGATGTCCCGGTTCGCCTCGCCGCGCGGGTAGACGTAGTGGTCCATGTCCCGGACGTCCAGACTCAGCCAGGGGTACGTCTCGATCGGCCGGAGCCTGGCGGAACGCACCTCCCCGTCGGTCGGCTCGGGAGCGGCGAGCGGTGCCACGCCGGTGGCTTTGAGGTCGCCCGGAAGGATGTGGACGGCGAGGGCCTGTCCCGTGCGCCAGGCACGGTCGCGGGCGGAGAGGTCGAGGCGTACGGTCACCGGCTTGGGCAGGCCGCAGTTGATCCACAGCAGCCGATGCGTGGAGGTCTCGCGCGTGGCGCAGACAGTGCCGAGGACGAACGCCCCCTGGGACGGCAGACCGGTGTCGCTGCCCGTGGCGTAGAGGTCGTGCACCTGGACCCTGCGGCCTTCGAAGACGGCCACATCGAGGCGGGTGCCCTGCTTGTACAGCACGGCTTGACCGGTGCGCCGGTCGACCATGGCGGCCGTCACCAGCCGGGGGTCCGCGCTGAGGCCGTCCAGGTCCTCCCGCGTCCTGGGCAGGCGGGCCGGCAGATGGCTGCGGCGCCACAGCCCGGTCATCATGTCGGCCAGGGGCTTGCCCACCGCCTGCACCTGCTGGTCGGCCGTGTCGCGCAGGAATTGGGCCAGGGCCTTCTCGGTGCCGCGGGCGGTCACCCGGCTCCCGTAGGCTCCGAAGGGGTTCGTCTGGTCCGCGGCGAGCGGTCCGTGGCCCCACTTGTCGTACAGGGCGCGGATGGTCAGCAGGCGGAGGTGGTTGGCGCTCTCCGGGGGGAGCTGCGCGGCCGAGCCGAGTTCGTCGAAGAGCCGCTCGTAGAAGAACTGCGCTCCGCCGCTGACGTCGATGATGACCTTCACGACCCGTTCGAGAACCTGGAGCAGACGTTCCTGGGAGCGGGCTCCGGCGACCGGGGAGCCGAACATCTCCAGCATCCGGCCGCGAACGGGGCGCGGGAGATGGGTGGCGCTGTTGAGGGATTCGACCAGGTCGCTCCAGGCGGTGGCCCACTCCTCGTGGTGGCCGGTGTCGCCGAGGTCGGGCCGCTGGAGCAGGGCGGCGAGCCGCAGGGTGTGCAGGGTGATGGGGGTGACCCCGTACTTGTCGGTCACGACGGCGAGTGCGCGCAGTCCCCGGTCCATGCGTTCCCATTCCCGCACCGAGAAGGTCTGGCGTTCCTCGTCGGTGGGGCCGCTGAGCACGAGCGCCCGGGGAATGAGGGCGGACTGGACGCCGTAGCGCGGGGGGATCGCGAACTGCGGGCCGTTCTCCGCCCAGTCCCAGCGCAGCAGCCCGGTTCGCTCCTCGCGGTAGATCTCACGGCTGAGGAGCGAGGCGTCGATGGCAGTGCGCGTATAGGGGTCGTCCTGCTGCTGCAGGGCCAGCGAGAGCAGGGTCCGGGCGGGCGGGTGCTCACCCCGGAACCAGCGTCCGCCGGCTTCCGTCCGCTGCGGGCCCGTTCCGCCCGAGGAGGTCTCCAGGACCCACAGCAGACACGCGTTGAGGGCCTGTCCGCGGTTGACGAGATGGTGGCGAAGCGCGGCCGCGGCCGCGGCGTCCTGATCGGTTTGCGAGGCGGGGTACAGGCTCGAGACGACGCGGACGATCTCGCCGGGCGGCACCATGGGGCGCACTCCCTTGCCGATCCGGTCGACCTGGCTCCTGCCGTGCAGCAGAAGCGGGGCGAGATACCCGGTGAGTTCGCCGAAACGCCGGGCGTCGCCCTGGGCGAGGTCGAGCAGGAGTTTGCGGTGGCTCATCGCGTCGCGCACGTGAAGGACGAGCAGCAGCAGGTGATCGGGCGGGCTGTCGTCGGTGGCGACGGCCGTCAGCAGCCTGGAGGCGAGCAGGCCGGCAGCGAGCAGCCGCACGAGTTGTTCGGGTTCGCTTCCGCTCAGCCGGAGCCGGGCGTTCTCCTCCCCGGTCTGCCGTCTGACCTCCTCCTCGTCGGGAGGGGGCGCGTTCTCGGACGAGGAGCCGGGGCCGGACAGTGAGCCCTGGCGTGGCAGACGCGGCCGGAGGGCGGGAAGCATCCAGGGCGACCAGACCGCCGCGGCGTCGCCCGGAGCGGTGTCGTCGACGGGGCCGTCGGAGAGCAGCAGGGCGGGAGGCTTCTGGTGCGGTGCGCGCAGGCCGTGCAGCCTGCCCACGTGGGTCAGGGCCAGGACGTAGTCGTGATGGGGCACCGAGATCCGGCAGGGCTTCGGTTTCTGCTTCTGCTGCTTGGGGGGAGCGTCCGGGGCCCGCCACCACCGCGCGAGCCGCAGGGCTGTTCTGCGGGGGGCCAGTTCGGCGGAGAGCGACCACAGGGCCGCCTGCCAGAGCACCGAGGGCATGGCCGAGTGCCGGTGCCCTGCGACCCCGCCGAGGCGGGTGTAGGCGGCTTGCCGTTGGGCGTCGGCGGCGGGAGTGTCCCGAGGTGTCCCGGACCGCGCCAGCCGGGCCAGTAACCGGGTGCCGGCCAAAGCCTCGGTCTCCAGGGCGAGGAGGAGCGCGTCGGGCACTTCGGGCTCGTCGTCGGTGTCGGGAGCGGCAGCGGCAGCGGCAGCGGCAGCGGCGAGGAAGGTGTCCGCTGTGTCGGGGGCGAACATGACGCGGGCAGCGGTTCTGAGGAGGTCGGGTTCCAGGTCCATGGCGCCGTTCGACGCCCTGTCGAGGTCTTCCCACACGGCGTCGGCCTCGCCCGGCGAGAGGGCCGCTTTCAGTTCGGCTGCCTGGAGCAGGGCCTGCCGCCCGTGGTCGCCGGCCAGCGCGCCGTCCACCAGGGACGCGTGGTCGTCGACGGGTTCCCTTACCGCGTGCGGGTCGAGCCGCACCAGGAATCGGGCGGCGGTGAGCGCCACCGTCGGCAGCGGCTGCTGCAGCAGATCGTGATACGGCTGTGCCCCGGGGGTGGGCCTTCCGGCGCCGCGGGCGGCCTGGCGCAGCACCTCGCCCAGCAGTTCGACCGCATGGGCCGGTTCGCCGCCGCCAACGGTCCGTAGCAGTTCCGCGACGGGAGACATCAGGCGGCTCGGCAGGACGGAGGCGATATCGCGGTAGAGATCGCTGGCGCGGTCCGTGACCTCTGTGCTGACACCGGTGAAACGCCGGTGGGCGGCGAGGACATGGGGCAGCGCGTGCAGGGCGGTCGCCGTCTCCGTCTGCCGCAGATGGTCGAGGGCCGCGCACACGAGTTCCTCGGCGTCCGCGGCGTGGACGGGTTCACCCAGGGCCTCGATCACGTCGAGATGGGCGGCTGCGTCCTGCGCCGAGAATCCGAGGGAGGCGCAGAAGTACCAGTTCTCGAGCATGCGTGTCCCTTCGCGTTCTGACGGACCCTCGCCCTCGTGCCGGACGGGGTCCGGGGCCGAGGGCGATCCTCGGATCATGTCCGGGCGCGTTCCCGTCGTGTCCGGAAGTGATCCTCGATCAGAATATTGAGTGAACTGCCGCCCATCGGTGTGTTCGCCCGAATCAGCCGTGCAATACGGTGGATCCGCCGGGCTGCGGCAGCAGCGGCCGCAGCGCGCCCCGGTGTTCCAGGAGATTCCGCTGATGTCTGTGGTCGTACGGGCCGTCATCCGGTTCCAGTCCGGCCAGACGGCGCATGGCCGGCTTCATGCCGCACAGCCACCTGGCGTCCGCCTCGGTCGGCCGGCGTCGCGCCAACAGCGCCCAGCTGCCCGGGCAGCCGCCCCCGGGGTCCAGTTCGCGGATGTCCCGGCGCACCAGTCCCGCCCGGTCCAGGGCGATCGCCACGTCGGCGTCCCACAGTTCGGCCTCGGTGATGTGCGCCGCGCCGTCCGCGGACCGCACCCGGGCCACCTCCAGGGCCCGCCGCACGGCGGGCGACGGCCCCTCGCGCTCCCAGGCGGCGAAGACTGCGTCATGGTCCGCTCCGGTGCGAAGGAGACCTAACACAAAGGCGTCGACGACGCCGGACTCCAGCCTGAGCCCCCGGAAGGAGCCGGGAACCGGCAGCCCCTGCCCCGCGGACCCGGCACTGAGCCAGCGCCCGAGGTCGGCGTCGTCGGCGGCGGCCAGACACAGTGACGCGTACCGGGCGGGGCCAACCCGCCGCGCGGCGTGCGCGGCCGACAGCTTCCGGTACCCGGCCGGCCACGACAGCGCCAGCTTGCGCAGCCGGTCCGTCTCCTGCGACACGTCGCCCCAGCGATCGGTCAGGTTGAGGTCGTCCACGACCGCCTCGGCGTCCAGCGGCGCGGCGGCAGCAGCCACCAGCGAGGAGGCGGCGTCGGTGACGGTCCGCCACAGTTCGGCCGCGGGCTCTGAGGACGCGGTCCCGCTCCGCACGGGAAGGATCGGGGCGGTCGGTTCCTCGATGCCACCTGGAGTGCGCGCCCGCAGCAGGTACTCGCCGATCCCCAGGTCGCGCGCGACCTCTTGAGCGGCTTCCCGGACGGTGTCGGTCCGCTCGCCGGCTCCGTGGATCTGCACCACGACCATCCGCAGATCCCATTCGGCGTTGGCGAGTTGCCTCAGATCGTCGATGAATCCGTGGTCCGGCGCCGCCCGCGCCCGCTTGCGCACGACCAGGCCGACCCCTCGGTCGGGCGGTGGAGGCGTGTTCCGGCTCCGGTGACGGCGGATGTACGGCGGGGTGAGGACGGCGGTCAGTCCGGCGGTCGCACGGTCCGGATGCTCGTCGTGGTCGTACACGTACCAGTGCCGCGGCTCGAACGGGTCCAGACCCGCGTCGAGTCTCGTCTGGTGCAGCGTCCTCTCGAAGTCGTTCAGGGGTTGTGCGAGGTCGCCGCCGGAAGGATCGGCCAGCACGTCCCACAACAGGGACGACGCCCGGGGGAACGGTTCCGCGGGGTCCGGCGGCGGGGGTGCGGTCAGGCACCACCGCGTCTCCAGCGACACCCTGAAGCGTTCGTCGGGCGCCGCCGTTGCCTGCGAATCCGCGCCTGTGGCGATCCGGTGAGCGGCGGTGGAGAGTCCGGACGGACGCGGCCGACGGCGCAGACCGACGGAGAAGTCGCCGTCCCGGCGGCAGGTGTACAGGACCGGAACGGCTCTGGTCGCGACGAATGCTCCAGCCGACCGGCGGAGCGCGACGTCGATGTCGTGTCCTTGCGCGAGGCCCGCGAAGAAGGCGCCGGCGAACCGTGCCGCCTGCGCGTGGTTCACCATGCCGTGAACGGCCACCACGTGGTCCACGCCGTCCCGCGCCAGGCGTTCGGCCAGGGACAGCGGCGCTGATGCCGAGCCGGTCGCTGCCGCCCCGCTCGCGCTCTCGCAGGCCAGCAGCACGGCCAGGGGCACCTCGTGGTCCACCAGCCACCGGGAGAGGCTCTCGCCGTCGAGCAAGACGCCCCGGGCCGATCCCGGTCGTTCCGCGACCACGAGACCGCCCTCCCTGTGATGCCCGCCGAAGTAGAACGCCCCGGCCCCGATGAGCCGTTGACGGATCGTGTCCGCCGTGGCGGGTGACTGCGCCCTGGCGACCGTCAGGTGCGAGCCGTCCAACGCCGTCTCCACCAGTCGGCTGTCGGCGGCCGCCAGGTCCTGGTCTCCCGGGCGGGGAAACTCATGCGTTCCCGTGGGCGTCCGGACGTGCCCGTACACGCCGGTGGCGTCCGCGATCACGACCGGCCCGAGCGGGCGGTCCGCCCGCCTGTCCGTCACCGAGGGGGTCTCGACCTCCCGTACGAGGGTGAACCGGGCGTCGGTGCCCAGTTCTCCGTACGGTGCGGGAGCCGAGCTCGGGTCCCGCACCCAGGCGTCCCAGACACCCGGACCCGCGTCGGCTCCCGGCACCCGGACGCTCTCCCAGCGCAACTCGGGCAGAGACAACGGCTGTTCGTCGACCGGTAGGGGCAGCCGGAGCCGGATGCGCAGCGTCCCGCCTCGGCGGTCGAGTGCTTCCACCTCGGTGCGGAAACGACGCCGGACGCCCGGTGGGAACAGCACCTTCGTCAGGAGCGCGCGCAGATAGTCGTTGTCGTCGGACTCCCACAAGCCGGGCAGGGCGCGGCCCACAGACGCGGCAGCGTCCGGCGGCAGCGCCCGGCGGTCGCTCCCCTCGACCCGGGCGGTGACCCTGCGTGGGGTATCCCCCCAGTCCAGGCGGATGGCCAGATCACGCGTCGAATCCGTCACGTCCTCGCCTCCCCGGCCACCAGGCGTCCGCACAGTCGAGTGCTCGAATGAGCTCATTGGCCCGTGCGTCGTGCACAACCATGCCAGTATCCCTGCATACCCACCCGTCCCCGCCGTCCGGCGAACGGCCGCCCCCTGGGGAGCGTCGTACCTCATGAGCGTCGTCACGTATGCGCAGGAACCCAGGCACCCCGCCGAGGCGAGGCTTCGCGCGTTCAGGGAATCGCCCCACTGGGGCAGCGCGGAGTTGGAGCAGGACGCCCGCCAGGCCCTCGAAAACCTGCTGCAAGAGCGGGAGTTGACAGCCGAGGAATTCGAGCGGGCGCTGGACGAGATTCTGGTCGATCACGAAGGGGCCGCCGGGCTCTGGGACGCCTTCCTGCGGCGCTACGAGCAGGAGCAGCGAGGCGTCGCCCAGCCGGCTGTCCCTGCGGGACCGGACGACAGCCGGCCGGCCCACCGACCGGACGTCCACGAGCCGGAGGACCGCGAACCGCAGGATCAGGAGCCGGAAGGGATGGAGAGGGACCTCGCCGAGCAGGACGACTTCGAGTGGGACGCTTCGCCGACGAGCCCCCCGGACCTCGGCACCGTCACCGGATCCCCGAGCCCCCGGACCGACACCGAGAGCACGGCCGACCGGTTTCTGAACCTGGCCCTCACCTGGCCCCTTTCCCGTCGCGTGGTTCCCGCGGACTTCGCCCTCGGCGCGGGCCGGCCCTACGAACTCCTGGTGGACATCGGCGCGTTGTCCACGGCCAGTCTGCTCGCCGAGCGGTCCCCCGCCTTTCCGGCCGATCTGCTGCGCCCCTCCCCCGACGGCCACTGGCTGACCGTCTCCGTACGCAGCGACGACTTCGACGTACCCCCCGATCACCACAACCTGTTCCTGCCTGCCAAGGGCAACAGCTGGGTCTGCCACTGCTCCCCGGACGAACCGCACTCCTGCACGCCGCAGCAACGCGGAGACCATCTGCACGTGCCTCTCGTCGCCCCCCGGGAACCGGGGCCGGCCAGGATGCGCCTGCTGGTCGCGCATCGTGGGAACCAACTGCAGTCGGCGTCGGTCACGTTCCGGGTGTCACCACAGGAGGGCCCGGGCGGCGCCACCTCGGCGCTGGTCGACTACACCCTCGCCCCAGGCTTCGTGGGGTTCTGCGACCTCCCGGCTCGGACAGCACACATCCGTGTCGCGCGGGCGCTCGACGGCTCGATCGCGGTCGACGTCGACGGCGCGGCCAAGCCGGTGAGCGCCTTCTGGCTGACCGAGTCCCAGGTGGCGGGAGCTCTGGGCCGCGTGCGCAGGGCGCTCATGGCGGTCCACGCCGAGGAGAGGACACCGGGCGTACGCAGCAACCTGCTGGACCCGGACAACGGCAAGCCGTGGGACGGCTTCCGCGCCGATCTGGAACGCCTCGCCGCCCTGGGCTGGGACCTGCTGCTGTTGCTGGCCCCCCGTCGTCCGCAGCGGGAAGCGCTGCGCAGCGTGCTGGGCGCGTCGGCGAGCATCCAGGTCTGCCGCCAGGAGCAGCAGGACCTGGTCTTCCCCTGGGCCTTGATCTATGACATCCCGGTCGACCCCGACGTCGCGTGGACGGTGTGCGAGAGCGGTCTGGACGGCGACCTTCCCGACAGCACCCGTGTTTGCCCCGGGGAAGCCTCCCATCAGCTCAACACGCTCTGCCCGTACGGCTTCTGGGGCTACCGGCATCTGATCGAGCAGCCCCCGTCGCGCCCGCCCGGTCAGCGCCTGACGCTGCTCGCGGGAGGGGGCGCCGGGGCGCCGGACGTGACGATCGCCCGCAGTCTGGCGCTCAACCCCACCGAGTCCAGCCGCCACATGGAAAGACTCCGCACGCAGTTCGACGGCCGGCTCGTCGACTGTCAGGGCCGCGAGACCCTGTTCGCCGCACTGTCCGACACCTCGGACTGCGTCTACTTCTACTGCCACGGCCGCAACTCCCGGGCCGACCTGGAGGCACCGAGCACCACGGTGCTGGAGATCGGAGAGAACGAGCGGATCACCCCGCAGGCGTTGGCCGCGCGCGCGACCACATGGACGGACTGGAGCGAGAAGGCTCCCCTCGTGTTCCTCAACGGGTGTCACACCGTGGACACCGAGCCGGCCACCTGGCTCAGTTTCGTCGACGCCTTCACCGGTCTCAGCGCGTCCGGTGTCGTCGGTACCGAGATCTCCGTGCATCAGGCGCTGGCGGGCGAGGTGGCCGAGCTCTTCTGGCAGGCAGTGCTGGCCGGGCATTCCGTCGGCTCGGCCCTGCACACGGCGCGCACCGTGCTGCTGCGCAAGGGCAACCTGCTGGGTCTCGCCTACACCGCGTACTGCTCGAACGCGCTCAGACTCCGCCCGGCCCCCGCCTGAGCGACGCGTGTGCGTCAGGTCTCGCGCACGCCGTCTCCCATCCAGTCACCGGGGCGGGACCCGACCTGGGACGGCACAGGCGCTTCGGCCGGCGCCCGCCCGGCCTCGGCCAGTGCGGACCGCTCGTCCGCCTTGCGCTCCGACCGGTCCACCCAGAACGCGACGGCGAAGTAACCGAAGAAGCCCGAAGCAAGGCCGAAGCCATAGGTGGCGAACAGTTCGGGGTCGGCGAACCGGGTGTCGACCACGGCACCACCGCCGAGGGCTGCGATCACCGTCACCAGATCGCCGACCCGCGACCCTTGGGAACGTCTCAGCGTCCGGTAGGCGATCCATCCGATGACCAGGCCGAAAGCTCCGGCCCCCCAAAGGCTCAGTGCCGACACCTGCATTGCCCCTCCATCCGTCGAGCCACTCACACGGCAAGCCGAGAACGGTACCGGCACCGATGCCCGTCGTAACCCTTTTTCCCTTTTCCTGCCCCGAATTCGGGCCTCGGTGGACGGCGAGCCCGCGGAGTTGTCCGGTGCGCGGCTGCCGAGCCCGCCGTCGCCGAGCAACTCGGACCGAACAGCCGGATCATCGACCGGGAGACGGCACGACACTCAGGTCGATCCCCTCGGGGCCGGGATCTACGGGCGCCCGCTCAGGCGTGCGCGCAGCAGGTTGGGGTCGGTGGCCGTGGTGTAGGCGGCGCTGAGCACGTACACGTCGTTGCCGCGCAGCGCTACGGAGGTGGGGTTGTGAAGTCCGTCGGCGGCGTCCAGGACGGTGGTGCTGGTGCATGCGGCAGCCGCGGGCGCGGTGCCGAGGACGAGGGCGAGGACGAGGGCGAGGGCGAGGGCGAGGACGAGGGCGAGGGCGAGGACGAGAGATGCTTCGGGGGCGGCCGTGCTCGTGCTGCCGGCCGGCGGGCGGCCGTGGGACCCTCCGACCGGCGGGTGTGGGGCCGTCCGGCCATGTGGACAGCCCGACGAGGTGGTGGACAGCCCGGCAGCGGGACGCTCCGGCGGATGCGTACGCGCCGGGCGCCCTCGGGCGGCGGAGGGGCTCGGGTCAGGTGGTGCGGGTTTCGGTGCCGTGGCGCGGCCGGGTCGATTCCCGCGGTGCGGTGGTGTGGACGAGCAGGGTCAGGGCTGTCGCGGACGGGGAGCCGGGGGCGGCCGTGGCCACCACCAGGGACGGTCCGCATCCTTGCGGGCTCTGGAGGGTCTGCTGGGTGACCGCCAGCGTCCCGGCCAGCGGGTGGCGCATCTCGTAGTCGGCGACATCGCAGGCCTGGATCCGGTGATCGGCCCACATCGTGGCGAACTCCGGGCTGTGCATGGCCAGTTCGCCGATCAGTGCGGCAAGCAGCGGATCGTCCGGGAAGCGGCCGGCCGTCAGGCGCAGATTGCCCACCACGGCACGGGCCTTGGCGGGCCAGTCGCTGTACAGCTCGCGGGTGTGCGCGTCGAGGAACACCAGCCTGGCCATGTTCGGCCGTCGGCCCGGGTCGTCGGGGCTGTCCGGATCGAGATGACCCGCGAACAGCCCGTGTCCCGGCCGGTTCCAGGCCAGGACATCGCTGCGGCGGCCGATGACGACGGCCGGTGTGCCCTCGATGGCCGCCAGCAGCGCGCTCGTTGCCGGCGGGACGCGTTCGACGGGCGGCCGGCCGGCGGCCCTCGACCGCCTTGGCGTACGGGCCAGGGTGTGCAGATGCGCACGCTCGGACTCGTCCAGGCGCAGGGCGCTCGCCACGGCGTCGAGCACCTCGCGCGAGGCGTTGCGTGACTGGCCCTGTTCCAGGCGGGTGTAGTAGGGCGCGCTGATGCCCGCGAGCATCGCGAGCTCCTCCCGCCGCAGCCCAGGAACCCGGCGCCGCTCACCGTAGGTCTGCAACCCGACGTCCTGGGGCCGCAGTTGGCCACGGCGTGCCTGGAGGAACTCGGCGAGGTGCCCGTGCTTGGTCATGGCACCGAGTATGCGCACCGCCGACGACCCGCGCCTCACCCCGCCGGGGTAGGGATCGGCGGGGTCTGGCTCGGCCCGGCCCCGGTCTCCAGGATGGGCCGCGTTCCTCTTCACCGCTTCCGGGAGAATCCATGAGCGCCACCACCTCCGAACCCCGCAACCCGTTGGCCGGGCTCGACCTGACTCCCTTCGCCTTCACCCGGCGTTGCTGGGTCGACGCGCCGCCGGACTCCGTCTACGGCCTGATCAGCGATGTGTCACTGATCGAGACGTGGAGTCCGAGCGCCGGCGGGGTGAGCTACGCGCCGGGCGACGGTCCGTGGGTCGGTGCCCGGTTCAGCGGACGCAACCGCCGGGACGGACGCGAATGGGTCACCCACTCCGAGGTGGTGCGGGCCGAGCCGGGCACCGCGTTCGCCTTCGTCGTCGGTGGAGCCGACCACGGCATCGTGCGCTGGGACTGGCACTTCCAGAAGCAGGGCCGGGGCAGCGTCGTCCGGCAGTCCTGGCAGTTGCTGCGCGCCGACCCGGTCCTGGGCGACACCCTCCAGGACGTCCGTTCGTTGCGGGAGCACATGGCCGACAGCGCGGAGTCCACCCTGCTCGCCCTGGCAGAGTGGATCGCCGACCGCCGCACCCTCGCCGACCGCCGCACCCGCTGACAGCGCGGGCCGCCGCCGCAGGGGCCGGCTCCGGACGCGGCTCCGGACGCGGCGTCCGCGAACGGCGAGGAGGCACGGCGGCAGCACCTTGACGGTGGAAGTACCGCGAGGCCGGCCGTCCTCGGCCACAGCGGCCCGCGCCGTCCCTGGCGAAGCCGAGCCGGGCCTTCCGTGGCGGTGTGGTCCATGAGGCCGGGGCGTCCCACTGCGTCATGGACCACGCAGGGCGTCGGAGACGGACTTCACGCCGCCGTGCGCGGTGAGGCCGCCGTCGACGGGGATCTCCGCGCCGGTGATGAAGGAGGCCTCGTCGGACAGCAGGAACACCACGAGCGGGGCGACCTCGTGCGCGGTGCCCGTGCGGCCGAGCGGTGTCTCGCGGACGTTCGCGTCGCGGAAGGCGGGCGCGGCGGAGGCGGTCATCTCGGTCTCGATGAAGCCGGGGTGGATCGTGTTCACGCGGATGCCGCGCGGGCCGAGCTCCGTCGCCGCGCTCTTCGACAGGCCGCGCAGGGCCCACTTGCTCGCCGTGTAGGCGACCGGGTAGTGGCCGGTGAGGGCGGCGGCGGAGCCGACGTTGACGATGGAGGAACCCGGCGGCATCAGCGGTGCCAGGTGCTGGATGCCGAGCAGCGGTCCGGTGACGTTGACGGCGTGGACGCGGGCGAAGTCCTCGGGCCGTACGTCACCGAGGCGGGCGCGCCAGGTGATGCCCGCGTTGTTGACCAGGCCGTGCACCTCGCCGTACGACTCCCGCAGGGCCGCGGCCAGTTCGGCCCAGTCGTCCTCGCCGGTGACGTCGAGGCGCCGGCAGTCGCCCGTCGGCCGGGCGTCGGTGGCGACGACCCGGGCACCCTCGTGGGCCAGGGCCGCGGCCTGTGCCGCGCCCTGGCCGCGGGCCGCGCCGGTGACGACCACGACCTTGCCGAGGAGCCTCCCCCGGTGCGGACCGCTCACGGCCGCTCCCGGGTACGGCGTCGGGCGGCGGGGAGCGGCACCGGATCGGCGCCCGCCACCACCGTGTTGGAGACCGTGCCGATGCCCTCCACGGTGAGGGTGACCGTGTCACCGGGCTTCAGCGGCGGCGGTGACTGCTGTCCGCGTACCCCCCACAGCTCCGCCAGGCAGCCGCCGTTGCCGCAGGTGCCCGAGCCGAGCACGTCGCCGGGGCGGACGACGGTGCCCCGCGAGGCGTAGGCGACCATCTCCTCGAAGGTCCAGCTCATGTTCGACAGCAGGTCCTCGCCGACGACCTCGCCGTTCACGGCGGCGGTCAGTGCCAGGCGCAGGAAGCCCTCGGTGTCCCGGTACGGCTCCAGCTCGTCCGCGGTGACCAGGTACGGCCCGAGGGTGGCGGCCGTGTCCTTTCCCTTGCACGGGCCGAGGCGGACCTGCATCTCCCGGGACTGGAGGTCCCGGGCCGACCAGTCGTTGAAGACCGTGTAACCGATGATGTGGTCCCGTGCCTGTTCGGAGTTGAGGTCCCGTCCCTCGCGGCCGACGACCGCCGCGACCTCCAGCTCGAAGTCGAGGAGGTGGCTGCCCGGCGGCACCGGCACGTCGTCGTGGGCGCCGACCACCGCGTACGGATTGGTGAAGTAGAACGTCGGGGCGTCGTACCAGGCTTCCGGCACCCCGCCGGCCCCGTCCACGGACCGCCGTACCCCTTCCACGTGTTCCTCGAAGGTGACGAAGTCCCGCACGGTGGGCGGCTCCAGCGGCGGCAGCAGCCGCACCTCGGACACCTGGGGTCCGGCCGGAGCGCCGAGGGCGGCGGCGCCGACGCCGAGCAGCGCGTCGAGGCCGTCGCCGGACCGGATCAGCTCCGTGAGCGAGCGCGCGCCGGGCACCGGACGGAGGGTGCCGTCCTCGTCGACGACGGCGACCCGGCGCCGGTGCTGGTGTTCGTAGGTGGCGAAACGCATGGACGGCTCCAGGCTCCGGGGTGGCTCGGGGGTGGCGGGGTGCCTCTGAGGGGGGCGGGGGGTCAGACGGGCGGGGCGACGAACACGCCGCGGTCGACGTCGTTGAACGACTCCTTGGCGACGAGTTCGTTCATGGGGTTGGCGGTGCCCCACTGGTCGGCGATCTCGGGCCGGGAGAAGTCGTAGACGTGCGGGTGCCAGGTGTCCTCGTCGAGCAGCTCCAGCTCCGTCGTGTACTCGACGGTGTTGCCCTGCGGGTCGAGGAAGTAGGTGAAGGTGTTGTCGCCTGCCGTGTGCCGCCCCGGGCCCCAGAGCTTGCGGGCCCCCGAGCGGATCACCCGGCCGGAGCCGCGCAGGTACTCGTCGATACCGCGCATCTCGAAGGAGACGTGGTGCAGCGAGGTGTGCGGGCCCTGGGCGATCGCCATGGAGTGGTGCTGGTTGCTGATCCGCATGAAGTGCATGGCCTCACCCATCCGGGGATGCATGAGGGTGTCGGAGAGCCGGAAGCCCAGGTGGCGTTCGTACCACTCCCGAGTGACGTTCAGGTCGGGGGAGTTGAGGACGACGTGCGAGAGCTTGACCGGGATGGCCTCCTTCTCCTCGATCTTGCGGTGCTGCCGGGTCCCGACGTCCGCCGAGACCTCGACGGTGCGGCCGTCGACGTCGAAGAAGCGGAATCCGTAGCCGCCGCCCGGGGTCTCGATCCTGCCCGGCCGCGTGACCAGCCGGACGCCCCCGGCGAGGAGTCGCTCGGCCAGGGTGTCCACGTCCGCCGGGCTCGCCGCGCCGTAGGAGATCAGGTCGAGGCGCTTCTCGTCGGCCTTGCGCAGTCGTACGACGTAGTTCTCGGGGCTGCCCTCGGCGGCCAGGAAGGAGATCCCGGAGTCCTCGGCGACCTTGGTCAGGCCCCAGACGCCGGCGTAGAAGTCGAGTTGCCTGTCGTAGTCGGGCACGGCGAGGTCGACGTGCCGCAGGTGGGTGAGCAGACGCATGGGGGTCAGTCCTTCCGGAGGAGGGCGGCGGCGTTGCCGCCTCGTACGGCGTGGAAGTCGGCGTCGGGCAGCCGGGCCGCGCGCAGCGCGCCGACGGGGTCCTCGGTGCCCATGTCGAAGGGGAAGTCCGAGCCGAGGAGTACGCGGTCTGCGCCGACCGCGCGGATCAACTCCCGCAGGACGTGCGGGTCGTGGACCAGCGAGTCGAAGTACAGCCGCCTGAGGTAGCTGCTGGGCCGGTGGGCGCAGCCGGCTCCCGCGTCGGCGCGCGCCGACCAGGCGTGGTCGGAGCGGCCGATGTGGGTGGGCAGATAGCCGCCGCCGTGTGCGGCGATCAGCGTCAGGCCGGGGTGCCGGTCCAGCACCCCGGAGAAGATCAGGTGGGAGAGGGCGACCGCGTTCTCGGTCGGCTGGCCCACGGTGTTGGACAGGTACCAGCGGTCCAGCCGCTCGTCGAGCGTGCAGCCGAAGGGATGCAGGAAGAGGATCGCGCCGGTCTCCTCGGCCCGCGCCCAGAAGGGTTCGTACGCCGGGTCGGACAGTTCCCGGCCCTGGGCGTGGGAGGAGATCTCGACTCCCGACAGGCCTTGTTCCAGGGCGTGTTCGAGGGCGCGTACGGCCAGGTCCGGGTGCTGGAGCGGAGCGAGTCCGAGCCCCTTCAGCCGGTCGGGCGCCAGGGCGCAGTGCGCGGCGGTCGCCTCACCCGCGAGCCGGTACAGCTTCTCGGCGGTCTCCTCGTCCGCCCAGTGGTGGTAGTGCGAGGGTGACGGACTGACCAGCTGCACGTCCACGCCCTGCGCGTCCATGGCGGCCAGCCGTACGGTGACATCGGTCAGCCGCGGGAGGCGCTCACGGACCATGGGGCCGCTGACGGCCAGGGAGGCGGGGCCGTTGCGCCGGGCGTCCAGCTCCCTGGCCGCGGTCAGTCCGGGAAGCCCGGCGACGAGGGCGTCGACCTCGGGGAGCAGGACGTGGGCGTGCACGTCGACGGTCGGCGACGTCCGGTCGGTCACGGCAGCTCCTTGAGCATCGTCATCGTCCGGCCGATCAGGCCCGGCACGTCGGCGTCGCGGACGCCGTCCAGCTGCCACTGCCCGAGCTGCACGGACGCCTCGACCACGGCCCGCACCCGGGGGATGCGGCGCTCGTGGTACCGCTGGAGCAGGTCGTCGTCCCAGTCCCGGCCGGCGGTGAGGAGTTCGACGAGGACGGAGGCGTCCTCCAGGGACATGGCCGCGCCCTGCGCGAGGGTGGGCGGGCAGCAGTGCGCGGCGTCGCCGACCAGCACCACCCGGCCGCGGTGCCAGGAGCCCTCGACCAGCAGCCGGTCGAACCAGGTGTAGTTGACCTTCGCCGGGTCCGTGATGTGCGGGGTGATCTCGGCCCAGTGGCCGCCGTATCCCCGCGTGAGCCGGCGCATCTCGTCGGCGTAGCGGGCCGGATCGATCGAGGCGCGGTCGCGGCACGCCTCGACGACGTAGGCGTAGAGGGTGTGCTCGCTGGTCGGGCAGTAGCCGGCGATGTACGCCGGGCCGCCGTAGGCCAGGTCGGTGCGCACCAGGCCCGCGGGGCGCGGCGCGGTGGTGCGCCAGATGGCCATGCCGGTCGGCTCGGGTCTCGCCGTGATGCCGATGGCGGCGCGGGTCGCGGAGTTGAGTCCGTCGGCGGCGATCACCAGGTCGTACCGGGCGGTGGAGCCGTCGCTGAAGCGCGCCGAGACGCCTTCGGCGTCCTGCTCCAGGGTCTCGGCGGTGGTGCCCAGGCGGACGCCGGCGCCACTGGCGCGGACGGCGTCGATGAGGATCTGCTGCAACCGGGGCCGCTGCATGCCCAAGGTGGCGGGCAGGTCGTCACCGCCGGTCCGGATGTCCTCGGCCTCGTGGAGAACGGTGCCGTCGGGAGTGACGACGCCCAGCGAGCCGAAGGCCCAGCCGGAGGATGCGACCTGGTCCAGGACCCCGAGGTCGCGCAGCACGCGCAGGGCGTTGCCCTGGAGGGTGATGCCGGAGCCGGTCGTGGCGTTCCAGTCGGGCCTGGCCTCGATCAGGTCCACGGCGACGCCGGCGCGCCGCAGCAGGACGGTCACGGCGCTGCCCGCGGCGCCGCCGCCGATGACGAGGACCGTGCGGGGTGTGGTCATGGGAAGCTCCCTTGTCACGCGGGCTACTTGACCGCGACCGGGTTGACGGGTGAGCCGACGGCTCCGGTGATGGGCAGGGGCGCGGCGGTGAGCCAGAACGCGTACCGGCCGTCCGCCGCGCAGTCGGCGGCGAGCGCGTCGAGGTCCCACATCTCCCCGATGAGCAGGCCCATGTTGGGGATGGCGACCTGGTGCAGGGGCTGGAAGGCCGCGTCGAACTCGTTCGGCCGTACCTCGAAGCCCCAGGTGTCGGTGGCGATCGCGGCGATCTCGGTGCGGTGCAGCCAGCCGGCCGTGGTGAAGGACAGGCCGGGCGAGTCGCCGCCCGCGTAGTCGCCCCAGCCCTCGCGCCGGGCCCGGGCCAGCCGTCCGGTCCGCACGACGACGATGTCCCCGCGGCCGACCGCCACGCCGTGCGCGTCGGCGGTCGCGGCGAGGTGCTCCTCGGTGATGGCGAACCCGTCGGGCAGCTCTCCCCCGCTCTCGGCTCCGCTCGAACGGGAGGTGCCCCCACCCGTTCCGATGACTCGGCCGACGTCGAGGAGGACCCCGCGTCCCGCGACGTACGGCGCCATGTGCTCGATGCCGGTGACGAGGTCGCCGTCCGAGGTGACGACCTGCTCGGCCGGCCGGCCGTTCCACGCCTTGCCGTGGTCGAAGATGTGGCCGAGCCCGTCCCACTGGGTGGAGCACTGGAGCGGCATCGCGATCACGTCGTCGGCGCCGCCGATGCCGTGCGGGAAGCCCTGGGTGCCGAGGGCGGCGTCGGTGCCGGTGTCGAGCATGGTGTGCACCGGGTTGGTGCGCCGCCGCCAGCCCTTCTGCGGGCCGTTCATGTCGAAGGACTGCGCGAGTGAGAAACTGACTCCCCGGCGGACCAGTGCGGCGCCTTCGCGGCGCTTCGCCTCGTCGAGGAAGTTCAGGGTGCCCAGCACGTCGTGCTCGCCCCAACGCCCCCAGTTGGAATAGGACTTGGCCGCCTCGGCGATCGCGCCCTCGGGGTCGTGGCGGTCCGGGCTCACGACGCCTCCCGCGCGATACAGCGGGTGCGCTGGGCACCGAGCCCGGTGATCGAGCCGTCCATGACGTCACCGTCGCGCAGCAGCCGTCCCCAGTGCATGCCGTTGCCGGCCGGTGAGCCCGTCAACACCAGGTCACCGGGCAGGAGCCGGGCGGTCTGCGAGGCGTACGACACCAGCCGGGCGATACCGAAGAGCATGTCCCTGGTGGACTCGTCCTGCATGGTCTCGCCGTTCAGCTTCAGGGTGACCCGCAGGTCGCCCGGGTCGGCGATCGACGCGGCCGGCACGATCCAGGGGCCGAGTGGGGTGAAGCCGGGCGCGTTCTTGCTGCGCAGCCAGTCCGTGCCGATGGCCTTCATGTCCCGACGGAAGACGGTGGCACGGTCGGTGAGGTCGTTGGCGATCGTGTACCCGGCGACGTGCGCCAGGGCCTCCGACACGGACACCCGGTAGGCCGGCCTGCCGATGACGACCGCCAACTCCAGCTCCCAGTCGGGCTGTTCGGCCCAGGAGGGCAGAACGACGTCGTCGTAGGGGCCGGTGATCGCGCTCGGCAGACCGATGAACACGTACGGCAGGTCCTCCGCCGCCCGCCGGTCCATGACCTCGGCGATCTCCGCACGGGCCGCTTCCGGTGTGCGCGGGTCGTCGGGCGCGCGGTGGGCGACCTCCAGGTCGATCACGTGCTGCCGGTAGTTGGCCCCGGACTGGAAGACCTGGCGGGGCTCGAGCGGAGCGTGCACCCGCAGTCCGTCGAGCGGCTGCCAGGCGTCGGCGGTGTCGGTGTGGCTGTCGGTGCCGTTCGCCGCGAGGGCGCCCAGGCGCGGCAGCACCTCGTCCCAGCGCTCGAAGAGCCGCCGGGTCGTCAGGGCGGGGTCGCCGAAGGCGGTACGAAGGTCCAGCACCCGCCCTTCGGGGACCACGAGGCCGGGGAAAGACGCCTGGTCAGGGGCGGAGAGGGTGCCGAGGGCGAAGGGTCCGGAGAAGGACGCGGAAGGGGCTGCGGGTTTCACTGACATGTCCTCCTGATTGCGATGCGACTAATCTGGCCCCACCTCTCGTAATCTGGGAAATCGATTCTTTGGATATCGATCATCCATCGCATGAATAAAGTCGCCTGTGGCGGCCTCGGTGTGGAGGCGTTGTGTACCTGTCCGGCCTCGATCTCAACCTCGTCCTGTCCCTGCGGGCGCTGCTGGAGGAACGCAACGTCACCCGGGCCGGGCAGCGCATCGGGCTCAGCCAGCCCGCCATGAGCGCGGCCCTGGCCCGTCTGCGCCGCCACTTCGACGACGAGCTGCTCTCCCGCGTCGGCGGCCAGTACGAGCTCACGGCCCTGGGACGGGCGTTGCTCGACCGCACCGCCACCGCCTGTGACCTGCTGGAAAGGGTGTTCAGCAGCAGGGCCGAGTTCGTTCCGGGCGGCGAGGAGCACGAGTTCACCCTGCTCTCCTCCGACTACGCCGTCGCCGTGTTCGGCGCCGAACTCGCCCGGACCGTGCACGCCGAGGCTCCCGGCGTGCGGCTGCGCTTCCAGCGGCCTCCGACCGATGTGACGGAGGAGACGGCGAACCTGCTCAGCACGGCCGACGGACTGCTGATGCCGCACGGCGTCATCAGCGGCTTCCCCACCGTCGAGCTGTTCACCGACGGCTGGGCCTTTCTCGTCGCCGACACCAACGACGAGGTGGGCGACCGGCTGACCATGGACCACCTGGCACGGCTGCCCTGGGTCACCTACCAGCGCACCTACGACGCCCCCGCCGCCCGCCAGCTGAGCATGCTCGGCATCGAACCGCGCGTCGAGGTCTCCGTCGACAGCTTCCAGGTGCTGCCGTTCCTGGTGGCCGGCACCCGCCGGATCGCCCTGGTGCAGCAGCGACTGGCCGAGCAGTTGCGCGGGGTGGCCGCGGTACGGGTCATGGCGGCGCCGTACGAGGTGGTCCCCCTCCAGGAAGCCCTGTGGTGGCACCCGGTCCACACCCACGACGCGGCGCACATGTGGCTGCGCGACACCGCGGCCCGCGTGGGAGCGGAGCTGAGCGCGCCCGCATCCGGCCCCCGGGCCAGATCAGCCGCATCGGCCGCATCAGCCGCATCAGCCGCATCCAGGGCATGAATGATCCACATCTTCGATCTCGATCGGCCGGGGGCTAGGCAGGTCCTGCGCGGTACCTCATAGTCGTCTCAACCCGGCACCGGAGCCGCACCGCTCACCGCCGCCGGGGCGGCGCAGACCCCGGTGAGCCGGACCTTCGCGACGCCACGGCGATCATCGGTGCCCCCACGCTCCGGCCCCGCCGCGCGCTCCGGAGCCGCCCCGAGTTCCGGATCGGCCATGTGGTGTTCCGGACCTGCCCCGAGTTCCGGATCCGCCATGTGTTCCGGGCGGTCTCATCGAGACGGCCGCGCCCCCGTCCCCCTCCCGATACGCCAGGTGGAGTTCCCGCATGCCCGCACCCGTGCCTCCCTTGCCGTCCCCGCCCCTCGCCGCCGTCGAGGACGCGCCGTCCGAGCAGCCCGTGTCCGGAGCCGGCCACCGGCTTCGCATCACAATGCTGATGGCCGGCAGCTGCCTGCCCATCCTGGGCGCCGTGCTCATCGCTCCCGTCCTGCCGCGGATGCGGGACCACTTCGCCGGCACACCCGGCGTCGAGGCGCTGGTCCCCATGGCCCTGACGATCCCGGCCCTTTCCCTGGCACTGCTGGCGCCCTTCGCCGGCGTCGTCGTCGACCGGCTCGGCCGTAAA
The DNA here is from genome assembly GCF_032248645.1 of Streptomyces zaehneri. Classification (NCBI taxonomy): domain Bacteria; kingdom Bacillati; phylum Actinomycetota; class Actinomycetes; order Kitasatosporales; family Streptomycetaceae; genus Streptomyces; species Streptomyces zaehneri. Next base: position 335,057 of record NZ_JASTTJ010000002.1, read on the forward strand.
CGCCTCCTCGTGATCGCCACCGCGTTCTACGCCGTCGTCGGCACCGCTCCGCTGTGGCTGGACTCCCTCGGCGCCGTCGTCGCAAGCCGCGCCCTCGTCGGTGTCGTCGAAGCCGCCATCATGACCTGCTGCACCACACTGATCGGCGACTACTACTCCGGCCGGCAACGCGACCGCTACCTCGCCATGCAGACGATGTGCGCCTCGATCTCCGCGACGGCCTTCTTCGTGCTGGGCGGCGCGGCGGGATCGGCCGGCTGGCGCACACCGTTCTGGGCCTACGCCGTCAGCCTGCTCCTCGCCCCCGCCATGGCCGCCTTCCTGCCCCGCCCCCGGCCGACCGGCGACACCACCGCACCCTCCACCGTCGCGCCCGCCGACGCGACCACCGGCTCCGCCCCTGCCGCACCCCCGGAGCCGGCCGGGCGCGCCTTCCCCTGGCGGCCGCTGGCCGGGACGTGCGCGCTCACCGTCTTCGGCGCCGTCCTCTTCTACACCGTCCAGGTGGAGATGGCCTTCCTCCTCGACGACATGGGCGTGACCGACCCCGGCATGATCGGCCTCGCCATCGCCGCCTCCAGCCTCGCGACCGTGATCGGCGCGGTCGTCTTCACCCGGCTCGGCCGCACCGCGGACGCCTGGCTGCCCGCCGTCTTCGCCCTGTGCGCACTCGGCTTCGCCGTGATCTGGCTCGCCCCTTCTCCCGTCGTCCTGACCGTCGGCGCCATGATCAACTGCTTCGGCGGCGGCATCATGCTGCCGAGCCTGCTCACCCTCGCCCTGTCGAGGCTCGACTACGCCGACCGCGGCCGCGGCACCGGACTGTGGACGGGTTCGTTCTTCATCGGCCAGTTCATCTGCCCACTCGTGGTCCTCGCGCTGACCTCGGCCGTCGGGAGCCTGACAGGAGCGCTGGGCGTGCTCGCCCTCGCCGGATCCGTGGGGGCGGTCGCTCTCGGCCTCGCCGGCCGCCGGCGGGTACCCCTCGCCGCGAGCTGACGGCTGACGGCTGACGGCTGACGGCTGACGGCTGACGGCTGACGGCTGACGGCTGACGATCTTCCCGCGCGCGAGCGGCGGGACGCGGGGCGCCGCAGCTCAGGAGTCGGCCGGGCCCAGCCAGGCGCCGATGCCGGCGAGGGCGCCACTCCCGTAGTCGGAGTCTACGTCGCCTGCCAGGTCGGCGATGGTGACGGACCCCGGGGACGCGCGCCACGCCGACTCGGCGCAGGCCATGGCACGGGAGATCGCGCACGGCGCGGTACAGGCCTCGGGCGGAGTCGCCGGCGGGACCCGGACCATTCCCGGATCCCGCCGGCTCCCCACGCGTCGCGTGACGCCATCAGCCCTTGGCCGCGAGGTCTTCGAGCGCGATGTTGAGCTCCAGGACGTTCACCCGGGGCTCGCCGATGAAGCCGAGGGTGCGGCCGTCGGTGTGCTCGTCGACCAGCCGCTGGACCCGGGCGACGGACAGGCCGTTGCGCTCGGCGATCCGATGGACCTGGATGTCCGCGTACTGCGGGGAGATGTCCGGGTCCAGGCCGGATCCCGAGGACGTGACGGCGTCGGCGGGCACGTCGGAGGGGCGGACCCGGTAGCCGGCGGTCGAGTTGTCCCTGACGACGGCCGCCTTGGCGGCGGTCACCCAGTCGATCAGGTCCTGGTCGTCCGCGGACCGGTTGGTGGCGCCGGACAGGATCAGCTTGTACCGGGTGTTGACGCTGTTGGTGCCGAGGCCGTTCTGCGGGCGGCCCTGGAACCACTTCAGGTCGGGCTCCGGGGTCTCCTGGCCCTTCTTGAGCGGCAGGTTGTACGACTGCCCGATGAGCGAGGAGCCGACGACCCTGCCGTCCGCCTCGATCTCGGAGCCGTTCGCCCTGCCGCCGAACAGCCCCTGGGCGATGCCGGTGACGACCAGCGGATAGAGGACACCGGTCACCAGGGTCAGCACGAGCAGGGCGCGCAGGCCCGCCCCGAGCAACCGGGCGGTGTTGGTCAGGGAGTTGTTCATGGCGTTCAGCCGATCCCGGGGATGAGGGAGATGAGCAGGTCGATGAGCTTGATCCCGACGAAGGGCGCGACCAGGCCGCCGAGGCCGTAGATCGTCAGGTTGCGGCGGAGCATCCTGTCCGCGCTCACCGGCCGGTACCGCACGCCCCTCAGGGACAGCGGGACCAGGGCGATGATGATCAGCGCGTTGAAGACGACTGCGGCCAGGATCGCGGAGTCCGGGGAGGTCAGGCCCATGATGTTGAGCCGGTCCAGGCCCGGGTAGACCGCCGCGAACAGCGCCGGGATGATCGCGAAGTACTTCGCGACGTCGTTGGCGATGGAGAACGTCGTCAACGCGCCCCGGGTGATGAGGAGTTGCTTGCCGATCTCGACGATCTCGATGAGCTTGGTCGGGTCGGAGTCGAGGTCGACCATGTTGCCGGCCTCCTTCGCGGCCGACGTACCCGTGTTCATCGCCACCCCGACATCGGCCTGGGCGAGAGCCGGGGCGTCGTTGGTGCCGTCGCCGGTCATCGCGACGAGCTTGCCGCCCGCCTGCTCCCGCTTGATGAGCGCCATCTTGTCCTCGGGGGTCGCCTCCGCGAGGAAGTCGTCGACACCGGCCTCCTCGGCGATCGCCTTCGCCGTCAGCGGGTTGTCGCCCGTGATCATGACGGTCCTGATGCCCATCCGGCGCAGTGCGTCGAACCGCTCACGCATGCCGTCCTTGACGACGTCCTTGAGGTGGACGACGCCCAGCACCCGTGCGCCGTCGGCGTCCTCGACGGCCACGAGCAGCGGCGTGCCACCCGCCTCTGAGATCCGGTCGGTGAGCGCGCCGACGTCCTCGGACACCTCACCGCCCCGCTCCCGCACCCAGGCGACGACCGAACCGGCCGCGCCCTTGCGGATCCTGCGCCCGTCGACGTCCACGCCCGACATCCGGGTCCGGGCGGTGAAGGCGATCCACCCCGCGCCGGACAGCTCGCCCTGGTGGCGCTCCCTCAACCCGTACCCCTCCTTCGCCAGGACGACGACGGAACGGCCCTCCGGCGTCTCGTCGGCCAGGGACGACAGCTGGGCGGCGTCGGCGAGTTCGGCCCCGGTGGTGCCGCGTACCGGCACGAACCCGGCGGCCCGGCGGTTGCCCAGGGTGATGGTGCCGGTCTTGTCGAGCAGCAGGGTCGAGACGTCCCCCGCGGCCTCGACGGCCCGGCCGGACATGGCCAGGACGTTCCGCTGCACCAGCCGGTCCATACCCGCGATGCCGATCGCGGAGAGCAGCGCGCCGATCGTGGTGGGGATGAGGCAGACCAGCAGCGCCACCAGCACGACCATCGTCAGGTGCGTGCCCGCGTAGTCCGCGAAGGGCGGCAGCGTCGCCACCGCCAGCAGGAAGGCGATCGTGAGCGAGGCGAGCAGGATGTTCAGCGCGATCTCGTTCGGCGTCTTCTGCCGGGCCGCGCCCTCGACCAGGCTGATCATCCGGTCGATGAACGTCTCGCCCGGCTTCGTCGTGATCCTGACGACGATCCGGTCGGAGAGGACCTTCGTGCCACCGGTGACGGCGCTGCGGTCACCGCCGGACTCGCGGATGACGGGCGCCGACTCACCGGTGATCGCCGACTCGTCGACGCTCGCGACACCCTCGACGACGTCACCGTCACCCGGGACGACGTCACCGGCCTCGCAGACGACGAGGTCGCCGACCCTCAACTCGGTTCCCGGGACCGGCTCCTCGCAGTCCCCGGCGAGCCGTCGGGCCACCGTGTCGGTCTTGGACCTGCGCAGGGTGTCGGCCTGCGCCTTGCCCCGGCCCTCGGCGACGGCTTCCGCCAGGTTGGCGAAGAGCACGGTCAGCCACAGCCAGGCGCTGATGGTCCAGCCGAACCAGTCGCCCGGGTCCTTGACGGAGAAGACGGTGGTCAGCAGGGAGCCGATCCACACCACGAACATCACGGGCGACTTGACCATCACCCGCGGATCGAGCTTGCGGAAGGCCTCCGGCAGGGACCTGACGAGTTGCCCGGGGTCGAACAGGCCCGCCCCTACGCGGCCCTGGTCCTGGTGACCGGTCGGCACATCCTGGTGCGGCGCCCGCGTGGGGACGGCTGTGGACATCGGGTCCTCTTGCTTCGTCACGTCGGTGGTCATGACGCCAGCCCTTCGGCGAGCGGTCCCAGCGCGAGCGCGGGGAAGTAGGTCAGGCCGGTGATGATCAGGATCGCGCCCACCAACAGGCCGGTGAACAAGGGCTTTTCGGTACGCAGGGTGCCCGCCGTCGCCGGGACCGGCCTCTGTTCGGCGAGCGAGCCGGCCATGGCCAGCACGAACACCATCGGCAGGAAGCGGCCGAGGAGCATCGCGACGCCCAGGCTGCTGTTGAACCACTGCGTGCCCGCGTTCAGACCGGCGAAGGCCGAGCCGTTGTTGTTGGACGCCGAGGTGTAGGCGTAGAGGATCTCGGAGAAGCCGTGCGCGCCGGAGTTGGTCATGGAGTCGCCCGGTGTGGGCAGGGCCATCGCGGCGGCGGTGAGGACGAGCACCAGGGCGGGGGTGACGAGGATGTACAGGGCCGCGAACTTGATCTCGCGGGTGCCGATCTTCTTGCCCAGGTACTCGGGGGTCCGGCCGACCATCAGACCGGCGATGAACACCGCGACGACCGCCATGATCAGCATGCCGTACAGGCCGGATCCGGTACCGCCGGGCGCGATCTCGCCCAGCATCATGCCGAGCAGGGTGATGCCGCCGCCCAGGCCGGTGAAGGAGGAGTGGAAGGAGTCCACCGCGCCGGTCGAGGTGAGCGTGGTCGCCACCGCGAAGATCGAGGACGAGCCGACGCCGAAGCGGACCTCCTTGCCCTCGTACGCCCCGCCGGCGAGCTCCAGCGCGGGGCCGTGGTGGGCGAACTCGGTCCACATCATCAGAGCCGTGAAGCCGACCCAGACGGTGGCCATGGTCGCGAGGATCGCGTAACCCTGCCTGACGGAGCCGACCATGACGCCGAAGGTGCGGGTCAGCGCGAGCGGGATCACCAGCAGCAGGAAGATCTCGAAGAGGTTCGTGAACGGGGTCGGGTTCTCGAACGGGTGGGCGGAGTTGGCGTTGAAGTAGCCGCCGCCGTTGGTGCCCAGCTCCTTGATGGCCTCCTGCGAGGCGACCGCACCGCCGTTCCACTGCTGCGAGCCGCCCATGAACCGGCCGACCTCGTGGATGCCGGAGAAGTTCTGCACGGCGCCGCAGGCGACCAGGACGATCGCGGCGACGACGGCGAGCGGCAGCAGGACACGGACGGTCCCGCGTACCAGGTCCGACCAGAAGTTGCCGAGTTCACCGGTTCGGGAGCGCGCGAAGCCGCGCACCAGCGCGACCGCGACGGCGATCCCGACGGCCGCGGAGACGAAGTTCTGCACGGCCAGACCGGCGGTCTGCACCACGTGGCCCATGGCCTGCTCGCCGTAGTAAGACTGCCAGTTGGTGTTGGTGACGAAGGACGCGGCGGTGTTGAACGCCTGGTCCGGGTCGATCGCCTCGAAGCCGAGTGAGCCGGGCAGATGTCCCTGGAGCCGCTGGAGCAGGTAGAGGAAGAGGACGCCGACCGCCGAGAAGGCGAGGACACCGCGCAGGTAGGCGGGCCAGCGCATCTGGGTGTCGGGGTCGGCACCGATGCCCTTGTAGATCCACTTCTCGACGCGCCAGTGCCGGTCGGAGGAGTAGACCCGGGCCATGTGGGTGCCGAGGGGGACGTAGGCGAGCGCCAGCGCCGCTATGAGAGCCAGCAGCTGGAGCACGCCGGCGAGGACGGGACCCATGGCCGCTCAGAACCTCTCCGGGAAGATCAGGGCGAGGACCAGATAGCCCAGCAGGGCGACGGCCACGACGAGGCCGACGATGTTCTCGGCGGTCACAGCTTGGTCACCCCCTTGGCGACGAGGGCCACCAGCGCGAAGACCGCGACCGTGGTGAGGACGAAGGCCGGATCGGCCATCGCGAACTCCTTGGAGAGGTTCGGAAAGAGGTACGGACAGGTCGAGAGAACACCGTCCGTGGCCGGAAAGGACCGTCGTTGACGCATCCCTGACGGGGGCGCCCACGCCTTTGACGCGGCCCTTACGGCCGGCGGTCGGCGGCGGGGTCCGCGGCAGGCGCGGACCGGGTCACGGGATCTCCTGCTCGGCCCAGATGATCTTTCCGTCGGCCGTGTGCCTGGCGCCCCACCGGTGGGCGAGCTGCGCCACCAGGAACAGGCCGCGGCCCCCCTCGTCCGTGATCCGGGCATGCCTCAGCCGCGGGGCCGTGCTGCTGGCGTCGGAGACCTCGCAGGTCAGACGCGCGTCGAGGATCATCCGCAGCCGAATGGGCGGCGCGGCGTAGCGCACCGCGTTGGTGACCAGCTCGCTCACGATCAGCTCGGAGGTCATGGCCAGATCGCCCAGACCCCAGGCCTCCACCTGCCGGGTGGCCCGGGCCCGGATGTCGGCGACGGCGGCCGGGTCCACCGGCACGTCCCAGGAGACGACGTGCTCCGCGCCGAGGGCGTGCGTGCGCGCCAGGAGCAGGGCGATGTCGTCCGGCTGGGGCACCGGCACGAGCTGTCGCACCGCCGAGGAGCACAGGGTCTCCAGGTCGGCGTCGGACCGGGCCAGCACCTCGCCCAGCCGGGACATGCCCTGTTCGATGTCCCGGTCGGCCCCCTCCACCAGGCCGTCGGTGTAGAGACCGATCAGGCTGTTCTCGGCGAGCTCGATCTCCGTCGACTCGAACGCCATCCCGCCGAGCCCCAGCGGGGGCCCGGCCGGGGGCTCGGGGAAGGACACCTGCCCGTCGGGGGTGACGACGACGGGCGGCGGGTGTCCGGCCCGCGCCATCTTGCACCGTCGGGTGACCGGGTCGTAGACGGCGTACAGGCAGGTCGCCCCCAGGAAGGCGGTGGCGCCCTGCTGAGCGCTGGTGTCGTCGGTCTGCTCACCGCTCAGCCGGAGCACGAGGTCGTCGAGGTGGGCCAGCAGTTCGTCGGGGGGCATCTCCATGTCGGCGAGGGTCTGGACCGCGGTGCGCAGCCGTCCCATGGTCGCGGCGGCGGCTATGCCGTGCCCCACCACGTCGCCGACGACGAGTCCCACCCGGGCCCCGGACAGGGGGATCACGTCGAACCAGTCGCCGCACGCCCCGTCGGTGGGGTCCGCCGGCCGGTAGGAGGAGGCCAGCTCCAGCGCCGTTCCGCCCGCCAGGGCGTGCGGCAGCAGACTGCGCTGAAGGGTGACCGCCGCCGTGTGCTCCCGGGTGTACCGGCGGGCGTTGTCGACGCAGAGCGCCGCCCGTGCCACCACCTCCCGGGCCAGCAGGACGTCGTCGGGCCGGAACGAGACGGGGTTGAGGGACCGGACGAAGGTGGCGAGGCCCAGGGCGGTGTTCCGCGCCCGCATCGGCACGGAGATGAGGGAGTGCAGGCCGAACTCGCGGATACTCACCGCCCGTTCGGGTTGTTCGGTGGTCCACAGGTCGTCGGAGGGATCGAGCACGGGAATGAGGATCGGCTCGCCGTCGATGAGCAGGTTGGCGTCGTGCGGCGGCGGCAGGAAGTCCACCCGGTCCCCGATCCGCGCCACGGCCTCCGGGCAGCCCTCGCGCACCGAGCACATCCCGGCGCGCCGCATCACCGGCCGCGCGGGCGCCGGTCCCGCGTCGGTCAGCCACGCACCGTGCCCTTCGGTGCTGAGCACCGGCTCCAGGAGGTCGACGATGACGAAGTCCGCGAATCCGGGGACGGCGAAGTCGGCCAGCTCCTGGGCCGTGCGCATCACGTCCAGGGTCGTGCCGACGCGGGCCCCGGCCTCGTTGACCAGCGACAGCAGCCGGCGGGCGTGCCACCGCTCGGTGACGTCCTGGACCATGTAGCAGACCCCGGTGACGGAGTCGTCGTCCCCCACGAGCGGGAAGAACGACGTGGAGTAGGCGTGCCGGCGGTGCGGGTCGGCCCAGCTCCACCCGAGGTACTCGTAGTCGGTGACCGGGGCCCCGGTCTCCAGGACCTTGACCATCAGCCCCTCGATGGCGACCGCCTCGAGTCCGGGCAGCAGCTCGCTCAGCCGTCGCCCCAGGCGCTGTTCGCGGGGCACACCGCCGAACCGTTCCAGCGTGTCGTTCAGCCACACATAGCGCAGCTCCAGGTCCATCACCGCCATCCCGACCGGGGAACGGGTCAGGAACCCGTCGAGGACGGACTGGCCCAGCGTCCACCGCTCGCTCCGGCTGCTCGCCGAGAGCAGGAAGCACTCGTCGTCGCCGATCCGGAAGGAGGCGGAGACCCGCAGGTCGACGTCGACGGGGCGGCCGTCGCGGTGCCGTACGGAGATGACACCGCTCCACCCCATCCCGGCCCGGCACCGCTCCGCGACACCCGCCGCCCGTGCCGGGTCCCGGTCCATCGCCACCAGCTCCGCGGCCGAGCGGCCGACGACCTGCGACGCCGGGCGGCCGAGCAGTGCTTCCGCAGCACGCGTCCAGCCGACCACGACGCCGTCCGCGGACACGATCGCCGCCGCGTCGGTGGACGCGTCGAGGAGATCGCGCGGTCCCGCGGGCGTCGGGGCGTCGAAAGCATCTCGCGCAGAATCCATGGGTTCCGTCCTTTACACGACCATGGTCCTGCTTGTCCGCCCGATGCGCACGGCGCCGTCGGTTCAGCCTCCGGGGCTCCCGGTTTTCGGTCACGCCGAACCAGAGGCAGCATGGAGGTACAGGAGGAGGCTCCGCGATGACAGCCGAACCCAGCCGGCCGGGCGCGAACGCGTACGACGCCGAGACGCCCGCGCGCACCGGTCTGCTGGACGTGCTGAGCGTGTCCGCGATGGTCATCGACATCGACGGACGCATCGTGTTCTGGACCCCCCAGGCGGAGGATCTGTTCGGCTACACCGCGCAGGAGGCCCTCGGCAAGTACGCGGCACGGCTGTTGATCCACCCCGAGCACCTCCAGTCCGTGGTGAGGCTGTTCGCGGAGGTGCTGGAGACCGGCCGGAGCTGGGCCGGCGCCTTCCCCATCCGGCACAAGGACGGCACCAGCCGGCTGATGGAGTTCCGCAACATGCGGCTGCAGGACGATCTCGGGGACGTCTACGCCCTGGGCATCGCCGCCGACCACAATCTGCTCCAGCGCGTCGAGACCGATCTGGCGCTGTGCGAACGGCTGATCAACCAGTCGCCGATCGGTCTGGCCCTGCTGGATCCGGACCTGTGCTACCTCCTGGTCAACCCGGCGCTCGAACGCATCGACGGCATCCCCGCCGAGGACCATGTCGGCCGTCGGCTCAGGGAGGCGATGCCCCTGCCCGACATCGAGACCATCGAGTCCGCGCTGCGGCAGGTGCTCACCACCGGCACGCCGCTGCTCGACCAGTACCACGTGGGCCGCCCGCCGACCGACCCCGACCACGAGCACGCCTGGTCCCTCTCCTTCTACCGCCTGGAGGACCCGGGCGGGCGGGTGCTGGGCGCGGCCGCCTCGGTCGTCGACGTCACCGAACGGCACCGCGTCGCCGCGGAGGCCGACCGGGCCCGGCGGCGCCTCGCCCTCATCGCCGAGGCCTCCACCCGGGTAGGCACCTCACTGGAGGTGGACCGGACCGCCCTCGAACTGGCCGACATCGCCGTCCCGCAGCTCGCCGACGTGGTCGCCGTGGACATCCTGGACTCCGCCCTGGCCTGCCGCCGCTCGCGCCGGCCGGACAACGGCCCGGAGCTGTTCCGCGCCCTCGCGCTGAAGGCGGCCCACCCCACCGTGGCGCTGCGCGCCGCCGACCCGCCGGGCGACGTCGCGGCCTACGAGGGGGACCGCCTGGTCACCCTGTGCGTGCACACCGGCCGGCCGGTCCTGGTGCGGCACGTCGGCGAGCAGGACATCCCCCGGATCGCGCGGGACGCGGAGGCGGGTGCGCTGCTGGCCCGGGCCGGCGTCCACTCCTACCTCGCGGTGCCGTTGATCGCCCACGGCGAGGTGCTCGGCGCCCTCGACCTCAAGCGCACCCGCAACCCGCTGCCGTTCGACGAGGACGACGTCATCCTGGCCGGTGAGCTGGCCGGCCGCGCCGCCGTGGCCATCGACAACGCGCGCTGGTTCCAGAGCGTGCGCAACACCGCCCTCACCCTCCAGCGCAGTCTGCTGCCCGACCACGCGCCGCATCACACCGGCCTGGAACTGGCCTCCCGCTACCAGCCCGCCCAGGCGACCAGCGAGGTCGGCGGCGACTGGTACGACGTCATCCCGCTGACCGACGACAAGACCGCGCTGGTCGTCGGGGACGTCATGGGCAACGGCATAGACGCCGCCGCCACCATGGGCCGGCTGCGCACCGCGACCTGTGCCTACGCGGACCTCGACCTCGAGCCCGGCGACGTGCTGCGGCACCTCGACAAGATCACCTGCGATCTGGAGCACTACATCGTGACCTGCCTGTACGCGGTGTACGACCCCAGGACCCGGCAGTGCCGCATCGCCAACGCGGGCCACATGCCGCCCGCGCTGGCCGGTCCCGGCCGTGATCCGACGCTGCTGGAGCTGCCGCCGGGAGCCCCGCTCGGCGTGGGTGGTGTCCCCTTCGAGACCACCACGGTCGAACTCGCCCCCGGCGACCTGCTGGTCCTGTACACGGACGGCCTCGTGGAGACCCGCCTGCACCCCATCGACGACCGCCTGGACGTCCTGCTCAGCTTCCTGGACGAGCCCGGCCGGCCCCTGGAGGAACTCTGCGACCTGCTGCTGTACGGCCTGCGCCACCCCGACGACCACGACGACGTCGCCCTGCTCATCGCCCGGACCCCGTAGCGGGCACGTCGGCCACGACCAGACCCGCGATGTGGGCGGTGACCGTGTCGAGGATGTCGGTCCAGGCGGTCGCGTCGCCCAGCACGAGGTAGTTGAGGGTCAGACCGTCGGTCATGGCGGCCAGGTAGCGGGCCAGGACGGGGACGGGGACGCGCAGCCGGAGGTCCATGCCGCTGCGGAGCTGCTCGATGAGTTCGGTGTAGGCGTCGCCGTACATCTCGTACTGCCGCCGGGCCAGTTGCCCGAATCCCGGCTCGCGCAGCGCGTACTGCGTGAGTTCGTAGGTCAGCATGTGCTCGTCGGGGTGGGCGCGGACATGGTCCCAGTACGCCTGGAAGCCCGCCCGGACGGTCTCCTCGAGGGTGGCCCTGGGCCGTAGCGCGTCCTTCACGACACTCACCGAGTGGTCGGTGAGCGTCGTGATGACGGACTCGACGAGGGCCTGCTTGGAGTCGAAGCAGTAGTGGAAGACGCTCAGGGACACCCCGGCCTCGGCGGCGATGGACCGGGTGGTCGTCCTGGGGACGCCGTCCCGGGCCATCGCTCTGATCGCCGCTTCCGTCAGCTGCCGGCGCCGTTGCGCCGACGGCATCCGTGCCATGTGTGTCCCCCCGTGGCTGCCTGCTAGGCGCTGTGGACGCCCACCTCGTACAGCGAGTATCCCCAATCCGTGCCCCGGTCCAGGCCGTGCACCCGGACGTAGCGGGCGGGGGTGCCGGTGAACCTGGCCGTGTCCAGGCCGCCGTCGCCGGAGGTGGTGGACCAGGCGGTCGTCCAGGTGGCGCCGTCGGTGGAGAGTTCGACGCGGTACGACTTGCCGTACGCGCGCTCCCAGTCGAGGGTGACGCGGGAGACCAGGTTGGTGGAGCCCAGGTCGACCTGCCACCACTGGTCGTCACTCCAGTCACCGGCCCAGCGGCTGGCGCCGTCGCCGTCCACGGCACGGCCGGGCTGGTAGCTGGTGAACGGGTTGGACTCGGACGAACTCGCGGTTGCGGTACGGCCCTTGGCGAGGTTCACCGAGGCCTGGTGCTGCTCGGTGGAGCCCCAGGTGCCGAGGTAGGACTCGGCGCCCCGCAGGAGGTCGTCCACCACGTCCTGTCCCGCGACGAGCCGGATGTCCTCGATCCAGTCGGGGATCAGGCCCACGTCGGCGCCGCCGTCGGTGTTGTAGTCGAAGGTGCGGGTGCCGACGGTCTGCCGGTCGATGACGGAGCCGCCGTCGACGCTCCTGAAGGGGTACGTGACCTTGTTCGCGGCGTCGGCTCCGCGCGGGGCGGGGTGGTCGCCGATGCCGTTGAAGTCGGTGCCGTAGCCGTAGCCGACGCCGTACTTGTCCCGCAGCGCGTCGGTGCGCTCGGCCTCCGCGCCGAAGGCCTCGGAGCCGTGCATGTACTGGGCGACGAAGCCGCCGAGGGAGTAGACCCGCTCGGTCCAGTTCAGGTCCATCCAGCTGTGCGAGGACAGCACGCCGGGGTAGTTCGCGGCCTCGAAGATGTCGAGCGCCCGGCCGGTGGCCTTGACGCTCATGTGGTCGATCTCGAGCATCATCTTGCGCTTCATCATGCCGCGCACGGCGTACTCGCCCAGAGCGGTGAGCCCTCGGGTGTTGCACTGGGCGTCCGCGGCGTACGTGGGGACCTCCGTGCCCGCCGGCAGGTCCGCCTCCGCCGCGGAGGCGGCGGTGCCGATCGGGTTGTCGTGCTGCGGCCCCGTGCACTTCTCGGTCTGCCAGAAGGTGCCGGTGGACAGGAACTGGCCGACGTTGATGGCCGTGCCGAGGCCGCCCTCGTCGAAGCGGACGCCGCACAGCGCGTTGTCGAACTTGTGGCACAGGAACATGCTGCGCACGCCCAGCGCGTACAGCTCGTCCAGCCCCTTGTCGACGTCGGCCTGGCTGCACTGCGCGATGTCGAGGATCTGCTTGCAGCCGAACGGTTCGGAGGTCTCGACGCCCAGGACGACCGCCAGCTTGCCCTGCTTGATCACCTCACGCGCCTGTGCGCTGTCCAGGACGATCCGGAACCAGCCCTTGCCGGTGCCGCCGTACATCTTGTCGATGTAGGCCTGGAGGTCGTACGTCAGCTTCGCCTGGAGGCGGATCGACGTCATCTCGTCACAACTGCGGTCCTTGAACGGGTAGACGGAGCAGATCATGCCGTTGGTGACCAGGTCGTTGACCAGCACCCGCTGTCCGCCGCGCCAGGCCCGCTCGACCCAGGCGTAGTAGTTCGCCTGATGGGTCATCGAGTCGTAGGCCGGCCAGTCCTCGAAGGTCGGCCACCCGGCCGGGTCGTGCTTTCCGTCGCCGCCGTGGGTGATGTAGTCGAAGAGCGCGAGCGTGCCGTCGGGGTAGTGCTCCGGACAGTCCTTGAGCGCGTCGGCGACCCCGGCTTCGGAGAACACCTTGCCGCAGATGAGCCGGCCGCCGAAGGCCTCGTTGGAGAAGAGGTGGTTGTGCGCGTCGACGAACCCGCGCACATCGCCCGCCGAGTCGGTGCCGGTGAACGGCTCGCCGGTCACACCCACCTGGGAGTCGGGGGCCGGCCTGGCCGTGGGTGTCCACCAGTCCGCGCCCGCCGCCGAGCTCGGTGTGGGGCCGAGGACCGTGGCGAGCACGAGAAGGAGCAGCGAGACGACGGTGGCATCTCGGCGTCTGCGGTACGGGCGTCCGGTCATGGTCACAGCCCACGTCCCTCGGTCGGCGGGAAGGCGCGGTCGACGAGGGCTTTCTGACTGCCCATGAGATTGTCATGACCGACGCAAGATAGTGCGACGAGGATCGCGACAGATCCCTACCGAGTCAAGGGTCCGGGACGCTTGACCTGATAGCCGAAGGCCCGGCGCGCGGCGCGAACTTCCCACGCCCGCCTTTCAGTTGCGCCGGAAGCACCGCGGGAGCACTCCCTCACCGGCGCGCTCGCACGTTCAGGTGCTGATCCACAGGAGCGCGCCTCACCGCCTCCGCTCCGCCCCGGGGAGGCTTCCGTCCTGCTCCCCGGTCAGCACACGGAGCCGCCGAGCGCCATCCGCTCCGCCGAGGGCCCGCTGCTCTTCGCGGGCGACCACACCTCGGTCAAACCGTCGTGGATCGAGGGCGCGCTGGAGTCGGGGGTCCGGGCCGCGCTGGAGGCGCACGGAGCGCAGGGCCGCCCCGGAATGGTTTTGAACGCGTTCAAATAAAGAGTAGGGTTCCCTTCCGACAAGAGGGGGCCTTACTCATGAAGATCGTGCTGCCGGGCGGGACCGGGCAGGTGGGGACCGTGCTGCGCCGCGCGCTGTGCGCGGCCGGACACGAGGTCGCGGTGCTGAGCAGACGGCCCGGTCACGGCGAGATCCTGTGGGACGGCCGCACCCTCGGTCCCTGGGCCGAGGCGATCGACGGCAGTGACGTCGTGGTCAACCTGGCAGGACGCAGCGTCAGCTGCCGCTACACGCCGGACAACCTGCGGGCGATGATGGACTCCCGGGTGGACTCGGCCCGGGTCGTGGGCCGGGCCATCGCCGCCGCCGCGCGGCCCCCGCGGGTCTGGCTCCAGATGAGCACCGCCACCGTCTACGCGCACCGGTTCGACGCCCCCCACGACGAGGCCACCGGCGTGATCGGCGGAGCCGAACCCGGCGTCCCGCACTACTGGGGCTACAGCGTGGACATCGCGACCGCCTGGGAGCGGGAGCAGGAGACGGCGCACACCCCGCACACCCGCAAGGTCGCCCTGCGGTCCGCGATGGTGATGAGCCCGGACCGGGGCGGGGTGTTCGACGTCCTGTCGCGGCTCGCCCGGCTCGGCCTCGGCGGCCCGGTCGCCGGCGGCCGTCAGTACGTGTCCTGGATCCACGACCACGACTTCGTCCGCGCGGTCGAGTTCCTCGTCGGACGCGACGACCTCGCCGGAGCGGTGAACCTGGCCGCCCCGGCCCCCCTCCCCCACGGCGCGTTCATGCGCGCGCTGCGCGGCGCGTGGGGGGTCCCGGTGGGCCTGCCCGCGACGAGGTGGATGGCGGAACTCGGCGCCTTCGCCCTGCGCTCGGACACCGAACTGCTGCTCAAGAGCCGGCGTGTCGTCCCCGGCCGGCTGCTCGACGCGGGCTTCGCCTTCGAGCGGCCCGAGTGGCCGGGGGCCGCCGCCGACCTCGTACGACGGAGGCGAGGCCGCTGACGGGCCGCGCAGACGTGCACAGGGGTCACGTCCGCGCGGCTGTTTCCGGTGGGCGTCAGCTCGTCGCGCGGACCGCTTCGAGGATCAGCTCCGCGACCGCCTTCGGCTGCGACACCGCGACGGCGTGCGAGGCGCCGTCGATCTCGACGATCGTCGCCCCGGCCCGCTGGGCGCCGAAGCGCTCGACCTCGGGGTTGATGGCCTCGTCCGCACCGGCGATCAGCGCCCAGGACGGCTTGGTCTGCCAGGCGGCCGCGGCGGCACTCTCCTCGAACGCGGCGGCGGCCAGCGGGCGCTGGGACGCGGCCAGGATCTTGGTGACACCCCCCGGCAGGTCGGCGGCGAACACCGACGGGAAGGCGTCCTCGGCGATGGTGACCTCGACGGCGGGCTCGCCGCCCGGCACCGGGTACGTCCACTGCTTGAGGTTGCTGACCAGCGTGGAGAGCGGGAAGCGGCCCTGGAGCTCGCCGAGGCTCTCGCCCTCCGCCAGCGCGTAGGCGGCGACGTAGACGAGGCCGACGACGTTCTCCGTGGTGCCGGCCACCGTGATGAGGGCGCCGCCGTAGGAGTGACCGACGAGGATCACCGGGCCGTCGATCTGAGCGGCGAAGGAGGCGACGTACGCGGCGTCGGAGGCGAGGCCGCGCAGCGGGTTCGGCGGGGCGACCACGGGGACGCCGTGGCCCTGGAGTTCGGCGACGACGCCGGACCAGCTGGCGGCGTCCGCGAACGCTCCGTGGACCAGGACGACGGTGGGGGTAGTCATAGCGGTGTCTCTCCTGAAGGTCAGACGTGCAGAGCGTCGCGCAGGGTGCCGACGGCGAGCGTGATGGCGGCTTCGGCGGCATGCGTCGGGCGCAGGGCGTTCAGCATCACGAAGTCGTGGATGATGCCCTGGAAACGCACCGCGGTGACCGGGACACCGGCCGCGCGCAGCTTGTTCGCGTACGCCTCGCCCTCGTCGCGCAGCACGTCGGCCTCGCCGGTGATGACCAGGGCCGGGGGCAGGTCCTCGAGCTGCTCGGTGGTGGCGCGCAGCGGGGAAGCGGTGATCTGGGCGCGCTCGGCCTCGTCGCTCGTGTACTGGTCCCAGAACCACTGCATGCCGTCGCGGCGCAGGAAGTAGCCCTCCGCGAACTGGTGGTAGGAGCCGGTGTCGAAGCTCGCGTCGGTGACCGGGTAGAAGAGCACCTGCTGGACCAGCGGGACGCCACCGCGCTCCTTGGCCATCAGGGTGAGCGCGGCGGTCATGTTGCCGCCGACGGAGTCACCGGCGACGGCGATGCGCGTGGCGTCGAGGCCCTTGGACGCGCCCTCCTCGACGATCCACCGGGCGACCGCGAAGTTCTGCTCGATGGCGACCGGGTAGCGGGCCTCGGGAGAGAGGTCGTACTCGGGGAAGACGACCGCGGCCTCGGCGCCGACGGCGAGTTCGCGCACCAGCCGGTCGTGGGTGTGGGCGTTGCCGAACACCCAGCCCGCGCCGTGGATGTAGAGGATCACCGGCAGGGTGCCCTCGGCACCGGCCGGCTTGACGATCCGGGCGCGGACGCTGCCCGTGGGACCGCCGGAGACGGTGATCCACTCCTCGTCGACCGCGGGCTTGTGGATCTCACCGGACTGGACCTCGTCGACGGCCTTGCGCCCCTCCGCCGGCGGCAGGTCGAAGAGGTACGGCGGGTTGGCGGTCGCCTCGGCGAACGCCGCGGCCTCGGGTTCGAGCACCGGCGTGACCGGCTCGACGACGTCGGACATGGCATCTCCTGCTGTATTCGATGTGCGTTGTCTTGCTCCGCCACGCTAAATCCGCCGAGCGGGCGGAAATTGTCCGCCCGTGCACCGACGCTGTGCTCACAGTGCACAGAGGCCTTTCCGTGGTGGGCACGGAATTCCCTTGACCACGAAAGGGAATTCGAGAATACGGTCGCGCTCCGCGGCGTGAACGGCCGGAGATCACGGCCGCGTTCAGCGGTGACCGCTCCGCGCGCCGCGCCCCGCGGTGTCCCGCCATTCGCGCGGGGACATGCCGTAGGCCGACCGGAAGACCCGGCTGAAGTGCGTGGCGCTCAGGAAACCCCACCGGGCTGCCACCGCCGCGATGGTCCGGCCGCCGCGGCCGTACCGCATCAGGTCGCGTCGGCACTCCTCCAGACGGCGGCGCAGAATCCACCGGCCCACGGTGGTGCCCTCGTCCTTGAACAGCTTGTGCAGATAGCGCACGGAGATGTGGTGGGCACGCGCGATGACCTCCGGGGACAGGTCCGGGTCGGTCAGGTGCAGTTCGACGTACTCCAGGACGCGCCCCAGCACCGGGGAGTGCGCGCCGGGCGTGCCCGGGGCCCCGGGCGTACCGCGTGTTCCGGGTCCTGCGGCTCCCCGGGGTGTTCCGGGTACTGCCGTGCCCAACTGCTCGGCGGCGAGGGTGGCCAGCAGGTTCACCGCGTTCCAGGCGAGCATCTCGCCGACCTGAGGGCGGGCCTCGGCCGTGGCGCGGGCCAGGTCGGACAGCAGCGGCGACAGCAGGGTGCCGAGCCGGGAGGCGCGGGCCACCGGTGTCCGCGCGATCCGCCGCACGTCGGAGTCCACCAGCCCGAGCAGGTCGGCCGGGACGAGGAACGTCGTCGCTCGGAACGGCTCACGGAAGTCGAGCGCGGGCGCGCGCCGGACGTCGTAGAAGCAGACGTCCCCGGGCGCCAGACGCAGGCCGCGGGCATCGGGCGGCTCATGGGCGGGGGCGGGAGCGAGGGCGGCGGTGCAGGGGTCGGCGGTGTCCGGGGCAGCCGTGTCGGGCCGGGCGCCGCCGCGCAGGCCGACGAAGAGGTACTCGCCCGCGTCACGGGCGAGCAGCCGGTGCGCGGGGTGCGGCGACGCCTCGCCCGGCAGCCGGGCTGGCGTGTCCTGCCCGGTCGTGATCTCGACACCCAGGGGTGTCCGGACCACGGGCGGGGCGAGGGCGCGGGCGCTGTCACAGGTACTGATGGTGCTGGTAGTGGGCATCTTCCGCCATAGCCTCCGGGGACCGTCCATCACGTCGTTCGGACGGTAGTTCGGCGGATGTGCAAAAAGAGTGACAACGAAGTGACAGCGCCTTCACGAGCCGCGGGGCCGGCCTTCCGCGGCGGCGCGTTCCGTGGCGAAGACCCGCAGCAGGTCATGGAGGGTGTAGCGGCCCGGCGCGGGCTCGGTGAGGAGATGGGCGTCGGCGAGGACGCCCAGCAGCAGCCTGGCCCGGCGGACCGGCAGCCCGGCGAGCGCGGCGGCCCCGGCCGGGGTGATGTCGGGTCCTTCGTGCCGGGGCAGGAGGCGGAAGAGGCGGGCGCTGTCCGGCGCCAGGAGCCGGTAGGAACCCAGGAAGGCCTCGCGGGTGGCGGCGAGGGCGTCGAGACTGCCGTGCGCCTCGCGCAGTTCGGCGGCCACCGCGGCGAGCGGGAGGTCCGGTCGGCCGGCAGCGCGCGCGGCGACGGTGGCCAGCGCGAGAGGCAACCGGCCGCAGCGGGCGACGATCTCGTCGGCGGCCCGTGGTTCGGCCGCCACCCGCTCGGCACCGATCCGCCCGGCCAGCATCGCGTACGCCTCCTCGGCGGGCGGGGTCGCGAGGCGGAGCGGCCGTGCTCCCGAGGCGACCAGTCCGGGCAGGGCGTGGCGGCTGGTGACCAGCGCCAGACAGCCCGGCCCGGTGGGCAGCAGCGGGCTCAGTTGTCCGGTGCCGGCGGCGTCGTCGAGGACCACGAGGACGCGCCGACGCGCGAGGAGGGTGCGGTACATGCCGGTCAGGGCGTCCAGCCCGTCCGGCATGCGGGGCTCGGGCACGCCGAGCGCCGCGAGCATCGCGCGCAGCGCGTCGGCCGGCTCCACGGCGGGCCGGGCCGGATCGGAGCCACGCAGCGCCACGTACAACTGCCCGTCGGGGAAACGGTCGGTGGCCCGGTGCGCCCAGTGCAGCGCGAGGGTGCTCTTGCCGATCCCGGCCGTCCCACCGACCAGCACGACCCCAGCCGCCGAGCCGGCCGCCCCCTCCAGCCACTGCGACTCGACGACCCGCCCCGCGAAGGAGGGGAGCGCCGCCGGCAACCGGGCGGGCCGCACGAACTCCCCGACGCCATGCACCCCGGCACCGGGAGCCCCGCTGCCAGGCACCCCGGCACCGGGCGCTCCCGTCCCGGGCGGCCCGCTGCCAGTTGCTCCGGGGGCGCGGTCTGCGTTGGCGGCAGGGGCGGCGGGTCCCGGGGTGGGGGGCCCGGGGGGAACCGGGCCGGCAGGGGCCGGGGGCGTGGTGGTCTTCGTGGTTCGGACCGGTCGGCCGAGGTGTACGACCGGCCCGCTCCTGAGCCGGTGTCCGACGTCCTGGCGCAGTACCCGTGTGTGGGCCGCCGCCAGTTCGGTGCCCGGGATGAGGCCGAGGTCGCGGGCGAGGCGTCGACGGACGTCCTCGTACGCCCCCAGCGCCTCGGCCTGGAGTCCGCAGGCGGCCAGCACCAGCACCAGCCTCGCGTGCAGCGACTCGTCGAGGGGGTCGTGCGCGGTGGCCCGGCGCAGGGCGGGCAGCACCTGCTCGGCGTGGCCGCACAGCAGCGCCGCGTCGGCGGCCAGCCGGACCGTCTCGAGCAGCTCCTTCTGCACGGCCGTGAACTGGACGTGTTCGCGCGCGGACGGCGGGATCCCCATCGCCACCTGCCCACGCCACTCCCCCAGCGCCAGGGCGAACTGCCGGGCCGCCGTCTCGGCCCGTCCGGTGGCCGCCGCTCGCTTGCCCTGCCGGGTCAGCTCACGGAAGCGCAGCAGGTCGACCTCGTCGGTCGCCGCCTCCAGGAGGTAGCCGCCGGTGCGGCGCAGCAGACGCCGTCCCGGGGCGCGGGACGGCAACCCCGGTTCGAGCAGCCGCCGCACCGCGCCGACGTAGCGCCGCACCACGTTCAGCGCGCTGGCGGGCGGCCGCTCGGCCCACAGCACGTCGAGGATCTCGCTGGTCGGCACGGACCGGCCGGCGTGCGCGAGGAGGAGCGCGAGCAGGGCGCGTTGCTGAGGGAAGCCGGGATCGAGCTCCCGTTCCTCCCGCCACACCCGTACCGGCCCCAGCACCTCGAAGCGCGTCACTTCAGCCAAGGCGTCGTCCGGCGGCGTGATCGAGCCGGAGCCGGTGTCAGACGGCACCGGCGTGACCGTCCCGTGCGTTCAGCAGTGCCTCGACCCGCTCGGCGTCGGGATGGTTCAGGCCCCTGAGGAGGACCAGCGCCTGCCGCCACGCGGTGCGCGCGCCGTCGTGGTCGCCGGTGGCGAGGTGGGTGTCGCCGACCCGGACGAGGATGTCGGCCTCGACGTAGGGCACGCCCAGGTCGCGCAGCAGGGCGAGGGCGTTGCGGTATCCGAGGAGCGCGTGCGGGTGGCGGCCGAGGTGGTGGTGGGCGTAGGCGATGCTGTCCCAGGTGGCGGCCTGCCCGTAGCGGTCCCCGAGTTCCTGGAGCATGGTGAGGGCCTCGAAGCAGTGCGTCAGGGCACGCCGGTACTCGCCGAGCTGAGCGTGGTACCAGCCGACCGAGTTCAGCACGCTGGCCTGCGCGGCGCGGTCGCCGAGCGTACGGAACAGGCCGAGGGCGAACCGGTTGTGGCGCAGGGCGCCGGGCAGGTCGCCCCGCTGGTCGCACTCCCAGCCGAGACTGCGGTGGGTGTGGGCGCGGCCCGTGTCGTCGCCCAGCTCGGTGAAGAGCTCCAGGGCCCGCTCCAGTCGGGGAACGGAACGGGAGTGCAGACCGAGCCGGCCCTCCACCCGGGCCAGTCCACGCAGGCCGCGGGCCTCCAGCGCGGGGTCGGCGAGCCGTCGGGCGGCGTCGAGGGCGGTGCGCTGCACGGCGAGCCCGTCGTGCCAGTGGCCGCGCCGGTCGAAGAACGGCTCCAGGGACCAGGCCAGTTGGCAGGCGAGACGTTCCCGCACGGGCTGTCCCGACGCGGCGGCCGTCTCGACCACGGCGAGCAGGACCGCGTGTTCGGCGGTGAGCCAGGCCAGGGCGCGGTCGTCGTCGGCGAGGGGTTCGGGACGGACGCCCTCGGGCGCGGGCGGCGGGGGCAGCGGGTCGGCGTTGGGGGCCAGCAGCCGGTCCGCCGCGTGGACGGTGTGCAGGTAGTGGTGGTGCAGGCGGTTCAGGGCCGCCGCACGGTCGGCCTCGGTGTGCCGCTCGTGGACGAGTTCGCCGGCGTGGGCGCGGAGCAGGTCGTGGAAGGCGTAGCGGCCGGGACTGTGTTCGGTGACGAGGTGCAGTCCGGTCAGCTCGGCCAGCAGCGGTCGGGCCCGGCCTACGGGCAGGCCGGCCAGGGCGGCCGCGGCCGGCAGGGAGAGGTCGGGGCCCGGGTGCAGCGCGAGCAGCCGGAACAGCCGGGCGGCCGCCACCGAAACCGCACGCGAGGACCAGGAGAAGACCGTGCCGACGTCGACGGAGGCGTCGGAGCGGACGAACGCGTCGAGGCTGCCGTGGGCGTCGCGCAGTTCTTCGGCGACGGCGGCGAGCGGGAAGTGGGGGTGACCGGCGGCGCGGGCGGCGACGCAGGCGAGGGCCAGGGGCAGTCCGGCGCACAGTTCGCTGATCTCGTCGGCCGCCCGGGGCTCGGCCGCGACCCGCTCCGCGCCCAGGCGGCGGACCAGGAAGGCCCGCGCCTGGACGGCGCCGAAGGGGCGCAGGACCAGGGAGTGGGCACCGTGGGCGGCGACGAGTCCGGGCAGTTCGTCGCGGCTGGTGACGATGGTGAGGCAGCCGGGCGAGCCGGGCAGCAGCGGCCGCACCTGCTCGGTGTCCCGCGCGTTGTCCAGCACCACGAGGACCCGCCGGCCGGCGAGCACGCTGCGGTAGAGGGCCGCCTGCGCGTCCACCCCGTGCGGGACGCGTTCCGGCGGCACACCGAGCGCGCCGAGGAACCCCCGGACCGCCTCCCCCGGGTCCAGGACGACGCCGGACGGGTCGAAGCCGCGCAGGTTGACGTAGAGCTGCCCGTCGGGGAACCGGTCGGCGACCCGGTGGGCCCAGTGCACCGCGAGCGTGGTCTTGCCGACGCCCGCCATACCGCCGATGGCGCTGATCACCACGGTCCCGGGCCCCGACCCGTCCGCACCGGACAGCGCGAACACCTCGTCGAGCTCGACGTCCCGACCGGTGAACGTCTCTATGCCGTGCGGTAGTTGGGCGGGCGTTGGCAGAGCGGACGGCGACGGCGGACCCGGCGCGGGCGCAGGCGCGGCCGAGCTGTCCGCACCCGCGCGATCGGGCACCTCACCACCGGACGACGCATGCGCGAGGGAACCGTCCGCGCCCGCCCCACCGGACGCCTCGCCACTCGGCTCACCGGACGACCCGACCGTCGTCTCCCGCACCCCGTGCAGCACGGTGTCGCGCGCGTCGCGCAGTTCCGCTCCGGGGTCGATCCCCAGTTCCTCGGCCAGCCGCGCCCGTACGGCCTCGTAGGCGGCCAGCGCCTCCGAGCGATGGCCGGCCGCCGCCAGCGCGAGGATCAGTCCCGCCTGGAGAGGTTCGTCCAACGGGTGCCGCGCGGCGGCCTGTCGCAGCTCGGCCAGGACCGCGTCCGGCCTTCCGGCGCGCAGCGCGACGTCCGCCGCCTGCCGCACGGCGGCCGCCAGCTCACGGTCCACCGCGTCGAACGCCGGGTGCGTCCGCGCCTGCGCGGGAATGCCGGCGGCGAGGGGCCCGCGCCACAACGACAGCGCCTCGGTGAGGAGTTCGAGCGCCTGCGCGGGTGACCGGTCCGCGATCCGGCGCCCCTCCTCGCGCAGCGCGCGAAACCTCAGCAGGTCGCAGGAGTCACCGTCGGTCACCAGCCGGTATCCACCGGCGTCCCGTACCAGCCAGCGCCCCTCCGCGCGGGCGGCGAGGCCGGGCTCCAGCAACCGGCGCAGCGAACCCACATGGCGCCGGACGACATTGACCGCGCTGCGCGGTGGAACCGCTCCCCACAGGACGTCGACGATCTCGCTCACGGCGACCGGCCGCCCCGCTCCGACCAGCAGCAGGGCCAGGAAGGCACGTTCCTGCGGTCCTCCCGGCTCCAGTTCCGCGTCCCCCCGGAACACCCGAACGGTTCCCAGGACCGCGAACCGCGGCGGCTCCAGCGGCACGCCATCCCCCCTCCGGTCTTCCTCCCCGGCTTCGACTGTACGACAGGAGAGATGTTACCCAGAGTTACACATGAGGCGTTCCGGCTGTCCAGAGACGACGGCCCGGCGAAAAACTGATTGAGCTAGGCAAGAACCTAGGGATACTAGGAAAAGCTCGAGGGCACGAGGGCCCTCGCCCGCACGGACAACCGACTGGAGCAAGCCATGACCCCGCCCCGGACCGGCACCCTGGCAGTGCCCGGCGCCACCCTCCACTACGAGACCCTCGGCAGCGGACCGGTCCTGCTGCTCATCCCCGGCGGCGCCGGGGACGCCGGACTGTACGCGGGCATGGCTCCGGAGCTGGCCACCCGTTACGCGGTCGTCTCGTACGACCCGCGCGGTCTGTCCCGCAGCCCTCTCGACGGTCCGGCGGGCACTCCAGGCGCCGACGAAGAGGTGGCGGTCTGGAGCGACGACGCCCACCGGTTGCTCGAACTGCTCTCCCCCGACGAGGAGGCGGTCGTCCTCGGCTGCAGCTCCGGCGCCGTCGTCGCGGTGGACCTGCTCGCCCGGCACCCCGAGCGGCTGCGCCGGGTGGTCGCGCACGAACCGCCCCTGCTGGAACTGCTGGAGGACCCGGCCCCGCATCGCGCCCTGTTCGCCGAGGTACACGAGACCTTCCGCACCGAGGGCGCCGACGCCGCCATGGCCCGGCTCGGCGAGGGACTGGCGGACGGACCGGGCCCGCGGGCGCCCGCGCAGCCCACGGAACTGCCGCCCGGGATCCGGGAGATGGCCGTCCGGATGCACAACAATCTGCCGGTCTTCCTGGGCCGCGTCCTGCGCCCGTTCTCCTCGGCCGTACCCGACCTCGGCGCGCTCAGGTCCGTGGCGCACAAGCTGGTGCCGGCCGCCGGGCGCGACTCCCGCCGCCTGCTCCCGTTGTACGGACCGGCCGCGCGCCTCGCGGAGCTGCTGGGATCCGGACTGGTCGAGTTCCCGGGCGGCCACCTCGGAGCCGTCGAGTCCCCGAAGGAGTTCGCCGACCGTCTGCTGACCGTCCTGGACCGACCGGAGCGGTGACGGCCCGTCGGCGCTCACCGACCCTCACCGGCCGGCGGCCGGACACGCGGGGTCCGGGACGACTTCGCCCCGGACCCCGGTCAACCGTGGAGTGAGTGACCGCTCGTCAGCAGGTGCGGCCGGTGTAGTGGGCGCCCTGGATCCTGGCGGCGGAGCCCAGCCACGACGTGCCGGGACCGACGCACCGCTCGTGGTCGGCCGCCCAGGCCACGTCGACCTTGATGACCACGCGTGAGCCGTCCGACGTGCAGTGGTTGCAGAAGGCGTCGGAACCGGTCTCGTAGAAGCCGCACGGGTCCGCGGCCGCGGGGCCCGCGGTGGCGGCCGTCAGCGCACCCAGAGAGGTGAGGACGAGAGCGACGGAACCGAGGGTGCCGAGCACCGTACGACGAACACGCACGGCGAAGCTCCTTGCCGGGAAAAGAGGGCCGATGGAGAGAAAAGCCCAGGTCCGCCGAGGGAACGAAGGCCTGGACCAGGATCTCCGCGTGCCCTCGGAGATGATCGGACGACGGGACCCGTTCACCCCTCGAGTCGTTTCGCCGCTGCTCCGTCGGAGTGGTCGCGCCCCGAAGGACGACTAGGCGGGGCGGGGTCCCCGGGATGGCGGGCCGTTTCACCCGGGTGAGCGCCTTGAGTGGTGGAGCGGGGCTCGCTGACTGACGGTGGATCACGTCAGGCCGGGTCGTGTCAGCTGACGAGGTGTCGGCTGCCCGGTCGTGACGGAAGGACCATCAGATGCGTTCAGCTCGCATGATCCTGGCCACCGCGGCGGCTTCGGCCGCCCTCGCCATCGGCGCCCCCGGCGCCTACGCCGCCGGTGACACGGACCACGACGACTCGTCCTACAGCAAGGAGGACAGCTCCTCGTCCAGCAAGGAGCACGACAAGGAGGACGACTCCTCGTACAGCAAGGAACACGACAAGGAGGAGCACGGCAAGGAGCACGGCAAGGAGGAGCACGACTCCCCGCACGGCGGCATGCACACCGGCGGCGGCGCCCTCGCCTCGGTGAACGACAGCGGCGCGGCCAAGGACCCCAAGTACGACCCCGAGACCTACAAGGACAAGGACAAGGACACCGAGAACGGCGGTGAGCACGGCAAGGACTCCTGGAACGGCGGCAAGGAAGAGGAGTCCGGCGGCTGGAGCAAGGAGCACGACAAGCCCAGCGGCGGCGTGCACACCGGAGGCGGCGCCCTCGCCACCCCCTCGGCCACCGCGGCCGGACTCGGCGTCCTCGCCGTCGCCGGCACCGGCCTCTACGCCCTGCGCCGCAAGAAGACGGTGGGGGGTGTGGCCTGACCCATGCCTGACGCGATAGCGAAGCCGCGGCCGCCACACATGCCCCCTGTGGCGGCCCGGCCCGCGTTCCGCCGACCGTCCCCCTTCGGCCGCGAGCCGCTCCCGGCCGGGATCGTATGCGGGAACCCCGACTCCCCTGTCGGCTCGTCCGCTTCGCCCGTACACTGACAAATTGTGGACGTGCGGGCGCAGTTGACCGGGGGGAGCCGCCATGTCGGGGGACCAGTACGGCAGATACGACGACACCGACCACAACACCTTCTACTACGTTCCGCCCATGCCGCCGGCCCCGCCGCCGGCGCCGGCGGACGGCGCTCGGGCCGTCGCGGTGGCCGTGCTCAACCTCAGCGGTCTGGGCCTGGGTTACGCCCTGGTGCGCCGCTGGGCCCTGATGGCGCTGTGCTGGGTCGCCACCGCCGTCCTGCTGTTCGTGGCACTGCCGGCCGACCCGGACGGCGTCCCGGGCTTCGCCCTCGTCCTGTACGTCCTGTTCCTCCTCGCGGTGGCGGCGGACGGTGCGCGCGTGGGCCTGCGCACCCGGCTGACGGGACTCCGGCGGGCGCCGCTCGCGCTCGGCCTCGGACTGCTCCTGCTCGTCGTGCCGGCCGGTGGTGTCGTGCTGTACGACAGCGCACGGGACGAAGCGACCCAGCAGATGCTGCTCGACCGGCTCGACGAGGCCGACGAACTGGTGCAGGCCGCCGGTGACAAGCCGTTCAGCTCGGCCCAGGCCGACTACCGCGAGGCGCTGGGCGTCTACGCGGACCTCAGGTCCGACCACTCCGGTTCCCGGGCGGCCGAGCGGGTGCCCGCCCGGATGAAGACCTACTACACGACGGTCGGAGCCCCCTACGCGCAGGGCGACTACTGCGAGGCGGTGGAGCCGCTGAAGTATCTGCGGACGGTTCCCAAGAGCCTGCCCGGGACGGATCTCGGGGCACTGAAGACCTGGCCCGACGACCGGCTGGCCACCTCGCTGTACGAGTGCGCGTCGACGGCGCTCACGGCGGGCGAGGCCAACTGGGGTTCGCAGTACGGGGAACTGCTGACCACCTTCCCCGAGTCGGAGCAGGCCGCGAAGGTCGAACCCGCCGTGGCCGCCGCCGTCGTCCGTACGGAGAAGGACCTGCACGGGGCCGAACCCTGCTCCGCGGTCCAGCGGCTGCGTACGCTCGGCTCCCAGATCGACGGCCTGGACGCCGGGCAGGCGGACATCGGCGCCGCTCTCGACAAGGACAGCCGACGGGCCACGACCAGCGCCGACACCGGCACGTACACCTGCGGCGTGGACCAGTACCGGGACGGCGACTTCGAGTCGGCGCAGACGACCATGACGGAGTACGCCTCCGCCCACAAGACCGCCAAGAACGCCGGCCTGGCGAAGAAGATCGCCATAGCGGCGGAGATCGCCCAGACCGTGCCCGCCGCGGGCAAGAAGCTGCCGACGACCCGTACCGGCGGCAGCATCTCCGTCACCGTGCAGAACGACAGCCCCGACGCGGTCACGGTCCTCTTCACCGGCCCGGTCACCGGCAGCTTCACCCTCAAGGCCTGCGGCAGCTGCAAGGCGTACTCCTTCGGCAGCACCATCAACCCGTCGTTCGAGCCGTGCAACGACAGCGGCAAGAACTATCCGCAGCGCACCATCAGCCTGCCGGTCGGCACCACGTTCTTCCTGCACAAGCCGAACGGCGACAGCTCCGCCACGCCCGCCTCGGACACCGCCAAGCTCGAGTCGGGCTACGTCTACACGGAGTGCGCCTACACGACGCAGAGCTTGGGGTCAGGTCTCTGAATTCCGTGTGAAAACCCGGAGGATTTCAGCCCGCTGAAAGGCTGCCAGCAGCGCACTTCGTTATCTGTGGGTCGCATGTGACGGGTGATAAGGTGCGCCGAATTCTCTCGCGCAGGGCCCCCACACGAAAGCCTTGAGATACTCCATGAACGACATAACGGCGCAAGCACCCGAGCATCCCTTTGTCCCGGGCGGTCGACGCCGGCACCGCAGGGCCGGACAGAGCGGCGCCGGCGTCCGGCGTGCGATCGTGCTCGCACTGGCCCTGCCCGTCACCTCGGCGGCCCTGGCCGGCCCCTCGGCGTTCGCCGCCGAGAAGGGCATCGGGACGACGGCGGAGGACACGGCGGCGGGCCGGACGCTCGACGCGGACGACCAGCAGCTGGTCGCCAATCTCGAGGCCCGCGTCGTCGACCCGCGTCTGGGGTCCGAGGTCGGCGGTGTGGTCCTGGACTCCGAGTCGGACACCACCCTGTGGGACCACGACGGGGCGACCGCGCTGATGCCGGCGTCCAACACCAAGCTCGCCACGGCGACCGCCGCCCTGACCGTGCTCGGCCCGGACCACAGGTTCACCACGAAGGTCGTCTACGGCAACGGCACCCTGACCGTGGTCGGGGGCGGAGACCGTACGCTGACCAGCGCCGACCTCGCCGAACTGGCGAAGACCGCGGTCGCCGGGCTCAAGGCCGCGGGGCTGACGTCGGTGAAGGTCGCCGTGGACGACAGCCTCTTCGGCGCACCGACCCTGGCCGACGGGTGGAACACCGGCTACTACCCCGACTCCGTCGCCCCGGTGCGCGCCCTGGTCGTCGACGGGCACGGAGTCCAGGACACCTCGATCGACGCCGGGGAGGTCTTCGCCCAGCAGCTCAGGGCGGCCGGGGTCACCGTCGACGGCGCCGTCACCCGCGCCGAGGCGGCCCCTGGCGACGTACCGGTGGCCCGGCACCAGTCGGCAGCACTGTCGGAGACCGTCCACAAGATGATCAAGGTCAGCGACAACAACATCGCCGAGACCCTGCTGCGGATGACCGCGCTCGGCGCGGGCCGCCCGGCCACCTTCGAGGACGGCACGGACGTCGTGCGCAAAGTGCTGAGCCTTCGGTACGGCGTTTCCCTCGACAACTTCGAGATCCACGACGGAAGCGGCCTTTCGCGGGCCAATCGCATTCCGGCCGCCACGCTCGCGGAAATCCTCGAACTGCTGACGGAATCGCGTTACTCGTCGACTCTGGGCTCCATCCTCGACGGACTGCCCGTCTCCGGTGAGGCCGGCAGCACGCTCGGTCCGGAATGGGGCCGCTTCGACGACGTGAACTCCAAGTGCGCGGTCGGCAAGGTGCGCGCGAAGACCGGCACCCTCACCGGAGCCATCGCCCTGAGCGGTCTGACCCAGGGCAAGGACGGCAAGTGGAAGGTCTTCTCCTTCATCGAGAACAACTCCACGGCCGACCCGAACGACATCAAGGACGCCATGGACGGCCTCGCGGCCACCGTGAACGGCTGCTGGGCGTAGCGAACACCCGTGCACGACGAGAGGGCCGGCGCCTCCGGGGCCGGCCCTCTCGCGTCACAGCCCGACCCCTCCCCCGACTGTGACCCACACCACAAGGAAACGCTGCCGTTTCGATGAATTCGAGGGCTACTCTGACCATCAAGTGAACGAAACGGTTTCGTTCATGAGAGGCGTACGCCCCCACTCGCATGGAGAACACAGCCATGGCCTCCGTACTCATCGCCGACGACCAGTCCCTTCAACGCGTCGGCCTGCGCATGCTGCTGACCGCCGAGCCCGACCTGACCGTCGTGGGCGACACGGCGAGCGCGACCGAAGCGGTCCGGATGAGCGCCGCGCTCCGTCCCGACGTCGTCCTGCTCGGCGGCCACCGCCCCGAGAAGGACGACATCGAGACCATCCGCCGCATCGCCCACCCGCCACGTCTCACCGCGGTCCCCGGCCCTACCGGACCGGTCGGGCAGCAGCCGCGGATCCTGGTGCTGACCTCCACCGGTGACGAGGGCTACGCCTACGCCGCCCTGCGCGCGGGCGCCGGCGGATTCCTCCCGAAGGACGCCACGGCCCACGAACTCACCGCGGCCATCCGCGTCGTCGCAGCCGGGGACGCCGTCATCACCCCCGAGCTGACCCGCGCACTCATCGACACCGTCCGCCACGAGCGCGCCCCGCGCCCCGGCGAGCGGGCTGTCGGACTCGACACCTTCACCGGGCGCGAACGCGATGTCCTCGTCGCCGTCGCGTCCGGCTGGTCCAACGCGGAGATCGCCGCACGGCTGTCCATCGCCCCGACCACCGTGAAGTCCCACGTCAGCCACATCCTCGCCAAGATCGGCGCGCGCGCCCGGGTCCAAGCCGTCGCCTTCGCCTACGAGTACGGCCTGGTACGCCCGGCGGCCTGACGAACAGCCCTTCTCACCCCCGCCCGCCCTCGCGCCCTCGCCCCCTCGCGCGCTCTCACCCTTTCCCCCTTACCCCGTTCCCCTTTTCGCTCTTCCTCCTTCTCGTTCTCGCCCTCTCTGCGCTTCTGTCCCTCCCCCGCGGCCCCGTACCCCGCCTCCCGGTTACGGGGCCGCCGGGCGGCTAGCCTCGGTCGCGTTGGTGGACGCGGGCCAGGAGCAGATTCGGGTCGGGCTGCTTGAAGTACGCCGCGCTGGGGACGTAGGCGGTCCGGCCGCGTACCGCCACCGAGGCGGGGTTGGACAGTCCGTCCTGCCGGGTGAGGACGATGCGGTGGGTACCGTCCGGGCGGACCTGGGCGACCTCGCTGCTGCCGATCAGGGCGGCGAGAAGCGTGTCGCGGTGCCGGTCGAGGAACGCGAAGTCGTCGATCGCGGAGAGGCCTGTCGCCCGGGTCTCGATCGCGCCGGCGCAGCCGCTCTCCCGCACGGGGATGCGCAGCAGCGTGCCCGCGTTGGTGTTGGACACCCACACGGCGTCGCGGTGGACCTTGAGGCCGTTGACTCCGACGCGGGCCGCCGGCGGTGCGTTGCGCGGCTCGAGCACGGCTCCCGCGGCCCACGCCGTGGGCTTGCCGCCCGAGCGCGGGACGCGCCAGACGGTGCCCAGCACCGAGTCCGCGGCGTAGAGCACGCCCCGGCGCTCGTCGAGGGCGAGGCCGTTGGGGAACCCGGTCGGCGGCAGCTGTGCGATCTGCCGGGGCTGTCCGCCGCCGGCGGGGATGCGCCAGATGCCGGTCTCGCGGGTGCCGGTGGCGTAGTTGACGTACAGGGTGCCGTTCTGTGCGCGGGCGATGCCGAGGACGACGGCCCTGCCGACGACGGGTGTCTGCGGGTCCGTCACGGCGGGCAGGGTCGCCAGGAGCCGCGTCCTGCCCTGCCGGGTGACGTTGACGACCTGCCGGGCGGTGGAGAACGTCAGGTCGGCGGAGCCGTCGGGTTCGAGGGCGATGTTCTCCGGTGACTGGCCCTTGGCGAGGTCGAAGTGGACGACGACGCGCGGAGCGGAGACCGCCGGCTCGTCCGAGACCGCGGGGGCCGTGGCGAGCAGGCCGAGGGAGAGGGCGACGGCGGTGACGCCCGCCGAACGGGGGACTCGGGGCATGGGACCTACCTTGCGGGGAAGCCGGAATCGCCGCCGTGCGGCGGCCAGACGACCATGGCTGTGGGCGGGCGGCGGCCGCCGCAGTCGTGGCCGGGGGATCGCCCGCGTGGCCCAGGGCATCGACCCGCCTGCCGCTCACCCGGGTGACCCGGCCATGCAGCAGACTGTGCCGTGCGGACAGCGGTCCCGACAGCCGTCCCGACGGCGACCCGCCCGGACGGACACTCACCCAGAAGGAAGCACAGCGTGATCATCTTCGGCACCAAGGGATACCTCTACCAGCTGGCGATACTGACGCTCGTGTGCGGCCGTTGCGGCAATCCCGCCGCGCACACGCTGCGCAAGCGGGTCACGAAGTTCACGCTGTTCTTCGTGCCGCTGTTCCCGATCTCGACGAGTCACGCGACGCAGTGCACGTTCTGCGGTGCCGAGCAGAAGCTGACCAGGGAGCAGGCGGAGCAGTTGACGGCGCAGGCCGCGGGCGGCGTGGGCGGCCAGGCGTACGGCACGCCGTACCAGCAGCCGCACCAGCACTGACGGCCTCCCGGCGGCTCAGCGGGTGAGTCCCGCCCTCGCGCAGGCCGTCAGGAGCTCACGGGTGCAGATCTGGTCCGTCGTGTACAGGCCGCCCTTGACCAGGGTCCGCGCGATGTCACGGGCCGTCACCGGGCGCGGCTGGAGCAGGACGGCCGGGATGCGTTTCGTGGTGGGGCTGTCGACGGTCGTGGTGGCGCTGTCCCGGGGGTCCTCGCCCCGGCCGACGGCGACGGCCATGGCGGCGACCGCGGCGGCCTCCTTCGCGAACGGCTTGTAGACCGTCATGTACTGCTCGCCCTTGACGACGCGCCGCACCGCGTCGAGGTCGGCGTCCTGGCCGGTGACGGGCGGGAGGTCGGTGACGCCGGCCCTCTTGAGCGCGGTGACGACGCCCGCGGCGATGTTGTCGTTGGCCGCGAGGACGCCGTCGATCCGGTCCGGGCCGAGGGCCGCGATGGCGGCGGACATGTTGACGTGGGCGTTCTGGGTGCTCCAGTCCGCGGTGTCGTAGGACCGGGCGATCCGCACCGCGCCGGTGAGGACGGACAGCGCGCCCTTGCGGTACGACTCCGCGTTCGGGCTGGTCGGATCGCCGTTCATCATGACGACGTTGTCGCTCCCGGCCTTCTGCCCCGGTTTCAGCCCCAGGGCCTTCAGGAGCGCCTCGCCCTGGAGTCTGCCGACCATGAGGCCGTCGAAGCCGACGTAGCCGGTGATCGGGCCCTCGGCGAGGCGGTCGTAGGCGATCACCGGGACACCCGCCCGGTCCGCTTCCTGGATGGAGGAGCGCAGCGCACGGGTGTCGGCGGCGTCGAGGATGAGGACCCGGGCCCCCTTGGTGACCATGGAGATCATCTGCTGCCGCTGTCGGGTGACGTCGTTCTCGGCGTTGGCGTATTCCGTCCGGCAGCCGGGGCAGAACTTCTTCACCTGCGCCTCGATCAGCGGTCGGTCGGCGTGTTCCCAGCGCGGGACCGCGCGGCTCGGCAGCAGCAGGCCGACGGTGAAGCCCTCGCCGGCCGCCTTCTCGTCTCCTGCGCAGGCGGCCAGGGGCATCGTCAGGAGCGCCGCGGCGAGCACCGCGACGACGGCCCCGCGGCGCGTCCTCACGGCACTCCCTCCGGCACGGCGATCTCGCTCCACACCTGTTTGCCGCCGGCCACCGGGACCGACCCGAAGGCGTCGGACATCGCCTCGACCAGCAGCAGGCCCCGGCCGCCGGTCGCCTCCCAGTCGACGATCACCGGTTTGGCGGGCGCGCGCGGCGAGGAGTCGCTCACCGAGACGCGCACCCGGTCCCCGCGCAGCACCAGGTCGAGTCGGACCGGCCCCTGGGTGTGCACCAGGGCGTTGGTGACGAGTTCGGAGACGACCAGCAGCACCGCGTCGGCCGTCTCCTGGACCTTCCAGCGGCGCAGGGTGCGCGCGGTGAAGCGGCGGGCGTGCATGACGGCGTCCGGCAGCCGCCACACCATCCAGCCGGCCCGGATCGGCCGGGTCTTCATGCCGTCGTAGCGCAGCAGCAGCAGCGCCACGTCGTCCTCCCGGCGGCCGTCGTCGCCGAGGAGTTCGTCGGCCATCTTCCCCGGGTCGGCGGGGTCGGCCGCGGCGAGCGCGACGCGCGTGCGGCGCATGCCCTCGTCCAGGGGCAGGTCGGCGGCCTCGACCAGACCGTCGGTGACCAGGGCGAGGACCGTGCCGGGAGCCAGTTCGACGGCCGTCATGGGGAAGTCCGCCTCCGCCAGGACGCCGAGCGGGGGGCCGCCCGCCACCTCCACCTCCTCGGTGGAGCCGTCGGGAAGACGCAGCATGGGCGCGAGGTGCCCGGCCCGGACGAAGAGCGCGTTGCCCTCCTCCAGGTCCAGTTCGGCGTAGCAGCAGGTGGCGAAGAGGTCGGTCTCCATGCCGACGAGGAGCCGGTTGGCGTGCGAGACGACCACGTCGGGCGGGTGGCCCTCGATGGCGTAGGCGCGGACGGCCGTACGCATCTGGCCCATGATCGTCGCCGCTCCGGCGCTGTGGCCCTGGACGTCTCCGATGACCAGGGCCACCCGGTCCTCGGAGAGGGCGATGACGTCGTACCAGTCACCGCCCACCTGGAGCCCGCGTCTGGCGGGCAGATAGCGGGCGACGGCCGTCCCGCCGGGCAGTTCGGGCAGGCGCCGGGGCAGCAGGCTGCGCTGGAGCATCGTCGCCAGTTCCTGCTCGGCGTCGTGCGCGTGGGCGCGCTTGAGGGCCTGGCCGACCAGGGCGGCGGTGGCGGTGAGCAGGGACCGTTCCTCGGGGACGAACTCGTGCGGGCGGTCCCAGCCGACCAGGCACACCCCGGCGACCTGGCCCTTGGCGGGCAGCGGCAGCACGGCCAGTCCGCCGGCTCCGATGCCCGCGAGGCCGGCTTCGAGGGCGCTGCCGGCCGGCCAGAGGTCCATCCGGCCGTCCCGCAGGGCCGCCTGGAGGGTGGGCAGGGCGCGCAGCGGTGCGTCGGGCCATTCCGTGCGCCACTCGGTGCGCCACACGTCCGGCCAGGCGCCGGGCTGGGGCGGGTCGAGGGCGGTGACCAAGACCCGGTCGTCCTGGACCGCGGCGAGGGCCACGTGGTCGGCGGCCAGCGGCTCGCGCAGGGCGGCGACCACCACGCGGCCGACGTCGCGGACCGTCGCGGCGTCGTCGAGGGCGGCCGTCAGCCACTGGATCCGGGAGACGTCGTCGCCGCCGCGGCGCAGCACCGGGGTCGCCGTCACCACGCCCAGGACCTGTTGCGGCCCGTCGCCCGCGACCGACTCCGCCCGGCAGCTCAGGCTCAGCCAGCGCATCTCGCCGGTGGGGCCCCGGACCCGGAACTCCAGGTCCCGTCGGCCCAGGGCGTCGGTGGTCGGCTCCAGGACCGACATCAGGGCGTGCATGTCCTCCGGGAGGGCGTGCGCGAGGAGGGTGTCGACCTTGCCGTCGAAGTCGTCCGGTGAGATGCCGACCAGTTCGAGCAGGGTGTCGTCGGCCTCGATCAGGCCGGTGTCCGGGGAGAGGACGAAGGAGCCGACGCGCAGGCTGCGCAGGGCGGGGCCCAGCAGCGGTGTGGGGACCGGCGGGTCCGCGCCCGGCGGCAGGAGGGCGGCGACCGCGTCGGCGTAGCGCTCCAGGAAGCGGCGCTGCTCGACCTCGAAGCCGTCCGGGGAGGCCCCCAGGACGAGGAGGCAGCCCAGCCGGCTGCCCTGGATGCCGAGGGGCAGGGCACCGAGCGGGGTCTCGGCGGTCAGCCAGAGGGGGTGGTGGGTGCGGAAGGCACGCGCCGCGGGCGAGTCACCGGACAGCGGCAGGCGCTCCGGCGGCGCCGGTCCGGAAGAGGCGCTTCCGGACGTGTCCACCAGCTGAAGCTCGCGCGTGCCGACCTCGGGCGCGTAGACCGCCGCCAGTGTCGCTCCGGCGAAGGTCAGGGCCCGGTCGAGGCATGTCCGCAACGTACCTCCCATCCTGCCGCAGGTGCCGACAGGTTGAGATCGGGGCACCCACCCACCAGAATCGCATATGAGGATCAACCGAACATATCCACCGCTATCCACCCTATTGTCGTCTACGGCAGGTACCACCCATGAAGGCCTGCATCAGGGACACAGCAGCAGCGGTGACCGCGGTCTCCACCGCGGTCGTCCTGACGGCCTGCGGGGCGGACACCCGCGACGAACCCGGCCGGGACAGCCGGCCGCACATCGGTCTGCTGCTGCCGGACGTCACCACCCCGCGCTGGGAGACCCAGGACGGGCCCCTGCTGGAGAAGAAGATCGACGAACTGTGCCCCGACTGCGCGGTCGATCACGCCAACGCCAAGGGCGATGTGGCCCTCCAGCAGGAACAGATAGACTCGATGATCACCAAGGGGGTCGACGCCGTCGTGCTCGTGGCGGTCGACGCCCGCTCGCTCGGCCCGGCGGTCGCCAAGGCCCACGAGGCGGACATCCCCGTCATCTCCTACGACCGGCTGTCCGAGGGCCCCGTCTCGGGTTACGTCTCCTTCGACGGCAAGGAGGTCGGCAGGCTCCAGGGCCGGGCGCTGCTGAAGGCGATGGGCGACAAGGTGCCGGGCGCCGAGATCGTCATGATGAACGGCGACCCCAGCGACCCGAACACGAAGTCGTTCCAGGACGGCGCCCTGTCCGTGCTCGACGGAAAGGTGAAGATCGGCAAGGCCTACGACACCCTCCAGTGGCGCAGGGAGACCGCGCACATGAACATGTCCGGGGCGATCGCGGCCCTCGGCGTCGAGTCCATCGACGGGGTGTACGCGGCCAACGACGGCCTCGCGGCCGGGAGCATCTCCGCCCTCAAGGCGAACAAGGTCGACCCGCTGCCCCCGGTCACCGGGCAGGACGCCGAGCTCTCGGCCCTGCGGCGCATCGTCGGCGGCGAGCAGTACATGACCGTCTTCAAGCCGTTCGCGCCCGAGGCCGCGGCCGGCGGCGCCATGGCGGTCGCCGCGGCCCGCGGGGAGAGTCTCGGGCAGGTGGCCACGGCCGAGGTGCCGACGAGCGGCGGGGAAGCGGTCGCCGCCGTGCTGCTCACCCCGGTGTCGGTGACCGTCGACAACATCGAGGACACGGTGGTGAAGGACGGCCTGCACACCGTCCGGCAGATCTGCACGCCCCAGCTCCGGGACGCCTGCGACCGGGCGGGACTGACCTGACCCGCATCGAACGGACACCGTGCCGGCAGGGCACGCGTCGACCCGACGCCGCCGGAGCCGACGCCCTCGGGAAGGAGATGGTTTCCGTGCCGGAGATTCGCTCCGGGCGTTCCGCCGCCGTTCTCGGGGGCGACGCGCCCGGGGCCGTCACCGGCGCCGTACGCGTACGGGACGTGCCCCCGCGGGCGGCCGTGCGGGAGGCGAGGTGGTGACCCGCGTGCGGGCCGTCGCCCGTGCCGTGCGCAGCGGGCCGGCGGTCGTCCGGCGCAAGCTGAGCGCCGGGGAGCTGGGCTCGCTGCCCGTCGTCCTCGTCCTCGCCGTCGTCTGGATCACCTTCCAGTCCCTCAACGAGAACTTCCTCTCGCCCCGCAACCTGTCCAATCTCAGCGTGGACATCGTGGGCACGGGGATGATCGCGGTCGGCATCGTCTTCGTGCTGCTGCTCGGTGAACTCGATCTGTCCGTCGGCTCGATCAGCGGGCTCGCGGCGGCCGTCTTCGCCGTGCTGAACGTGAACAACGGGGTGCCGGAGTGGCTCGCGCTCATCGTCGCGGTGCTGGCGGGCACCGTGGCGGGAACCGTCCAGGGCTACTCCATCGCCAGAACCCGGGTGCCGGCCTTCGTGATCACTCTCGCCGGGCTGCTCACCTGGAACGGCCTGATGCTCTCCGTCCTCGGGGACAACGGCACCGTCAACCTCGACGAGAACGGGCTGGTCGCCAAGCTGACCAGCTACTACTTCACCGACGACGCCGTGGCCTACGGCCTGGCGGCGGTCGCCGCGGGCGCGGTCTTCCTCGTCTGCGACCGCGACCGGCGGCGTCGCAGGGCCATCGGTATGCCGCACCGGTCGGTGCACGCCATCGCGCTGCGCACCGCGGCGGTCGCCGTGGTCGCCTTCGGCGTCGCGTACCTGCTCAACCGGTTCCAGGGGCTGCCGCTCGCCCTGCTGATCTTCCTCGTGGTGGTGGCCGGTCTCGACGTGGTGCTGCGCCGCACCCGCCACGGACGGCAGGTCTACGCGCTCGGCGGCAGCATCGAGGCGGCCCGCCGAGCCAGCCTCAGCGTGACGTGGGTGCAGACCGCGGTGCTCGCGGCCTCGGGCACGATGGCCGCCGTCGGCGGCCTGTTCCTGGCCTCGCGCATCACCTCGGTGAGTCAGAGTTCGGGGTCGGGCGTGCTGCTGGTGAACGCCATCGCGGCTGCCGTCATCGGCGGCACCAGCCTGTTCGGCGGGCGCGGTACCACCTGGTCGGCGGTGCTCGGCATGCTGGTCATCCAGTCGATCGCCTCCGGCATGGCGATCACGGACACTCCCCCGGCCGTGCAGTTCGTCATCACGGGCGGGGTGCTCTTCGCCGCGGTGATCATCGACTCGCTGTCACGGCGTTCCCCGGCCACCCGCAGACGGGCGTGACGTGACTTCGACGAACCCGCTTACCGCGTCCCGCGTGCGCCGGCCTGGCGCGGCCGGCGCACGGACGGCGAGCTCGTCCTCGACGTCGACGACCCGCTCCTCGGCGAGCACGCCCGCCACCCCCTGACCGCGTCCGGGACGGCAAGGCCGCGTGCGTGCCGACGGACCGGGAGCCCGACCTGCCCCTGGCGGTGAGCTACCTGGGTTCGGTCCGCCTCGGCGGTACCGCCCCGGCCACCCTCGTGCCTGCAAGTCCGGGCCCGCGGTCCGGGCGCGGCCGGCCTCGCCGACGCCCTCTTCGGCGCCCGGCGCCCCCGTACCGCCCGTGCTGGTTCCGGCCGCGCACCGGCCGAACGTGGGCGACGTCTTAGGCGAATCTTGCACCACTTTTGAACACAGTGCCGCCGACGCGTCGTAGTGAGGGGTACCCGGCGCGTCACGCGCGAGGCGCTCCAGAGGCGATAGGTCGATCGTGCCGAAGAACTCACCCGCGGCTGAGGGACGAAGAAAGCTCCTCACCCGCAACTGGCCCGTGGCCAGACGGCTTCGGGCCGTGCTGCTGATCCCCGTGCTCGTCGCCCTCGTACTCGGAGGCGTACGGGTGAAACGCTCGGTCGACATCTGGCAGGCCGCGGACGACGCGGTCCGCGTGGCGGAACTGATCCAGGCGGCGAACAAATACGCGAGCGACGCGATCAACGAGCGCGATCTGTCGGTCATCCCCCTGCTGACGGGCGCCAGGACCTCCGACACGGTCGTACAGGCCCGGAAGATCACCGACGCGGACGCGCGGGTGTTCGACGCGGCGGTCGACCGGATGCCGAAGACCGGCGGCCTGGTCCGGCGCGTCCAGCTGGTCCGCGCCGGTGAGGCGCAACTGGCCGCCGTGCGGGCCAACGCGTTCACCTCCCGGATGTCCGGAGTACAGACCGAGGAGAGCTACCACACCGTCCAGCACCCCTTGATGGAGATCTCGAACGAGCTGGGCTTCGGCAGCAGCAGCCAGGCGAGCATCGGCCGGACGCTCTACGCCGTGTCCCTGACGCAGGCGGCCGAGTCCCTGATCCGGTCCATCGGGACACATCTGCTGGTGGAGGACCGCGACCGGCTGGCCCCCGGCGAACTGGCGTCCCAGCTGGCCTCGTTCCGCTCGTACGCCTACCTCGAACAGGTCGGGCTCCAGGAGTACGTGGGCGCGGGCACCACCGAGGACGTGACGAGGCTCCAGCAGGCGCTGGCCGCCGCCGAGGAACGCGGCAGACAGCAGACCGCCGCCGCGGCCGCACAGGCCGCGGCGGCGGGGCGGACGTTCGTCACCCCGCCCGCCATCGACGTGATGATCGCCGAGATCGCCGACGGGAAGCCGGCCGCGGAACTGGCCACGCGGGGCATCACACCCGAGTCGTTCTTCGCCGCGTCCACGCTGGGCTTCGACGCCTACCGGGGCATCCAGGTGAACCTCACCGACGCCGCGCTCACGAGCGCCCACGACCTCGCCGACGACGCGCGCCGGGACGCCGTCACCAACGCGGCGCTCGTGCTCGCCTCGCTGCTCGTGGCCTTTGTGCTCGCCTCCTGGGTGGCCCGCACGATGAGCACCGGGATGCGCCGCCTCAGCGCTTTCGCGATCGAGATCGCCGGTCAACGGCTGCCCGCTCTCGTCGACCAGATGTCCCGGCCCGACTCCGGCGAGGTGGACACCCGGGTCGTCCCGATCCCGATCCACACCACCGACGAGATCGGCGAGGTGGCCCGGGCCTTCGACCTCGTCCATCGCGAGGCCGTCCGCCTCGCCGCCGAACAGGCCCTGCTGCGGGGCAACATCAACGCGATCTTCACCAACCTCTCGCACCGGGGCCAGTCCCTGATCGAACGTCAACTGGCCCTCATCACCAGCCTGGAGGACAACGAGACCGACCCGGAGCAGCTGGAGAACCTCTTCCGGCTGGACCATCTCGCCACCCGGGTCCGCCGCAACGGCGAGAACCTCCTGGTACTGGGCGGCGAGCGGCCCGCCGAGCAGTGGGACCGGCCGCTGCCACTGGTCGACGTCGTCCGCGCGGCCTGCTCGGAGGTGGAGCAGTACGAGCGCATCCGGCTCTCCGGGCTGCCGGAGGCCCAGATCGACGGCCGGACCGTGCCCGACCTCGTGCATCTGCTCGCCGAACTGCTGGAGAACGCCACGGTGTTCTCCTCCCCGCACTCCGAGGTGCGGGTGACCGCCGTGCGGCTCCCCGACGGCCGGATCACGGTCGAGATCCACGACGAGGGCATCGGGCTGGCGGCGGACGACTTCGCGGTGATCAACCGCAAGCTGGCCGACCCGCCGACCGTCGACGTGGACATCTCCCAGCACATGGGGCTGTTCGTGGTCGGCAGGCTCGCCGAACGGCACGGCATCCGCGTCCAGTTGCGGCCCTCCGGCGAGAAGACCGGCACCACGTCCCTCGTCATGCTGCCCGGCACGGTCACCCAGCCCCTGCCGGGCGCCCTGCCCGACTCCGACACCCTGACGCTGGCCCTGCTCAAGAACGTCCCGCAGCCCGAGTACGCGGGCGCCGCGCACTCGCCCGGCGGCCAGGACTCCGGTGACGCCTTCACGGACTACGAGGCGTGGCAGGACGAGCCGGCCGGGCCGCGGCCCGCCGACGAGCCGCTCGCCGAGGAGTCGCCCGCCGAAAGGCCGACGCCGCCGGCCGGCGCCCGCCCGCGGCGACTCTCCCGGCGCGCGTCCCGGAGCAACCGCCGCCCGCGCACCGGCTGACGTCACCCGGCGGCGGGCTGCGGGCTGCGGGCGGGACACGCCGCCGGATGGCCCATCTCGCCTGTTCCGGGCTATCGGGTCATAACGTACACGATATGAAGAAATGCCATATCGCGTACCTGGCGTGCACAGCGGCGCTGCTCGGAACGGGGCTCGGCGCCGCTCCCCCGGTCGCCGCCCACACGGTCCACGTGGTCCACCCCGGCGAATCGATCCAGAAGGCGGTGGACGCCGCCCGGCCGGGCGACACCGTACTGCTGACCCACGGCACCTTTCACGAGAGCGTCGACGTGAGCACGCCCGGGCTCACCCTGCGCGGCATGGGCCGCGGCACGGTGCTCGAACCGCAGGCGGGCGCGAGCACCGGCACCGCCCCGAGCACCGGATCGGGCGCCGCCAAGACCGGAAAGGCCGTGAACAGCTGTGCCGCGGGCGGGAACGGCATCTGCGTCGTGGGCACGAAGGACCGGGGCGTCGACGGCGTCACCGTCGCCTCCCTGACGGTGACCGGCTTCGCCAAGACCGGTCTCTACGCCACGGAGGCCGACGGGCTGACCGTGCGGCGCGTCACCGCGGTGAAGAACGGCGTGTGGGGCATCGCCACGGAGCACTCGGTCCATGGCCTGTTCCGCGACAACACCGCCCGCGACAACGGCGACGCGGGCCTGTTCCTGGCCAACACGGTCAAGGAGGAGCAGGGCGCCACGGACACCGAGGGAACCGTGGTCGAGCACAACCGGCTGGAGGGCAACCGGATCGGTGTCACCGTCCGCCGGCTGCGCAACCTGACCCTCGCGGGCAACCACCTCACGGGCAACTGCGCGGGCGTGTTCGTCGTCGGCGACGAGAACAAGCCGAAGGCCGGCTTCGTGACGGTGCGCGACAACCGCATCGAGCGCAACAACAAGTCCTGCCCGAAGACCGCGCGGCTGGACGCCCTCCAGGGCACCGGCATCGTCCTGACCGGCGCCGAGGACAGCCTGGTCACCCACAACGTGATCAAGGACAACGTCGGCAAGTCCCCGCTGTCCGGCGGCATCGTCCTGTTCAAGAGTTTCGTGGGCACGACCAGCGACCGGAACCGGATCAGCGGCAACCTGCTGCGGGGCAACTCCCCGGACCTCGTGAACACGGACACCGGCAAGGGCAACGTCTTCGAAGGCAACTCCTGCCGCTCGTCGAAGCCCGCCGGCCTGTGCTGAATCCCGGTGACCCCATGAACTCCGAGAAGGAAGGCGGCACATGACGACCGCTCAGTCTGCCC
Source organism: Streptomyces zaehneri (assembly GCF_032248645.1). NCBI lineage: Bacteria > Bacillati > Actinomycetota > Actinomycetes > Kitasatosporales > Streptomycetaceae > Streptomyces > Streptomyces zaehneri. Next base: position 376,560 of record NZ_JASTTJ010000002.1, read on the forward strand.
CTCCGCCGTCGATGCGGCTGCGGGAACTCGCGTTCGGGGCGGCATGCGCCGCCGCCGTGCGCGCGGCCGCCCGGCTGGGCGTCGCCGACGCCCTCGGCGACAGCCCCATGGCCGTGGAGGACCTCGCGGCCGCGGTGAAGACCGAACCGCGCCCGCTGCGACGGCTGCTGCGGGCCCTGTCCTGCTACGGCGTCTTCGCCGAGGGGCCGGACGGGACCTTCGCCCACACCGACGTCTCCCGGCTGCTGCGCGAGGACGACCCCCACAGTCTGCGCGCCATCACGCTGTGGTGCACCGAGCCGTGGACCTGGGACGCCTGGCCGATGCTGGACGAGGCGGTGCGCACCGGCCGCAACGTGGTGGAGGACCTGTACGGCAAGGAGTTCTTCCCCTACCTCAACGAGGACGCACCGGAGTCGGCCGACGTCTTCAACCGCGCCATGACGACCTCCAGCGTGCAGTCGGCGCGGGACGTCGCGGAGTTCCTCGACCTGACGGGGAGCTCGTCGGTCGCCGACATCGGCGGTGGCCAGGGGCACGTGGTGGCGAGCCTGCTGGACAAGTACCCGTCGATGCACGGGGCGCTGCTCGACCTCCCCCGGGTGGTGGAGAACGCGGTGCCGCGTCTGCTCGCGGGCGGCGACCTCGCCGGCCGTGCGCGCGTGGTGCCCGGCGACGTCCGCGAGGCCGTTCCGGTGAAGGCCGACGTCTACGTCATCAAGAACATCCTGGAGTGGGACGACGAGAGCACGGCCCGCGCGCTGCGCAACGTCCGTGAGGCGGGCGGCCCCGGGACCCGGGTCGTGGTCATCGAGAACCTCGTCGACGACTCGCCCTCGATGCGGTTCAGCACCGCGATGGACCTGCTGCTGCTCCTGAACGTCGGCGGGGCGAAGCACACCACCCGGAGCATGGTGGACCGGCTGACCGAAGCGGGGCTCGTCATCGACGACATCAGCCCGGTCAACCCCTACCTGCACGCGTTCGACTGCCACGTCCCCGGCTGATCCGACCGCGAAGAGACACACACAGACCACCGGTCGCCGGGCCCGCAGCGTCGCGGGCCCGGCGACCGGTGATGTTCGGCGGGGGTCAGCCGGCCGGCTCGCGCTCCCAGAGGTAGAAGCGCTGCGCCATGGCGTCCTGCGGGGAACGCCAGGTCTCGGGGTCGTACGCGCTGACGTACGCGGCCAGCCGCTCGCTGACGCCCCGGAACTCGGGATGTCCGGTGATCTTGGCGATGGCGGGCCCGGGGTCGCGCTCGGACTCGATCAGGTGCATGTACACGTCGCCGAACTGGAACAGGCTGCGCCGGTTCACGCCGACGAGCCGCGGCAGCTCTCCCCGGTCGGACTCCTCGAACACCTTGGCGATGTCGGGTGCCGATCCCGGGGCCATCCGGGCGACGATCAGAGCTTGGTGCATGGTGCTGTTCTCCGTCCGGCTCAGTCGGTCAGACCGGGAGTGGCACCGCGCTCGGCGGCGGTCTTCTCGATGCGGTCCCGGATCAGGCCCAGCTGGACCTTGGAGTTCCGGTTGATGTTGTCGGTCATCCACTCGTCGTCGACCGGCGCTTCGGGCTTCATCGCGAAGTCCTGCGTCCAGACCATCCGCGTACCGGCCGGCACCTCCTCGTACCGCCAGTGGATGTCCATGTGGGCGAAGGGCCCCGTCTCGACCCGGCGGGCCTTGACGGTGAGCGTGTCGCGGTCCGGCTCGCGCTCCGAGACCCAGCTCCACACGGTGCCGTTCTCGTCCGGGTGCATGGTCAGCCGGAACGTCGTCCTGCGTCCCTCCCGGGAGAGGATCTCGACGGAGGCGTACTCGCTGAACAGGCGCGGCCAGTTCTCCAGGTCGTTGGTCACCTCCCAGACCAGGTCGAGAGGCGCCGCGATGGTGATCTCGTTCTGCGTGTGTCCGGTCATCTCACGCTCCTGTCATGAGGGCACTGTTGACGAGGTCGAGGAACTGCCGGGGTGACTTGGAGCGTTCGGCGTCGGGAGGCATCGGCGTGCCGTACCGGTTCTCCAGTTCGCCCACGATCCCCAGCAGGCCGAGCGAGTCGACGCCCAGGCGGTCGAAGCCGGCGTCGTCGCGGCGGAGTTCCTCCGGGGCGACGGTGACGCCGGCGGACTTCTTCATGAGTTCGGCCAGCTCTTCCACAGTGATGCGGTCGGTCATGGCATTCCCTTCCTCTGCTGCTCCGCGGCGCCTCGCTACGAGGCGTCGGTGGCGCCGTGCCGCAGCACCAGCGCCGAGTTCGACCCCATGAGTCCCCGGCTCAGGACCAGCGCCGTGCGTACCTCGGCGGTACGGGCCCGGCCGGTCACGAGGTCGAGGTCGTGGCAGATGTCGAAGACGTTGGGGGTGGGTGGGATCAGGCCGTGCTCCATCGCGAGCACCGCCGCCGCGACGTCCATCAGCGGCGCCGCGCAGTAGCCCCGGCCGATGCCGGTCTTCGGCGCGGTGACGGGCACGCGGGTGCCGTGCGCCCCGAGTGCGTCGGCGATCGCCAGGGCCTCGGCGCGGTCCGCCTCCGGTACACCGAGGGCGTCGGCGAAGACCACGTCGATCTCCTCGGGCGCGCAGTCGGCCTCCTCAAGGGCTTGCCGGACGGCCTGGGCGAGCCCCTCCCGGGACTCCTCCCAGCGGGAGGCCCCGGTGAAGGTCGCCGCGTGTCCGGCCAGATGGGCCCGAACCCGCACGCCCCGTGCCCGGGCCGCGGCGTCCGCCTCCACCACGAGCATGGCCCCGCCCTCGGCCGGCACGAACCCGCAGGCCGCGGAGGTGAAGGGGCGGTAGGCGCGGGTCGGGTCGTCGACCGTGCTGAGTTCGTCGTAGCCGAGTTGGCAGACCACCGAGTAGGGCGCGATCGGCGCCTCGGTGGCCCCGGCCACGATCACATCGGTGCCGCGGCGCACCGCCCGCGCCGCGTGGGCGAGGGCGTCGAGGCCGCCGGCCTCGTCGGCGGCGACGACCGAGCAGGGGCCCTTGAAGCCGCGGCGGATGGAGATCTGGCCGGTGCTGGCGGCGTAGAACCAGGCGATGGACTGGTACGGGCCGACGAAGCGACTGCCCTTGCCCCACAACTGCTGGAGCTCGCGCTGTCCGAACTCGCCGCCGCCGGAACCGGCCGCGGTGACCACGCCCACGGAGAAGGGCGCGGCGTCGGTCTCCGGCCGGCCGAGCTGGGCGTCGTCCAGCGCGAAGTCGGCCGCGGCCATCGCGAAGTGCGTGAACCGGTCGGTCTGGACCAGGAAGCGCTCCTCGATCGCGGCCGACGGGTCGAAGTCGCGGACCTGGCCCGCCACCCGCAGCGGCAGATCCTCGCAGCCCTCGCGGTCGACCCGGTCCAGGACGCTGATGCCCTCCCTGGTGGCCTTCCAGAAGGTCTCGGTACTGGCTCCGTTGGGCGCGATCACACCGATTCCCGTGACGGCCGCGCGCCGCGGCAGGGGTTCGCTCATCGTGTCTTCTCCCTCGGCCGGTTCATGACCACCGCGGACTGGAAGCCGCCGAACCCGCTGCCCACCGAGAGCACGCTGGCGAGCTTGCGCTCCCGGGCCACGCGCGGGACGTAGTCCAGGTCGCACTCGGGGTCGGGCGTCTCGTAGTTCGCGGTCGGCGGTACGACCTGGTGGGCCAGGGCCAGCACACAGGCGACGAGTTCGATCGCCCCGATCGCGCCGAGGGAGTGGCCCACCATCGACTTGATGGAGCTCATGGGCGTGTCGTAGGCGTGGGTGCCCAGGACCCGCTTCACCGCGGCGGTCTCGTGGCGGTCGTTCTGCTTGGTGCCCGAGCCGTGCGCGTTGACGTAGTCGATCGCGGTGGCGTCGAGCCGGGCGTGGTCGAGGGCTTCCTCGATGGCCCGGGCCATCTCCAGGCCGTCGCTGGTCAGGCCGGTCATGTGGTAGGCGTTGCCGAACGTGGCGTACCCGCCGAGCTCGCAGTAGACGTGCGCGCCGCGGGCCCGGGCGTGCTCGAGCTCCTCCAGGACGAGTACGGCGCCGCCCTCGCCCATGACGAACCCGTCACGGTCGGCGTCGAAGGGACGCGAGGCGTGGGCCGGGTCGTCGTTGTTCGAGGAGGTGGCCTTGATCGCGTCGAAGCACGCCATGGTGATCGGCGAGATCGGCGAGTCAGAGGCACCGGCTATGCATATGTCGGCCCGGCCCTCCTCCACGGTGTGGAAGGCGTACCCGACCGCGTCGAGCCCGGAGGTGCAGCCCGTGGAGACGGTCTGCACCGGACCGCGGGCCCCGAACCGCTCCGCCACCGTCGAGGCGAGCGTGCTGGGCGTGAACGCGCGGTGCAGGTGCGGGGCCGCCTCCCGGTGGTCCACGTCCCAGCGCTGCCCGCCGTGGCTGACCGCGACGTAGTCGTTCTCCAGCCGGGTGGTGCCGCCGACCGCGGTGCCCAGGGAGACACCGACCCGCCAGGGGTTCTCGGCGGCGAGGTCGATACCCGCGTCGCGTACCGCCTCGTCCCCGGCGACCAGGGCGAACTGGATGTAGCGGTCGCACCGCTCGACGTCCGTCGCGTCCAGGCCGTGGGCCGCCGGGTCGAAGTCGCACTCTGCGGCGATCCGCGACCGCAGACCGGTCGGGTCGAAGAACGTGATGGCCCGCGTCGCCGTGCGCCCGTCCGCCAGGAGGTTCCAGAAGGCCGGGACGCCTATGCCGCCCGGGGCGACGATGCCTATGCCGGTGACCGCCACTCGTCTCGTCATGAGCGCACCTGACGTCGCTCGCCCGACTCCGCCCCGACCACGGCGGGCTCGGCTTCGGTCTCCTCGGTGTCGACGTGGCCGAGCGGCGGGCTCGGGGCCAGCGGGCCGAGGTGGAAGACCATACGGGCCTCCACCTTGCCGACGTTGCGGAAGCGGTGGCGCACGTTGAGGGGGATCAGGAGCCCCTGCTCGGGCTGGAGCGGGTGCGGCTCACCGTCCAGGTCCACTTCCAGCTGTCCGCACACGACGTACACGAACTCCTCGGAGTACGGGTGGTAGTGCTCACCGATGCGGTCGCCGGGCTGGATGAGGGCCAGACCCATGAAGCCGCTGGTGGCGCCCACCGTGGCCGGGGTGAGCATGGCGCGCAGGTCGCCGCCTCGCCGGGTGTTGGGCTCGACCTCGCTGAGGTCCATGATTCTGTGACGAGAAGTGATCACGACTTCCTCCGATGATGTGGTGCACCGACGTGGCGGGGGCGGGGCACCGCCCCCGCCACGTGATGACGAATCAGGCGTCGGGCGACCGGCGGTCGGTGACGAGATCCATGCGCGCCAGTTCGAGGAAGCGCGCGAGACGGCCGTCCTTCGACTTGGACGCGCCGGCGGCGTCGTCCTGGAGCGTCGTCAGCTCGGCCACCTGTCCGGGGTCGGACAGACCCAGGGCCTGTACCGGGTCGGCGGCCTCGAGTCCGCCGCGCACGTCGATCAGCCGTACGACGACGTCGTCGCGCTGGAAGATCGTGCTGCGCAGGACCGGGCTGCTCGGGTCGTCCGCCGCCGCCTCGTCCTGCCGGGCGAGCAGCTCGGCCAGCTTCATGCCGCGGTCCGGCCGGGCCGGGTAGTACAGGGCGTACCGCTCGGCCTGCGGGTTCTGCCGCTCCTCCGCCGTCACGTGGTGGACGGCCGGCAGCGCGGCGCGGGTGAAGAAGACCCGGGCGGACTCGGGGTCGTTGAGGTCCCGGTCCTGCTCCAGATGGGGGTTGATGGCCTCCTCGACGGCCCGCACCTCGGGCTGCCGGGAGACGTGGCGCAGCGCGGAGAGCAGGTCGCCCCGCACCTCGATGGCCCGCACCACCCGGTTGCCGTGCATGAACAGCGAGGTGCGGCACAGCCGGGTGGTGTCGTCGACCTGCGGCTCGGGTGAGGCGTAGTCGGCGAGGATCTTGGCGACGATCTCCTCGCTGCCCGGCTTGACGGTGAAGGTGAGCGCGTGCCGGATCACGCCGTCGCCGATCCTGGGCGACGTCTGGAGCCTGCGCTTCGCCTGGTCGGCGGCCGCCGCCGGGCCGCCGGTCTCGCGGACGACGTGGAAGCGCAGCGAGCGGGTGTCGCGCACGCAGCTGTGCAGCGGCTCCACCATCGCCACGTGCTCCTCGCTGTTGACCCAGGCGAGGAACGGCGGGGCGCTCTCCCACTCGCTGGTGATGAGCCACTGCGAGGGGTTCTCGATGGACTGGCACAGCTGGTCGCTGACGTGCCCGGGGACGGACGCGACCTGGTTGCAGAGCTGCTCGTACGCCTCGAGGAACTGCTGCTGGGCCCCGTCGTAGACGTCGACCAGAAGCACGACGCGGAGCCGGGAGCCGTCGAACACGGACTGCGAGACACGTTGTGACGCCTGTCGCGCCCGCGAACCTGCCACACGTTCGGAGGTGGTGGTCATCCTGCGCACATCTCCTTCACGGAGGGGATAAGTGAACGTCGGCCGCGGTGATGCGACGTCAGCGTGCCTCGATCCTGTGCCCGTCCCCGCGAGCGCGCGACTCGGATGAACTACGTGGGTGACTGGACGGCCGGCCGTCAGACGAGATGAGCGAAGACGACCAGGTTGTCGGTGTAGTCCTTGACCCGCCGGTCGTAGGCCCCCGCGCAGGTGATGAGCCGCACCTGCGCCGCGGAGGTGTCGCCGTACACCCGTTCGTCGGGGAAGTCGGCCTTGTCGAAGGTCTCCACGCTGTCGACCCGGAAGGACGGCTTGCTGCCGTCGGCCCGCAGGACCTGGAAGCCGTCGCCCTTCGCCAGTGCGCTGAGGCCCACGAAGACGGCCGGGGAGGTCTTGGTGTCGACGTGTCCGGCGATGATCGCGGTGCCCGCCTCGCCGGGTGAGGCTCCCTTCGCGTGCCAGCCGACGAGGTTGACGTCGTTCGCCGGAGGCGGCTCCAGCTGGCCGGTGGGGCCGATGGCGAGGTCGACGAAGGGGGCGTCGACCCCGATCTTCGGGATGAACAGCCGCACGGGCCGGGAGCGCGGCAGATGCTTGCCCACCGGGTCCCCGATGGGCGCTTCACCGGCGGCCGGGGTCGGCGCCTGAGGTGCGCGGGCGGCGGGGACCGAGCCGGCGGCGGGCGGGGCGTGCGGCGCGCTCGCGGTGCGGTTGCCGCCGCCGAACAGGTTCAGCGCCAGGAGCACCGCGACCGCGGCGCAGACCATCATCACGCCGGCGCGGGAAGTTCCCTCTTCGGTGGGCGCCGGCTCGGTGCCGGAGGGTTTGGCGGGGGCGGAGGGAGAGGGGGAGGAAGAGGGGGGAACTGCCATCGGGGACCACCTCATTCGGGCACGGCAGCGGGGCGGACAGAGCACGGGGCGCGAGCCGGGCCGCCACGCGGGGGGAACCGGTGGCGGCCGCGGCTTCGCTATCGCGTCCGGCATGGGTCAGGCCACGCTTCCGGCCGTCTTCTTGCGGCGCAGGGCGTAGAGGCCGGTGCCGGCGACGGCGAGGACGCCGAGTCCGGCCGCGGTGGCCGAGGGGGTGGCGAGGGCGCCGCCTCCGGTGTGCACGCCGCCGCTGGGCTTGTCGTGCTCCTTGCTCCAGCCGCCGGACTCCTCTTCCTTGCCGCCGTTCCAGGAGTCCTTGCCGTGCTCACCGCCGTTCTCGGTGTCCTTGTCCTTGTAGGTCTCGGGGTCGTACTTGGGGTCCTTGGCCGCGCCGCTGTCGTTCACCGAGGCGAGGGCGCCGCCGCCGGTGTGCATGCCGCCGTGCGGGGAGTCGTGCTCCTCCTTGCCGTGCTCCTTGCCGTGCTCCTTGCCGTGTTCCTTGCTGTACGAGGAGTCGTCCTCCTTGTCGTGCTCCTTGCCGTACGAGGAGCTGTCCTCCTTGCTGTAGGACGAGTCGTCGTGGTCCGTGTCACCGGCGGCGTAGGCGCCGGGGGCGCCGATGGCGAGGGCGGCCGAAGCCGCCGCGGTGGCCAGGATCATGCGAGCTGAACGCATCTGATGGTCCTTCCGTCACGACCGGGCAGCCGACACCTCGTCAGCTCGGGTGACCCGGACGGGACGTGATCTACCGTCAGCCGCCCTTCGCCACGGCACCACTCGGGGCGTTCACACGGGTGAAGCCCGCGGGGTCAGGCGAGCCCCAGCCCCGCCTTCAGAACCTGTCGCAGCGTCGCCTCCGCGTCCGCGTCCGGACCGGGCGACCGCCATACGACGAACCCGTCGGGCCGCACGAGTACGGCGCCCCCACGTGCCGTGCCGTGGCGCTCCGCCCAGTCGGCGTCGCCCTCCGGCACCAGGTCCGCGTCGGCTCCCGTGCCCACCCGGTACGACCTGAGCGGGAGGACCAGCTCCTCGGCGAGGCGGGTGGCGGCCTCGTGCCATCCGCTCGGCTCAGCGGCGTCGCTGAGCAGGACCAGGGTCCGCTCGTAGAGGTCGAGGGTCGAGATCCGTTCGTTCCCGCGGCGGACCCACAGGTGAGGTGCCCTGCTGCCGGGTCCGCCGGTCAGGTCGAGGCTCTCCGGCACGACCGGGACCGTGGGGTCGGCGCCGACGACGGCGCCCTGCGGGTAGCGGTAGCCAAGGGCCACGTTGAGGATGCCTCGCTGGGGACCGCCGCCGCCTGCCGCGGGCGGCGCGGCGAACCCGGGGTGGCTGTGCTCGGCCGACCGGGCGGCGGCCCGGGCGCTGGTGGCCTCGGCCACGGGCCGGCGCTCGGCGTCGTAGGTGTCCAGCAGCGCCTCCCCCGCCCAGCCGTCGACGACCGCGGCCAGCTTCCAGGCGAGGTTGTGCGCGTCCTGGATGCCGGTGTTGGAGCCGAAGGCCCCGGTGGGGGACATCTCGTGGGCCGAGTCGCCGGCCAGGAACACCCGTCCCGACCGGTAGCTGCGGGCGACCCGCTGGGCGGCGTGCCAGGGCGCCTTGCCGGTGATCTCCACGTCGAGGTCGGCGACCCCGACCGCCCGGCGGATGTGGTCGGCACAGCGCTCGTCGGTGAACTCCTCCAAGGTCTCGCCGTGTTCGGGGTGCCAGGGGGCGTGGAAGACCCAGTTCTCGCGGTTGTCCACCGGCAGCAGGGCGCCGTCGGCCTCCGGGCTGGTCAGGTAGCAGACGATGAACTGGCGGTCGCCCACGACGTCGGCGAGGCGGCGGGAGCGGAAGGTGAGGCTGACGTTGTGGAACAGGTCGCCGGGCCCGCTCTGACCGATGCCGAGCTGCTCCCGGACAGGGCTGCGGGGGCCGTCGGCGGCGACGAGGTAGTCCGCCCGGATGGTGGTGTGCTCACCCGTCTCACGGCTCTTGACCACCGCGGTGACGCCGGTGGCGTCGCTGTCGAACGACATCATCTCGGTGTGGAAGCGCAGGTCGCCGCCGTGCCGTTCGGCGTGGTCGAGCAGGACCGGCTCGAGGTCGTTCTGACTGCACAGGCACCAGGAGCTGGGGCTGAAGCGGGCCAGGCCGCCGCCCGGGTCGATGTCCCGGAACAACCACTCGCCCGCGTCGCCGACCAGGGTGGGCGCCTGCAGGATGCCGTGGTTCTCGGCCAGGGTGGCGGCGGCCTCCTGGATCGCCTGCTCGACACCCGCCACCCGGAACAGCTCCATCGTGCGGACGTTGTTGCCGCGGCCGCGGGGATGGATGGAGGTGCCGGCGTGGCGCTCCACCAGTACGTGCGGTACTCCCAGCCGTCCCAGGAACAACGAGGTCGCCAGGCCGACCAGGGAGCCGCCGACGATGAGGACCGGGACCTTGATGGTGTGGGGGCCGGTCTCTTCGGCTCGTTCTTTCGTCACTCTCGCCTCCAGCGCGTCGATTCCGCCGACCCGGCCGGATACGGCGGAGATCCTCATGCATGCCCCGTGGAGGTGACGGCGGCTCAGGCTTCACCCGCCTGCGTCGCCGCGCCGGACGGGCCGGTGGAGGTGCCTCGTGAACCGTCGGACCCCGCACACCGCCGGGTGTACGGGGAACGGTTCCGATCGACCGGGGTCTCGGCCGGCGTCTCGACCGACTGCCGGCCCGGGTCTCGGACGGGCTCTCAGCCGCCGAGGTAGAAGCGGACGGTCGTGCCCTCGTCGGAGGTGTGCACGCGGACCAGGTCGGCCACGTAGTGGACCAGCATCAGACCGCGGCCGCCGATCTGACCGCGCGCGGGCGGTCTGCGGCCGGCGAGCGGATCGGACAGCCGGCCCGCGTCCCGGACCTCGCACACGACCTGACCCGCCAGGGCCCAGACGGCGAGCGTTCCCCGTCCGCCGCCGTGCACCACGCTGTTGGTGGTCAGTTCCGCCACCGCCAGCTCGGTGTCCTCCAGCCGCTGCCCGGCGAGGCCCAGCCGTTCCGCCTGTTCGACCGCGAAGGCGCGCGCCGCGTACAGCTCGGCGGCGCCGAACGAGAACACGGCGGCGTCCGGCGCGGGCACCAGCACCTCGTTGTAGCGAGCCAGGACGGAACGCCAGTCGTAGGCGTCGCTGACGCCCTCCTTGTCGCGGGTCACGATCGTCGGGTGGGTGATCCGCGCGTCGGCCAGGACCTCCTCGTCCAGGCGTGCCTCGTCGTACGGGCACAGGATGGTCACCGGACGGCCCTCGAAGGCCGCGTTGATCAGTGCCTCGTGCTGCGCGCAGGCCGGGTACTCCACCGCGCTGCGGCCCGCCCAGACCGGCTCGCCGATGATCCGTACCCGCCCCCGCTGATGGGAGTCGGCGAACGCGCGCAGCACCGCGGGAATGATCCGGCCCGGGTTGCGGCCCGCCACCGTCATGTCCAGCAGACGAACGGCCCGGGCGTCCGCGCCCAGTCCGGCCCTGATCAGCTCCAGGTTGGGTCCCGGCACCGCCACCGCCACCGGTTCGCCGAGGTCCAGGCCCTCCTGTACGAAGGACACGGTCCGGTCCACGTACTCCTGGTCGGTGCGGTAGAACAGCGCGGGGTGCTCGAACGCCTCGTGGGTCGCCACCGTGTTCATCGCGGCGCCACCTCGATCCTGCCGAGGCCGGGCCAGAACAGGCTCAGCACGCGCGGCACCTGCGGTGGCGGATGCTCGACCACCACCCTGCCGACGGACAGGCCCAGTGCCGTGACGGCGAGCGCCGCGACCCCCGCCACGTCGACGAACGCCACTTCCGACAGCTCCACATAGGACACGTCGGCGTGCTGCCGGGCCAGGCCCGCCAACGCCTCTTCCCACGGCGAGCGAGTGATCTCGCTGATCTCGCCCCGGGCCCGGATACCGGGCCGACCCGACAGGGGGCCCACCTCCAGCACGGCCGCGCCGTGCCCCGGCCCGAGTCCGCGGTCTCCGTGTGAGACGTCCACCACCCGCGGTCTCCTTCGCTGTCCGCCGCTCAACGGCACCAGCCTAACGCGGCCCCTTCGGCCGTTGGTGCGCCACTCGAACAGAGGCGTCGGCAAGGCGGCCGGGGAATTCCCGGAGCGGGACATAACCTGGCCCGCACCGCACGAGGAGGCGGCTGCGGATTGACGGTCGAACCCATGGTGACGTGATGTGTTGGAGTGCGACGGCCGACCTGGTGGCGGGCGCCGGTGTGGCGGCCGTCGGGGTGGCCTGCGTGACACGGGTGCGCGACCGCCGGCACCTTCCCCTTGCCGCGCTGCCGCTGCTGCTCGGGGCTCACCAGATCGTGGAGGCGGTGGTCTGGGACTCGGGCGGGGGCGGCGGGCCGGCCACCGTCGCCTGGGCCGTGATCGCGCTGCCGCTGCTGGCGGTGTGGGTGCCGGCGGCCGTGCGGTGCGCCGCCCCGCCCGCCGCCCGGAGCAGGCTGACGCTTCTCCTCGCGCTCGGCGTCGCGACCGCCGCGGGGCTCGCGGCCGCTGTCGCCACCGGGCCGGTGACGGCCGAGATCCGCGGCCACACGGTCGGGTACTCGGTCCACCTCTCGCACCCGGCCGTGCTCGTCACGGGTTATCTCCTGGCCACCGTCGGCTCGCTGCTGCTGTCCGGTGACCGGCGGCTGCTGGTCCTGGGGGTACTGGTCGGCGTGGGCGCTGCGGCCTGCTTCGCGCTGTGGCGGCTGGAGTTCGTCTCGACCTGGTGCGCGTTCGCGGCGCTGTGGTCGGTGCTGCTGTTCGACTGGGTACGCCGCCGACCGGACTCCGCCCGGCTGCCGCCGAACCGGACGCGGGACTCCGGCGCCACCCGGTGAGCGGGCCCCGGCCGCCGGCCCTCATGCGTCGAGGCCGCCCCGCCCGGCGGGCCGCCTCTCGACGACGTGTCGATCGTGTGGTGGCAGCCGCCTACTGCGGGTCCTCGGCGGGGGCTTCGCAGGTGATCTCGTCCCGCGGGGTGTAGTGGGTGCGGAACGGCTCCCGCCGCACCTCCCTGCCGTCGTTGTAGAAGACCCGGTCGACGGTGACGTCGAAGCCCTCGAGCGGGGTCTGCGGCACGCACTTCCCGTCCGTGCTCACCTTCCGCTCCGGCTGCCGCACGTGGGTGCGGGGCCCGGTGACCGACTTGATCTCGTCGTACTTCCTGGTGCCGAGGAAGGTGACGGTCACCGAGGTGTCGGTGGCCTCGGCCTGGATGTAGAGGGCGTGGCCGGAGTCGTTGGCGAACTTCAGATCGAGGCTGCCCCAGGCGACCGTCGCCTCGCGGCCCTCCGGATAGCGCTCGATGTAGAAGGAGTGGGCGCCGTACTCCACCGGCCTGACCCCGGCGAAGAACATCGCGTTGAACATGGTCGTGGCCATGGTCGAGACACCGCCGCCGGGCGCCTTGGTGAACTCGCCGTCGAGGATCATGATGCCCTCGCCGAAGCCGTTGGCCTCGGTGCGCTGCCCCACGGTCCGGTTGAAACTCCAGGTCCTGCCCGGCATGACGAGGGAGCCGTTGATGAGCTGTGCGGCCCGCCCGATGTTCTTCGTGCGGTAGGCGGCCGGTTCGAAGTGGACGGTGAAGGAGGACAACTTCTCCGTCAGCCCCAGCTTCGCGACGCTGTCCCGGGTCAACTGTGGCTGCGTCCGTCGTGCGGCCACTTCCCCGGTGCGGGCAGCTCCGCCGGACCGGGTGAGCAGCGGCAGCACGGCCTTGCCCAGTGCCTTGTCGGTGATCTGGACGCCGGTCCGGGCGTCGTCGGCCACCACGACCCGGTCGCCGTCCGGTCGCAGGGCGGCGTTGGCTGCGGTGGTGGTGATGCCGGCCAGCGGGCGGGCCACCGAAGGGGCCGCGCGCAGCCCCTTGTCGTCCAGCTTCGGCACCAGCCGGCCGGCGCTGTCGGGCCGCATCGTCAGATGCTCGCCCAGCACCTTCTGCCCGATGGTGAACCGCTTGCCGCCCGTGGTGAGGGTGACGGGCGCCGACACGGCCGGCTGGGCGAACTCGCGTACCGCGCGCCGCACCTCGTCCGCCGTGACCTTCGGCCGTGTCTTTCGGGCGGGCAGGTCCGTGACCGCGCCCGGCTCGGCGCGCAGGAAGGAGGCCCGCAGGGTGCCGACGGCGGCGTCCACGTCCAGTGCGTAGCCGGGGTGCGGGACGGCCTGCGTCACCCGGCCGTCGGTGAAACCGACGGCGCCCTCGCGGACCTTCTGGTCGAGGGTCTCGGCCAGCTTCCCCAGAGCGGTGCGGGCCTTGTTCTCGTCGAGGCGTACGACCGGCTCCTCGTCGCCCCCCGAGCCGCCGAAGAGGCCGCCGACCAGACCGGCCGGATCGGAGCCGACGCGGGCCACCCGGTCGACCGTGCGCCGGGCGTCGAAGGTGAGTCCGGCCTGCCGCGGGTCGACCGTCGCGCTGCGGTCCCCGACCCGCACGGCCAGCTCCCGCGAGCCGGCCGCCGTCAGGTGCTCGTCCAGCTCGCGGACGGCCTCCGCACGGCTGAGGCCGCCGATGTCCACGCCCCGCACCGTCGTGCCCGGCTCGATCTCACCGCCCGCGACCAGCAGCCCGGTCAGATACAGCGCACCGACGCCGACGGTCAGCACACCGCCCGCCAGGGCGAGGGGCGGCACGGAGGCTATTCGGGGGCGCATGGGTCTCCTGGACGGACGACGGCGGGTGATCCGCCCCGCCGCGCGACGCCGCACACAGGACAGCGTCGAACATGGGGGCAAGCACGAGTAAGCACCCCAAGCTACCCAAAATGCGCGATGAGATCATATGTCCCAGAACACCTATGTTCCGGGTCACGTCTTCCGTCCCGGATCGGCGTCCGCCCCAGGTCACATCGTCCGCCCCAGGTCACATCGTCCGTGCCGGGTCACATCGTCCGTTCCGTATCGCGTCGCCTGCCGGATCAGGCCGTCAGGAAGCCAGGCCCAGGCCGTCAGGCCCTTCGCCCCCGGCCCCGGGGACGTCAGGCGCCGAGGGGGCCACCGTCCGGGTCGGTCGACGGGGTGGCCACCTCGGCCGCGATCCGGCGGTAGGCGGCGCGGGCCTGGATGATCCGGGCGAGCACGGTGCCGACGAGAGTCGCGGCACACAGGCAGGTGAGCCAGAAGGTGTCACGGTGACCGGCCCAGGTGAGCGTGCCGGCGGGCGGGATCGCGAAACCGTTGAGCGTCAGCCAGCACAGGACGGCCGTACCCGGGGCCGCGGTGAAGCGGGCGCAGAGACCCAGCAGGGCCGCCAGCAGGGACAGCGCGGCCAGGGCGAATCCGGGGCGGTCCGAGCCGACCAGCACGTTGTGCACGGCCACCAGGACCAGCGCGCCACCGAAGGCCGTGGCCCACACCACCGGGGTGGCGACGGGCTGGGGCACGGGCCGGGCGCCGGCCCTGAGGGACACCCACTCGATCATGCTGCACGCTTCCTTCCGGCCCCCATGCCCCCGGAACGCCGGCCGCCACGGCAGCGTGGACCTCGACGCGCATTCTCCCACCCGGTCGCCGAGCCCCCTCCCGTCGCCCCGTTCCCTGTGCCGGCGAGGGTGGCATCGACAGGTGAGTGAGGCCGCGGGTGTGGGACGAGTGCCGCTCCCCCATCGAGCGCCGCCGCTAGCAGGAGGCCTCGGCCGGCGTCAGGGGCCTGGTCGGCCAGTCGAGCAGTCGGGCGCCGATGACCGCGGTCTGCAAGGTGTGGCGGTGGGCGGGGTCGGTGGGATCGTTGCCGGTCAGGGCGTGGATGCGGGCCAGGCGGTAGGTGAGGGCGCGCACGCTGAGCGAGAGCCGCCGGGCCGTGGCGGCGGCCACACAGCCGGTGTCGAAGTACGCGATCAAGGTGTCGAGCAGGGGCCGCGCCCCGCCGCGCGCCTGTTCCAGCGGCCCCAGAGCGCCCTGCACCAGGTCCACCAGTGCCTGCCGGTCCCGGGCCAGGACGGGGAAGACCAGCAGGTCGCAGGCGCGCAGCAGCGGCTCGTCGAGGCCCATTCGCTGGGCCACGTCCAGGGCGTTGAGGGCCTCTTCGTAGCTGTGCCCGATACCGACCGGGCCCGGCCTGGACCGCCCGATGGCGACCTGGGCCCGGCCCGTGACGGCGCGGGCGTGCCGGGCGAAGTGGGTGAGGACCTCGTCCTGGTCGGCGGGGGCGATGCACACCATCCGGCCGTCCTTGGTGGTGAACAGGATGCGGCGGTTCTCGAAGCGGCCGAACAACTCGTCCGCCACCTGCCGGGGAACGGGGTCGGTCTCGTCGTACTTGTCGGGGCCCTCGGCCACCGCGACCGCGTGGGCGCGGGACAGCCGTAACCCGAACCGTTCGGAGCGCGCGGCGAGTTGGCCCTCGGGCCCACGCCCGTGGAGCAGGTCGTCGATGAACTCGCGGCGGGCCGCCTCCTCCTTGCGGACCACCAGCCGCTGCGCGCGCTCATAGCCGTCGGCGAAGGCGTCCACGGCCTGTTCGACGACGGCGAGGACGCTGTCCGGATCCACGCCTCGCGGACGGCCCTCCCGGCCGGCCGCGAGGTGCGCGCGGACGAGACCGCGCCAGCCGCGGCCGGCCTCGGCCGCCCGCGCGCCGAGCGCCCGGCGGGACTCGATCTCGTCGCGGGTCAGCCGACGGCCCGTGAGCGCGGCGTCCGCGAGGATCCGGTCGAATCCGTCGAGAAACGGCTCGGACGAGTGCGGGCCGGTCATGGTCTCCCCGTTCGGATCGAGTGCTGTCGGACACATGTTCCCACCGGGCGGTACGGCGGTGACACGCTCCGGGGTGCGTCCGGCGTGCTGTTCGCCGTGGTGTTCGCCCACCGGGCTCAGCGGCTCGCGGCGACGGCTTCGGCGGGCTCCGTCGGCGAGGCCGGGCCGGGCGACGCGCTCCGGCGCCAGGGACGGCATTGAGCGCGAAGTCGACCGCACCGATGGGGTATCGCGGCCGAACAGATCGGCGCCCAGCGGAGTGTGAGTGCTCGGCAAAGGATCCTGGCGCACACCGAAGGGTGGAGATCATGGAAACATGTGTCAGATGGGGTGGATGAGAAGGAGAGCGATGTCGTCGCTGCGCGGGGTCGAGCGGCGGGCGTGCCGGACGAGGGCGTCGGCGAGGGCGTTCATGGTGCCGGGCCCGGTGCGGCCGAGTTCGCGGGCGAGGGCGTTCACGGCGTCGTCGATGTCGATGCCCGGGGCTTCGACCATGCCGTCGGTGTAGAGGACCAGCACCGAACCGGGAGGCAGCGGGATCTCGACGGACTCGTACGCGGCGTCCGGCTCGATGCCCAGCAGGAGCCCGGGCGGCACCCGGAGGACTTCGACGCGGCCGTCGGGGTGACGCAGCAGCGGGGGCGGGTGGCCGGCGCTGGCCAGGCACGCGAGGTGCGCGGTCAGGTCGAGGTGGACGTAGAGGCAGCTGGTGAACAGGCCGGGGTCGAGGTCGGTGAGCAGGCGGTTGGTGCGGGCGAGGACCTCGTCCGGAGCCCCGCCGGCGTTGGCGTGGACGGCGGTGCGGACCTGTCCCATGAGCGCCGCCGCGTTGACGTTGTGCCCCTGGACGTCACCGATGGTGGCGGCGACCGTGGTGGCGTCGAGGCGGATGAGGTCGTAGAAGTCGCCGCCGATGTCCATGCCGCGGGTGGCGGGGAGGTAGCGGGCGGCCACGTCCAGACCGGGGACCCGCGGCAGGGTGTGGGGCAGCAGACCGGCCTGGAGGTTGTGGACGAGCCGGTGCTTGGTGTCGTAGAGACGGGCCCGGTCCAGCGCCTGCGCGATCAGCCCGGCGGTGGAGGTGAGGACGGCCCGTTCCTCCGGGGCGAAGGGGCGGGGCCGGTCGTAGGCGAGCACCAGGGAGCCGACGGGGCGTCCGGAGGTGATCAGCGGCAGGAAGGCCCAGGCGGCCATGCCGTCCTGGAGGACGGCCGAAGGATACGCGCGCCTGAGATCGGCGAAGGTGGCGAAGAAGCCCGGAATGCCCGTGGTCAGGGTGCGCACGGCAGGGGTGTCGGAGGTGAGCGGGGCGGCGTCGAGTCGCTGCATGAGGTCGGCGGAGTAGCCGCGGTGGCCGATGATCCGCAGCCGTCCGTCCTCCGTCGTCATGAGCGCGAGCGCCCTGGCTCCGAAGGCGGTCGGAAGCTGTTCGGCGACCAGGTCGACCACGTCCCGCACCCCGACGGCCTCGGTGAGCGTGGCCGCCAGGTGCATCAGGTGGTAGAGGGTGGCGGCCCGGCCGGGCGTGGCGGCGGCCGCCGGACGCGGCCGCCGCGGACCGGTGGGCGGGCCGGTGAGCGGGGCGTGGGCGTGCGCCGAGTGGGTGGGGGCGATGTACACGCTGATGCCGGAGGCGTCCGGGTGCAGCCGGAAGGACAGCCACTGGTCCGGCGGCCGCAGGGCGGTGAAGGAGGTCGGTTCGCGGCTGACCAGGGCCGCCCGGTAGCTGTCCTCGGCGGTCGGGTCGTCGAGCCAGGGCAGCGCCTCCCACGGCTTGGTGCCGAGCAGGTCGTGGACGTCGTAGCCGAGCAGCCGGGCGGCCGTCGTGGTGGCGAAGGTGATGCGGCCGTCCACGTCGAGCGAGCAGCAGCCGCCGGGGAAGCGTTCGGCGAAGTCGACGGCCGACTGGGCCTCGGCCGCCGCGGCCGGCCGGGCCCGCAGCGGTGGCAGCACCCGTGGCACCCCGCCGGCCCGCACCGGGCGTCCGTCGGCGGCGGCCCGCCGCAGGAGCAGGCCCAGACGGAGGCAGAGGCCGGTCATGGCCTCCCGCTCGCGGACGCTCAGCTGCGCCGGGTGCGAGGCGGGCCACTGGAGCACCAGCCCGCCCCAGACCTCCTCGCCGGTGGTGATCGGGGCGGCGGCCAGCGAGAAGCGGTACGGCACGACGAGCGACAGGCGCGGGTAGCGGCGCGCCATGTCCTGCGCGCCGCCGATCCACACCAGGCGTCGTTCCCGCACGGCGTCGGACACCGGGGACGCGGCCGTCAGCGCGACCCGCGCCCAGGGCAGGGAGATCTCCCAGGGAAGCCCGCCCAGTACGGCGAGCCGCAGCACCGGTTCGTCGACCGCCGGCAGGTACACGGCGGTCACGGAGGCGCCCATCTCCCGCGCGGCCTCGGCGAGGACCTTGTCCAGCGACTCCGGACCGCGGCCCCCACCCGACCCGGCAGCGGCAGCATCCGGCACGCTCTCACCTTCCCCGCAGCGCAGGGGGCGCTCGCTGAACGACGCGCGGGCCCCCGGGCGCCGAGGGCCGTCATCCCTACGGCGGACCCTACGCCGACCGTGCGGACCCGGCATTTCGTCGAGCCGCGGAGGGCGTCCGCGCGCCGCGATCGCCGGCGCCGTCGCGATGCGGCCCCGGGTGCCGATCCTCGACGAACGGACCGCCGCCGCGGCCGGGTCCCCCGTGGCCGGCCAAGCCCCGTGGCATGCAGCCCGCACCAGGTACGTCACCGCGCGCCGACGGGGCTGCGCGCACGTCGCGGCGGCGTCCGTCGTACGGTCATCGCCGGGGGCCGCCCGGCGGGACGTCTCGCGGGGTGGGCGCCTCGGCCCTGCTCACCGTGGGCGTTTGTCGTTCCTGCGGTTCCGACCCATGAAATGGTTTGATATTCAACTATGACTCGACGGATCTTCATAGACAAGCAGAGCCCCAAGGCCTACCACGCGCTGGTCCAGACGTCCGAGGCCGTGCGGGCGACCGCCGCCGACGCCGGCCTGGAGCGCACCGTCGTGGAACTGATCAACCTGCGCGTCTCACAGCTCAACGGCTGCGCGTTCTGCCTCGACCTGCACACCAGGGCCGCCCTGCGCGCCGGTGAGGACACCCGGCGGCTGGGCGTCCTCGCGGCCTGGCGGGACACCGACCTCTTCAGCCCCCTGGAGCGTGCCGCCCTGGCGCTGGCCGAGGCGACCACCGTGCTGTCCGACACCGCCGCTCAGGAGGCCGCGTACGCCGACGCCGTGGAGGTTCTCACCGAGGACCAGACAGCGGCGGTGATCTGGGTGGCGGTCACCATCAACGCCTTCAACCGGGTGTCCATCCTGAGCAAGCACCCGGTGCGCTAGGTGTATTGACCCGTGAGGTTGGGGAACGGCTGATCGGGGGGCCGGCCGCGTCCCCGCGTGCACGGGCGCCGGTCCCACAACGCACCCTGGGCGCGCGCAGGTTGGCCGGTGCCGAGTCCGGCAGGAATCGTCTGGCCCGATGCGCCCCGACCGCCCCACCGTGGAGGACCGCCCATGCCCCGTCCCGTCGCCCCCGACGGCCCGGAGTCCGTCAACGCCGACGCCTGGCAGGCCTACGCCACGCACCACCTGCGACGCGGCACGGCCTTGGCCGAGGCGGAGCGGATCGACTGGGGGTTTCCGGGCGCCGGGCCGGACGATGCCTTCCTCGGGGAGCTGGCGGGCCGGCGCGTCCTGGACCTCGGCTGCGGCCCGGCCCGGCACGCCGCCCGGCTCGTCCGCGCGCACGGGGCCACCGTCGACGCGGTCGATCTCGCGCCGGGCCAGATCGAGCGGGCCCGGGACCGGTACGGCTCGCTGCCCGGCCTGCGTCTGCTCCGTGCCGACGCCGTCGAGCACCTGCGCACCGCACGGCCGTACGACGTGATCTACTCCGTCAACGCCGTGCCGTTCATCGACCCCCGGCGGCTGTTCCCCGCCCTCGCGACCGCGCTCGCTCCCGGCGGGACGCTCTGTTTCTCCGTGCTGCACACCAACTCCGCCGGCGACGGCCCCACTTCGGAACTGCTGGCGCGGCCGGAGACCCTGCGGTTCGCGGGCGGCGGCGAGACGACGGTCCGGATGTGGGTGCCCACCACCGAGCGGTGGCAGGACCTGCTCGCCGAGCACGGGCTGCGTCTGGAGGACGTGGTACCGGTGACATCGCCGGACCCCGCCGACCCCGCCGCCTACCGAGTCCTGCGGGCCCGGCGCCCCTTGCGCGTCTCGTCCCGCCCCCGCAGCGGCCGCCCGCCCGCCGCACACGCGGCGATCGGCGTCGGCGCCATCCTGTACGGGCCCCGGGGGCTGCTCCTGGGCCGTCACCGCCGGGGCACCTGGGAGCTGCCCGGAGGCACGGTGGAACCCGGGGAGTCGCTCCAGGAGACGGTGGTAAGGGAGTTGCGCGAGGAGACCGGGCTGCGGGCGGACCCGTCGAAGGTACGCCTCCTGGGCACCCTGCTCGACCGGGTGGAGGGTGTCGTGCGGATGACCGTCGGCGCGGTCGTCACCGACTGGGAGGGCGAGCCGGCCGACCGGCCCGGCGAGAGCGTCGGCGACTGGCGCTGGTACTCGCTGGACCGGCTGCCGCCGTCCCTGTTCGTGTGCAGCGCCCAGTCCCTCGCCGTCTGGCGCCCCGACCTGCCGATCGATCACGCCCCGGCCCACTTCACCCCGTTCGCCCGGCACGACGACGGCCAGGTGCGCGGCGATGACGGCTGACCCCGGCGGATCCCGTCTCGTCCGGGTCCGCCCCCGCGTCCGCCCCCGGCTCCCGGCCGACCTGGACGGCTGTGTCGCCGTGCTCGCGCTGGTGCACACGCACAGCGGTTACCCGGTCGACCTGCCCGAGCGGCCCGCCACCTGGCTGACGCCGGCCACCCTGCTCGCTGCGTGGGTGGCCGAGCTGGACGGGCGGATCGTCGGGCATGTCGGTCTGTGCGGTGCCGGGAAGCAGGACGTGGCGGCGAGCCTGTGGGACGGCCGGGAGGCGCCCGCGGTGATCAGCCGGCTGTACGTCTCCCCCGAGGTCCGCGGCCACGGCGTCGGCGCGGCCCTCCTGGCACGGGCGGTCGGGTCGGCACGCGGCCGGGAGCTGCACCCGGTCCTGGATGTGGTGGCCGCCGACCCCGCGGTGTCCTTCTACGAGCGGCTCGGCTGGCGGCTGCTCGGCACCGCCGACCAGCGGTGGGGTCCGACCCGCACGGTGTCCGTGCGCTGTTACGCCGCCCCGGACACGGCCGCTCGGGCGACCGAGTAGCACAAGGCGTCAGGAGGCGCTGCCGAACGGCGGTGCAAGCAACCGGAACCGTTCGTTTCCTCACCCGTTCTCGTGATCCTCCCGCCCACCCCCCTGGCGGGAGTTCCCGCAGGTCATGAGAAAGTTGCGGCCCAAACTACCCAGGGGGGTCTGTGACACGACATCAGAAGCGGTTCGGGGTGCGCAGAAAGCCGGTGACGGTGCTCGTCGCGCTCGGCACGATGGCCGGGGCGGCGCTCGCGGGCGCGGCTCCGGCCGGCGCCGCGACCTGGACCACCGTGGCGGCGGGTGTGGCGTACCGGCAGTACGACCTGCCGGCGGCCGCCGGGACGACGCACGTGCATGTGCTCAGCGTCGATCTGAGCAACACCCACGTGCGCCTCGGGCTGTTGTACCCGGGGGCGGTCGCGTCCCGCTCGGCGATCTCCTCGCTGGCGAACAGCCAGAAGGCCGTCGCCGGGATCAACGGCGACTTCTTCAACATCAGTGAGACGCAGCACCCGGGCGTCGCGGCGACCGGGGCGAGCGTGGGGCCGGCGGTCGTGAACGGGAAGGCGCTCAAGGGCGCGGTCCCGAACGGGCAGCGGTTCGGGCCGGCGCTGCCGCCGGGCACGAACACCAGGGCCGTGGTCGGTGTGGGCACCGACGGCAAGGCCCGGGTGGACAGTCTGTCCCTCGACGGAACGCTCAGCGTCCTCGGGCGGCGGCTGCCGTTGGGCGGCGTCAACCAGTACGCGCTGGCCGAGAACTCCATCGGCGCCTACACCTCGGACTGGGGCAGCGTCTCGCGCAAGCGGACCACCTGCGGCACGGACACCGAACGGGCCGCGGAGTGCAGCACCAGCACCTACGAGGTGACCCTGAAGAAGGGGCGGGTGGTGTCGACGTCGACCGCACCCGGCAGTGGCGCCATCACGGCCGGCACCACGGTCCTGGTCGGGCGGGAGGCGGGCGCGGCGCGTCTGAAGAAGCTCGTCAAGGGCCAGCCGGTGGCGGTGCGCTACGGACTGACGGCCGCGTCGAAGTCCGCGTACAGCTTCGCCGTGGGCGGCTACCCGGTCCTGTCGGGCGCCGAGCCGCTGCCCGGCCTGGACACGTCGGTCTCGGCGGTGCGTACGGCCGTGGGCATCGGCAACGGCGGGAAGCGGGTGTATCTGTTCGCGCTGGACGGTGCCACCGCGTACCGCAAGGGGCTGACGATCGCCGAGGTCGCGGGCGCCCTGAAGAGCCTCGGCGCGACCGAGGGCTTCAGCCTGGACGGCGGCGGCTCGTCGACCCTGGTGGCCCGTCCCGCGGGCTCGACCAAGGTGACGGTCCGCAACCACCCCTCCGACGGGTACGAGCGCCCGGTGGCGAACGGCATCGGGGTCTTCACCAAGTAGCCGCCCGGGTCATGGGTGAAGCCGCAGCGGCCTCACGGTCGCAGACTGCCGACGATGTCGGCCGTCGCCGTGAGGCCGCTGTGGATGGTGGGGGCGATGTCGGTGCCGGCCAGGAGGAACCCGAGCAGCAGACAGACCAGCGCGTGGGAGACCTTCAGTCCGCCGTTGCGCGTGAAGATCACCGCCAGGACGAACAGCAACAGCACCGCGGAAATCGAAATGGCCACCGTCAACCTCCTCCGACACGTCCGTTTTCACGGCATTCGGCCGCAAGTGTGACCTAACGGAGGGTTCGTCCGTGCGGCTGACCTGTCCGCCGAACGAGTGGTGTCAGGCGAGGGCCGCTACACCGTCCGGTGAGCGTCGAGGAATGCCTCCAGGCCCGCCAGGTCGTCCGTGTTGAGGTAGTCGACGCCGGCGGCGAGGAGTTCGGCCCACAGCGCGTCCCGGGCGGGGCCGGCGAGATCGGGCGTGGCCCAGAACCGCACCTGCTGCCCGCGCGCGTGGGCCGCGCCGACGATGCTCCGCAGCTTCCGCCGTTCCGCCTCGGGGAAGGCCCCGACGCCGAGCCAGGTGAAGTTGAGCGTCCAGTTGTCGCTGATCAGCGAGGCGAACGAGGACGCGGAGGTGCCGAGGTCGGCGAGCCGGCCGTCGTAGAAGGCCCGGCGGACGGTCTGGGCCTCCATGGGCGTACGGGCCGCGCGGTCACCGGAGATGACGGCGGTCACCGGTCCAGGGTGGACGCGGCCGTGCGCGTAGGTGGTGAACAGGCCCTTGTGACGCGCCAGTTGCCGGTCGAGTGCGAGATACGTCGAGGATCCCTCGGTCTTGATGTCGATGAGCAGCTGGAGGGGCTGCCGGCACCCCCGGTACACCGATCCGCGGTTGGCGCGCGCGAGGGCGGCGAGCGGGGCGAGGTAGAGCGACTCCAGGGTGCGGGCGGGGTCGAGCTGGTCCGCCGAATGGGCGACGAGGAGTTCGCCGTCGACGAGGAAGATGTCGGCCTCGACGCTGCCGAAGCGGTGGTCGAGGGCGTCGAGGAGCGGACGGGGATGCTCGTAGTCGTTGTGGGCGTGGGCGCGCCACAGCGGGCGGGGGCCGCGCTTTCGGTCATCGGCGAACGCGCCGCCGACGGGCGGGGCGAGCACCGCGGCGACGGTGGCGCCGAGGCCGGTGAGCACTCTGCGGCGGGTGACGAGAGCCATGTCGTTCCTCCCTGCGGGGCGGTCGGGACCACAGGGAGTATGAGGCTGAAGGAGCGGCAACGAACCTGTACGTGCGAGGAGTTGGCCGGAGCGCCGTCGCCTGTTCACTCCTTCCGGCCGACGGCACGAAAAAGCCCGCCCCAGCCGGGGCGGGCTTCATCGGGTGACGGTCAGGGGGCTTGCAGATCGACGAGTGCGGCCACGGCGGCCCGGTGGGCGCCCGCGCTGCCGTAGGCGATCGCGTCGGCCTTGGCCCGCTTGAGGTACAGGTGGATCGGGTGCTCCCACGTCATGCCGATGCCCGCGTGCAGCTGGAGCGCCTCCTCGGCGGCGTGCACGGCGACCCCCGCCGCGTAGGCCTGGGCGACGGCCACCGCGAGGTCGACGTCCTCACCGCTCGCCAGGGCGTCGGCCGCGCCCCGGGCGACGGCCCGGAGGTTGACGACCTCCAGCCAGAGCTGGGCCAGCCGGTGCTTGACCGCCTGGAAGCCGCCGACAGGCCGGTTGAACTGCTTGCGCTCCTTCAGATAGCGCACAGTCTCCGTCAACGCCCATTCCGCCAGACCGAGTTGCTCCGAGGCCAGCAGCCCCGCGCCGGCCCGCAGGCCACGCCGGAGGGCAGGTTCGGCGTCGCCCAGGCGGCGGCCGGGAGCGCCGCTGAGGGTGACCGTCGCGAGCGGGCGGGTGAGGTCGAGGGACACCTGCGGGGTGACGGTCGCGGCGGCCGCGTCCACGGCGTACAGACCGCCGTCGTCCGCGGGCACGAGCAGCACGTCGGCGACGGCCGCGTCCGCGATCCCGGACAACTCGCCCCGGAGGAGGCCTCCTTCGACGTGCACGGCCGGGACGGCGGCCCCCGGTGCGGTGTGCAGGCCGACCGCCGGCACGCCGACCGTCCGCCCGGACGCCAGCCGGCCGAGCAGCTCCTCGTCCCCGAGGGCCAGCAGTGCCTCGGTGGCGACGACGGCGCTGGTCAGGTACGGCACGGGGGCGACGGAGCGCCCCAACTCCTCCAGCACCACCGCGACTTCACGATGGCCGGCACCCTGCCCGCCGAGCGCCTCGGGCACCAGCAGGCCCGCGAGGCCCATGCCGTCGGAGAGCGCCTTCCAGGCCGCGAGGTCGTGCGGCGCGTCCGACTCCGTACGCGCGATGACCCCGGGCGCGTCGCAGTGGTCGGCTAGCAGGTCGCGGACGGCGGCGCGCAGCGCCTCTTCCTCCTCGGAGTAGAGGAGATCGGGCTGTGCGCTCATCGGGCCAGGTCCTTCCAGGCGACGTCCTTGTCGGTGCGCGGCTCGGACGGCAGGCCCAGGACGCGTTCGGCGACGATGTTCAGCAGGACCTCGCTGGTCCCGCCCTCGATGCTGTTGCCCTTGGAGCGCAGGTAGCGGTACCCGGCCTCCCGGCCGGTGAAGTCCACCAGCTCCGGGCGGCGCATGGTCCAGTCGTCGTACAACAGGCCTTCCGCGCCGAGGAGTTCGACCTCCAGACCGCTGATCTCCTGGTTGAGCCGGGCGAAGGCGAGCTTCATGCCGGAGCCCTCGTAGCCGGGCTGGCCGGCGACGAGCTGCTGGCGCAGGCGTTCACCGGTGAGACGGGCGGCCTCGGCCTCGACCCAGAGCTTCAGCAGCCGCTGGTGCAGGTCGTGGGTGCGCAGCTCGGGCCGCTCGCGCCAGGTCTTCGAGACCGGGCCGATCATGCCGCCCTCGCGGGGCAGCCGCATACCGCCGATGGCGACGCGTTCGTTGTTCAGCGTGGTCTGCGCGACCCGCCAGCCGTCGCCGACCTCGCCGAGGCGGCGGGAGTCGGGAATGCGGACGTCGGTCAGGAACACCTCGTTGAACTCGGCCTCGCCGGTGATCTGGCGGAGCGGCCGGACCTCGACACCCGGGTCCGTCATGTCACAGAGGAAGTAGGTGATGCCCGCGTGCTTGGGCACGTCCGGGTCGGTGCGGGCGATGAGGATGGCCCAGCGGGCGACATGGGCGCTGGACGTCCACACCTTCTGCCCGTTCACGACCCACCCGCCCCCGTCCTCACGGACGGCGCGGGTGCCGAGCGCGGCCAGGTCGGAGCCGGCGCCGGGCTCGCTGAACAGCTGGCACCAGACCTCCTCGCCCACCCACAGGGGACGCAGGAACCGCTGCTTCTGCTCCTCGGTGCCGTAGCGCAGGATCGTGGGCGCGGCCATGCCGAGGCCGATGCCGATGCGCCGCGGGTCGTTGTCGGGGGCGCCCGCGGCCGCCAGTTCGGCGTCCACGACGGCCTGGAGGGAGCGGGGCGCGCCCAGTCCGCCGAGGCCCTCGGGGAAGTGCACCCAGGCGAGCCCCGCGTCGAATCGGGCCTTGAGGAAGTCCGTCGCAGCGGTGTCGGCGGGCGGGTGCGCGGCCAGCAACTCCGCTGTGCGGCGCTTCAGTTCGGCTGCGTCGGTCATGCGGTGGCTCCGTTCTTCGGTACGACGGCGACCCGGCCGGTGGTGACGCCGTCGCCGACCCGCTGCACGGCGGCCGCGGCGCCGTCGAGCGGTACGCGCTCACTCACCAGCGGCCGGATCGCGCCCCGGCCGGCCAGGTCGGTGAGCTGCTCGTGGCAGTGCCGGACCAGCTTCGGGTT
Source organism: Streptomyces zaehneri (assembly GCF_032248645.1). Classification (NCBI taxonomy): domain Bacteria; kingdom Bacillati; phylum Actinomycetota; class Actinomycetes; order Kitasatosporales; family Streptomycetaceae; genus Streptomyces; species Streptomyces zaehneri. The sequence goes on from NZ_JASTTJ010000002.1 coordinate 403,001, forward strand.
CTTGGTGTTGTACAGGCCCCAGTGCAGGCCGAGGATCGCGTAGTTCTTGACGAGGGCGTGGTTCAGCGCGGGACTCGGGATGGTCCCGCTCGCGAAGCCGACGACCACGATCCGGCCCTCGAAGGCGACGACCTTCGTGGACTGGGTGTAGGCGTCGCCGCCGACGGGGTCGTAGATCACGTCGGCGCCCCGGCCGCCGGTGGCCTCCTTCACGGCACCGACGACGTCCTGCGCCCGGCGGTCGATCACCACGTCGCAGCCCAGCTCCCGGGCGACGGCGGCCTTCTCGGCGCCGCCCACTACGCCGATGACTCTCGCGCCCGCCGCCTTCCCGAGCTGCACCGCCGCGCTGCCGACCCCTCCTGCGGCAGCGTGGACGAGCAGCGTCTCGCCGGCCTCCAGGTGCGCCCTGCGGTGCAGACCGAACCAGCCCGTCTGGTAGCCGACGTGCAGCGCGGCGGCCTCGGCGTCGTCCAGCGACTCGGGCGCGGGCAGCAGGGCGGCCGCGTCGGCGACGGCGTACTCGGCGAAACCGCCGTACGGCAGCGCCGGGTTGGCGATCACGCGGCGGCCGTCCTCGGTCTCGCCGCAGATCTCCACGCCGGGGGTGAACGGCAGCGGGGGCCGCACCTGGTAGTGCCCCCGGACCATCAGCACGTCCGGGAAGTTGATGTTCGCGGCACGCACCCTGAGCAGGACCTGGCCGTCGCCGGGCGTGGGCCGCTCCACGTCCTGGAGCCGCATCACCTCGCTCGGCTCGCCGTTCTCGTGCACCTGCCATGCCTGCATGCGGAGCCTCCACGGGACTGCGTCGTCCGACCGGCGTTCCGACCGGTCCGCTCGCATACTAAGCGGTCGCTTGCCATGAGGGAACAGACGGCGTACGAAGAGTCGCCTCCGTCACCCCTGCCGAGGCCTCGCTCGCACATGCATACGCTCGCCCTGCGGCCCGAACAGGCTCAGGAACTCGGCCGGCCCCTCCCCCGTCGACCCGAACCAGTGCGGCACGCGCGTGTCGAACTCAGCGGCCTCTCCCGCCGTCATCACCACGTCGTGCTCTCCCAGCACCACCCGCAGCCGCCCCGACATCACGTACAGCCATTCGTAGCCCTCGTGGACGCGCGGCTCGGGCTCCTCCTCGCGCCGGGGCACCAGCACCTTGAAGGCCTGAAGCCCGCCGGGCTGCCGGGACAGCGGCCAGAAGGTGCGCCCGTGCCGCACGATCGGCTCGGCCCGCACCCGCGGATCCCCCACCGGCGGCGCCCCGACCAGCTCGTCCAGCGGCACCTGGTGGGCCTGGGCGATCGGCAGCAGCAGCTCCAGGCTGGGCTTGCGCAGCCCGGACTCCAGCCGCGAGAGGGTGCTGACGGAGATGCCGGTCGACTCGGACAGCGCCGCGAGCGTCACCTCCCGATCCTTCCGGAGCCGCCGCAGCCTCGGCCCCACCTCCGCGAGTACCTCATCGGTCGTCATGCCTCCATCTTGCCGAAGTGGCAAAGCTATTTGTCAATCCCGCGTGCGCCCGGCGACCGTGGTCGTGGAGGTGGTCACCGTGACCGAGAAGACCGAGGAGTACGAAGTGATCGTCGTCGGCGGGGGCGCCGCCGGCCTGTCGGCCGCGCTCGTCCTGGGCCGGGCCAGGCGCCGCACCCTGGTCGTCGACGCGGGCGAGCCGCGCAACGCGCCCGCCGCCCACATGCAGGGCTATCTGTCGCGGGACGGCATGTCACCCGCCGAGTTCCTCGCCGTCGGCCGCGAGGAGATCGCGCGGTACGGCGTGGACCTGGTCCACGACCGGGCGGTGGACGCGACCCGGGGCGAGGGCTTCGCCGTACGGCTCGCGAGCGGGCGGGCCGTACGGGCCCGGCAGCTCGTCGTCGCGACCGGTCTGAAGGACGAGCTGCCGCCGGTCCCGGGCGTCGCCGAGCGCTTCGGCCGGGACGTGCTCCACTGCCCCTACTGCCACGGCTGGGAGGTCCGTGACCAGGCCTTCGGCGTGCTCGCCGGTACCGCGACGAGCGTCCACCAGGCACTGATGGTGTCCCAGTGGTCGAAGGACGTGACCCTCTTCCTGCACACGGTCGCCGAGTCGGAACCGGCCGACGAGGACCTGCGCAGGCTGGCCGCGGCCGGCGTGCGGGTCGTCCCCGGCGAGGTGGCCGGGCTGGTCGTCGAGGACGACCGGCTCACCGGGGTCCGGCTCCGGGACGGGCGGGTGCACGAGCGCGAGGTGGTGTTCGTGGCCCCCCGGGCGGTGCCGCGGACCGACCTGCTCGCCCGGCTGGGCGCCGAGATGGGCGAGACCCCCTTCGGCACGTACCCCGTGATCGACGGACGGGGCCTGACGACCGTGCCCGGCCTGTGGGCGGCCGGCAACGCGTCGGGCTTCGCCGAGCAGGTCGTGAACGCGGCCAGCCGTGGCTACCGGGCGGGGGCGGCGATCAACGGGGAGCTGCTGATGGCGGACCTCGACCGGGCCGTCGCCGCCGGGGCCGGGGCCGGGGTCGCCGGGGCAGAGGCGCCGGCCGTGCGGATGTAACGCGGCCGTCTGCGTAGCACCATGGCTGCATGCTGCTGACCCGGCTCGCCGACGTGTCACGGGAGGTCGCCGCCACCTCGGCGCGCTCCCGCAAGATCGCCCTGCTCGCCGAACTCTTCCGGGACGCGGAGGCGGACGACGTGCCGGTCGTCATCCCCTATCTGGCCGGCCGGCTCCCCCAGGGCCGGCTGGGTGTCGGCTGGAAGGTGCTGAGCCTGCCGGTCGCCCCGGCCGAGGGCCCGGCCCTCACCGTGCGGGAGGTGGACGCCCGGCTCACCGAGCTCGGCAAGGTGTCGGGCCCCGGCTCGCAGGCCGAACGGGCTCGCCTGGTCGGCGAGTTGATGGGAGCGGCCACCGCGGACGAACAACGCTTCCTGCTCGGCCTCATCACCGGCGAGGTACGGCAGGGCGCGCTGGACGCCGTCGCCGTGGAGGGCCTGGCGCAGGCGACCGGGGCGCCCGCCACGGACGTACGCCGGGCGGTGATGCTGGCCGGGTCGCTGCGGCCGGTGGCGCAGGCGCTGCTCGCGGACGGCCCGGCGGCGCTGGAGGCGTTCCGGCTCACCGTCGGCCGGCCGGTCCTGCCGATGCTCGCGCACACCGCGTCCGGCGTGGCCGAGGCGGTCGGCAAGCTCGGCGTCTGCGCGGTGGAGGAGAAGCTGGACGGGATCCGGGTCCAGGTGCACCGTGACGGCGACGACGTCCGCCTCTACACCCGCACCCTCGACGACATCACCGACCGGCTGCCCGAAGTGAGCAACGCGGCAAGGCGGTTGACGGGTTCACGGTTCATCCTGGACGGCGAGGTCATCGCCTTCGACGGGACGGGCCGCCCCCGCTCCTTCCAGGAGACGGCCGGCCGGGTCGGCTCCCGGGTGGACGTGACGGCGGCCGCCGAGGCGGTCCCCGTCGCGCCCGTCTTCTTCGACGTGTTGTCGGTGGACGGCAGGGACCTGCTCGACCTGCCCTTCGCCGAACGGCACGCGGAGCTGGCCCGGCTGGTGCCCGAGCCGATGCGGGTGCGCCGCACGGTCGTGTCCGGCCCCGGGGACGTCGAAGCCGCGGAGGAGTTCTCGAGAAAGACCTTGCTGCGCGGTCATGAGGGAGTCGTGGTGAAGGCTCTCGACGCGCCCTACAGCGCGGGCCGGCGCGGCGCCTCCTGGCTGAAGGTCAAGCCCGTGCACACGCTCGACCTGGTGGTGCTGGCCGCCGAGTGGGGCCACGGGCGGCGCACCGGCAAGCTCTCCAACCTGCACCTCGGGGCCCGTACCGCGGACGGCGGCTTCGCCATGCTCGGCAAGACCTTCAAGGGCCTGACCGACGCGTTGCTCACCTGGCAGACGGAGCGCCTGCGGGAACTGGCCGTCGACGAGAGCGGATACGTGGTGACCGTACGCCCCGAACTCGTCGTGGAGATCGCCTACGACGGCCTTCAGCGCTCCACCCGCTACCCGGCCGGCGTCACGCTCCGCTTCGCCCGCGTCCTGCGCTACCGCGAGGACAAGCGCCCGGAGGAGGCGGACACGGTGGAGACCCTGCTCGCCGCCCACCCGGAGGTGCGCCCTTGACCCCCGCCACGCCGAAGCGCAGCGCGGGCCTGCTGTTGTTCCGGCACACCGACGACGGTCCCCAGGTGTTGCTGGGCCATATGGGCGGTCCGTACTTCGCGAAGAAGGACGCCGGGGCGTGGTCCGTCCCGAAGGGCGAGTACGAGCCCGACGAACCGGCCTGGGAGGCGGCCCGCCGCGAGTTCCGGGAGGAGCTGGGCCTGGCGCCGCCCGACGGCGAGGCGATCGGCCTCGGCGAGGTCCGGCAGAGGAACGGCAAGATCGTCACCGTGTGGGCGATCGAGGCGGACCTCGACCCGGCGGCGATCACACCCGGCACCTTCACCATGGAATGGCCGCCGAGGTCCGGCCTGGCCCGGGAGTTCCCGGAACTGGACCGGGTGGCCTGGCTCGGGCTCGACCGGGCCCGCCAGGTGATCGTCACGGCACAGGCCGCGTTTCTCGACCGGCTCGCGGAGCACTTGGCCTAGGGACGCGTCTTTCCGGCCCGCCCCGGGGGCGCAGGGTCTGGCACGCACATCTGCCGCGTCGGACCGGCGCCGGAGCTCCAGGTCGGGCTGATCCGAAAGACACGCCCTGCGGACGCGCACGCGTTGCGGCCCCGGGCCCGGCGCGGGAAGGTCGAAGCACAGTCAGCTCTTCAGGAGGTCGGTCATGCCCATCGCGACGGTGAACCCGGCGAACGGCGAGACGCTTCGGACGTACGAGGCCATGGGCGAGGAGGAGCTGGAGCGCCGGCTCCAGCTCGCGGAGGCCACCTTCCGTACGTACCGGACGACGACGTATCCCGAACGCGCCCGCCTGCTCGAGCGGGCCGCCGACCTCCTCGACGAGGACCAGGGGGACATCGGCCGGGTGATGACCACCGAGATGGGCAAGCCGGTGAAGCAGGCGCGCGCGGAGGCCGCGAAGTGCGCCAGGGCGATGCGCTGGTACGCCCAGCACGCGGCCGAGCTGCTCGCCGACGAGGAGCCGTCGGCCGCCGACGTGAAGGACTCCGGCGCCGCGCGCGCCCTGGTCCGCTACCGGCCGCTGGGCCCGGTGCTCGCGGTGATGCCGTGGAACTTCCCGCTGTGGCAGGTGGTCCGGTTCGCCGCGCCGGCGCTGATGGCGGGCAATGTCGGCCTGCTCAAGCACGCGTCCAACGTCCCGCAGACCGCCCTGTACCTGGAGGACCTGTTCCACCGGGCAGGCTTCGCCGAGGGCTGCTTCCAGACGCTGCTCGTCGGCTCGGGCGCGGTCGACGAGATCCTGCGCGACGACCGGGTGAAGGCGGCGACCCTGACCGGCAGCGAGCCGGCCGGCCGGGCGGTCGCCGCCACCGCCGGGGAGATGGTCAAGAAGACGGTGCTGGAGCTGGGCGGCAGCGACCCGTACGTCGTCATGCCGTCGGCGGACGTCGACCGGGCCGCGCGGGTGGCGGTGACCGCGCGCGTGCAGAACAACGGGCAGTCGTGCATCGCCGCCAAGCGGTTCATCGTGCACACGGACGTGTACGACGCCTTCACCGAGCGGTTCGTGGCGGGCATGGCGGCGCTGAAGGTCGGCGACCCGCTGGAGGAGGAGACGGACGTCGGGCCGCTGGCGAGCGAGCAGGGGCGGTCGGACCTGGAGGAGCTGGTGGACGACGCGCGGCGCTCCGGCGCCGCCGCGCTGTGCGGGGGCGAACGGCCCGACGGACCGGGCTGGTACTACCCGCCGACCGTGCTCTCCGGGATCACCCGCGAGATGCGCATCCACCGGGAGGAGGCCTTCGGGCCGGTCGCCACGCTGTACCGGGCGGCCGACCTGGACGAGGCGGTGCTCATCGCCAACGACTCGCCGTTCGGCCTGAGTTCCAACGTGTGGACGCGGGACGAGGCCGAGGTGGACCGTTTCGTACGGGATCTGGAGGCCGGCGGCGTGTACGTCAACGGGATGACCGCGTCCCATCCCGGATTCCCCTTCGGCGGGGTGAAGCGGTCCGGGTACGGCCGTGAGCTGTCCGGGCACGGAATCCGGGAGTTCTGCAACATCACCACGGTTTGGCACGGTGCGTGAGCGCCGCGCGGCTACGATCCCGGATGTGAACCGCGAAGTGACTCTGCCTCTGATCGTCGATGACCGCGGGACCTTGCAGGTGGCCGCGGCCGACGTGAGCAAGCTGCTCCGCACGTTGGGCGGTCGGTGGCTGCATCTGGTCGAGGCCGGGGCGGACGGGCTCGACGAGGACACCGTCGCCGCGTTGACCATCGAGCTGGCGAAGCTGGCCGACCGGATCGATGTGGCGTGCATCGCGCACAGCAGCGGGGGTGCGCCGTAGTCCGCTGCCGGTGATCGCGCAGGCCCCGGGGAGGCGCCCCCGGGGCCGTGCCACGTCGTCCCGCGGCGTCGTGCGGCCTGCGACCCGTCCTAGCGGATCGGCATCCCCGACAGCGTGCGGGCGATCACCAGGCGCTGGATCTCGCTCGTGCCTTCGAAGATGGTGTAGATGGCCGCGTCGCGGTGCATGCGCTCCACCGGGTACTCCCTGGTGTAGCCGTTGCCGCCGAGAATCTGGATCGCCTGCGCGGTGACCTGCTTGGCGGTCTCGCTGGCGTACAGCTTCGACATCGAGCCCTCGGCGGCGGTGAACGGCTTTCCGTTGATCGCCATCCAGGACGCGCGCCAGACCAGCAGCCGCGCGGCGTCGATCTGGGTGCGCATGTCCGCGAGCTGGAAGGCGACGCCCTGGTTGTCGATGATCGGACGGCCGAACTGCTCACGGGTCTTGGCGTAGTCGAGTGCCACCTCGTACGCGGCGCGGGCCGTGCCGACGGCCATGGCGCCGACCGCCGGCCGCGAGGCCTCGAAGGTCGCCATCGCCGCGTTCTTGACGCGCTCGCCGCCCGTCCGCGCCCGCTCGCGGGCCCGCGCCAGCCGCTCGTCCAGCTTCTCCTTGCCGCCGAGGAGGCAGGAGCCGGGGACCCGCACGTTGTCGAGGATGACCTCGGCGGTGTGCGAGGCGCGGATGCCGTGCTTCTTGAACTTCTGGCCCTGGGCGAGACCCGGGGTGCCCGGCGGGACGATGAAGGAGGCGTGCCCCTTGGAGCCGAGTTCGGCGTCCACGGCCGCGACGACGACATGGACGTTGGCGATGCCGCCGTTGGTCGCCCAGGTCTTGGTGCCGTTGAGCACCCACTCGTCCTTGGCCTCGTCGTACACGGCACGCGTACGCAGGGAGGCCACGTCGGAGCCGGCGTCGGGCTCCGAGGAGCAGAAGGCGGCCACCTTGACGTCGCCGGCGTCGCCGTACATCTGCGGGATCCAGGTGCCGATCTGCTCCTCGGTGCCGTTGGCGAGAACGCCGACGGCGGCGAGGCCGGTGCCCACGATCGACAGGGCGATGCCCGCGTCGCCCCAGAACAGCTCCTCCATGGCCATCGGGATACCGAGGCCGGTGGGGTCGAAGTACTGCTGCGCGTAGAAGTCGAGGGAGTAGATCCCGACCTTGGCGGCCTCCTGGATGACCGGCCAGGGAGTCTCCTCACGCTCGTCCCATTCGGCGGCCGCGGGGCGGATGACGTCGGCCGCGAAGCCGTGCAGCCAGTCCCGGACCTCCTTCTGTTCGTCGTTGAGCTCCATGGTGAACTCGGCCATGTCCCCTCCAGGGCGGAACGTGCGTGTTACTAGCGGTAACGCGAGTCTGTTACCGGTCGGTAGGAAAAGTCAACTCCTGCTGACGGTCCGGGAGCCCCCCGGCCCGTTCGATGTCAGGCTGCTGTCAGGTGTTAGTTTGCGCAGGCGTCACCGAATCAGCACGGGTGGGGAGAGCTCATGGACACCACGCAGCGGACCGAGCAGCAGCGGTCCGCCGACCGCCGAAGGCGCGAGCTGCTGGAGGCCGCCGACCGGGTGGTGCTGCGCGACGGCCCACAGGCCTCGATGAACGCGATCGCGGCGGAGGCGGGCATCACCAAACCGATCCTCTACCGGCACTTCGGCGACAAGGGCGGACTTTACGCCGCGCTCGCCAAAAGGCACACGGACGCGCTGCTGGACTCCCTGCGGGCCGCGCTGGACGCGCCCGCCGAGCGGCGCGAACGGGTGGAGGCCACGCTGGACACCTACCTCGCGGCGATCGAGGCCCGGCCCCAGGTCTACCGGTTCCTGATGCATCCGTCGGACGGGTCGCCGGGTGAGCAGGGTTTCGACGTGGGCAAGCACTCGGCGCCGCTGCTCCGGCGGATGGGCGAGGAGCTGGCCCAGGTCATCGAGGACCGGGTGGACCTCGGACCCGGCAGCCAGCAGCTGGCCCGGGTGTGGGGGCACGGGATCGTCGGGATGATGCACGCGGCCGGGGACTGGTGGCTGGGTGAGCGCCCCTGCACCCGAGCGGAGCTGGTGCGGAGTCTGGCCGATCTGCTGTGGGGTCGCCTCGCGGCGGCCGGCGACAAGCTCGGCGGTCCCGGGTTCTGACGCTCCCCCGCCGGGCGCGGGACACGTGTGGGCGCTCGCGCCCGCACGGCCCGGCCGCACCGCCCCCCGCCCTATGCGGGACCGGCCCCCCGGCTCCAGGACGCCCGTGCGATCCGGCGCGTCAGTCTCCTGCTGCGCCACCCCGTCACGCGGTCCGCGTACACCGTGCCCTCCAGGTGGTCCGCCTCGTGCTGCAAGCATCTGGCAAAGAATCCGGTGCCGTGCACGGTGACCGGCTCGCCCTTCATCGTGAACCCCTCGACCACCGCGTGGTCGTGGCGCTCCGTGCCCGCCTCCAGCCCCGGCAGGGACAGACAGCCCTCCGGGCCGCGCAGGACGATGCCGTCGGCCTCCACCAGCCGGGGGTTCACCACATGGCCCAGGTGACGGACGTCCTCGTCGTCGGGGCAGTCGTAGACGAAGACCCTCAGCGGCTCGCCCACCTGGTTCGCGGCGAGGCCCACGCCCTGGGCCGCGTACATCGTGGCGAACATGTCCTCGACCAGGCGGGCGAGTTCGGGACCGAAGTCGGTGACGTCCTCGCAGCGGGTGTGCAGGACGGGGTCACCGAGCAGGGAGAGGGGCCGGACGCGCCCGTGGGCGCCCGGGATGGAGCCGTGTCGCATGGCGGCAAGGGTACGGTCCTTTCTGACACGCGCATGCCGCTCACGGCCGTGAGGTGGTGCCGGGATTCGGGAGTGTGAATGGATCTCGATAGGCTGACCTCCCACCACGTTGCCGTACGGCAGAGGCGCGGCGCGTACGCAAGGAGGATCGAGAACTGATGGCAGGCAACTCGGACCCGCTCACGCCGCGGGCCAAGATCGCCGTGACCGCCGGCAAAGCGGTCGCGGCGGCGTCGCGCGCGGCGGGGCGCGGCAGCGGTTCGGTGATCGGCGGCCGGGTGGCGCTCAAACTCGACCCCGACCTTCTCGCCCGGCTCGCCCAGAACCTGGACGTCATCCTCGTCTCGGCGACCAACGGCAAGACCACCACCACGCGGCTGATCGCCGAGGCACTGCGCGCCGCCGGGCCGGTCGTGTCCAACGCGCTCGGCGCCAACATGCCGGCCGGCATCACCTCGGCGCTCGCGGGCGGCTCCGACGCCCGGTACGGCGTGATCGAGGTCGACGAGAAGTACCTCGCGGGCGTGGCCCGGGACACCGCCCCCAAGTGCATCGCGCTGCTCAACCTCTCCCGCGACCAGCTGGACCGCGCCGCCGAGACCCGCATGCTCGCGGAGAACTGGCGTGAGGGGCTTGCCGGTTCGAAGGCCGTCGTGGTCGCCAACGCCGACGACCCGCTGGTGGTGTGGGCCGCCTCCTCCTCCCCGAACGTGATCTGGGTCGCCGCCGGGCAGATGTGGAAGGACGACGCCTGGTCGTGCCCGTCCTGCGGCGGTGTCATGCAGCGCCCCGGTGACGACTGGTTCTGCGGCGAGTGCGGGTTCCGGCGTCCGACGCCGAGCTGGGTGCTGTCCGGGGACCACGTCCTCGACCCGCACGGCTCCGCCTGGCCGATCCACCTCCAGCTGCCGGGCCGCGCCAACAAGGCCAACGCCGCCTCCTCGGCCGCCGTCGCCGCCGTCTTCGGGGTGCCGCCGCAGGTGGCGCTGGAGCGGATGTACGCGGTGCAGGCCGTCGCCGGACGCTACGACGTCGTCCAGTTCCAGGGGCGTGACCTGCGGCTGCTGCTCGCGAAGAACCCGGCGGGCTGGCTCGAGACGTTCAGCCTGATCGATCCGCCGCCCACCCCGGTGATCCTCTCGGTGAACGCGCGCGGCGCCGACGGCACCGACACCTCCTGGCTGTGGGACGTCGACTACACGCGGCTGACCGGCCACCCGATCTTCGTCGTGGGTGACCGCAAGCTGGACCTCGCGGTGCGTCTGGAGGTCGCCAACCAGCACTTCCAGGTGTGCGAGAACCTCGACCAGGCCGTGCAGCAGGCGCCGCCGGGCCGGATCGAGGTCATCGCGAACTACACGGCGTTCCAGGACCTGCGCCGCCGCGTCGGCAACTGACCACTAAGGACGTTTCCATGAGCGACAACCAACTGCGGCTGGTGTGGATCTACCCGGACCTGCTGAGCACCTACGGCGACCAGGGCAACGCCCTCGTCGTCGAGCGCCGGGCCCGGCAGCGCGGCCTCGACGTGGCCCGGCTCGACGTGCGCAGCGACCAGCCGATCCCGACCTCCGGCGACATCTACCTCATCGGGGGCGGCGAGGACCGGCCGCAGCGTCTCGCGGCGGAGCGGCTGCGCCGGGACGCTCACCTGTACCAGGCGGTGAACAACGGCGCGATCGTCTTCGCCGTCTGCGCCGGCTACCAGATCCTGGGCCACGAGTTCGTCAACGACCTCGGCCAGCGTGAGCCCGGTCTCGGTCTGCTGGACGTGACGACGACGCGTGGCGAGGGCGAGCGGTGTGTCGGCGACGTCCTCGGGGACATCGACCCGCGGCTCGGTCTGCCCCCGCTGACGGGCTTCGAGAACCACCAGGGCATCACCCACCTCGGCCCGACCGCCCGCCCGCTCGCCCGCGTCTCCCTCGGCAAGGGCAACGGCACCGGCGACGGCACCGAGGGCGCGTACAACGACACCGTGTTCGGCACGTACATGCACGGCCCGGTGCTCGCCCGCAACCCGCTGATCGCTGACCTGCTGCTGAAGCTGGCGCTCGACGTGAACGCGTTGCCGCCGATCGACGACCGCTGGTACGAGGCGCTCCGCGGCGAGCGCATCGCGGCCGCGCAGCAGCCCGCGTAGGCACGGCCGCGCAGCGGTCCGCGCAGGCACGGCCGTGCGGCGGCCTGGGCGGACGCTGTCGCGCGGCAGTCCGCGTGACCGTGTGTTCACCTGATTTTCGGGGTGCCGTCAGCAGCCCGTCTGACGGTGCATCCGCACAGGTGAGCAGGCGCGTCCAGCAGGCGGACGCGTGCTTCGGCCCCGCCCCCTCCTGCCGCTAGGGTGGCGGGGATTCGAGCCGGACAGTGCGGTCCGGACCGGCCCACGTGGAGAAGGTTGTTTCGGGCTATGCGCATTGGTGTCCTCACGTCCGGCGGCGACTGCCCCGGCCTGAACGCCGTCATCCGGTCCGTCGTGCACCGTGCCGTCGCCGACCACGGCGACGAGGTCATCGGCTTCCGGGACGGCTGGAAGGGCCTCCTGGAGTGCGACTACCTCAAGCTCGACCTCGACGCGGTGGGCGGCATCCTCGCCCGCGGCGGCACGATCCTCGGCTCCTCCCGGGTCCAGCCCTCGCATCTGCGGGACGGCGTGGAGCGGGCCCGGGGCCATGTCGCGGAGCTCGGCCTCGACGCGATCATCCCGATCGGGGGTGAGGGCACGCTCAAGGCGGCGAAGCTGATGTACGACAGCGGGCTGCCCATCGTGGGCGTGCCCAAGACCATCGACAACGACATCGCCGTCACCGACGTCACCTTCGGGTTCGACACGGCGGTCGGGGTCGCGACCGAGGCGCTGGACCGGCTGAAGACCACCGCCGAGTCCCACCAGCGGGTGCTCGTCGTCGAGGTCATGGGACGCCACACCGGCTGGATAGCTCTCCAGTCCGGCATGGCGGCCGGCGCCCACGCCATCGTCGTACCGGAACGGCCCTTCGACATCGCCGAACTGGCCCGCCGGGTCGGCGATCGGTTCGAGGCGGGCAAGCGGTTCGCGATCGTCGTCGCGGCCGAGGGCGCGAAGCCGAAGGCCGGCAGCATGGCCTTCGACGAGGGCGCGAAGGACGTCTACGGGCACGAGCGGTTCGCCGGGATCGCCCGGCAGCTCTCCATCGAGCTGGAGTCCCGGCTCGGCAAGGAGGCCCGGCCGGTCATCCTGGGACATGTGCAGCGGGGCGGCACGCCGACCGCGTACGACCGGGTGCTCGCCACGCGGTTCGGCTGGCACGCGGTGGAGGCGGTGCACCGCGGCGAGTTCGGGAAGATGACGGCCCTGCGCGGGACGGACATCGTGATGGCGCCGCTGGCGGACGCGGTCGCGACGCTCAAGACCGTTCCCGAGGACCGGTACGCGGAGGCGGAGACCGTGCTCTAGCCCGTCCGGTCGGGTGCGGGTCCGCCGTGACGGCCCCGCGCCCCCGGGACAGGACCGCGCAGGGCCGTTCGCCCCCGGGACAGGACCGCGCAGGGCCGTTCGCCCCCGGTGACGGAGGTCGCCGGGGGCTTCTCTACTCTTGTGGGCGGCAGGAAACGTACAACCCCCCACGAATCAGGAGCCGGCGGCATGGAACACAGCGGGCACGGCATGACCATGGATCTGCCGCCGTTCACGCTGGGGCGGGGCCTTCAGTGGTCGGCGGACCCGTTCTTCCTCGTCGGCTGTCTGGTGGGGCTGGGGCTCTACGCCTGGGGCGTCCTGCGGCTGCGCAGGCGCGGGGACGCGTGGCCGGTGGGGCGGACCGTGTCGTTCGTCGTCGGGGTGCTGACCATCGGGCTCGTCATGTGCACCAGGCTGAACGACTACGGCATGGTCATGTTCAGCGTGCACATGGTGCAGCACATGGTGATCAGCATGCTGTCGCCGATCCTGATCCTGCTGGGCGCGCCGATGACGCTGGCGCTGCGTGCGCTGCCGGCCGCCGGGCGGGGTCGCAAGGGGCCGCGTGAGCTGCTGCTGATGCTGCTGCACAGCCGCTACATGCGGATCGTCACCCATCCCGCGTTCACCATCCCGCTGTTCATCGCGAGCCTGTACGCGCTGTACTTCACGCCGATCTTCGACTTCCTGATGGGCTCCAGGGCGGGGCACCTCGCGATGATGGTGCACTTCCTCGCCGTCGGTGTGGTGTTCTTCTGGCCGATCATCGGCGTGGACCCGGGGCCGAACCGGCCGGGCTACCTGATGCGGATGCTGGAGCTGTTCGCGGGCATGCCGTTCCACGCGTTCTTCGGCATCGCGCTGATGATGGCCTCGCAGCCGATGGTCGGGACGTTCGAGAACCCGCCCGCCTCGCTCGGCATCGACGCGCTCTCCGACCAGAACGCGGCCGGCGGCATCGCCTGGGCGTTCAGCGAGATCCCGTCCGTGCTGGTGCTGATCGCCCTGCTCTTCCAGTGGTACGGCTCCGAGCAGCGGCAGGCCAAGCGCAAGGACCGGGCCGCGGACCGCGACGGCGACCAGGAGCTGGAGGCGTACAACGCCTATCTTGCGTCGCTCAACGCACAGGGGCGCTGAACCCGGGGCACCATGGAGGGACGCGCCCTGCGGAGGGCGGCCCCGAGGAAGGTGTCGCGATGGCAGGTACCACGGACAGTTCGACGAAGACCATGGGGGTGCTCACCGTCGGCGGACTCGTCGCGGTGACCGCCTACACGGTGGCGCTCGGCAGCAACGGCTGGCTGTGGTTCGGCTGGGTCGTGCTGGGGCTGATCACGCTCGCCATGATCATGACGCGGCCCGGCCCTGGCCACCGGTGAGGCGGGCCGCCGAGTGGACGCCCGGCTGGTACTTCGGCAGCCGGGCGGTGATCTTCATGCCCGCTCCGAGGGCCGTCTCGATGACCAGGCCGTAGTCGTCGCCGTACACCTGGCGGAGCCGGTCGTCCACGTTGGACAGGCCGATGCCCCCCGAGGGGCTCACCTCGCCGGCCAGGATGCGGCGCAGCGCGACCGGGTCCATGCCGGCGCCGTCGTCCTCGATGACGACCAGGGCCTCGGCGCCGGCGTCCTGCGCGGTGATCTGGATATGGCACTGGTCCGCCTTGCCCTCCAGGCCGTGCTTGACGGCGTTCTCGACGAGCGGCTGGAGGCAGAGGAAGGGCAGGGCCACCGGGAGGACCTCGGGGGCTATCTGGAGGGTGACGGCGAGGCGGTCGCCGAACCGGGCCCGGACCAGCGCCAGGTAGTGGTCGATGGCGTGCAGTTCGTCGGCGAGGGTGGTGAAGTCGCCGTGCCTGCGGAACGAGTAGCGGGTGAAGTCGGCGAACTCCAGGAGCAGCTCACGGGCGCGTTCGGGGTCGGTGCGGACGAACGACGCGATCACCGCGAGCGAGTTGAAGACGAAATGCGGCGAGATCTGGGCGCGCAGGGCCTTGATCTCCGCCTCGATCAGTTTCGTACGGGACTGGTCGAGGTCCGCCAGCTCCAGCTGGACGCTCACCCAGCGGGCCACCTCGGCGGCCGCCCGGACCAGGACGGCCGACTCGCGGGGCGCGCAGGCCACGAGGACGCCGTGCACCCGGTCGTCCACGGTGAGCGGGGCGAGAACGGCCCAGCGGACGGGGCAGTCGGCGTGCTCGCAGGTGAGCCGGAAGGCCTCGCCGCGCCCGCTCTCCAGGGGGCCGGCCAGCCGTTCCATGATCTCGGTGCGGTGGTGTGACCCCACGCCGTCCCAGACCAGCACCTCCGTCTCGTCGGTCAGGCACAGCGCGTCCGTGCCGAGCAGGGTGCGCAGTCTGCGGGCCGACCTGCGGGCCGTCTCCTCCGTGAGACCCGCCCGGAGCGGGGGCGCGGCGAGCGAGGCGGTGTGCAGGGTCTCGAAGGTGGCGTGCTCGACGGGGGTGCCCAGGCCGCCGAGGTTCTCGGGGCGGGCGGTGCGGCGGCCCAGCCAGAAGCCCGCGGCGAGGAAGGGGAGGATCGCGATGCAGACGCCCGCCAGGAACCCGCTCATGCCTTCGCCTCCGCCGCTCGCAGCTCTTCCGTGCGCAGTTCCTCGGGCAGGTGGAACCGGGCCAGGATCGCCGCCGTGCCGGCCGGTACCCGCCCCGGGGTGGCCAGGGACACCAGGATCATGGTGAGGAAGGCGAGCGGTACGGACCACAGCGCGGGCCAGGCGAGCAGCGCGTGCAGGCCGCCCGTGCCGGGGAAGCCCGCCATGGTCGCGGCGACGGCGGCGAACGCCGAACCGCCGCCCACCAGCATCCCGGCGGCCGCGCCGGGCGGGGTCAGCCGTCGCCACCAGATGCCGAGGACGAGGAGCGGGCAGAAGGAGGACGCCGACACCGCGAAGGCCAGCCCGACCGCGTCGGCCACCGGCAGCCCGCCCACCAGCGGGCTCGCGGCGAGGGGTACGGCCATGGCGAGCCCGGTGCCCAGCCGGAAGTGCCGGACGCCCCGGGTCGGCAGGACGTCCTGGGTGAGCACGCCCGCGACGGCCATCGTCAGCCCGGACGCGGTGGACAGGAACGCGGCGAAGGCTCCCCCGGCGACCAGCGCGCCCAGCAGGTCGCCGCCGAGGCCGCCGATCACCCGGTCGGGCAGCAGCAGCACGGCCGCGTCGGCGTCGCCGCTGAGGGCCAGCTCGGGGGCGTAGAGGCGGCCCAGGGCGCCGTAGACGGGCGGCAGCAGGTAGAAGGCGCCGATCAGGGCGAGGACGGCGACCGTGGTGCGGCGGGCGGCGACTCCGTGCGGGCTGGTGTAGAAGCGGACGACGACGTGGGGCAGGCCCATGGTGCCGAGGAAGGTCGCGAGGATCAGGCCGTAGGTGGCGTACAGCGGGCGTTCCTCGCGGCCGGCGGCGAGGGAGGTGGACATGCCGCCGTTGCTGCCGCGCTCGGCGACGGGGACGGCGGTGCCCTCGGCGAAGGTGAGGCGGGTGCCCCGCTCGATGTGGTGGGTGCCGACGGGGAGCCGGAGCACGGCGTCCTGGTGCGGGCGGCCGTCGACACGGCCGTCCACCGTCACGGTCAGGGGGCGGTCCAGTCGGAGGTCGAGGGTGTCGTCGACCCGGACGACGCGCTGGTCGCGGAAGGTGGCCGGTTCCCCGAAGGCGTCGCGTGGTGCGCCGTCGCCCTGCCAGGCGAGGACGAGGAAGAGGGCCGGGACGAGGAGGGCGGTGAGCTTGAGCCAGTACTGGAAGGCCTGCACGAAGGTGATGCTGCGCATGCCGCCCGCGGCGACGATCGCGGTGACGACGACCGCGACGATCAGCCCGCCGAGCGAGTCGGGTGCGCCGGTCAGGACGGTCAACGTCAGTCCCGCGCCCTGGAGTTGGGGCAGCAGGTAGAGCCAGCCGACGCCGACCACGAAGGCGCCCGCGAGCCGCCGGGACGACTGCGAGCCCAGGCGGGCCTCGGCGAAGTCGGGGAGGGTGTAGGCGCCGGAGCGGCGCAGCGGGGCCGCGACGAAGAGGAGCAGCACCAGATAGCCGGCGGTGTAGCCGACCGGGTACCAGAGCATGTCCGGCCCCTGGACCAGGACCAGCCCCGCGATGCCGAGGAAGGAGGCGGCGGAGAGGTACTCGCCGCTGATGGCGGCCGCGTTCAGGCGCGGGCCGACGGTGCGGGAGGCGACGTAGAAGTCGGAGGTGGTGCGGGAGATGCGCAGGCCGAAGGCGCCGACGAGGACGGTCGCGACGACGACGAGCGCGACGGCGGGGACGGCGAAGGCCGAGTTCATCGGTCCTCGACCAGGCGTATGAGGTCCCGCTCGTTGCGTTCGGCGCGGCGCACGTACCAGCGGGCGAGCAGCACGAGCGGGGCGTAGAGGCAGAAGCCGAGGACCGCCCATTCGAGGCGGTGGGCGTCGGGCATCGCCGCGAAGAGCAGCGGCAGCGGGCCCACCAGCAGGGTGAGGACGGCGAACACCGCGAGCGCTGCCCGCAGTTGGGAGCGCATCAGGGAGCGGACGTAGGTGTGACCGAGGGTGGTCTGCTCGTCGATCTCGGTGCGCGGCCGGTAGTAGCCGGAGGCGCGAAGGGTGCGCCGGGCGGGCCCGGTGACGACGACACGCCGCTCGGCGGGGTCCTGGTGCGGCACGGTCAGGGCCTCCTCATCAGCAGGTCCCGCAGTTCCCGGGCGTGGCGGCGGCTGACCTGGAGTTCCTCGCCGCCCACCAGGACGCTCACCGTGCCCGCGTCCAGGCGGAGTTCGCCTATGTGGCGCAGCGCGACGAGATGGCGGCGGTGGATGCGGACGAAGCCGCGGGCCCGCCAGCGCTCCTCCAGGGTGGACAGCGGGATCCGGACCAGGTGGCTGCCGCGGTCGGTGTGCAGGCGGGCGTAGTCGCCGCGGGCCTCGACGTGGGTGATGTCGTCGACGGCGACGAAGCGGGTCACACCGCCGAGTTCGACGGGTATGTGGTCCGGGTCGGGCTCGTGCACGGGGATGCGCGGAGCGGGGCCGCGCCGTTCGGCGGCTCTGAGTTCGACGGCGCGGCGGACCGCCTCGGCGAGCCGTTCCTTGCGCACGGGTTTGAGGACGTAGTCGACGGCCTTGAGGTCGAAGGCCTGGACGGCGAAGTCCTCGTGGGCGGTGACGAACACGACCAGGGGCGGCCGCGCGAAGCCGGTGAGCAGACGGGCGAGGTCGAGGCCGTCGAGGCCGGGCATCTGGATGTCCAGGAAGACCACGTCGATGGCTTCGGGGCCGTCGGGTCCTGACTCCAGGGCGCGGTTGATGCGGCGCAGCGCCTCGGTCGCGTCGCCGGCGCCTTCCACGGTGCCGATCCGGGGGTCCGCGGTGAGCAGGTAGAGCAGCTCCTCCAGCGAGGGGCGTTCGTCGTCGACGGCGAGGGCGCGCAGCATGAAGGTGGAGTGTAGGGGCGATCCGCACGACTGGACATGCACCGGGGTGTGGACGTATGCGCTGGATACAGTGCCCGCATGAACAGCACGCCCGCCCCTTTCGACGAACTCGACCGGAAGATCATCACCGCTCTGATGGCGAACGCCAGGACGAGCTTCGCCGAGATCGGCACGGCCGTGGGCCTGTCCTCGACGGCGGTCAAGCGCCGGGTGGACCGGCTGCGCGACACCGGGGTGATCACGGGATTCACGGCCACCGTGCAGCCGTCGGCGCTGGGCTGGCGCACGGAGGCGTACGTGGAGGTGTACTGCGAGGGCGCCGCGCCCCCCAGACGTCTCGCGGAGGTGGCGCGCAACCATCCGGAGATCACCGCCGCGATGACGGTGACGGGTGGGGCGGACGCGCTGCTGCATGTGCGGGCGCGGGATGTGGAGCACTTCGAGAACGTGCTGGAGCGCATCCGGTCCGAGCCCTTCATCCGGAAGACGATCAGCGTGATGGTGCTGTCCCATCTGCTGCCGGACAGCCCCGAGGCCGGTGCGAGCCAGCCCGCTCCCGAATAAACCTGCCTGGGCGCAGCGAACCTGCGTTGACCAGGCACATCACGCAGCATTCCTGCGTCGACACGCAATGCATGTTCCTTGTCGGGCGTCCCCGTCAGTTCCTACCGTGGTGTCAACCACCCGTCGACTCCGCAGGAAAAGGGAAAGGTGGAGGTACCTCACTGTGACCGAGACCCGTGTGCGGCGCCCTCGGCGCTTCCTCGTCTGTGAACCCAGACACTTCGCCGTGCAGTACGCGATCAACCCCTGGATGCGTCCCGACAGCCCCGTCGACGTCGACCTCGCCCAGGAGCAGTGGCAGGGGCTGGTCCGCGCCTACCGGGCCCACGGCCACACCGTGGACACCGTGGAGCCGGCCCCCGGCCTCCCGGACATGGTCTTCGCCGCGAACTCGGCGGTCGTGGTGGCGGGCCGGGTCTTCGGCTCCCTGTTCCACGCGCCCGAGCGGCGGCCCGAGTCCGTCCACTACGACACCTGGTTCAAGGCGGCGGGCTACGACGTCCACCGGCCGGAGTCCGTCTGCGAGGGCGAGGGCGACCTGGTGTGGACGGGCCGGTACGTGCTGGCCGGCACCGGCTTCCGGACGACCCGCGAGGCGCACCGGGAGGTGCAGGAGTTCTTCGGCCACCCGGTGATCAGCCTGACCCTGGTGGACCCGCACTTCTACCACCTGGACACGGCGCTGTTCGTCCTCGACGACGACAACATCTCGTACTACCCGGAGGCGTTCTCCTCCGGCAGCCGTGAGGTGCTCGCCCGGCTGTACCCGGACGCGGTGCTCGCCACCCGCGACGACGCCATGGTGTTCGGCCTGAACTCGGTCTCCGACGGGCGCCATGTGTTCATCGCGCCCCGGGCCGAGGCCCTCGCCTCCCGTCTCACCGAGCGCGGCTATGTCCCCGTCCCCGTCGACCTCTCGGAGTTCCAGAAGGCCGGCGGTGGCATCAAGTGCTGCACGCAGGAGATCCGTTCATGACCGCACCCGTCGTCCCGGCACGCACCTCCGCCGATCTGATCCGCGCCGAGGAGCCCGTCCTCGCGCACAACTACCATCCGCTGCCCGTGGTCGTCGCGAGCGCCGAGGGCGCCTGGGTGACGGACGTCGAGGGACGCCGCTACCTCGACATGCTGGCGGGCTACTCGGCCCTCAACTTCGGCCACCGGCACCCGCTGCTGATCGAGGCGGCCCACCGCCAGCTGGACCGTCTCACCCTCACCTCCCGCGCCTTCCACAACGACCGCCTCGCCGAGTTCGCCGAGCGGCTCGCGGAGCTGACCGGCCTGGACATGGTCCTGCCGATGAACACGGGCGCGGAGGCGGTCGAGAGCGGCATCAAGGTGGCCCGCAAGTGGGCGTACGAGGTGAAGGGCGTACCCGCCGACCGGGCGACCATCGTGGTGGCAGCCGAGAACTTCCACGGCCGCACGACGACGATCGTGAGCTTCTCGACGGACGAGACGGCGCGGGCGGGCTTCGGGCCGTTCACCCCGGGCTTCCGGATCGTGCCGTACAACGACCTGGCCGCGCTGGAGGCGGCCGTCGACGAGACGACGGCGGCGGTGCTGATCGAGCCGATCCAGGGCGAGGCGGGCGTCGTCATCCCCGACGACGGCTATCTGGCCGGGGTCCGGGAGCTGACCAGCCGCAGGAACTGCCTGTTCATCGCGGACGAGATCCAGTCCGGGCTCGGCCGTACCGGGCGGACGCTCGCCGTGGAGCACGAGGGCGTCGTGCCCGACATGCTGCTGCTCGGCAAGGCGCTGGGCGGCGGGATCGTGCCGGTGTCGGCGGTGGTGGCCCGGCGGGAGGTGCTGTCGGTGCTGCGGCCGGGCGAGCACGGGTCGACGTTCGGCGGCAATCCGCTGGCCGCCGCGGTGGGCACGGCGGTGGTGGAGCTGCTGGAGACGGGTGAGTTCCAGCGCCGGGCGACCGAGCTGGGGGTGGTCCTGCGGGACGGGCTGACCGGGCTGGTCGGCAAGGGCGTCGTCGGCTTCCGGGCGCGCGGGCTGTGGGCGGGCGTCGACGTCGACCCGGCCCTGGGCACCGGCCGCGAGGTGAGCGAGCGTCTCATGCGCGAGGGCGTGCTGGTCAAGGACACCCATGGCTCGACCATCCGGCTGGCGCCGCCGCTGACCGTCACCGGCGAGGAACTGGCCTCGGCGCTGGCCACCTTGGAGAGCGTGCTGACGCGCGACGCCTGAGGGACGCGCCCCGCGAGGGGCGCGGATTCCCGGCCGCGCCGGCGCGCGGCCACCGCCTCCCGGGTGGCTCGGCCGCTGTCGTGCGGGCAGGGTGAAGACTGAGTCAGGAGGTGGTAGACCACTCTCAGCGACAGAGAGGTCGGCCGTGGGCACACACGACGAGGACGACGTCGCCCGCCGGTGGTTCGACGTGGCGGACACCGCCCCCCTGCTGCTCGACGCTCGGGGGGTGGTGACGAGCTGGACCAGGGAAGCCGAGCGCTTGCTGGGGTATCCGGCCGCCGAGGCGGTGGGCGAGGACCTGGCCGGGCTGCTCGCCCCCGGGGACGCCGAGCGGCTCCCGTACGTCATGGACCGGTGCCGTCGGGACGGCGGCTGGGCCGGGCTGCTGTCCGCCCGCCGCCGGGACGGCCGGACGCTGTCCGTGATGGCGCGGATCACCTCGGCCGATGAGCCCGTCGGCAACGCGCGCCGGCTGGTCCTGCTGAACGAGATGGCCGACGCCCCCGGCTGGGACATGAGCCGCGCGGTGCTGGAGCAGATGATCGGCGGCTCCCCGATCGGTATCGCGATGGTCGACGCCGACCTGCGTTTCGTGTGGTCGAACGCGGCCCTGACCCAGTTCGGCGGCGGTCCGCCCGAGAGCCGGCTGGGGCTGCGGCTGGCCGAGGTCCAGCCGGGGCTGAACTCCGAGGCGATCGAGACGCAGATGCGACGGGTGCTGGCGACCGGCGAGCCGGTGCTCGGATACGAGCTGGTGGGGCGGGTACGGGCGGCGCCGCACCGCGAGACGGCGCACATGCTGTCGTTCACCCGCCTGGACGACGAGCACGGCGCCCCGATGGGCGTCTACTACACAGTCGTGGACATGACCGAGCGGCACCGCGCCCGGCAGCGGCTCGCCCTGCTCGACCGGGCCGGCCGGCGCATCGGGCGCAGCCTGGACATCGCCCGGACCGCTCAGGAGCTGGCTGACGTGGCGGTGCCGGGTTTCGCCGACCTCGTCACCGTGGATCTGCTGGAACCGGTGTTGCGGGGCGCGGAGCCCTCGCCCGGCCAGGCGGGGGGCGACGCCGACGACTCCGTCACCCTGCGCAGGGCGGGACGGCGGGCGACCGGTGATCACGGGGTCGCGACCGGCAGCCGAGAGGTCGTGCACCGGGGCGGCTCGCCCGCGGTGCGCACTCTGGTCGGCGGGCGGCCCTGGCGGGTCGAACGGCTCGATCCGCTCGACCCGCTCGATCCGCTCACCGAGGAGTGGGTCGCGGCTCTGCCCGCCGGTTCCGAGCCGCCCAGTGCCCTGATCGTGCCGGTCCGGGCGCGGGGCGTCACCCTCGGGGTGACCACGTTCCTGCGCCGCCACCGGCACGAGCCCTTCGGCGAGGACGATCTGGCGCTCGCCGAGGACCTCGTCTCGCGGGCGGCCGTCTGCGTGGACAACGCGCGCCGCTACACGCGCGAGCGCGACGCGGCCCTGGTGCTCCAGCGCAATCTGCTCCCCCGCCGGCTGCCCGAGCAGGACGCGGTCGAGGTGGCCGCCTGCTACCGGCCGGCCGACGAGCTGACCGGTCTCGGCGGCGACTGGTACGACCTGATCCCGCTGTCGGGGGCGCGGGTGGCGCTGGTCGTCGGCGAGGTGCCGGGGCACGGCATCGACGCCGCCGCGGCCATGGGGCGCGTACGGACCGCCGTGCGCACCCTGGCCGCCCTGGACCTGCCGCCCGCGGAGATCCTGGCGCACCTCGACGATCTGGTCACCCGCATGGACGACGAGGAGGGCGTGACGGCCGAGACGGAGCCGCAGGAACCGCGGTCGGGCGGCGCCCAGAGCGTGGGCGCCGCGTGCGTGTACGTCGTGTACGACCCCGTCGACGGGCGGTGCGTGATGGCCGCGGCGGGGCACCCCGCCCCGGCGGTCGTCCTGCCCGACGGCACCGTCACGTTCCTCGAGCTGCCGCAGGGCCCGCCGCTCGGCGCGGGCGGGCGGCCGTTCGAGTCGGCCGAGGTGACCCTGCCGGAGGGCAGCACGCTGGCGCTGCACACGGACGGTCTGCTGGCCCGGGGCGAGCGGTGGGCGCTGGACACCGACCGGGAACGGCTGCGGCAGGCCCTGGAGCAGTCGGCGGACACCCTGGAGCTGCGCTGCGGGACGGTGATCGACGCCCTGGTCCCGGCCCGTCCGTACGACGACGTCGCCCTGCTGATGGCCCGGACCCGTCGGCTGCCGGCCGAGCGGGTCGCCGACTGGGAGCTGCCCGCCGACCCGGCGGCGGTGGCCGAGGCCCGCAAGACCGCGAGCCGCCGGCTGGCGGAGTGGGGTCTGGCCGAGCTGTCGTTCACCACCGAGCTGGTCGTGAGCGAGCTGGTCACCAATGCCATCCGCTACGCCACCGGACCGATCCGGCTGCGCCTGATCCGCGAGCGCACCCTGGTCTGCGAGGTCTTCGACGGCGGTACCACCGCCCCGCATCTGCGCCATCCGCGTGCCACCGACGAGGGCGGCCGCGGGCTGCTGCTGGTCTCGCAGGTCACGCAGCGGTGGGGCACCCGCTTCCTCCCCGAGGGCAAGATCATCTGGGCCGAGCAGCCACTCACGGATCCCGACGCCTGAGCGACTCCGACCGTCCTGACCGGCTCCGAGGAGCGACTCACCCACCCCATTCATCACATCACATGAGAAAATTACGCAAGACCGGCGGATGGGACGCGGCCATGAACGACAGGGCGATCGACTACACGGCGGTGTTCCAGGCGCTGCCGGGCGCGGTGGCACTGCTGACACCCGAGCTGGCGTACGCGGACGCCAACAGGGAGTTCCTGCGCGTGTCCGGCCGCAGGCGCGAGCAGTTGATCGGCCGGCACGTCTTCGAGGTCTTCCCCGACAACCCCGCCGACGGGGCCGCGAGCGGCATGCGCAACCTGGAGGCCTCGCTGCGCCGGGTGCTGGCCACCGGCGAGCGGGAGGCCATGGCGCTCCAGCGTTACGACGTCGAGTCGAGCGAGCGGCCCGGCGAGTGGGACGAGCGCTACTGGAGCCCCGTCAACGCGCCCGTGTACGGGCCGGACGGCACGGTGGTGCTGATCGTGCACCGGGTCGAGGAGGTCACCGAGCTGATCCGGGCCCGCGGCCGCGGCCGCGGGCCGGGCGGGGACGGAGCGCGGGCGGGCAGCCGGGGCCGTGTCCTGGAGGCCGAGCTGTACACGCGCGCCCGCGAGCTCCAGGAACTCAACGAGCGGCTGCGGCTGGCCCACGCCCGTGAGCGCGAGGTGGCCCTCGCCCTTCAGGAGGCGATGCTGCCGGCCGGCCGGCAGGTCGGACACCACCGGGCCGCCGTGCGCTACCGGCCGGCGGTCGGCGCGCTCAACGTGTGCGGGGACTGGTACGACCTGGTGGACCTCGTCGGCGGCAACCGCATCGGCGTGTCGGTAGGCGACGTCGTCGGGCACGGTCTGGAGGCGGCCGGGGTGATGGGCCAGTTGCGCAGCGCGCTCAGCGCGGCCTCCCGGGTCGCGGCGGGCCCGGCCGAGGCGCTGAACGTCCTCGGTCGGTACGCGCATGTCGTGGACGGCGCCGAATCGGCCACCGCGGTCACCACGTTCATCGACTTCGACCACCACATCATCACCTACAGCAGCGCCGGCCATCCCCCGCCCGTGCTCGTCCACACCGACGGCCGGGTGGAGTTCCTCGACCGGGCCACCGACCCGCCGCTCGACGCCCGGCCCACGCCGGTCCCCCGGCCCCAGGCACGCACCGCCTACGACAGCGGCGCCACGCTCGCCCTGTACACCGACGGACTCGTGGAACGGCGGCGCGAGGACATCGACACGGGTCTCGCCCGCCTCGCCGACGCCCTCGCGCGCCACCGGGAGGCGGACCCGGAGACCCTCGCCGACGCCGTCCTGCTGGAGTTGCTGCCGCCCGGCGGCGCGACCGACGACACGGCGCTGGTGATCGTGCGGCTGTGAGTGCTATCCCCGGTTGATGCCGCGCAGCCGAACGCCGTAGAAGTCCAGCATCGTCAGGGTGCGTGCCCGCGTCCGCTCCCCCATGTACGGCCAGGCGGCCTCGACGAGGCCGTCGGCGTTCAGGAGCTGTTCGAGGACCTCGAAGTAGGCGGCGCCCCGGACGCTCTCCAGGGAGTGCGCCGCGAGCCGCTCCACGAAGCCCCAGCAGCGTCCTAGCAGTTCGGGGTCCGGGGCGTCGCTCTCCAGCTGCGGCATCAGGACCGGCGCCGTGAAGCACTCGGCCAGCAGCGGGTACAGGCCCGAGGCCGCCGCTTCGGTCAGCACGGCCGCTTCCGCGGGCATTTCGTACTTCTCGGCGATGGACTCCGCGGATTCGGGGAGGGTGCGCAGCAGTAGGGCCGCAATGTCGCGGGCGGGGATCTCGCTCATGTCTCTTCCAGGTCGGTGTCGCGTCGTCGTACGGGTGGTGGGGGAAGGCGGAGGGGCCTGCCGCGCGTGGCGCGCGGCAGGCCCCCGTGCTCGGCGAGTGTCAGGCGCAGTTGCCGCTCGACGGGTCGCAGATCGATGATCCCCCACCCTGGTCGACGAACGGGTCGATCATGGAGTC
Organism: Streptomyces zaehneri; assembly: GCF_032248645.1. NCBI lineage: Bacteria > Bacillati > Actinomycetota > Actinomycetes > Kitasatosporales > Streptomycetaceae > Streptomyces > Streptomyces zaehneri. Next base: position 428,376 of record NZ_JASTTJ010000002.1, read on the forward strand.
ACTCGTTCCGACCGGGTCGACGATGTCCTTGAACATCTCCCATCCGCCACGGCCCCAGCCGTACTCCCTGACGTACGAGGGAGCCTGGGCCACCTGGAGCAGGCCGCCGGCGACGCCCAGGGTGCGGGAGAAGCCGCGCAGCCGGGTGGGCTGGCCGACGGGCGCGGGGCCCTTGAACTTCGTGGCCGGCGTGAAGTCCTGACCCGTGAGGTCCTTGACGGCGGGCGTCTTCATCACGGCGTCGAAGTTCGTCTTGATGGCGGACTTCATGAGCGGGTCGGCGTTCATCGCCTTCTTGATGTTGCCCGTGACGTCGCGGGAGTTCAGCGCCTCCCACAGTTCCGACGCCTCCGCCTTGGCGACCGCGAGGTCCTTGTCGGACAGGAGCTTCTTCGGGTTCTTCCCCGTCTCCCTGGCCTTCCGGTCGTTGTCCAGGATGTCGGAGAGGGCGTTCATCGTCTCCCAGCCCTTCTGGACGTGCAGTTCGTTCTTGCCGGGCAGGCTCGAGCCGGTGTTGAACTCGTAGACGATCGCCGTCGCCATCTTCCCGTTGCCGAAGACCTGCTTGGCCTTGGCCTTGGGATAGATCTGCTGGAGCACTCCGGACAGCTTTCCGTTCTTGACCGCGGGCGCCTGCGCCCGCCGCTGCATGAAGCCCGGGTTCTTGTTGGGAACCCTGTTGAAGAGCTTCGCGATCGCCTTCTTCACCGCCTTGAAGAGCGCGGCGAACCCGAAGAACTTGCCGTCCGGGTCGGCGTACACCAGCGGGTTGTTGTTGCCGTAGGTGTAGCCGTGCATCTGCTGCGGGTCGGACAGGTTCATCACCGGGTCGACGGAGAGGAACCGGCCGGTCCCCGGGTCGTACTCGCGGGCGCCCAGGTGGGTGAGACCGGTGTCCTTGGTGTCGTCGATGCCGCCGACGAAGCCTCGGGTGCTCGGCCAGGCGGCCGGAGCGGTGCCTCGGGCGCCGCCGAACGGGAGGACCCTGCGCTGGGTGAGGGCCAGGTCCGTCGCGGCGACGGCCAGCAGGCCGGTGCCGTGGTGGTCGGCGAGGGTGAAGGAGAAGGTGCCGTCGTCGGCGCGGATCGCCTGGTGGCCGCTGCCGAGGTCCATGTAACGGGTCGCCCTGGCCTTGGCCGCGCCCTTGTCCAGGGTGACGTCGGTGTGCCCGAGGTGCAGGGTGGTGCGGGCGCCGGTGCGGGAGAGCAGCCGGTTGCCGTTGGCGTCGTACAGGTACTCGGTGACGTTGTCCGGCTTGCCGTCGACGGGCTCGGTGACCTTGGCGAGGAGCCCCTCGGCGTCCCAGTCCAGGTGCTGCTTGCCGCGGTCGGTGGTGTTGCCCAGAGGGTCGTACTTGTAGTCCGTCCTGGTCGTCCCGGACGGTCCCTGGGTGGTCACCGAGGTCAGCGTGTGGGCCTTGACCGTCCCCGGAGCGGGGTACTCGTACGAGCGCCTGACGTCCTTGGTGGTGTCGCCTCCGGTGTGGTGCTGGGTGTCGGTCAGCCGGTTGCCGGCCTTGTCATAGGTGTACGACTGCCAGTACGGGGCCGGGCCGCCGAGCCTGGCGGCGGACGGGGCGGCGGCGCAGGTCTGGTCGCCCTGCGTCCACGCCTCGGTCATGCGCCGCAGGTGGTCGTAGGTGAAGCACTGGTTGTCGGTGCCGGTGCGGGAGACGTCGTTCAGGGAGAGGACGTTGCCGGCCTCGTCGTAGCGGAAGGTGACGTTCTGGTCGACGCCCGCCTGCTCCTCACGGTCGACGCGGACGTTCGCGAGCCGCTGGGTGCCGTACTCGTAGGAGTTGGTGACCTGCGTCTTCTTGCCGCCGCTGGTCAGTCCGAAGGTGTACACCAGCGGTTTGCCGGTCTGGCTGTAGGTGGCCGTGGAGGTCATGCCCTGGCCGAACACGGAGACCGGCCGCAGGGTCCGGTCCTCGTAGGCGTAGTTGACCGAGCCGCCCGGCAGGGAGCCGGCCGCCGAGTAGCTGAGTGAGGCGACCAGGCCGGAGGGCTTGTAGGCCGTGCCGGACTGGTAGGTGCCGGCCAGCGCGCCCTCGGCGGCCGGGATGACGGTCGCCGTCTTGGTGGCGCGGTACAGCTTGTCGTACGCGGTGACCGAGGTCGTGTACGCGGCGTCGCCGACGTAACGGGTGGAGTCGGCGAGCTGGCCCTTGGCGCCGGTCACCGTGTCGTAGGTCCACTTGACCCGCAGCTTGCCCGTGGCCGAGCCCTCGCGCAGCTCGGTCTTGCGGCCCAGTCCGTCGTAGGCGTTGAACAGGGTGCCGTTGGCGTCGGTGCTGGAGATGACCTGGTTGCGGTCGTCGTACTTGGTGTCGGTCCGCCCCTTGTCGGGATCGGTGATGGAGAGCTGGTTGCCGCGCTGGTCGTAGGTGTGGCTCCAGCTGTTGCCTGCCGGGTCGGTGACCTTCAGCAGCTCGCCCGACGGGGTGTGGTCGTAGACCGTCGCGTCGTACGCCGACTCGGGCGCCCGCGCCTGGTGCTCGCGCAGTTCGGTGACGTTGCCGCGGGCGTCGGTGAGGGTGGTGACGGTGGTGGCGCCGACCGGCGGGATCACCGTGGTGCGGTCGCCGGCGTAGATCGTCTTCGTGGTGCTGAGGACGGTGCCGCCGTCGCCGTTCCCGGCGATCTGCTTCTCCTCGACCGCGCGGCCCAGACCGTCGAAGACGGTGCGGGTCTGGGTCTCCAGGGACAGTGCGTCGGCGGGCTTGAACAGCTCGGTGACGGGGCTGCCCTCGGCGTAGTACGGGGCCCATGTCCTGGCGGTCAGACCTCGTTCGTCGTAGAAGACGTCGGAGATGATCCGGCCGCCGCCGGGGCCGGGAGCCTGGGACTGCCGCTCCCGCAGGAATCCGTCGTAGAACTTGTACGACGTGATCTGGCCGCCCTCGTTGTCGAGCAGCTTGGTCGCGACGGCGACCGGCTTGCCCTCGGTGACCGTGTAGCCGTACTCGTACGTCGGCACGCCGCTCGTGGCACGGTCGGCGAGCCAGACCTTGGTGGAGCGGCCGAGCGCGTCGTAGGCGTAGTTGGTGACGTTGCCGTTGGTGTCGGTCTGCTTCAGGAGCAGTCCGCGCAGCGGGTCCAGGTCCTTGACGGTGGTCTGGGCGGTGGCCGGGACCGCCGGGTCGGCGGGCGGGGTGGTGGTCCTGGTCTGGGCGGGCAGTCCGGTGGTCGGGACGAAGGCCGTCGTGGTGGTACGGCCGTCGGCGCGCGCGGTCCGTACGGGGGCGGCGTCGCCGGTGACGGTGATGTCGGCCGTCAGGTCGGTGACCGTCAGCTCGCGGCCGTAGTCGTCGTAGGTGGCGCCGGCCTCCAGGTACGTGGCCCTGGTGCCGTTGTGGCTCTTCAGGGGCGCGGTGGCCGTGGGGTCGCCCTTGGTCGGCGCGGCGCCGAAGGCGCCGCCGTCGTAGGCGGTGCGGATGTCGTCGATGACGTCCTTGCTCCGGTCGAGCGCCGCGTCACAGGCCTTGGCGACGGTCTCCACCCGCGAGGGCAGGAGCAGGATGTTCTTGTCGGCGTTGGTGGCGTACGTGGTGCGCACGCACTGGTCGTCGGTCGCCGTGGCGGTGTCGCCGCGGTCGTCGACCTGGGTGACCCGGCCGGCGACGGTGTCGTGCGTGACGGAGCTGGAGGTGGTGCGCCACTTGACGCCCGCGCCGTCGTCCAGGGAGGTCCAGGTCTGGCTTTCGGAGACGCCGGTGAGGTCCGCGGTGACGGTCCCCCAGTCGCGGGCCTTCCTGGCCGTCTCGTGGTGCCAGGGCCGGCTGACGGTCTTGGCGACGACCTTGCCGCCGGGCCGGTCGAAGGCGGCGGTCCGGTACTCCAGGCCCGCGGCCGACGCGTGGTCCGCGATCGGGTCGCCCTCACCGGAGTCGAGGGAGACGGTCACGGACTTGGCGCCGCCCGTGGTGTCCTTGCGGTCGCCGTCCATACCGCGCAGGAACCAGTGGTCCTCCTGCGCCTTCATGGCGGCCGCGCCGCCCTGGCCGCCGTTCTTCACCCGGACGTGGCCGTAACCGCGCCACTGCGACCAGGTCTTGTACTTCTCCTTGGTCAGGCCGTCGTCGTCGTCGAAGTGCCAGGCGGCGCCGTCGAGGTACTCGTACGCGGTCACCTGGTCCGGGGCGCCGCCGGTGCGGTCGGTCGCGACGACGGAGGTGACGACGTACTTGTTGAACCACTCGCGGTCGGGGGCGTCGGTGCTGTCGCCTCCGATGAACTGCGGGAAGCAGCGCGTGGTGTTGGTCTGCGGGGTGGGCAGGGCGTCCGCGTCACAGGCGGGCGCGGAGTAGTTGACGTCGATCTGGCCGCCGGACTCGTCGGCCATGGTGGACAGGCGTGCCTTGATGAAGGGGGCGTAGCCGTCGCCGGTCCTGTCCAGCCGGTTGGCGAGCTGGGTGTAGGCGAGGGTCGTCTTCGGCAGGGTGATCGGCGTCGTGCCGGTGTGGCCGGTGTGCTGCACGCTGTCCAGGAGCAGCTGGTAGTCGGTGTCGGCCATGCCCCAGCGCTGGCCCAGCTTCCAGGAGTCGACCTTGCCGTATGTGCCGTCCGCCTTCAGCAGCTGGGTGGTGACCCCCGTCAGCCGCTTGCGGGTCCAGAAGGAAGGCGAGAGGCGGCCGTCGTCGCACTTGGTGTCGGCCTTGCAGTTGAGGTCCCACGGCGTGTCGTACCAATAGGACGCCTTGGTGTCGATGGTGTCCGCGGCACAGGTGACGCCGTCCTGCGGCAGGCACCGCTCGGCGTTGTCGAAGACGACCTGGGCGGACGGCTTGTCCGCGAACATCCGGGAGGAACGCAGCCCGTAGTCGACGCGCTCCAGGTAGCCGCCGCGGGTGTACGGGGTGTCGTCGTCGGCCTTCAGGTCGCGGCCGTAGGAGTTGGACTCCTTGACGTAGTGGTAGCCCATCGCGTTGCCGTGGGTGTCCACGACGTAGTCGAGGTTCCACCGCCACGCCTGCTGGCACCAGGACCCGGCGAAGTCGGCGGCGTGGCACGGCTCGCCCGTGTTGTTGCCGTAGACCGGCACGGTCCAGGTGGAGTCGGTGGTCTCCTTGCCGCTGGTCCAGCCGGGCAGCCGGTGGTAGCCGAAGAAGTAGGCGGTGCCGTCGGGGGTGGTCACCCGCCAGTACTCGCCGTCGTCGTCCCCGTTGCCACGGGCGGTGTCGGTCAGCCGGGCGACGCGGGTGCCGTCGTCCTGCTTGAGCCGGAACTCGTCCTTGCCGGCGGGGACGAGCTCGCCGCCCTTGCCGTTGAAGGAGATGAACGCGTTGTCGTAGGACCAGCACAGGTCGCCCGGCTTGCCGCCGTCGGCGTGCTTCTCGCCGTCGTCGGCGCAGGGCTTGTAGCGGCGCTCGATGAAGCCGGGCGACAGGTCGAAGCCGTCACCCACCCAGGAACCCTGGTTGTTGGTGCCGCCGGTGCGGCCGTCGATCGAACCCGAGGAGTAGTCCAGACTGACGTCCGGCGTGAGGTCGCCGGGCACGTCGGGCACGGGCATGTCGTACGACCAGGTGAAGTCACCGGTGTTGAGATTGGTGGTCCAGGTCGCCGACGGCGAAAGGGAGGTGGCCTTGAAGTCGCCCTTCGCGCCGCCGGTCTCGGCGGCGGCGGCCAGGACGGTCGTCCCGCCGGCGCGCAGGCTCACCGTGTTCGCGGTGAGGGTCCGCCGGTCGGTGTCGTTGCGGGCGGTGACCGGGGTGGCCTTGCGGCACGCCTCCTCGGCGGGGGTGGTGAGGGCGCAGCCGGGCAGCTGCACGAGGTGCAGCCGGGAGGCGTAACCGCCGCCGTAGGCCTGCGCGAAGTCCGCGTAGTCGACGGTGACCGCGACCTTGCCGGCTTCGGTCGGCGCGGTGCCGGACCGGGTGACGCCCTGGGGGCGGTCCTTGGCCTCCAGGGTGAACAACAGCCCGTCGATCCCGGCGCGTCGGGCCTGCTCACGGCCTCGCACGCCGGCCTCGACCGTCCCCTGTACGGCTTCCTGCGCCTTCTTGACCGGCGCGATCGTCAGCGGCAGGGCACCCGCCCGCTTCGCGGTGGGGGCCTTCTTCGCCGTGCGTTCGGGCAGCTCCACCGTGGCGGTGCCGGCCTCGGGCCAGGAGCCCTTGGGCTTCGTGCCCGGCGTCTTCGGACCGCGCGGGAGGGTGCGGGGCTTGACCTTGATGCCGTCGGTGCCGGCGATCGCCTTGTCGGCCTTGGGGACACCGGGCAGGGGGTGGCCGCCGGCGGCCTGGGCGGGAGAGGCGGCGGCCTGGATCAGTCCGCCGAGCATCAGGGCCGAAACGACCAGGGACACCGGCCGGTGCAGGGCTGTGGGAGAGAAACGTGGGGGTTTGTGTCTCATGCGTATGCCGTCCGTCGCTGCGCGGCGCCGGTCCCACCCGTGGCGGGACGCCGGCGTCGCTGGTGGAAGATGCGGAGTGCGCCAAAAGGCGTAGGGAGCCCGGAAGTACGGGCGGTGCGCACGGCTCGTCCCGGCGCACCGCCCGTGGCGGCGTCAGCGGCCGGCGGGGACCTGGGTGGGCACGTCGAACCAGGAGCCGGAGAGCTCCCCGACCTGGCTGTCGTCGAGCGCCCCCTGGAAGAACCAGACGTCGTCGATCACGCCGGGGAAGTACTCGGCGCCCGTGGTGCCGATCTTCGTCCGACCGACCTGAAGCGACTTGCCGGCCTTGGCGGTCAGCATGTTCTCGCCCCAGGCGATCATGTCCTGGCAGGAGGTGTCGTCCGCCGTGCCGTCACCGTCGGTGTCCTCGCACGCCGCTTCCTGGAGCACGCCGTTGACGTACAGGCGGGCCTGCTTGGCGAAGCCGTCGTAGACCAGGGCCAGGTGGTTCCAGTCGGTCACGCCGGTGAACTCCGTGCTGGCCAGGCGTGCCGTCGTGGCGTCCGAGGCATCCGCGTTCGGCAGCTCGACCTCCCAACTGCCCAACCCCTCGGGGTCGTTCGCGGCCGGGACGAAGTGCACCGAGAACGGGCTCCGGCTGGTCCCCTCCGCGCTGACCACCGCCGCGTTCTGCGTGGGGATCGACGCGGCCTGGGCCCAGGCGGTGACGGTGAAGCTGGCGCTCGTGTCGACGGGCACCGCCGGAGCGCTCGCGTGGCCGGCCTTGCCGTCCAGCTCCAGACCGCCCTCCATGAACCCGCTGCCGATCTTCGCGCCGCCCGCCAGGGACAGGTCGGCCGTCCGGCCCGCGTCGTCCGGCGAGGCGGAGCCGGTGACGGCATCCAGCTTCCACCGGGCGTTGAGCAGCGCGCGCTGCTTGAACAGCTGCTGCACCTCGTCGGCCGACACCGGGCGGTCGAAGAGGCGTACGTCGTCGATCTGGCCGGGGAAGAACGAGGTGGCCTTGCCCTCGAACGCGCTGGCGCCGATCTGCACGGCGCCTGCGGCGTACCAGGTCGACGGCAGGGCGGTGGTGCCGGCGAGAGTGCCGTTGACGTACAGCGAGAGCTTGTCGGCCTCGGTGTCCTGCACGCCGACCAGGTGGGTCCACTCACCGCCGTACGCGGTGGTGCCGTCGGGCTGCATGGCCCGCACCACCGTGGAGTCGGCGGTGTCGGAGCTGTGCTGGTTGAACACCCAGCGGTCGAAGGAGTTGGAGTAGTACAGCTCCGGCCCCGTCACCACGGTGCCGGTCTGCGAGGCGACGCTCGCGGCGTGGCTCGGCTTGGTCTTCGACAGCTTCACCCAGGCCGATACGGCGAAGCTGTACGAGGTGTTGACGTGCGGGTTGCCCGTGGTGGCGTAGTCGTCGGTGCCGTCCAGGGCCAGCGCGTTGCCGTCCACTCCGGCCGCGCCGGTCGTGGCGCCGCCCCTGAGGACCGCGGGGCTCACGTCGGCCCGGCCGCTCAGTTCGGTCGCGTCGGCGGCGTCGTCGAGGTGGAAGACCATCCGGGCCGGACGGCCGCCGCTCGTATTCGAGCTGTAGAGGCTCGACACCTCGGCCGACGACAGGGGCTTCTCGAAGGTCTTCACCTCGTCGATGGCGCCCGGGAAGGGCGACGACGGCGTCCCGTTGAGGAAGCTGCCGCCGATCACCATGCCGCGCCGAGCGTTCCACGCCGTGCTGTAGGCCGTGGTACCGGCCAACGCGCCGTCGACATACAGCTTCAGCAGCTTCTCACCGGAGGCGTAGACGCCGACCAGATGGGTCCACTCCCCGGCCTTGACCCCGCCCGCCGCCGCCTGCATGGCCCGGACGGGGGTGCCGTCGGCGGTGTCGGCGCTGTACTGGTTGAACACCCAGCGGTCGTACCCCTTGGAGTAGTACAGCTCGAAGCCCGGCGTGTTGTTGCCCCGTTGGGAAGCCACGACAGCCGCTCCGGACGGCATCGCGGACAGCTTCACCCAGGCCGACACCGAGAAGCTCGTGTCGGTGTTGATGGTGGCGATGTCCGAGGCCGCGTAGTCGTCGACCCCGTCGAACTGCACCGCCTTGCCGAACCTGCCCTCCACGTTCGGCGTCGGGCCGTTGTAGAGGGTGGCGGTCTGCTCGGGTGCGCTGCCCGCCACCTGGGTGGCGCCGGCCGCCTCGTCCATCGTCCAGTCGGCGCGTTCGGGCTGCCCCGACTTGACCCGGAACTGGTAGGTGCGGATCTCGGAGCCGTTGCCGGCCGCGTCGAACGCCCTGGCGGTGACAAAGTTGAGGCCGGGCTTGGCCGGCAGCATCTTCGCGACCTTCGCCGCGCCCGCAGCCGTGGTGATCGTGTTCTTCGAGGTGGGGTCGCCGTTGATGCCGAACCAGTACTTCGTCACGTCGGTGTCGGCGGCCTTGAGCTGGAACGAGCCGTAGTGACCCACCCCGTCGAACCACGGATCGTCCGGGTCCTCGGGGTCCGAGGCCGGATACTCCGCGGACGTGACCGCCGGAGCCTTGGGGACCTTCGTGTCGTAGGTGAAGTAGCAGCCCGTCGGATCACCCGCGCTGGACCACGGCGAGTACTGTGCCCCGTCGTAGCTGCGCGCGTACCAGTTGATCTGCTTGTTCTCGGGCAGAGTGGCGGGGAGGGTCAGCGAGAAGCTCGATCCGGACTTCTTCAGGGTGGTCCGGGCGGGCTTCCAGCGGGCGGTCATCCCCTTGCCGTCGCCGGAGTCCCAGGCCGCCTCGATCTGCACGCCCACGGTGTCGCCGTCCGGGTCCGTGACCCCGTTGGCGTAGATCTTGCCGAGAGTGCGCACGCGCGGAGCGTCGGCCGGCTTCTTGCAGGTGCCGCCGTACTCCATGGTGAGCTGCGACATCTTGATCTGCGACGGCGGGCGGTTGTACTTGACCCGCAGATACGCCTTGTCGGAGAACCGCTTCCAGCCGTAGATGTCGGACTCGCTCGCGGCCTGCATGCCGAACGTCATCGTCGACGACTTGGCGTTGGCCGCCGACTGCAGGGCCGACTTCACGTCGAACTCGGCGTCCTTGGCCGAACAGCCCTCGAAGCCGTAGGCGAAGGAGTCCGTCTTCAGCTTGTCGATCCAGAAGCCGTCCGCGTTCTGCGAGTTCCAGGTGGTCGACGAGGAGATGTCCTTCGTGCGCCACAGCTCCACGCTGCGCGCGCTGCACGACGCGGACCACACGTTCCGGACCACGAACTCGGCCTGGAGGATGGTCTTGCCCGCGAACTTCGACACCGGGATGCGGTAGAAGAGCCGCTTGGTGTCGTTCGGCTGGCAGTAGGCCCAGCCGCAGTAGCCGAGGCCGGCGTTGTTCTCGCCGTTGAACTTCCACTGCGGCGACGACGCCCAGTACTTGGACGCCATCGTCCACGCGGCCGCGCGCGGGGAGTACCACTGGGGGTCGATGAACACCGGGTAGGTGGTGTCCTTGCCCTTCAGCACATCCGCGTCCGGGGTCAGGACGAGCTCCCCGCCACCGGCCGGGATGTCCACCCCGACCGGGGCGAGCTTCGCCGACTCCCCGGCGGCGGGCTCGTCATCCGGAGCGGCTGCCGGTCCGCTCGTGCCGGCGGCCGCGGCGGCCGCGAGTGACAGCGCCGACTTGGCCGGGGCGGTCTTCTCCGCCGGGGCGGTCTTCTCCGCCGAGGCGCTCGGCTGCGGTGCCGTGCTCTGCTTCGGCTCCGTGCTCTTCCGCTGCGCCGGCTCCTGGGCGCTGGAGTCCCACATCACGGGCTTGGGCGCCTCGAACACGGCGCTCCCGGCACCCTGGTCGACGGCCTCCAGGCCGCCCTCGGACGTCTCACGGACGTCCATGCCCCCGGCGGAGAGCTTCAGCCTCAGCCGGGTCAGCTCCGGGCCGGCGGCCGCCTCGGCGGACTTGACGACGAGCAGCTGGGTGAAGCCGTCCTCCTGAGCGCCCATCCGCAGGTCGACGTCCGGCAGGACGTCGCGGTAGGTCGCCGTGGCCCCGTCGAGCACGGGGGCCGGCAGCTCGCCCGGCCAGGACAGGGCCAGTTCGCGCCCCGCCTTCTCCATCCGCACCAGCGGCGCGTCACCGCCCCCGGAGAACTCGAGACCCACGGTGGTCGCGCCCGGGGAGACCGTCCCCTCCGAGGTCCTCACCAGGTCGGTGTCGACCGGTTTCCACTCGCCCCCGACCCGGGTCCGCACGGGGCGCAGATACTCGCGCGCCTCCAGGTTCCCGTCGGGCGTGGCGTACACATCGCCGCTCTCCGACCGGAGAGACACGACCTCGACGCTCCGGCCGGATCGTTTCGCCTCGGCCAGGGCGTCCTGCGTGGTCGTCGCCGCCGCCTCGACGGTGGTCTTCGTCCGCGCCGGGGCCGTCGGGGCCGCGGCGACCGCCGCGGTCACCGGCGTCACCCCGATCCCCAAGGCCGTCACCAGCGCCAGCGCCAAGGCAGACGTCCGGGCATGTCTTCGCGTCAACACGCGCCCCCGCATTCACAGTTCACAACACGACTCAGTGAGAAAGCACTGAGAAAAGATGGTCAATGAGGGAGGGTAAGTAAGAAGTTGATGAAGATCCATCGAAATCAATGCGACATGTCCGGCGTCTCCCCCTCGGTGCGTGTGAGAACCGACACGGTTGCGGCAAGATCCGTGGAGATTCGACGAAAAAGCGCCGTGCGCGACTCCCGACGGCCGCGCGATCGCTTCCCGCGGCTCCCTGCGGCTTGCTGCGCACCGTCCGGGAGCAGCACCCTGGTCAGGCGGCCATCCCGCCGATCCGCCGGAGTGAGGAGCGACCCCTTGTTCTACTACGTGCTCAAGTACGTCTTGCTGGGCCCCCTGCTGAGACTGGTCTTCCGACCGCGGATCGAGGGCCTCGAGCACGTCCCGGAGTCGGGTGCGGCGATCATCGCCGGGAACCATCTGTCGTTCTCGGACCACTTCCTGATGCCCGCGATCCTCAAGCGCCGCATCACCTTCCTCGCGAAGGCCGAGTACTTCACGGGTCCCGGCATCAAGGGCCGGCTGACCGCGGCCTTCTTCCGCAGCGCCGGCCAGATCCCGGTCGACCGCTCGGGCAAGGAGGCGGGCCAGGCCGCGATCCGCGAGGGCCTCGGCGTGCTCGGCAAGGACGAGCTGCTCGGTATCTACCCGGAGGGCACCCGATCGCACGACGGCCGCCTGTACAAGGGCAAGGTCGGGGTGGCGGTGATGGCGCTCAGGGCTCAGGTCCCCGTCGTCCCCTGCGCGATGATCGGCACCTTCGAGGCGCAGCCGCCCGGCAAGGTGATCCCGACCCTGCACCCCGTGGTGATCCGCTTCGGCAAGCCCCTCGACTTCTCCCGCTACCTCGGCATGGAGAACGAGAAGGCGGTGCTGCGGGCGATCACCGACGAGATCATGTACGCGATCCTCACGCTGTCCGAGCAGGAGTACGTGGACCAGTACGCGGCCGTCGCCAAGGCGGAGGAGGCCGCGGCGAAGGCGGCCAAGGCCGAGAAGGAGCGCAAGTTTCCGCGCCTGCCGTCGCGCTGACGTCCCGTCATGAGCCGGTACTCACGCCCACAAGCCGGTGCTCCGTCAGGAACCGGAATTCCGGCGGGATGACTGAGATTCCGTCAGGAGGCGACTGAGGTTCCGTCAGGACGACGGAAAGGGCGGCCGGATCACTCCGGCCGCCCTTCGCTGTCGTGCGGGTGCTACGGCTTGGGCGTGGCGTGCGGCGCGCAGGTCACGTCCGCGGTGTCCAGCTTGCCGGTGAGCAGGTAGGCGTCCACCCGGGAGTTGATGCAGGTGTTCACCAGGCTGGTCACGCCGTGGGAGCCGGCGTCCTTCTCGGTGATCAGGCGGGAGCCCTTGAAGCGCTTGTGCAGTTCGACGGCACCCTCGTACGGGGTGGCCGCGTCATCCGTGGACTGCACGATGAGCACCTGCGGCAGGCCCTTGTGGGTCTTGACGTCCACCGGGGTCTGCTGCTTGACCGGCCAGTAGGCGCACGGCAGGTTCATCCACGCGTTGGCCCAGGTCATGAACGGGTAGTCCTTGTTGAGCCGCGTGTTGTCGCTGTTCCACTTCCGCCAGCTGGTGGGCCACTTGGCGTCGGTGCACTCGACGGCGGTGTAGACGGCGTTGCCGTTCTCCGAGGAGATGTTGCCGGCCGTGTCGGTCAGGTCCGGGGCGGCCGCGTCGACGATCGCCTGGGTGTCTCCCGCGAAGTACTTGCTGAAGACGGTGGCGACCGGGACCCACGAGGAGTCGTAGTACGGGGCGCTCTGGAAGAAGGAGATCAGCTCGGCCGGGCCGACGAGCCCGCCGATGGGGTTCTTCTTCGCGGTGGCGCGCAGTTCGAGCCACTTGGCCTGGACGGCGGCGCGGGTGGTGCCGAGGTGGAAGGTCGCGTCGTTGGCGGCGACCCAGTCCTGCCAGTCCTTCCAGCGGCCCTCGAAGGCGACGTCCTGGTCGAGGTTGGCCTCGTACCAGATCTTCTCACGGGAGGGGTTGACCACGCTGTCGACGATCATGCGACGCAGGTGGCCCGGGAACATGGTGCCGTAGACGGCGCCGATGTAGGTGCCGTAGGAGACACCCAGGAAGTTGAGCTTCTTCTCGCCCAGGGCGGCCCGGATGACGTCCAGGTCACGGACGGTGTTCGGGGTGGTCATCTGCGCCAGCACGGCCTTGCCGCTGCGCTCGGCGCACCCGTCCGCGTACTCACGGGCGAGCTTGATCTGGCCGAGCTTGTCGGCCTCGCTGTCCGGGACCGGATCGGCCTTCGGCGCCTTGACGAACTCCTGCGGGTCGATGCAGGAGATGGGCGCGGAGTGGCCGACCCCGCGCGGGTCGAAGCCCACGAAGTCGTAGGCCTTCGCCACGTTGGCCCAGACGGGGGCCTTGGTGACGACGCGGCGCGGGAAGCGCAGACCCGAACCGCCGGGACCGCCGGGGTTGTAGACGAGCGCGCCCTGGCGCTCCGCGGCGGTGCCCGTGTTGCCGATGCGGTCGACGGCCAGCTTGATCTGCTTGCCGTTCGGCTTGGCGTAGTCCAGCGGCACGGTGACCCAGCCGCACTGGATCGGCTTCTCCAGGCCCCAGTCGGCGGGGCAGTCCTGCCAGTCGATGCCGGCCTTGCCGGCGCGCTCCGCCGCGATCGCGGCACCGCGCGCCTCCCGGTCCTGCCCCGGACGGCCGCTGGTCGCGCTGGCCGTGGGCGCCGCGAAAGCGCCGGCGAGCATCGTCGCGGCGACGAGTACGCCGGCCGATCCGAGCGCCGTGGTGCGCTTGTTCGGTCGTATGTCCTTCAAGTGGGAACTCCCCTACCTGGTGATGGCGGCAGAGGGATCCTCGCGGCTGTGAGGCACCTGGGAAAAGGTGTCGTTGACCTTCTTTGCCAATCCGATAACCGGAAAGTGATGTACCGCTCACCGGATGTCGACATCGGCGAGCGCCTCGTCCAACGCCCGCCGCAGCCGCAGCGCGTCGGGCGCGACGGCGGTGACGAGAGCCGCCGGCCCGGCCAGCGGCATGACACGGGCGTGCTCGCCGATGCTCCGGGCCTGCGTCGGGGCCTCGCGGAACTCCGGCCTTACGACGACGAGTTGGCCCACCGCACGATACTCCGCCAGGACGGCGGGCCCGTCCCAGCCGCCGGGCGCGCCGGGCCCGCAGGCCAGTTCCTGATCGAGGACGACCCGCCCGGCGACCCGCACGGCGAGCCGGCTGGTCAGCCTCCCCGGCTCCTCCCCCACCCGGCCGAGCACCTGTTCCTCGCGCAGGACGAGCCGGGCGTCGGCCCCGAGCTCGGCCCGCGTGGTGACGAACAGATCACTCCCCTTCGCCGAGATCAACTGCTCGGGCAGCCAGCGCAGTTCACCACCGTCGGCAACCGTGAGGCGTACGTCGTAGTGGGCCTCGTCCTTCGCCTGCCCGGGCAGGGCGATGGTGGCGGCCGCCGAACGGACGTGCAGCCGGGCGCCGCTCCCGACGTCGGCCTCGACGGCGAAACGGTCGCCGCCGAGTGGTCCGCTCATCGCGCCGACGAGCATGACGCGCGCCTCGCCCGTGGTGCTCCGGGTGCGGCGCAGGGCGAGCGGCCCGTCGCTCTCGAGGACGGGCAGGGAGGTCCCCCCGCGTCCGTCGTCCCTCGCCCCGATCCGCGCGGTGGCGCGCACTCCGCTCATGTCACGCCGTCCAGGCGGCGAACTGCGCCCGCACCCACGCGGCGACGTCGCGCACACCGTCCTCGCTCCGCAACGACTGGAAGACGACGGGTAGTTCGGCCCGCTGGGCCTTGGCGTCGGCAGCCATCCGGGCGAGGTCGGAGCCGACGTACGGCGCGAGGTCGGTCTTGTTGACGACGAGCAGGTCGGCAGTGGTGACACCGGGCCCGCCCTTGCGGGGGATGTCGTCCCCGCCCGCGACGTCGATGACGAAGATCTGCGCGTCCACGAGGCCCTTGGAGAAGGTCGCGGTGAGGTTGTCGCCACCGGACTCGACGAGGATCAGGTCCAGTGGGCCGACCTCGTCCTCCAGGTCCTCCACGGCCTCGAGGTTGGCGGAGATGTCGTCCCGGATCGCGGTGTGCGGACAGGCGCCCGTCTCGACGGCAGTGATCCGCTCGGGCGGCAGCACGGCCTCGCGGAGCAGGAACTCGGCGTCCTCTCGGGTGTAGATGTCGTTGGTGACGACGGCCAGGGACAGTTCGTCCCGCAGGGTGCGGCAGAGCGCGGCGACGGTGGCGGTCTTGCCGGACCCGACGGGACCACCGAGCCCGATACGCAGGGCGCGCCGCGAGCCGTCGGTCCGACGGGCGTCGGCGCCGACGGCGGCGGGACCGTCGTGGGTGTGGTCGAGATGCATGACACGGCTCCTCATGTCAGCCCGTCCGGCGTCTGGGGCGAGGCCCTTTCAGAGCCGAACGGGGGCCTGGGGGCCGAGCCCCCGGGGTCGGGAACGGGAAGGGACGGCGGGAGGGCTGCATCCGGCAGCGGCTCCGCCCTAGGAGGCGAACAGCCGTACCGGCCAGGCCGCATGCACCTCCGCCCCGATCTCCAGCAGCGGCGCCGAAGCCGCCGGCAGTGCGTCGGCCCCGGCCGTCGGGACGGCCGACCCCGCCGCGACCGCCCGGTCGACCACCCGGTCCAGCTCCGGCGCCAGCCGGGCCAGCACCGCCGTCGCCTCGAACGGGTCCAGGCTCAGCAGCCGCACCACGGCCGTCGCCGGTCCGCTCACGCTCTCGTAGACCGCGCAGTACGCGGCGTCCGCCGCCCCGAGCCCGGCAGCCCGCGCGGTCAGCCCCAACACCACGGGCTGATGCGCTCCCTTGGGGAACTCCCGCGCCAGGGAGTCGAGTTCGGTGCTCGGCCAGGCCGCCCGGGCGGCCCGCATCAGCTGCCGGCCCAGTTTCCTGGCGGTCAGCCGGAGCGCCGGGGACGGGGTGCGGGCGTCCGCCGCCGCGTCGAGCTCCGCCGGGTCACCCCCGGCCGCGGCGGCCGCCGCCAGCGCCGCGGTCACCAGCCCCGTGGTGTGCAACCTCCCCCGGAGAAAGGTCTCGAGGCTCGTCGCGTCGGTGATCCGTCCCGCCCCGACGGCCTCCTCGGCCCCGCCTGAGTGGGCGTGTCCTCCGGCGGGGAAGCGGCCGTCGGCCAGGACGAGCAGTGCTGCCCTTGTCACATCGATGTCCTCAGAACCGGATCAGAACAGGAAGTAGCGCTGCGCCATGGGCAGTTCGGCGGCCGGTGTCGCCTCGACCAGCTCTCCGTCGATGTGCACGGCGAAACTGTCGGGGTCGACCTGGACGCGCGGCCGGGCGTCGTTCTCCCGCATGTCCGCCTTGGTGACACCGCGCGTGGACTCGATGGCCACGAACTTCTTGCCCAGTTGCAGACGCTCCGGCAGTCCGTCCTCGATCGCGAGCGGCGCCACGAAGTTGAACGAGTTCGAGGCGGGCGCCCGGCCGATCGCGCCGTACATCGGACGCGGCAGGATCGGCTGCGGCGTCGGGATCGAGGCGTTGGCGTCGCCCATCTGCGCGTACGCGATCTGCCCGCCCTTGATCACTAGGTGCGGCTTGACGCCGAAGAACGCCGGCTCCCACAGCACCAGGTCGGCGAGCTTGCCCCCCTCGACCGAGCCGATCTCGCGGGCCAGGCCCTGCGCGAGCGCGGGGTTGATCGTGTACTTGGCGATGTAGCGGCGTACCCGGTGGTTGTCCGCCCGGCCGTCGCCCGGCAGGGAGCCCCTGCGCCGCTTCATGACGTGCGCCGTCTGCCAGGTCCGCAGGATGACCTCGCCGACCCGGCCCATGGCCTGCGCGTCGGAGGAGATGATCGAGATCGCCCCGAGGTCGTGCAGGACGTCCTCGGCGCCGATCGTCGACGGCCGGATCCGCGACTCGGCGAACGCCAGGTCCTCCGGGACCGCCGGGTTGAGGTGATGGCACACCATCAGCATGTCGAGGTGTTCCTCGGCGGTGTTGACCGTGTACGGCCGCGTCGGGTTCGTGGAGCTCGGCAGCACGTGCGGCTCGGAGACCACGGTCATGATGTCCGGCGCGTGCCCGCCGCCCGCACCCTCGGTGTGGTACGCGTGGATGCCGCGGCCGGCGATCGCGGCGAGCGTGTCGCCGACGAACCCGGCCTCGTTGAGGGTGTCCGTGTGGATCGCGACCTGGATGCCCGTCCGGTCGGCGACGGTCAGCGAGGCGTCGATGACGGCCGGCGTCGAGCCCCAGTCCTCGTGCAGCTTCAGACCGAGCGCCCCGCCCCGGATCTGCGACAGCATCGCGTCCTGCGAGACGGTGTTGCCCTTGCCGAGGAAGCCGATGTTCAGCGGGTACTGCTCCATCGCCTCCAGCATCCGCGCGAGATGCCACGGGCCGGGCGTCACGGTGGTCGCCTTCGAACCCTCGGCCGGCCCGGTGCCGCCGCCGACCAGCGTGGTGACACCGGCGGACAGCGCCTCGTCGGCGATCTGCGGACAGATGAAGTGGACGTGCGCGTCGACCGCGCCGGCGGTCAGGATCCGTCCGTTGCCCGCGATGATCTCGGTCTCCGGGCCGATGACCAGGTCCGGGTGGACCCCGTCCATCGTGTCGGGGTTGCCGGCCTTGCCGATGCCCGTGATGCGCCCGTCGCGGATGCCGACGTCGGCCTTCACCACACCCCAGTGGTCGACGACGACCGCGCCCGTGATGACGGTGTCGGGCGTACCGTCCGCGCGCGTGGCGCGAGACTGTCCCATGGACTCGCGGATGACCTTGCCACCGCCGAAGACCGCCTCCTCACCGGCGAGTCCGGGGCCGCCGCAGCGGTCCTCCTCGATCTCGATCAGCAGATCGGTGTCGGCGAGCCGGATGCGGTCGCCGGTCGTCGGGCCGAACAGGTCGGCGTACGCGGCACGCGAGATCTCAGGCATCGAGGGCACCTCCGGTCTCCCCGCGCAGACCGGGCACGACGCGGGCGCCGGCGAGGGGGACGAGTTCGACGTCGACGGGAATCCCCGGCTCGAAGCGCACGGCGGTGCCGGCGGCGACGTTCAGCCGTCGGCCGCGCGCGGCGGCGCGGTCGAACTCCAGGCCGGGGTTGGCCTCGGCGAAGTGGTAGTGGGAGCCGACCTGGACGGGCCGGTCGGCGGCGTTGAGGACGGTGAGCCGGGTGACCTCGCGGCCCTCGTTGTAGACGACGGGGTCCGCGGCGAACAGGATCTCTCCGGGAATCATCGGGGCCCCTCAGACGATCGGGTCGTGGACGGTGACCAGCTTGGTGCCGTCCGGGAAGGTGGCCTCGACCTGGACGTCGTGGATCATCTCGGGGATGCCCTCCATGACGTCGTCGCGGGTGAGCAGCTTGCGGCCGGAGGACATCAGCTCGGCCACCGTGCGGCCGTCACGCGCGCCTTCGAGGATGTGCGCCGTGATGAGGGCCACGGCCTCCGGGTGGTTGAGCCTGAGCCCGCGGGCCCGGCGCTTCTCGGCGACGTCGGCCGCCACGTGGATCAGCAGCCTCTCCTGCTCGTGCGGGGTCAGTTGCACGTCCCACCTCACATCCTCGCTCCGGACCGTGCGGGGCCCGGTTGCCGCGGCCACGGGGAAAAGACCCTGGTGGCATGGATCGGCAGGCTAGTTGGACCGCATTTCGAGCAAGTTAACCGAGCTGTGATCGATTCAGGCCCCCGACAGGGGCGGCGACACGCTCATCAACGCGCGCAGGCCGTCGCGCAGCACCTCGACCGGTGCGGGACCGTACAGCGACTGCTGGACGAGGAAGCCCAGCACGACGGCGATCATCGTGCGTGCCACGTCGTCCGGCGCCACGTCGGACCGCATCATCCCGGCCTCCTGGTAGGCGACGACGATCCGCCCCCACGCCTCGCGCACCCCCCGGTAGCCCTCGCTCAGGATCGCCGCCAGCTCTTCGTTGCGCAGCGTCTCCGTCCACACCTGGATCACCAGACGGGGGAAGGCGGGCCGGCCGTCGACGGTCAGGGACTCCTGGGTGGCGAGCACCCTGCGCAGGACCGAGGAGACGAGGTCGTCGGGGGTCGGCGGCGGGATGTGCCGGCTCTCCTCCTCGAAGCCCTCGCGGACCAGGCTCAGCACCTCGCCGACGATCGCGGCGATCAGCTCCTCCTTGCCGCTGAAGTAGCGGTAGACCGCCCCGGCGGACAGGTCGGCCTCCTTCAGCACGTCCTGCATCGACGTGGCGTGGAAGCCGTTGCGGGCGAAGCAGATCGACGCGCCGTCGAGGATCTGCCGACGGCGGGCGTCGAGGTGCGCCTGGGATACACGGGCCATGGCCCCAAACGTAGAACGAACATTCCTTCTTGACAAGAAGCCGGTTCCGGCGCACGGTGTGGACGTGCGGTAAAACGAACGATCCTTCTTTTAAGGCCCAGGCCCCCTGTCGACCCGTCCACAGCCCGTCCCGAACGCAGCCCGTCCCGAACGTAGCCCTACTTCGCTCGCAGGCCGCCCCGTTCTCGGCCCGCCCCGCTCGCAGGCCGCCCCGTACGCAGCCCCTTCCGCCCGCACACCCACCTGCCCGCACGCCCACCACCCACCGCGCGTCCGCGGCACCATCCGTCCGACACGCCGTCCCGCACGCCTCCAGGGGGAGTCCCCATGTCCGCCACCCGGCGCCTGATCGCCGTCGTCCTGCTCGTCCCGGCCCTCGCCACCCTCGCCCTCTGGGCCTTCGCCTGGCCGGCCGCCCGCACCGCACCCCGCGACCTGCCGCTCGGCGTGGCCGGTCCGCCCGCCGCGACCGCGCAGCTGGAGAAGCAGCTGACCCGGCACGAGGGCGCCTTCGAGATCCACCACTACGCCGACGGAGCGGCCGCCCGGGAGGCCGTCGAGGACCGGACCGTATACGGCGCGGTGGTCGTCAGCGCCGAGGGATCCGAACTGCTGACCGCCTCGGCCGCGAGCCCGCTCGTCGCCCAACTGCTCCAGCAGGCGGTCGCGCAGCAGGCGGCGGCCTCGGGCACCCGGGTGGAGACGGTGGACGTGGTGCCGGCTCCGGCCGCCGACCCGCGCGGCTCGGCCCTCGGCGCGAGCGTGCTGCCGCTGGCTCTCGCCGGGATCGCGGCGGGCGCACTGGTGTCGCTGCTGGGCCTGCGCGGGGTTCGTGCCGTGATCGGGCTGGTCGGCGCCGCCGCCCTGGTCGGGTCGGCCGCGGCGGCGCTGGCGCACAGCTGGCTCGGGGTGCTCACCGGTGACTGGTGGGCGGAGGCCGCGGTGCTGGGGCTCTCCACGCTCGCGGTGAGCGCGGCGGTGGCGGGCTGCGCCGCGCTGTTCGGCACGCCGGGCATCGGAGCCGTGTCGTTCGTGGTGATGTTCCTCGGGAACCCGTTCTCCGGGGCGGCGTCGGCGCCGCAGATGCTGCCGGAGCCGGTCGGGGCGATCGGCCAGTGGCTGCCACCGGGCGCCGGTACGACCCTGCTGCGCTCGGTGTCGTTCTTCGACGGAGCGGCGGCGGCCGTCCCCGCGCTGACGCTGGTCTGGTGGGCCGCGCTGGGCCTCGGTGCGGTGCTGCTGGGCGCCCGGCTGAAGCCGGGACCGGCCCGCCGGGCCGAGCCGGCCACCGAGGCGCGGCGGTCCGCGGTCGTCGCCTGACCGTCCCGTCGCCCGACCCGCACGAAGGGCCGTGCACCCCCGGATCCGGGGGTGCACGGCCCTTCGTGCGCCTGCGACCGGTGCCTGCGACCGGTGCTCCCTGCCGGTGCTCCCTACGACGGATTCGGGCCCCGGTACTCCGCCGTGACCCCGAACCGGTGCTGTTCGCGGGGAGCGGACGCGACCTCGCGCACAGTGGTGACCGAGCTGATCACCGGCTCCTCCTCGGCCTTGTCGAGTTCGTCGAGTCGCTCCAGGTCAGCGGCGGAGACGAGGGCGACGAGAGGCTTGCCGTGGCGTGTCACGACGACACGTTCACCGCCGTACACCACGCGGTTGATCAGGTCGGCGAGTTCAGCCCTGGCTTGCGTCACCGGAATCTCGTAGGCCATACCCCCATTCTAACGTCACGTACATCCTGTACATTTTTTACAGATCCCGTCGGACGTAGAAGACGTCGGACGGAGAAGGAGGGGCTCCGATGAACCGACCGTCCGCCCGTCACGTCCTGCCCGAGTTCACCGAGCGCACGAGCTTCGGGCACCGGACCATGGATCCGTACTCGAAGCTGCTGGAGGAGCGGATCGTCTTCCTGGGGACGCGGATCGACGACATCTCGGCGAACGACGTGATGGCCCAGTTCATGTACCTCGAGCACAAGGACCCGGACCGGGACATCGCGCTGTACATCAACTCCCCCGGCGGCTCCTTCAGCGCGATGACGGCCCTCTACGACACGCTCCGGTACGTCACCTGCGACGTGGAGACCACCTGCCTGGGTCAGGCGGGCTCGTCCGCGGCGGTGCTGCTGGCGGCCGGCACACCGGGCAAGCGGTACGCGCTGCCGGGCGCGCGGATGACGATCCGCCAGCCGTCCCTGCCCGAGCCCGTCCAGGGGCAGGCGAGCGACCTGGAGATCCAGGCCGAGGAGCTGGCCCGCACCCGCGCGAGCCTGGAGGAGATGCTCGTACGGCACACCGGGCGGACGCCGGAGCAGGTGACAGCGGACATCGAGCGGGACAGGTTCCTCACCGCCCAGGAGGCCGTGGAGTACGGCCTGGTGGACGGGATCATCCCCAGCCGCAAGGCCTCGGCCGGCGCGCCCGGCGGGAGGTGAGCCGCCGATGGTGCCCGAGCTGCCGCCACTGCCCGCGCTGACCCGCGCGGAGGCCGAGCTGATCGACGGATATCTCGACGTGGTCGACATGCTCGGCCGGATCAATCCCGCCCACCACGGCGACACCTACCGCGGACTGCGCGCCGCCCAGGCGCTGGTGACGAAGGCGACCGCGCTGCGCGACGCCCTGACGCTCATGCACCAGCGGGGCGAGAGCGAGCTGCACGCGCCGACGCTCGCGCGGGCGCTGCGCGTGCTGGACGGGGAGCGCCGCACCGCGCGGGTCACGCTGCCTCCGCTCTCCGACGGTTGACCCGGGCGACCCGCCTCCGGTCCGGACCGCTCGCGCCCAGGACGTGACGACCGGACCGGAGTTGAAACGGCCCAGAAGGCGTACCCCCGTTCGGCAGAGTGTCTACGGGCTCCCCGAACGCCCCGAAGTTGCGCAAATGGGGCACCCCGCGGGCCGAACGGAGGATGTCACCGCTGGTCGGAGCCCTTCGAGCGAATCGAAACCTGATCGTCCATCAGAGTGTTCACCCGAACAGGTGAGTGGTGAGTAACCCCACAAATCCCCGGTTCCGTTGGGATTTTCGGACATCGGTGAGCCAAGATCCCTGACTGACGACAAGCCCCCGCCACAAGCGGCGGGGCGGTCCGGGCGGACGCCGAGTCCTGCCGCCGCCCGGATGACCGGTCGACAGGAGTGCATCGGCAGGAGTGGAGGACCCAGGCACGACGGGTCGCCGGAACGGTCACGCCATGACCGGGCCGAGCAGCCCTTGGGGTGAAGCCGCAGCAGCGGCCGGGCAACTTCGCCAGCCCGAATCCGACAGGTCATCCTTCACAGGCGGCTGACGAAGGGTTGCGCATGACTGCGCTCAATCGTGTCCCGTCGCTCATGGCCCGGGCCGGTACGGCCTCGGCTTTCGCCATCGCCGCCGTCGGCGGCACGGTCGTGGTCCCGGGGCTCGCCCCCGACGCCGCGGCCGCCACACCGGCGACGAAGGCGCTCCAGATCGCGGCCTCCAAGAAGGGTGCCCCGTACAAGTACGGGGCCACCGGGCCGAAGAGGTTCGACTGCTCCGGGCTCACGCTGTACTCGTTCAAGAAGGCGGGCAAGAGCCTGCCCCGGACGGCGTCCCAGCAGTACAACAAGACGAAGCACATCAAGGCGTCGAGCCGCAAGGCAGGCGACCTCGTGTTCTTCCACTCGGGCTCGAACGTGTACCACGTCGGGATCTACGCGGGTAAGGGCAAGATCTGGCACTCGCCGAAGACCGGCGACGTGGTGAAGCTCCAGAAGATCTGGACCAAGAGCGTCTGGTACGGGCGGGTCCGCTAGGGCCTGGGCCTGCCCGGGACACGGGCTGGTTCTCCCGGGGTGCCGGGGGCGTCCTGACACGCCTTCACCGCCCCGGGAGCTCGCCCTCCGCAGGGACCGTCAGGGCGCCGGCCACCGGCTCCGCCGCCGGGACGGCCCACGGGAGCTCTACGGTGACCGTCTTGCCGCCCTCCCGGGTGGGCCGCACTCTCAGCCTGCCGCCGCACTCCGCGGTCAGCCATCGAATGATCACCATGCCTCGGCCGTTGTCCTGCTGGACGGCGGCCGGCAGTCGTCTGGGGAAGCGCGGGTGGCTGTCGGTCACCCCGACGCGCAGGTGTTCGTCACGGTCGAGGGCCAGGTCCACCGTGAAGGTGGGTGACTGCCCGAAGGTGTGCTGTACGGCGTTGGTGGCGAGTTCGGAGACGATCAGCCGGATGGCGTCGGCCATCTCCGCGTCCGCCGGCAGACCCCATTCCCCGAGGGCGCCGGCCACGAATACGCGAGCCGCGTAGACCGAGGCGGGATCGCTCGGCAGAGTGACGGATGCTTCCAGGTGATCTGCCATGGCGACGTCGACCCTTTCCCACGGGACCGGGACCCCGACGCGGTGCGATGGTTCGAGTACGGTCCCGGACTGGTGCTTCTTCGCCAGACTGCCATTACCGCGCCGGTCACGGGCGGGATCCACCAGGATATGCATATATCTGTCGCCCGATGCGGTGAACTCTGCGACGGCAGAGCGTATTTGGTCGGCCCGATAGGAGTAAGGAGGAGCCCATGCAGCACGGTCCCGCGGTGCGCCGCCGGAAGCTGGGCGCCGAACTGCGCAATCTGCGCGCCCAGGCGGGCCTCACCAGTGGTGAGGCGGCCCGGCTCGTGGGCTGGCACCAGTCCAAGGTGAGCCGCATCGAGACCGGTATCAGTGGATCGAAACCGGCCGATGTGCGGTTACTCCTGGACGCCTATGGCGTCGAAGATCCGCAACTGCGGGAGCTGATGCTGGCGTTGGCGGGGGACGGCGGCAGCGGCGGCCGGGATCACTGGTGGCACGCCTACCGCGGGGTGCTGCCGCCCACCTACCGGGACTTCATCAGCCTGGAGTCACAGGCGAGCGCGATGCGCACCCTGGAGACGACGGTGGTACCGGGGCTGTTGCAGACGCCCGAGTACGCGCGCGCCGTGACCAGGGCATCCGTGGAGGGCGGCGCCGAGGACCAGCTCGACACCCTGGTGGAGGTGCGGCTGGCCCGTCAGGACGTGCTGCGCGCGCAGCCGCCGCTGGAACTGAGCGCGGTGCTGGACGAGGCGGTGCTGCGACGGGAGGTGGGCGGGCCCGAGGTGATGGCACGACAGCTCGGCCGGCTCGTGGAAGCCGCCCGCTTGCCCCAAGTGCGGCTCCAGGTGCTGCCGTTCGCCGCCGGAGCGCATATCGGGGTAACCGGCCCTTTCGTTATCTTCTCATTTTCGCGCACTTCTGATCTGGATGTTGTCGTTCTCGACCACTTGACGAGTAGCCTCTATCTCGAACGGAAAGAAGACCTCCAGGCCTACACCGAGGCCTTCAACGCCCTTCGGGCGCACGCCCTTTCGCCCGGGGACTCATCGGATTACATCGCCGCGATAGCCGACGGCGCGTAAGGAGGCACCATGTCCGCACCACCGCGGAACGTACCTTCCAGTACCGATCCCGACCGTCTCCCTGATGTGCGCTGGCTGCGCAGCAGCTACAGCACGGGAGCGAACAACTGTGTGGAGACCGCCCGGCCGGCCTCCGGCCCCCTGGCCGGTCTGCTCGCCGTACGCGACTCCAAGGACCCGGCCGGACCCGCCCTGCTCTTCTCCCCCGAGAGCTGGTCGGGCTTCACGGCCGTGTTCTCGAGGGTCACGCGGGCCCGCTGACCGCACCGGAGCGGTCAGCGGCGGTCCACGGCCGTGTCACGCCGACTCATGGTCGTGTTTCGCCGATCACCCGTACAGCACGTTCCAGCTCGGCCCCGGAGAGGTCCGCACGCGCGGTCAGCCTGAGGCGTGAGATGCCGTCGGGCACGGAGGGAGGACGGAAGCAGCCCACGGCCAGGCCTGCCGACCGGCAGTCCGCCGCCCAGCGCACGGCCCCCTCCGGGGACGGCGCACGCACGGAGACGACCGCGGCGTCCGGGCGCACCGCTGCCAGACCCGCGGCCGTCAGGCGCGCGTGCAGCTCGCCCGCCACCGCACGCGCGCGTGCCGCGCGCTGCGGCTCCCGGCGCAGCAGCCTGAGGGCGGCCAGCGCGGCCCCCGCCGCCGCCGGGGCCAGGCCCGTGTCGAAGATGAAGGTCCGGGCCGCGTTCACCAGATGCTCGATCACCCGCGCGGGGCCCAGCACGGCGCCGCCCTGGCTGCCCAGTGACTTGGACAGCGTGACCGTGACGACGACGTCGTCGGCGCCCGCCAGGCCGGACGCGTACGGAGCGCCCTGGCCGCCGTCCCCCAGCACACCGAGCCCGTGGGCGTCGTCGACGACCAGTCCGGCGCCGTACTCCCGGCAGGCGGCCGCCAGGGCGGCCAGCGGGGCGGCGTCGCCGTCGACCGAGAAGACCGTGTCGGAGACGGCCACGGCCGGGCCGTCGTGTGTGCCGAGCGCCTTGCGCACCGCGTCCGGGTCGGCGTGCCCGACGACCTGGGTGGTACCGCGGGCCAGCCGGCAGCCGTCGATGAGCGAGGCGTGGTTGCCCGCGTCGGAGACGATCAGCGAGCCGTGCGGGGCCAGCGCGGTGACCGCGGCGAGGTTGGCCGCGTATCCGGAGGAGAAGACGAGGGCCGCCTCGAAACCGCAGTGCTCGGCCAGCTCCCGCTCCAGCTCGCCGTGCAGCTCGGTGGTGCCCGTGACGAGCCGTGAGCCGGTGGCGCCGCCGCCCCAGGTCCTGGCAGCCGACGCGGCCCCCTCCGTGACCTCGGGGTGGCGGGCGAGGCCCAGGTAGTCGTTGCTCGCCAGGTCGAGGAGCGGCGAGTCGGCCGGGCGGGGCCGCAGTGTCCGTACGAGTCCGGCCCGGCGCCGCAGCTCCGCCTGCTCGTCGATCCAGCCGAACGCCATGGGTCCTCCGGGCTTTTGTAGGTAGCGGACAGACACTAGCGGCCCGGCCGCCCACCCACGGTGTGGCAATACCCACACGTCGAACCCGGTGTGTTGTGCGATCCCTACCTTGGCCCGGAGCGGGTGCGTAGGACAGGATCGGCTCTCATGGACCTGCTGAACACGCTGGTGGACAAGGGGCTTCGGCGCGAGCTGCCGACCCGCGAGGAAGCGTTGGCCGTGCTGGCCACTTCCGACGACGACGTGCTGGACGTGGTGGCCGCGGCCGGCCGGGTGCGCCGGCAGTGGTTCGGGCGACGGGTGAAGCTCAACTACCTCGTCAACCTCAAGTCGGGGCTGTGCCCCGAGGACTGCTCCTACTGCTCCCAGCGGCTCGGCTCGACGGCCGGGATCCTGAAGTACACCTGGCTCAAGCCGGAGGAGGCCTCGCAGGCGGCGGCGGCCGGGCTGGCGGGCGGGGCCAAGCGGGTCTGTCTGGTGGCGTCCGGGCGCGGTCCGACGGACCGTGACGTCGACCGGGTCGCCGGCACCATCAAGGCGATCAAGGACCAGAACGAGGGCGTCGAGGTCTGCGCCTGTCTGGGCCTGCTCTCCGACGGCCAGGCCGAACGGCTGCGCGAGGCGGGCGCCGACGCCTACAACCACAACCTCAACACGTCCGAGGGCACGTACGGGGAGATCACGACCACCCACACGTACGCCGACCGGGTGGACACGGTGCAGAAGGCGCACGGGGCGGGTCTGTCGGCGTGCTCGGGTCTGATCGCCGGCATGGGCGAGACCGACGAGGACCTGGTGGACGTCGTCTTCTCGCTGCGCGAGCTGGACCCCGACTCCGTTCCGGTCAACTTCCTCATCCCGGTGGAGGGCACCCCGCTCGCCAAGGAGTGGAACCTCACCCCGCAGCGCTGTCTGCGCATCCTGGCGATGGTGCGGTTCGTCTGCCCGGACGTCGAGGTGCGCATCGCGGGCGGCCGCGAGGTCCATCTGCGCACGATGCAGCCGCTCGCCCTGCACCTGGCCAACTCGATCTTCCTGGGCGACTACCTCACGACCGAGGGCCAGGCCGGCACGGCCGACCTGGAGATGATCGCGGACGCCGGATTCGAGGTGGAGGGCGCGGAACAGGTCACCCTGCCCGAACACCGGGCGACGGCGGCCGGGGGCTGCGGTTCCCACGAGGGCGCCGGCTGCGGCTCGCACGAGGACGCCGGGTGCGGTTCGCACGGTGACGCGGGCTGCGGCTCGCACGCGGGTGGCGGTGTGTGCGGCTCCGCCCCGGCGTCGGCCCCCGCCGCGGCCCCGGTCGCGGCGGCCGGCGAGGCCCGTACGGACCTGGTCGCCGTACGCCGGCGTGGCGCCGGTACCGATCTCGCGCCCAATGCCTGAGCCGGACCGGCTCGGGGTGCCCGAGCTGCTGGAGCTCGACCGGCGCCATGTGTGGCATCCGTACGGTCCGATGCCCGGCCGGGTCGAACCGCTCGTCGTGGAGTCGGCGAGCGGGGTGCGGCTGCGGCCGGCGGACGGCTCGGGTGACCTGGTCGACGGCATGGCGTCCTGGTGGTCGGCGATCCACGGCTACAACCACCCGGTGCTGAACGAGGCCGTGCGCGAGCAGCTGGGCCGGATGAGTCACGTGATGTTCGGCGGGCTCACCCACGAGCCCGCCGTGCGTCTGGCGAAGCTCCTTGTCGACATGTCGCCCGACGGTCTGGAGCATGTGTTCCTCGCCGACTCCGGCTCGGTGTCGGTCGAGGTCGCGGTGAAGATGTGCCTCCAGTACTGGCGCTCACTGGGCCGCCCGGCCAGGCGACGCCTGCTGACCTGGCGCGGCGGTTACC
The DNA here is from genome assembly GCF_032248645.1 of Streptomyces zaehneri. Classification (NCBI taxonomy): domain Bacteria; kingdom Bacillati; phylum Actinomycetota; class Actinomycetes; order Kitasatosporales; family Streptomycetaceae; genus Streptomyces; species Streptomyces zaehneri. The sequence continues at coordinate 456,222 of NZ_JASTTJ010000002.1, forward strand.
ACGGCGACACCTGGCAGCCGATGTCCGTGTGCGATCCCGAGGGCGGGATGCACGACCTGTGGACCGGCGTGCTGCCCCGGCAGGTCTTCGTGGACGCGCCTCCGGTGGAGTTCGACGAGGCGTACGCCGACCTGTTGCGCGAGACGATCGAGCGGCACGCCGACGAACTGGCCGCGGTCATCGTGGAGCCGGTCGTACAGGGCGCGGGCGGGATGCGGTTCCACTCCCCCGGCTATCTGCGGGTGCTCCGCGAGGCGTGCGACGCGCACGACGTGCTGCTGGTGTTCGACGAGATCGCGACCGGGTTCGGGCGCACGGGCGCGCTGTTCGCGGCGGAGCACGCCGCGGTGACACCGGATGTGATGTGCGTCGGAAAGGCGTTGACCGGCGGCTATCTGACGATGGCGGCGACGCTGTGCACGTCCCGGGTGGCCGACGGGATCTCGCGGGGCGAGGTGCCGGTACTGGCCCACGGGCCGACCTTCATGGGCAACCCGCTCGCCGCGGCCGTCGCCTGTGCCTCGATCGAGCTGCTGCTCGGGCAGGACTGGCTCGCCGAGGTCAAGCGGATCGAGGCGGGGCTGCGGGACGGCCTCGCCGCGGCGGCGGAGATCCCGGGTGTGCGGGACGTCCGGGTCCTCGGCGCGATCGGCGTCGTCCAGCTCGACCACCCCCTCGACGACGCGGGCATGGCGGCCGCCACGGGGGCCGCCGTGCGCGAGGGCGTCTGGCTGCGGCCGTTCCGCGACCTGGTCTACACGATGCCGCCGTACGTCACCGGTGACGCGGACGTGGCACGGATCGCGCGCGCGGTGTGTGCCGCGGCGCGGGAGGGATGAGCATGCCGATCCTGGTGATCACGGGGACGGGCACGGAGGTCGGCAAGACCGTCACGACGGCCGCGGTCGCCGCGTCGGCGCTCGCGGCGGGGCGGACGGTGGCCGTCCTCAAGGCCGCGCAGACCGGTGTACGCGCGGACGAGTGCGGGGACGCCGACGAGGTGGCGCGGCTCGCGGGCGCGGTGACGACGGCCGAAGTGGCCCGCTATCCCGAGCCGTTGGCTCCGGCGACGGCGGCGCGCAGGGCGGGCCTGGCGGCGGTGCGGCCCCAGGAGGTGGCCGAGGCGGCGCAGAAGCTGGCCGCCGGGCACGACCTGGTGCTCGTCGAGGGGGCGGGCGGCCTGCTCGTACGGTTCGACGAGGCGGGCGGGACGCTGGCCGACGTGGCGCAGCTGCTGCGGGCGCCGGTGCTGGTGGTGGCCTCGGCGGGCCTCGGCACGCTGAACACAACGGAGCTGACGGCTCGTGAACTACGAGGCCGGGGAGTGGAGTTGCTCGGTGTAGTGATCGGCAGCTGGCCCGACTCCCCCGATCTGGCGTCGCGTTGCAATGTGGCGGATCTGCCGGAGGTGGCCGGGGCCCCGCTGCTGGGGGCACTCCCGTCGGGCGCCGGCGCTCTCGTACCGGCCGATTTCCGTACCGTGGCCCCCGGTTGGCTCGCGCCGCGGCTGGACGGGACGTGGGAGGCGGAGGCCTTCCGGAAGCGGACCGGTTCCGGGGTCTAACCGCCGTCCGCGTCCGCGAGCAGCCGGACGAGTTCGATGCGGGAGCGGATGCCGAGGCGGGTGAAGACGCCTCGCAGATGGTGGTCGATGGTGCGGGGGCTGAGGGCGAGGCGGGCGGCGATCTCGCGGTTCGTGGCGCCGTCGGCCGCCATCCGGGCGACCAGGAGCTGCTGGGCGGTCAGGTGGACCGTCGGGCGGCGGTCGCCGCGGGTGGGGGCCGCGGGGGCGCCCAGCGCGCGCAGTTCGGCGCGGGCGCTCTCGGCGCAGTGCGGGGCGTCGAAGGACTCGAACGCCTCCATCGCGCTGTGCAGCCGGTCGCGGGCCTCGGTGCGGCGGCGCAGTCTGCGCAGTGCGCTGCCGAACAGCAGTTCGGTGCGGGCCCGTTCGAAGGCTCGGGTTCCTTCGGCGTGCAGCCGGAGGGCCGTGCGGTAGTGCTCGACGGCGTCGGCGCCCGGCGTGAGCAGGGCCCGGCAGCGGGCGCTGAGGGCCAGGTCGTCGGCGCTGCCGACGGCACGGGCCCAGCGGTCGTAGTCGGCGTGCGCGGCGCGCGCCACGCGGGTCTCGCCGGTGCGGACGGCGGCCTCGACATAGTGCGGGGTGGCCAGGTGGCGGATGGCCCGGTGGCCGTGACCCGGACCCGAGGCGGCGAGGGCGCGCAGCCGGGCCGCGGCGGCGTCGAAGCGGCCGGAGCCGAGATCGAGGAAGGCGAGCGCCCACTGCGCCAGGGCGGCGGGCAGGCCCAGGGCGTGGGCGAGGGCGTAGGAGCGGGCGGCCGCGGCGCGCTCCCGGCACAGGTCCTCGTCGCCGGTGAGCGCGGCGAACATCGCGAGGGCCGCCTGGAGATGGCAGGCGCCGTTGTCCTGTCCGGTGGCGTACGCCTGCCGCAGGGCGTCCAGCGCGGCGGCCTCGGCCGCGCGCGGGCGGCCGGTCCAGAAGTCGGCGTAGGCGCGGAACTCCATGGCCTGGGACACGGCGGCGGTGACGCCCCGGGTCCGGGCGGCGGCGGCCGCCCGGACCGTGGCGGTGGCGGCGCGGGTGTGGTCGCCGAGCATCAGGGCGGCGATCCCCGCGTGCAGGAGGAGGGTGGGGTCACCGCCCGGACCGCACCGTCCGGCGGTGGCCTCCAGCAGGTTGCGCGCGTCCTCGTACCGTCCGTCGACGGCCGCGGCGATCCCGCCGAGCACACCCGGCGGGTCGATGCCCGACTGCCCTGCGACGAGGGCCGCTTCACGGCATCGACGCAGATCACCGGTGTAGACGGCGGCTTCGGCCGCTCGGGCCAGGAAGTGGGTGAGGGAAGCGGCGGGGCCCGGGTCCGCCGCCTCGCCGGGCTCGTCCGCGGCGACCGGCTCGTCCGAGGCGACCGGGGAGGTGACAGAGGAGGCGACGGAGGGGGCTGTGGCGCCGTCTCCTCCCGGTGGCGGGTCACCGGGCGCGGGCCGCGCCCCGGCCGCCCGTGCCGCCCCGGCCAGCAGCGCGTCGAACGCCTCCCCCGCGTGCCCGGTCCGCAGGGCGAGGATGCCGGTGAGGGCGTCGGCGTCGGTGCGGGCGGCGAGGGCGCGGGACCGGTCGCCGTCACCGCGGTGCCAGGCGTCGGTCGCCGCGTGGGTGAGGAGCCGGGACCTCTCGCCCTGGTCCGTGCAGAGCGCGGCGGCGCGTTCGGCGAGGGCGCCCGAGAGCGCCGGGTCGCCGGCGGCGCGCGCCCGGGCGGCGGCCGCCGCGAGTTCCGCGGCGAGCCGCGCGCTGGGCCCGAGTGCGCCCGCGCCCCGGTGCCAGGACCGCCGCGGCGTCTCCGCCGCGCCGTGCAGGACGCGGGCGAGCAGCCGGTGGGCGTCGCGCCGGTCGGCCGGGGCGGCCGTCTCGTAGGCGGCGATCCGGGTCCAGGCGTCGCGGAAGCCGACCCCGCCGGCCGTGGCGTAGGCGATCCCGGCCGCCTCCGCCGCTTCGAGGGGACGGGTGTCGAGGCGGGCGGCGGCGACGGCCCGCAGGAACGCGTGGGTGGCCACCGGGTACTGGTCGGCGGCCGCCAGCAGGAGCACCAGCCGGGTGCCGTCGGGCAACGCGCGGATCTCGCGGCGGTGGGCGCGCAGCGTCTCGGGGGCGAGGTCGGCGGGTTCGGCCGGCAGCGGATCGAGGCCGGCCGCCTGCCGTTCGGTCAGCCGCGCGACGAGTTCGGCGGCGGCGCGCGGGTCGCCGTATACGAGGCGCAGCACGCGCACGCGGACGCCTTCGGACAGCGCCGGGGCCGGGCGCGGGCCCGCGCCCGGCGGCGCCGGTGGCGAAATGCGGTCCGCAGACGGGGGGTTCACTCGTGTCACCACACAAGTGACGTTACTGGCGGGTTACTTGAACCGTAAAGACTGGCGATTTCACCGATGCGGCGCGCGTAGACCCGCCGGACACTCCTGGCAACCCCACACGTTTCAGGAGGCATCATGCAGCGCCACAAGCGTCGCATCGCCGCGGCTTTCTCGGCCGTGGTCTCTTCGCTCCTTCTGTCACTCTCGTTCTCCGCCCCCACAGCCCACGCCGCGACCCACAACCCGATCGTCTTCGTGCACGGCATCAGCAGCTCCTCCAGCAGCTGGGACGACTGGGTCGCGGACTTCAAGGCCGACGGCTACACGGCCGCCGAGCTGGACGCCTGGACCTACAGCTGGTCCCAGTCGAACGCCACGACCGCCTCCCAACTGGCCACCGAGATCAAGAACGTGCTGGCGAGAACCGGCGCGTCCAAGGTCGACGTCGTCATCCACTCCATGGGCGCGCTCAGCTCCCGCTACTACCTCAAGAACCTCGGCGGCACCGCGTACGTGGACGACTTCGTCTCCGTCGCGGGCACCAACCACGGGACGTCGGTCGCCTCGTGGTGCAGCTGGCTCTACACCTCCTGCGCCGAGATGGTCACCGGCAGTTCGTTCCTCACCGCGCTCAACTCCGGTGACGAGACCCCAGGCAGCGTGAGCTACGCGACCTACTGGTCGAACTGCGACGCGGCCATCGACCCGGACTCCTCGGCGCTGCTGAGCGGGGCCACCAACGTCGGCGTCGGGTGCATCTCGCACAACGACATGAACAACGACCACGGCGTGTACGAGCAGGTGCGCGACTTCATCCAGTAGGCGCGACGGCGACGGCATGGGTGCGGCGGGCCTGCACGGGGGAGAATCCCGGTAGGCCCGTCCTGCCCGGGAGGTCGCCATGCCCCTACGCCCCACCCGCTCCGGCAAGGTGCCCGGTGATGCCGTCCACCACCCGCTGTTCGCCCGGTTCTACGCCCGGCTCGGCACGGCCGCCGAGACCCGCGGCGGCCTGGCCCCCGTCCGCGACCAGCTGCTGACGGGGCTGTCCGGCCGGATCATCGAGATCGGCGCGGGCAACGGACTGAACTTCGCGCACTACCCGGCCGCCGTCTCGGAGGTCGTCGCGATCGAGCCGGAGCGCCACCTGCGCACGCTGGCGCTGGAGGCGGCCCGGCGCGCGGAGGTGCCGGTGGATGTCGTGCCGGGCGTGGCGGAGGCGCTGCCGGTGAAGAGCGAGGCCTTCGACGGGGCGGTGGTCTCGCTGGTGCTGTGCAGCGTGCGGGACGTGCCCCGTGCGCTCGGGGAGCTGCGGCGGGTGCTGCGGCCCGGCGGCGAACTGAGGTTCTTCGAGCACGGTCCAGGCGGCGGTCCGGCGATGCGGTTCACCCAGCGCGCGCTGGACCGCACGGTGTGGCCGACCCTGGCCGGCGGCTGTCACCTCACCCGGGACATCCTCGACGCCCTGCGCGAGGCAGGGTTCGAGCCGGGCCCGTACCGCCGGCTGTGCGTGCCGGAGAAGGGCCCGAGACTCCCCTCCTCGTACTGCGTTCTCGGCCGGGCCCGTCGCCCCTCATAGGCTCCACTGGCGCAGTTCCCGAGCGATGTCGGACACCGACGCCTCCCCGGTCTTGACCAGCCGGGCCAGGTCGCGGACCTGTTCGGGCGAGGTGGCCACCTTCAGACCGCTGGCGACGAGATAGGCGTACGCGACGGCGCAGGCGAACAGGGCGTTGGAGCGCTCCAGCGCGGGGACGTGGATGAGGAGCTGGAGCAGCGCCGCGGCGCGGGCCGGGGCGTCGTCGTAGACGGGGACGTCGAATATCTCGGCCTGGTGACGCGCCACGGCCGCCACCAGTGCCCCCCAGTCGGTGACCTGGGGGTCCCCCGGGGTCTTCTGTTCGGCGAGCATGAGAAGCCAGGCGAGATCGATGCGGAGGTCGCTCAAGGGATCAGCGGCGTCCCTCGCGCGTGCCGCCCTCGCGGTCGGCTCCGAACTCTTCCGCGAACACGGCCTCGTACTGCTTCATGAAGTCGCTGGCGGCCTCGACGAACGTGTGGCCGACTTCACCGGCGTCCTGTCTGACCAGCTCTTCTATGTAGCGGTTGACGCTCATGCCGCGGGCCGTGGCGCGCTCGCGGGCGGCGCGGGCCGTGCCCTCGTCGACGCGTACGTTCAGCTGGGTCTTCGCCATACCTCGACGCTAGCGCCGCGATGCTAGCAACGGCAAGGGCGGCCGGGAGGCGAAAAGGGATACCGGGTGTGCGCCGGGTCACACTACGCTCGGCCGGGCAGACACAGCACCACGCGATCGGCACGTCCACACGAGCGAGGAGACAGCCTTGTCCACACCTGCTGCGGAGCACGCCCCCGGTCTGGCCCCGGCCGGCGGGATCGCGGCCCGCGCCCGCGGTCTGACCAAGGCGTACGGCTCCGGCGAGACCACGGTGCTCGCCCTGGACTCGGTGGACGTGGACATCGCGCGCGGCCGCTTCACCGCCGTCATGGGGCCGTCCGGTTCCGGCAAGTCGACCCTGATGCACTGCCTGGCGGGCCTCGACACGGTGTCGGCCGGGCAGGTGTGGATCGGCGACACCGAGATCACGGGACTGAAGGACCGGGAGCTGACGCGGCTGCGACGGGACCGGATCGGGTTCATGTTCCAGTCGTTCAACCTGATCCCGACACTGAACGCGGCCGAGAACATCACCCTGCCCATGGACATCGCGGGGCAGAAGCCCGATCAGAAGTGGCTGGACCAGGTGATCGACGCGCTCGGCCTGCGGGACCGGCTGAAGCACCGGCCGTCGCAGCTGTCGGGCGGCCAGCAGCAGCGCGTGGCCTGCGCGCGGGCACTCGCCTCCCGCCCCGAGCTGATCTTCGCCGACGAGCCGACCGGAAACCTGGACTCGCGCGCCGGACTCGAGGTCCTCACGTTCCTGCGGGAGGCCGTCGACCAGCTGGGGCAGACCGTCGTCATGGTCACCCATGACCCGGGTGCCGCCGCCCATTCCGACCTGGTGCTCTTCCTCGCGGACGGGCGGATCGTGGACGAGACGGAGCGGCCGACGGCGGACGCGGTGCTGGAACGCATGAAGCGCTTCGACGTGATCCGCGCCCAGTCCGACGGCGCGAGCGACGGCGGCGCCGACATCCCGGCCGACGACGCCCACGGCACCGACACCAAGGAGAAGTGATCCGGTGCTGAAAGCCACCCTCAGAAGTTTCCTCGCGCACAAGGGGCGGCTGCTGCTGTCCGCGCTCGCCGTCGTCCTGTCGGTGGCGTTCGTCGCGGGCAGCCTGATCTTCTCCGACACGGTCACGCGCACCTTCGACCGGCTCTTCGCGTCCACGTCGGCGGATGTGACGGTCGAGCCCAGCGACGACCTGAAGGCGTCCGTGCCGACCGGCGCGGTGCAGACCGTGCCCGCCTCCCTCGCCGAGGAGGTGGCCCGCGTCGACGGGGTCGCGTCGACCCACGCGGACGTGAGCGTGGAGAACATCACGGTCGTGGACGGCGAGAACGAGTCCGTCGGGCCGACCACGGGCGCGCCGACCATCGCCACCGACTGGTACGTCACCGACCGCAGCCCGGTGAAGCTGACCTCCGGCCACGCCCCGCAGGGCGCGAGCGAGGCCATGCTCGACGCCGACACCGCCGACAAGAAGCACGTGAGGATCGGCGACACGCTCACCGTGATGGCCCAGCCGGGCTCGTTCAAGGTGAGGATCGTCGGCATCGCCACCTTCACCACCACGAACCCGGGCGCGGCCCTGGTCTTCCTCGACCCGAAGACCGCCGCCGACCAACTCCTGGGGTCGCCGGACAAGGCGACGAGCATCTCGGTCGACGCGGCGCAGGGGGTGAGCGACCCGGTCCTCGAGCGGCGCGTCAGCTCCGCGCTCGGTGCCGGGCCCTACGACGTGAAGACCGCCGACGAGCAGGCGAAGTCGTCGGCGGAGGCGCTGGGCGGGTTCCTCGACGTGATCAAGTACGTGATGCTCGGCTTCGCCGGAATCGCCGTCCTGGTCGGTGTGTTCCTGATCGTGAACACCTTCTCGATGCTGATCGCCCAGCGCACGCGTGAGCTGGGCCTGCTGCGCGCCCTGGGTGCCGACCGCCGTCAGGTGCGCCGCTCGGTGCTCACCGAGGCGGTACTGCTCGGTGTCGTGGGCTCCACGGTCGGCCTCGCCGCCGGCATCGGTCTGGCGGCCGGGCTGATCAAGCTCATGAGCGCGTTCGGCATGAACCTGAAGACCACGGAGATGGTCGTCGGCTGGGCGACCCCGGTGGCGGCGTACGTCGTCGGCGTCGGTGTCACCTTCGTGGCGGCCTACCTCCCGGCCCGGCGCGCCGCGACCGTGTCGCCGATGGCGGCCCTCGCGGACGCGGACATCGCCGGGGTGGGGCGGCCGCTGAAGGTGCGCGCGGTGACGGGCGCGGTCGTCGGCGCCCTGGGCGTGGCGGCGCTCGCCGGCTGTGTGAGCTCCTCGAAGACGGCGTCCGCGGCGTCCCTGCTGGGCCTGGGTGTCGTGCTCACGCTCATCGCCACCGTCATCGCGGGGCCGCTGCTGGTCCGCCCGGTGATCCGCGTGCTCGGCGGCGCCTTCCCCGCGCTGTTCGGCACGGTCGGCCGGATGAGCCAGCGCAACGCCCTGCGCAACCCGCGCCGTACCGGTGCCACGGCGGCCGCCTTGATGGTGGGCCTCGCCCTGGTGGGCGGGATGTCGGTGGCGAGCGCGTCGATGTCCAAGTCCTTCGACGAGCAGATCGACAAGACGCTGGGCGCCGACTTCGTCGTCCAGAACGCCAACTTCACGCCGTTCTCCCGCGAGGTCACGGACGCGGTGCGCGACACCGAGGGCGTCGGCCTCGTCGTTCGGCAGCGGTTCGCGCCGCTCGCCGTACGACTGCCCGACGGCAAGCGCGTCGAGACGACCGCCTCCGGTTACGACGACCGGGTCGACGACGTAGCGCACATCACGTACGCCGAGGGCGACACGGCGGCCGCGCTGGCCGACGGCGCCATCGGCATGGACGTCGACTTCGCCAAGGAGCACGGGGTACGGCTGGGCAGCGTGCTGCCGGTGGAGTTCCCCGGGCAGCGGACCACGTCGCTGAAGGTCGGCGCGCTCACCGACCAGGACGGCGGCGACGGGTTCGGCATGCAGGGCGGGCTGTTCCTCGGGATCGCCGCCGTCGAGAAGTACGTGCCCGGCGGGCAGGACTCGGCGCTGTACGTGAACGCCGCCTCCGGCACCAGCGGCGACCAGCTGCGGCCCCGCCTGGAGAAGACGCTCGACGCGTATCCCCAGGTACAGGCGCGTGACCAGGCCGACTACAAGAAGCTGGTGCACGACCAGATCGCCGTGCTGCTCTACCTGGTGTACGCCCTGCTCGGGCTCGCGATCGTCATCGCGGTGCTCGGTGTGGTCAACACCCTGGCACTGTCGGTGGTGGAGCGGACCCGGGAGATCGGGCTGCTGCGTGCCATCGGGCTGGGCCGGCGGCAGTTGCGCCGGATGATCCGGCTGGAGTCGGTCGTGATCGCGGTGTTCGGCGCGGTGCTGGGCCTGGGACTCGGGCTGGTGTGGGGCGTGTGCATACAGCAGGTGCTGGAGTTGCAGGGCATGAAGGCGCTCGCCGTCCCGTGGGGCACGATCGTCGCGGTCGTGGTGGGCTCCGCGGTCGTCGGTGTGGTGGCGGCCCTGCTGCCCGCGCTGCGCGCCTCGCGGATGAACGTACTGGCCGCGATCGCGCACGAGTGACGCGAAGGCGATCACGCGCGCGAACACCGGGGGCGTTCGCGCGCGTGATCGCCGTGGTGTGTGCGCAGTGGCGGTCCGGGGACCGGGCGCCGGCCCTCCGGGTACCGGCCGCATGTCGCCCGGGTACCGGCCGCCTGGACCTCCGAGTACCGGCCCCCGGCCTTCCAGGCGCCGGCCGACTGCCATCCGGGGACCGGCCGCCGGCCCGCCAGGTGCCGGCGCCGGCTCCCGGCCCGCTTGTCGTCCGCGGAGCGTCGGCAGGCGTCCGCATGGTGGAAATCCGCGTTCCGGCCCGTTTCCCGCGTGGTGGGATCGGTCCATGACTGATCTGCGGATACGAGCCGCCGGCCCCGAGGACCTGGACACCGTGCTGGCCTTCTGGAAGACCTCCGCCGAGGGCACGAGCATCAGCGACGACCGGAGCGGGGTGGAGCGGCTGGTCGCGCGCGATCCGGGGGCACTGATCCTCGCCGAGCGGGACGGTGAGCTGGCCGGGACGGTGATCGCCGGATTCGACGGATGGCGGTGCCATCTCTACCGGCTGGCCGTGCACCCGGACCGGCGCCGCCGGGGCATCGGCTCGGCGCTGCTGGCCGCCGCGGAGGAGCGGTTCGTGCGGCTGGGCGGGCGCCGCGGGGACGCGATGGTGCTCACCCGAAACGAAACGGCGCATCATGCCTGGCGCGCCGCGGGGTACGCGCCCGAGGAGAAGTGGCGGCGCTGGGTGAAGCCGCTCAGCGACTGACCGGAGCCCCTCAAGGGCTCTTTTGCCGATCCTTTACCATTGGGGGGCTGCGCGGACGACCCGCGCGGTCCCCTGATGACTTCATGAAAGGTGTGAGCGTCCGCCCATGGGCGAGCCTCCCAGTACCCCCACGCGACACCGCGCGTCCCTCCCCGCCCTGTCCGATCATGGGACGGAGGTGACCCGATGACCGAAGTCCTGCTCCTCCTGGTGGCGATCCTGCTGTCGCTCGCGTGCGGCGCCTTCGTCGCCGCCGAGTTCTCGCTGACCACCGTCGAGCGCAGCGAACTGGAACGGGCGGTGGAGCGCGGCGAGCGCGGCGCGCCCGGAGCGCTCAAGGCCGTACGGAACCTCACCTTCCAGCTCTCCGGCGCCCAGCTCGGCATCACCGTCACCAACCTGGTGGTCGGCATGCTCTCCGAGCCGTCGATCGCCAAGCTGATCGCCGGGCCGCTGGAGTCGCTCGGCCTGTCGAGCACCACGTCGAGCTCCGTCGCGCTGGTGCTGGGCACGGCCCTGTCGACCGTGTTCCTGATGGTCGTCGGCGAACTCGTGCCCAAGAACTGGGCGATCTCCTCCCCGCTGGCCGTCGCCAAGCGCGTGGGCAACGCGCAGCGCTGGTTCAGCGCCGCCTTCCGGCCCTTCATCACCCATCTCAACAACACGGCGAACCGCATCGTGCGCCGCTTCGGCGTGGAGCCCACCGAGGAACTCGCCGCCGCGCGCGGCCCCCAGGAACTCGCGGCCCTGGCCCGGCACTCCGCGAAGGAGGGCGCCCTGGAGGCGGACACCGCGGAGCTGTTCGTGCGCACGCTGAACCTGGCCGATCTGACCGCGGAGAACGTGATGACCCCGCGCGTCCAGGTCATCGCCCTCGACGCGGCGGCTACCTGCGAGGACGTGGCGAACGCGACGCGGGCGACGGGCCTGTCGAGGTTCCCGGTGTACCGCGGCAACCTCGACTCGGTGGTGGGCACCGCGCACATCAAGGACGTGCTGGCGATCCCGGCGGAGCGCCGACCGCGCGTACCCGTCTCGGAGATCATGCGTGAGCCGCTCCTCGTGCCCGAGTCGCTGACCGTGGACCGGCTGCTGGACCGGCTGTCCGGCAAGCGGACGATGGCCGTGGTCATCGACGAGTACGGCGGCACGGCGGGCGTGGCGACGCTGGAGGACATCGTCGAGGAGGTCGTCGGCGAGGTCCGCGACGAACACGACCCGCACGAGACGTCCGACCTGGCCGCCGCGGGCAAGGACGACGAGGGCCGCACGCTCTACTCGGCCGACGGCGCCGCCCGCACCGACCAGCTCGCGCGCGTGGGCCTGCACACCCCCGAGGGGCCGTACGAGACGCTCGCCGGTCTGCTCGCCACCGAGCTGGGCCGGATACCGGCCGTCGGCGACACCGTGGAGGTCGCGGGCTGGCGCATGGACGTGGTGGACGCCTCGGGCCGACGGGCCGCGCGCGTGCTGCTGCACGCGCCGCTCGCGCCGTCCGAGGGTTTTGAACAGGAGGCCGGGAAGTGATCGCCGTCCAGTTGCTGATCGCACTGGCGACGCTCGTCGTCAACGCGTTCTTCGTCGGCGCCGAGTTCGCGCTGATCTCCGTACGCCGCTCCCAGATCGAGCAGTACCTCGAAGGCGGCGCCAAGGGCGCGCAGGGCGACCGGCGCGCCAAGAGCGTGCTGTGGGGCCTCCAGCACGTGTCCGCCCTGATGGCGGCCGCGCAGCTCGGCATCACCCTGTGCACGCTGATCCTCGGTGTGGTCGCCGAACCCGCCATCGCGCACCTGCTGGAGCCGGCGTTCCACGCGGTGGGCGTGCCCGAGGGCGCGGGACACGCGGTGTCCTTCGTGATCGCGCTGGCGGCGGCGACCTATCTGCACATGCTGCTCGGCGAGATGGTGCCGAAGAACATCGCGCTCGCGGAGCCGGTGCGCAGCGCGCTGCTGCTGGGACCGCCGCTGGTCACGCTGGCCCGGGCGCTGCGCCCGGTGATCTTCGCGATCAACGCCTTCGCGAACGGCCTGCTGAGGCTCCTGCGGATCGAGACCAAGGACGAGGTCGCCGCGGCCTTCTCGGACGCCCAGCTCGCCCAGATCGTCAAGGACGCCGGGGAGGCGGGTCTCATCGACGACCGTGCCCTGGAGCGGCTGCACGACGCCCTGGAGCTGGGCCGCCGCCCGGTGCGTGATGTCGTCCTGCCGCTGGAGCGGGTCGTCTACGCGCGCGTGGGTGTCACTCCGGAGGAACTGGAGCGGCTGGCGGCGGAGTCCGGGTTCTCCCGGTTCCCCGTGGTGGACGAGGGGCGCCGGATCGTCGGCTACCTGCACGTGAAGGACGCGCTGGACGCCTCGCCGCGGGACACCGCGTTCCGGCTGGGCGACATGCGGCCCATCGCGCGCGTGCGGGAGGCGACTCCGCTGGACGACGTCCTCACCGCCATGCGGGGCACCCGTACGCATCTGGCGGCCGTGCTCGGCTCCGACGGACGGCTGTCCGGTCTGGTGACCATGGAGGACGTGCTGCGGGAGCTGTTCGGGCAGCGGGCGTGAGGGCCCGGAGACGGTGCCGGAGGTGACCGACCGCTGGGTATGAGACTCGGGCTACCATTGATGTCGCCATGCAGACGAATCCCGCACACACCAGCCTGGTCGCCCTCGGCGACTCCTTCACCGAGGGCATGTCGGACCTGCTGCCCGACGGCTCCTACCGGGGCTGGGCGGACCTCCTCGCCGCGCGGATGGCCGCCCGCACCCCCGGCTTCCGGTACGCCAACCTGGCGGTGCGCGGCAAGCTGATCGGACAGATCGTCGAGGAGCAGGTGCCGGTGGCCGTCGCGATGGGCGCCGACGTGATCACCCTGGTCGGCGGCCTCAACGACACCCTGCGCCCCAAGTGCGACATGGGCCGCGTCAAGGGCCTGCTGACGGAGGCCGTGGAGCGCCTGACTCCCGCGTGCAAGGAGCTGGTGCTGATGCGCAGCCCCGGCCGGCAGGGGCCGGTGCTGGAGCGGTTCAGGCCGCGCATGGAGGAGCTCTTCGTGCATGTCGAGGAGCTGGCGCAGCGGCACGGCGCACTCGTCGTCGACCTGTACGGCGCCCCGTCCCTCGGCGACCCGCGCATGTGGGACATCGACCGGCTGCACCTGACGGCGGAGGGCCACCGCCGGGTCGCGGAGGCGGTCTGGCAGGGCCTCGGGCACGACCCGCAGGACACCGAGTGGCACACGCCGATGCCGGCCACGCTGCCTCCGGGCTGGGCCGCCCGCCGCGTCGCCGACGCGCGGTTCGCCCGGCAGTACCTCCTGCCCTGGATAGGCCGCCGGCTGACCGGCCGGTCCTCCGGGGACGGCCGGACAGGCGCCCAGTTCAGCGCTGAGCTGGGCAAAGCCTTTTGGGTCACCCCTGTGGACCACACAAACCCCGGCCCCGTGACGGACTGGCGACAGGTAGGGCCCTGAGCCGGAACCTCGCCCGGATGCCATGCGCCGAATAGACGCGGAGCCTCATCCGCACGACACCTGCGGCAAGGCAGACCGACGTCACGCCACGAGTCGTACAGCGTCCTGAGCGAGGACCTGCGTCCTGTCGACCTCAACGACCGGCCGCCTGTAGCTCACGGCGAGCCCGGAGCGTGTGCTGAACCCCACCAGCTCAGTACTCGCGCATGACGCGCTCGACCCGCCGGTGATTGACCGGCCGCCCGGCCTCCTTCAGCTCGGCGGTGACGCGCGGAACCCCATAGGCGCCGTCCGATTCCTGATGGATCCGGTTGATGTGCTCGGCGAGCTCGGCATCCGCCCTCGCCCGGCCGGCCCGCGCGGATGCGCCGGCCGGCCACCGGTAGAAGCCGGAACGCGAGACCCCGAGTGTCCGGCACAGCCGCCTGACGCCGAAGGCACCACGGTGATCCTCGACGAACCGGAAGCGGCTGCTCACCAACTGGTCCGCGCCGCAACATACTTCGCGGCCCTCCGCAGGGTCTCCCGCTCGAGCTCGAGTTCCTTCACCCGCGCCCGCAGTGGATCACCACGATCCAATGGTCAGGGTGTCCACGCTGAAGGGGAAACGCCCCCCGAGGAGAGGCGGGCATTCATCAAGAACTTCCCCAGAGGAGGGGACCAAGCTGGGGTTCGTTCCCAAGCTGGAGGAAATTCAGTGATCACTGACCCCACCTCGGCGCGTCGCGCAGGTTCCGGGACGCGCGCCACACCGGCCGGAGGGCCGCCTTCGCCGTCGGAGAACACCCTCGACGCCTTGTTCACCCGGGCGGCCCAACACCGCCCAGGCGCGGTCGCCATACAGGACGCACGCGGTGAACTGCGGTTCGCCAAGGCCGAACTATGGGCCGCACAGCTGGCATCGGTGCTGGTACACGGTGGAGTCCAGCTCGGTGATCCGGTGATCGTCCACTGCGACGACCATCGGCAGGCTCTGGTGGCACAGCTGGCCGTACTGAAGGCAGGAGGAGTGTGTGTGCCGGCCGCGCAGGGGCTGGGCCGGCCGGAACTCCGTAAAATCGCCGCAGTCAGCGATGCCTCGACCGTCTTGTGCAGCCGTTCCACTCGGCAGGCATGGCCGCGGCGGCACGCCACGCTGCCACTCAACGACCAGGAGACCTGGCGACGGATCACCGCTCACCGGCTGGAGCCGGCGCTCCCCCTCTCGCAACCTGGGGAAGCCGCCTACCTGCTGATCTCCGATGACGGACGCAACAGGCCCACCGGGCACCTGGTCGACCACCGCGCCTGGCAACTCGCCACCGCCGAGCGGATCCGGACGGCGGGGCCCGCTCCGCGCCGGGTCTTCGTGGGCGGCCCTCCGGCGTGCCCGCGCGCGCTGTCCGCGATGTGGTGGGCGTTCGCCGGCGGAGGGTCGCTGTGCACGCTCCCGGGCGACGGCGTGCCGATGAAACGCGACGGGACGGTGTGCGCCGCCGTATTCAGTCCCGAGGAGTACGACGCTGTCGTGGACGCCCTCCCGATCCGGCCGCGGCTCGTGCAACTCATCGGCGGTCCCACACCGAGCACGCTGGTCGCTCGGCACTTCGCGGCACTGCCGGGTGCCAGGCTGCGTGCCGACTTCGCCCCTACGGACGGCGTCCTGCCCTGGGCCTCCCAGGAGTTCACGCCGACAACGGCGGCGCAATCGTCGTCAGGCGCACTCGGCACTACGGTGCCCCAGGTACAGGTGCGTGTGGTGGACGGGCGAGGCCGGCTTCTGGCAGCCGAACAGGCCGGTGAGTTGTGCGCCGCCGGTCCCGCGCTGCCCTTCGGCATCGTCCACCGCCCCGGACGCTCCGTGCCGGCCTGGGAGGAGGCTCCGCTGCTGCGTTCCGGGGTGTCCGGGCGACGCCTGGCCAAGGGCCGCCTCGAACTGGCCGAACCACCAACGGCACCCGCCTGAGCCTCGACAGCCGTCCGCCTCGCATCCGGTCGGCACGGCCCTACGATCGACGACGGTGTCGCCGACATCCCGACGGCCGGCCGGGCAAGTGTCCACGGGAGCAGCAATCTGCCCCGGCTCTCCTGCACCCGACCGGTGCCGTGATCGTGTCCCTTGTCGGGTAGGGGATCAACGTGGAAATCCACGGGGCGCGCATCCGATGCGCTGTGCGCAGCCACCACCACGGCATTCGCAGGCGTGGCATCCGGTGTGATCTGCCCGAGACCGACGCGTGGTTCCATGCATCGCCGCGAGCTGATGGTTCGTCACTGGCTCTCGCGCCCCACGAGCCCGTGTGAAGGACCGCATCACCGTCCATTCAACTGCTCGAACACTCCCCTCGCCTCGGCTGCCTCCGAATGTGCCCGTGCACAGGATGCGACGGGACCAGGGCGGCCTCGTCCGCGGTCCCCATCGCCTGTCGATCCGCTTCGGCACAGCGGGACGCCGCAGACACCGCCGGCCCCCGGTACGGAGCGAAGGGGCGAGGCCTCGTCGGCCCCGCTCCTTCCACGCCGACCGATCAGCTCACGGTGCCGTGCGGATTCCGTCCTCCTCCAGTGGCGCCGTGCGGCGCGGCACCGTCGACGAGCGATCGAGCAGGCATCGGACCGTCGCCCGGCTCGTGCCCGCCAGGGTCGCGGCCTGCTGCACGCTGATCGGGCTGGTGGAGTGCAGGCCCAGGTAGCGGAACATCCGGGCCGCCTCCGCCGGCAACGCCTGATACGACGCCTCGAACACCGTACGCAGGTTCGCGGCCTCGTCGCCTTCCACTGTGAGGCGGTCCAGTAGCCCGCGCTTGTCGGCGTAGCGCTCTACCACCGCGGCAGGTGGGACGTCACGCGCCTCGATCAGCTCCTCGACAGCGGTGCGCAGTGCCAGCGGCAGCCCTTCGCAGATGCGCACCAGACGCATCATGACCGCCTTCTCCTCCCGCAACCGGTCCCCGCCCAGGTAGGTGAGCAGCTCCGCCGACTCGCTCTCGGACAGCGGCCCGACCCGGATCCGGTGGGCGCCGTCACGGATCGCGAGTCCGGTGAGCCGCTGCTGGCTGGTGACGATCACTGACGACGCGCCTCGGGGGATCAGCGGACGGACCTGCTCGGTGCTGAGCGCGTCGTCGAGCACCACCAGCATCCGTTGCCCGTGCAGAAGACTGCGGTAGAGGCTGACCCGCCCGGCCAGGTCGCCGGGCATCCGCACGTCGTCGACGCCCAGACTGCGCAGCAGTTGAGCAAGGGCTTCGGAGGCCGTGAGCGGTTCGCCCTGCAGTCCCGTACCGCCGAGGTCGACGAACAGCTGGCCGTCCGGGAAGCGGTCGGTGATCCGGTGCGCCAGCCGCAGGGCGACCGCCGTCTTGCCCATGCCCGACCGGCCGTCCACCACGGCCACCGCCGTGCTGGCGCCGGACCGCACCTCGTCGTCGACCAACACCCTTTCCAGTGCGTCCAGTTCAGCTATACGACCGACGAACCCACGTGCCAGTGGCGGAAGTTGGGCGGGACGCGGAATGTACGGCGGGGCGCTGTCCACGAGGTCGCCGGTCGGGGCCGGCACCGGGGACTGGTCCCGGCAGGCGGTGACCGCGCGTCCGGCCAGGATGTCCTGGTGCAGGTTGCAGAGCTCTGCGCCGGGTTCTATGCCCAGTTCCTGGTTGAGCAGTTGCCGGGTCTCGGTGTACACGGCGAGGGCGTGGGCCTGCCTGTCGCAGCGGTACAGGGCGAGCATCAGCAACCAGCGCAGCTTCTCTCGCAAGGGCTCCTCGGCCACCGCGGCGGACAGGTCGGCGACCACCTCGCCGTGCCGTCCCGCCTTCAGCATGCCCGCGGCCCATTCCTCGGTGGCCGTCATCCTCAGGTCCTGCAGCCGGGTCCGTTCCATGGCCGCGAACGGTCCGGGAATGCCCGCGAAGGCCTCCCCGTGCCACAGCGACAGGGCCTCCCGGTACAGCGCAAGGGCCCCTTCGGTGTCGCAGTCCGTTCCTGCCCTGCGCGCCTGTGCGTGGCGCTGCGCGAACCGTGTGATGTCCATCGCCTCGGGGCTGACGCACAGACAGTAGCCGCCTGCCGCGGAGGCGAGTACGGAGCTGGTGCCCCGTCGACTGCGGTCGGGCTCCAGCACACGGCGCAGCCCGGCCACATAGGTGTGGACGCCGTTGACGGCTGTCTGCGGGACATCGCTTCCCCAGACGGCGTCGATGATGTGCTCGATCCCTACGACATCACCGGCCCGGCTGGCCAGCAGCGCGAGGACAGCACGCTGCTTCGGTGGACCGAGCACGACCTCCTTTCCGTCCCTCCAGGCCCGTATGGGCCCCAGTAACTGAATGGACAGACATTCCCCCGTTGTCGACATGGTGCCGTTACCTCCAAGAATGGACGGTTGATAGCCAGCAAGGCTCTGCCCTGGTCAGTCGTGCGACCCGGTACGGACTGCCTCCGCACCGGACGGCGTGGTCCCGGCACCCTTGGGGCACGCCAACAACGACGTGGCCACGCACCGCAACTTCTCCCGGGTCTCCTCGAGTTCACGGTCCGGGTGGGACTGTTCGACGATGCCGGCGCCGGCCCGCAGCCAGGTACGGCCGCCCTGCGCGTAGACGCTGCGCAGCACCAGAGCAGCGTCCATGGCGCCGTCCTCGGCGACCTTCAGCACGGCGCCCGCGTACGGGCCACGACGATTCCGCTCATGCCGCTGAATGGCCTGATAGGCGGCGCGTTTCGGTACCCCGGACGCCGTGACGGCCGGGAACACGGCGGCGAAGGCGTCCCAGGGACTCGCCCCCTCAGGCATCTGCCCCACCACCCTCGAGGCCAGGTGCTGGACCGAACCGCGTTCCTTGACCGACATGTACTCCTCGACGACGACCGAGTCCGGCTTGCACGGGCCATCCAGTTCGTCGACCGCGACCTTCACCGAAATGGCGTGCTCGTGCAGCTCCTTGGGATCCGAGAGAAGGTCCTCGCGAAGCTTGTGGTCAAGGTGCGGATCACCTGTCAGGGCACGCGTGCCGGCCAGCGGCTGACTGGACACCCGGCGGTCCGCGGAGACCTCGACGACGCTCTCGGGGCTGAACCCGAAGCAGCGCAGCCCGCCCATGTCCAGGAGGAAGGACCGCGCGGGGGTGTTCTCCAAGCGGCCCCTGCGATAGCTGGCCGGAAAGTCGATCTCGTTCCCGACGGGTATCTCACGGGAGAGGATGGCCTTTTGCAGCTTGCCCGCGCGGATCTCCTGGACGAGTGACCTCACGCTCCGGCGATAGGCTTCGGCGTCGCTTTCCAGGTCCACCTCAACGGGTAGCGACTCGGTCGGCACGGGGTCCGCCGCGATACGAGCCAGCGTGTCCTCCACCGCGGCCAACGCGACGCTGTCGAGACTGCGGAGAAAGACTCGTGACCCGGTCAGCCGGAGCTCCGTCTCCGGGACCACGAGGTGCAGCAGCGTTCCTTCCTCCACCGTCATTCCGGCGATGGCGTAGGAAAGTTCGAAGGCGCACCAGCCGTACGCGGTCCAGTCGCTGATCGGCAGGTCGGCCAGGAATTTCTGTACCGCGGTCAGGGGCTCCCCGAACCACGGTTCCTCGCGGGTGACACCGAGGCTCGTACATCGAATACTCTTGGCGTCGACGATCACCTCCGCGGCCACCCCGCCCGCTATGGACCATCCGTCCGGCGCCTCGTGGACCACGAATGTACCGAAGAGGCCCGAGGCGGCGAGGCCGACGGCAATGTCCAACTCTTCACGTGCGGTTTCCAACACAGCAGTGCGGTAATGAGCCTTCATTTCACTTCCTCCGACTGGAGGGCGACGCCGCGTCCGACCGGGCAGGGCTGAGCTCGCCGGCGACCGCAGTCCCCGCCCTGGCGGGAAATCCATGGCAGATCGAGCAAGTCGTACGGAAAACGCGGAATTGAGGAATAAAGCGGATCACACCCCACCCGCACACTGCGGGAAAACGCGATTCCACTCGACTCGCACTGAAGGCCAGAGAGCCTTTACGCCAGGACAGCGGCACACGCCACGAAATTAATTCATCACTCGAACCTCGAGAGGCGAGCAGGCCATCAGCGCCACGCTTCCACCAGACATCTTTCCCCCCGATATCAGCGTCATGTCAATACGGTTACCGCGTCGACTCGCACCAGTTATCGAGTGTACCCAGCCGACCGCACCCGATCAATGAAATTGAACAAGGAAACTCCCCGATCAGCCACGGCCTCCCCACAAAGGATTCACAGATTCCCTCACTCGGGCAGATGACCGCCGGCCGGTGACTCCGGAATATGAAATCAGCGAAAACGGAAACGGAAGATGAAAGCGACGGCAGGGGCCGACGGGGGATGACAACCCCGGCCGCCGCGGCTCATGGTGGACCCCACGTGAGCGCCGACCGGCACCATCGACGGGTTCACCCGTGCCGCACCTGGTCAGCAATGCGCGAGACATCCACTCCCCCGAGTTTCCGTACCTGTATGTTGTACGCGTAAGATAACTGTACCCAAAGCCTCGCCGGTTGTCATCCAAAATAGGAGCAGCTACGTCCCGGCCCACGGACGGCGACACGGCGGACACATTTGTGCAGGGATGGACTAACATGCCCGACTCCGCTACACCAGGGGGCAGCAGACTGCCTCGTCAGGTCGCCGACGACCACGTCGACGCCCTCGTCGGCCTGGACCCGATCACCGGCACCTGTCTGGGCGTCGCCGAGAGTTCCGGCCGGCTCCCCGACTTCTCGCCGGCAGGCCGGGAGGCGGTGGCCCAACTCGCCCGCACGACCCTGGGCCGGCTCGCCGCGGCCGAGGCCGCCCCAGGCGCGGACAGCGTCGCCGAGCGGCGTTGCGCCCGGCTGCTGCGCGAGCGGCTCACCGCCGCACTCGCGGTGCACGAGACGGGCGAGGGGCTGCGTACGGTCAGCAACCTCAGTTCACCGCTGCACGAGGTCCGCGACGTCTTCACGATCACTCCCACCGACACCGACGAGGACTGGGCCGCGATCGCCCGGCGGCTACGCGCCGTGCCGGACGCTCTCGCGGGCTACCGGGCCTCCCTGGACGCCGGCCGCCGACAAAAGCTGCCTGCGGGTCCACGCCAAGTCGCCACCGTCATAGACCAGTTGGGCGTGTGGATCGGTACGGACCGAAGCTGGTTCGCGGAGTTCACCGACCCCGGGCCCGAGCGGCTGCGCGAGGAGCTCACCGCGGCCGCCGAAGTGGCCACCGGTGCCCTCGTCGAGCTGCGCGACTGGTTCCGGGACAGCTACGCCCAGGCCGTCGAGGGCGCACCGGACGTCGTCGGCCGAGAGCGCTACGGCCGCCTCGCCCGCTACTACAACGGAACCGACCTCGACCTGGACGAGGCCTACGCGTACGGCTGGGCCGAGTTCCACCGGCTGCTCGCCGAGATGCAGGCCGAGGCCGGCAAGGTGCTGCCGGGCGCCCGGACCCCCTGGGAGGCGCTGGCCTGGTGCGACCGGCACGGCGAGGCCGTCGAGGGGGTCGAGGAAACCCGGCAGTGGCTCCAGTCGCTGATGGACGAGGCCATCCTCGCGCTGGACGGCACCCACTTCGAACTGGCCGAGCGGGTGCGCCGGGTGGAGTCGCGCATCGCCCCGCCCGGCAGCGCCGCGGCCCCGTACTACACCGAGCCATCGCTGGACTTCTCCCGGCCGGGACGCACCTGGCTGCCGACGATGGGAGAGACCCGCTTCCCGGCGTACGACCTGGTCACCACCTGGTACCACGAGGGCGTACCCGGCCATCACCTCCAGCTGGCCCAGTGGGCGCATGTCGCCCACAGCCTCTCCCGGTACCAGAGCACCGTCGGCATCGTCCACGCCAACGCCGAGGGCTGGGCGCTGTACGCCGAGCGCCTCATGGACGAACTGGGCTTCCTGACCAGCGCCGAACGGCGGCTCGGCTATCTGGACGCGCAGATGCTCCGCGCCATCCGCGTCGTCATCGACATCGGGATGCACCTGGAGCTGGAGATCCCGGCGGACTCCCCCTGCCACCCGGGCGAGCGCTGGACGCCCGGGCTGGCCCAGGAGTTCCTCGCCCTGCACAGCAGTCGCCCCGCCGACTACGTCGAGAGCGAGGTCGTCCGCTATCAGGGCATGGCGGGCCAGGCCATCGGCTACAAGCTCGGCGAGCGGGTCTGGCTCATGGGCCGGGAGGCGGCCCGTGCGCGGCACGGCGCGGACTTCGACCTCAAGGCCTGGCACATGGCGGCACTGTCGCAGGGCTCGCTCGGCCTGGACGACCTGCTACGCGAGATCTCGGCCCTTTGAGCGGCCCTCGGAGCCCGCGCACGAGCCGCCGGCCCCCGGTGCCACCGTCCCCCGTGTCCGCCGGCCGTCATCGCGCGCGGGACAGATCCGCGGGTGTGGCGAACAGGCCTGGTGCTAGGGTGTCATCCAGGCCCCCGAGGGGGCAAATGTCCGTATTCCCAGGCCTGTTCGACCACCTCGCCGGCTTGCGGACGTCGCGGCGGCCAGTGTCGGGTCCTGGCCGGCCGGTGCCCCATCCGTCCCCCAGCGGTCCGGTGCCGCGTGCCGCGCCGAGTCGGACCACCCCTCCGCCTCCGGGGCCGGTCCCCTCCCGACCCGATCCCCGACACCTGCCGCGTCCCTCCGTGACAGCCGCAGGATCGCTCACCAAGCCGTGAAGGAAGATGGACGGATGCAGCCCCGACCCAAGCGCACTGGCAGAACCGGTCGTCCGCCCCGGCTGTCGCAGGAGGCGATCATCTCGGGTGCACAGCGCCTGTTGGCGGCGGAAGGCGCCGACAGTCTGTCGATGAGGCGCCTGGCGAAGGAACTCGACAGCACCCCCATGGCGCTCTACCACCATGTGCGCGACAAGGACGAACTGCTGCTGCTTCTGCTGGAGGCGCACGCTCAGAGCATCCGCCGCCCCGAGCTGCCCGAGGACCCGCGCGAGCGCATGATCGCCGCGGGCCAACTGCTGCACTCCGTGCTCGCCGACTGCCCCTGGATCGTCGAGGTGCTCGCCTCGGACGACCTCATGGCCGTCTCCGCGCTGTGGATCGTCGAGGTGATGGTGGACGCCGCCGTCGCCTGTGGCCTCACCCCCGAGCAGGCCGTCGACGCGTACCGCACCGTCTGGTACTACACCGTGGGCGAGTTGATGATCCGGGTGACCCGTGAGCGCCGACGGATCGAGCGCGACCAGCCCTCGCACCGGGACCAGGCGTTCGCCACCCTGTCCGCGGACGCGTACCCCCGGCTCGCGTCCCTGGCCGACCGGTGGGCCGAGCTGACCACCCGCGACACCCACCGGCAGGGCCTCGAAGCGGTGGTCGACGGGCTGATCGCCCGCGTCTGACCCGATCGCCGTACCTGCGCGCGGCCCGTCGCGAGAAGGACTCGCGACGGGCCGCGGGCGTACGTGACTCAGCCGGCGAGCACCTGCTCGCGCAGGGTCTTCTTGTCGACCTTGCCGACCGCCGTCAGCGGCAGTTCGGACCGCACCACCAGACGGTCGGGCAGCTTGTAGGCGGCGATGCCCCTCGCCCTCAGGGCGGTCTGCACCTCGCGGAGCGTGGGCGGGTCACCGGCGTCCACGGGCACGACGCACGCGCAGGTGCACTCGCCCATCATCTCGTCGGGCAGCGCGACGACCGCCGCGGCCGCGATGCGGGCGTCGGCGCCCAGATGCTCCTCCAGCTCCAGCGCGGGCACTTTCTCGCCGCCCCGGTTGACCACGTCGTTGACGCGGCCCACCACTTCGAGGTTCCCGTCGGCCGAGCGGGTCACCAGATCGCCGGTCAGGTAGTAGCCGTCCTCGGTGAAACGGACCCGGTTGTGCTCGGGCGCCCGGTAGTAGCCCCGCAGCGTGTAGGGGCCGCGAGTGAGCAGCTCGCCGGGCTCTCCCGGGACGGCGGGACCTCCGTCCTCGCGCAGTACCAGGATCTCGTCGGCCGGCGACAGCGGGCGCCCCTGCGTGCGGCACACGACGTCCCAGGGGTCGTCCAGGCGGGTGTAGTTGAGCAGGCCCTCGGCCATTCCGTAGACCTGCTGGAGCGTGCAGCCGAGCGCGGCGGGCACCTGCCGTGCCGTGTCGGCGTCGAGCTTGGCGCCGCCCACCTGGAGCAGCCGCAGCGAGGAGAGGTCGCAGTCGTTCCAGTCCACGGCGTCCAGCCACAGCCGGAGCAGTGGCGGGACGAGCGAGGTGGCCGTCGCGCGGGTCTGCTCGATGAGCGGGAAGCACACATCCGGTGTCGGCGCCGGAGCCAGCACGGCCGTTCCGCCGAGCCGCAGCGCTCCCAGCACTCCGGGACAGGCCAGCGCGAAGTTGTGAGCCGCGGGCAGCGCCGCCAGATAGCGGCTGTCCGGGCCGAAGCCGCACAACCGCGCGCTCTCCCTCAGCTGGTACGTGTAATCGGCGTGGGTGCGCGGTATGAGCTTGGGCCGACCAGTGGTGCCGCCGGACAGCAGGAACAGCGCCACGTCGAGCGGATCGGGGGTGGGCAGTTCGACTGGGGCCGCGTCCACCTCGTCGAGGGCCGCGAAGGAGGCGGACCCGCCCGCGACCAGTACCTCCCGGAGGGAGGCGCAGCGGGTCGCGACCTCCTTGGCGAGCCGTCCGTACCCGGCGTCCAGGGACTCGGGCGGGCAGATGTAGAGCGTCGCCTCCGCGGTGTCCACCAGGTGGGTGATCTCCGCCTCCCGGTGCGCCGGGAGCGCGAACACCGGCAGGGCGCACAGTCGGAACAGCGCCAGCGAGAGCACCACCAACTCGGGTGTGTTGGGCAGTTGTACGACCACGCGCTCGCCGGCCCGCAGTCCGCGTGCGTGCAGCCCGGCCGCCAGCCGGTCGGTGGCCAGGTCGAGTTCGGCGAAGGTCATACGCCGGTCCGCACCGATCAGGGCGGTCCGGGCGGCGCGGCCGGGCATCCCGGACGGCCACTCGCCGAGCGTCTCGCCCGTCCAGTAGCCGAGTTCCTGATACCGCCGGGTCACCGCGGCGGGCGGGCTCACAAGGTCTTCGCTCATCAGGGTCCCCCATGGGTTCACTGGGATCGGTGGGGCCTTGCCCCGGTCCGGTGACGGGTCAGGGCCTTTCGTCTGGATCAAGGCATGCTGGGCCAGCCCGCGGGTGTGCCGGCCGCCGCCTCGCGGGCCCGGGCCACGATGTGGTCGAGCACCTGCCGGCGGTGGGCCTCCAGGTAGAAGTGGTCTCCCGGGAGGGCGTGCAGTTCGCAGGGGCCCTCCGTGGCCTCGTGCCAGGCCGCGGCCTCCCGCTCGTCGACCTCGGGGTCCCGGTCGCCGTACAGGACGGTGACGGGGGCGCGCAGCGGGACGCCGGGCAGTGGCCGGTAGGTCTCGATGAGCTGGTAGTCGCGGCGGATGGTGGGCAGGACAGCCGTCATCAGGGACCGGTTGTCCAGGATGCCGCTGCCGGTGCCGCCGAGCCGGCGCAGGTCGGCCACCAGGTCGTCGTCGCTGCCGAGGTGTACGGTGCCCGGCCGCGACAGTCCCGGGGCGGGGCGGCCGGACACCACAAGGGCGGCGGGCGCCCGGTCGGCGGCGGTCAGCCCCCGGGCGACCTCGTAGGCCACGCCGGCGCCCATGCTGTGTCCGAACAGCACCGTGGGCAGGCATGCCGCCTCACGGAGGTCGGCCAGGAGTTCGCCGGTGATCGCGCCGGCCAGGGCCGCCATGCCGGTGGGGGCCGGTTCCTCGTACCGGTCCTCGCGGCCCGGGTACTGGATCACCGCGAACTCGACGTCCCAGGGGGCGTCAGCGGCCCATCCTCGGTAGTGGCTCGCCGCGCCGCCGGCGTGCGGGAAGCACAGCACCCGGGCTCTGGCGCACCTGCGGGGCACCGGCCGCCGGACCGCTGTCCCGGCCTGGACGGGTATCGGGGGCTGGGTGAACATGTCTGCCTCACTCACTCGGTGACGGGACCATGGAGACCTGCCAGAACTGGGCGTAGCGGCCGTTTTGGCGCACCAGCTCGTCGTGGGTGCCCTGTTCGACGATCCTTCCGCCGTCCAGGAAGGCGATGCTGTCAGCCTGCCGGACCGTGTGCAGCCGGTGGGCGACGACGACCACGGTCCGGTTCGTCAGCAGGCGGTCGATGCCGTCCTGGACGGCTCGCTCGTTCTGCGGGTCGAGCCCGGAGGTCGCCTCGTCGAGGAGCACGACCGGGGCGTCCTTCAGCAACGCCCGTGCGATGGACACGCGTTGGCGTTCGCCGCCGGAGAGCACGGCGCCGCCCTCGCCGACCCTGGTCGACCAGCCGTCCGGGAGCCGGGCCACGACCTCGTCCAGGCGGGCGGCCGCCGCGGCGGCCCGGACGTCGGCGGCGGCGGCACCGGGGCGGCCGAGCCGTACGTTCTCCTCGATGGTGCCGTCGAAGAGGTAGACGTTCTGGAAGACGATGGAGACGCGGTCCATCAGGTACTCGGTGCCGATGTCGCGTACGTCCACGCCGCCGAACCGTACGGCGCCCGCGTCCACGTCGTGGAAGCGGGCGAGGAGTTGCAGCAACGTGGTCTTGCCGGCGCCCGAGGGGCCGACCACCGCGAGGCGCTTGCCCTCGGGCACGGTCAGGGAGACGCCGTCGAGGACCGCACGGCCGCCGCGGTGGAGGACCACCGAGTCGAGGGCGAGGTCGGCGTGCCCCGGCTGAACGGGTTTCGCGGGTTCCGGCAGCGGTTGTTCCCGGAGTACGGCGTCGAGTCGCTCCAGCTCGCCGCGCGAGGCCCTCAGCCGGCCGCTCAGGTCGGAGAGCGACAGCAGCGGATCCACGCAGCGGGCGGCCAGCACGAGCAGCGCGAGCACCTCGGCCGGTTCGGTCCGGCCGCCCAGGGCGAGCCAGGTGCCCAGCACCAGAAGCCCGGTGAACACGGCCTGCACGGTGAAGGACAGTCCCAGCACGCCGGGCAGTGCCGACAGCGCGGAGCGTCGTACCGCGCGGCGCTGTCCGTCGAGCGCGTCGTCCAGCAGCCGGAACCCGTCGGTGGTCCGGCCGCCGAGGCGCAGCACCGGCTGGGCGCGAACGTACTCGATGACACGTCCGGCGGCCTCGTCGCCGCGGCGCGCGCGCTCCGCGTCCTGGGCGGCCGTGGCCCGGCCGGTCCCGATCAGCGTCGCCGCGACGACGGGTACGGCCACCAGGGCGGCGAGGCCGAGCCGCCAGTCGTAGCAGATCAGCACGGCGACCACGGTGAGCGGTGTCGCCAAGGCGCCGATGAGCGGCTGGAGGCGGTGGGCCGGGACGGCCATCGCCTCCAGGACACTACGGCCGGCGAGGACGGTCACGTCCCCGACGCGGCGCGGGGTGAACCAGCCCAGGGGGAGCCGGGCCAGGTGGTCGCCGAGCCGGTGGTGCAGGCCGCGGGAGAGCGTGGCCCCGGCTTGGAAGCCGGACACGTCCGAGCGGTAGCGCAGTACGGCGCAGCCGGCGGCGGCGACCGCGAAGGCACCGAGCCAGAACCAGGCGTCGCCGGGGTCGCTGCCGAAGAGGGCGCTGAGCATCGGGATGAGCAGAGCGTAGGAGAGGCCCTCGGCGACCGCGGTCACGGTCATCAGGGTGAGCGTGCGTCGCAGTGGGCGGGCGTGCTCGTCACCGAGGACGCGCAGCATCAGACGGATCACCGGTACTCGCCTTCTTTCGTGACCGTTCCCGATTCCCGCGGCGCGTTGTCGGGCCAGGCCTGCTGGGCCTCCCACATCGCCGCGAACCTGCCGTCCGTGGCGAGGAGTTCGGCGGGTGTGCCGCGCTCCGACACGACGCCGTCCTCCAGCACGACCACGGTGTCGGCCTCGGCGATGGTCTCCAGGCGGTGGGCGATGACCAGTTGGGTGCGGTTCTCCCTGAGCGTGTCCAGGGCGCGCCGTACGTCGTGCTCGGTGCGGGGGTCGGCGAACGCGGTGGCCTCGTCGAGCACCAGCACCGGGGCGTCGGCGAGCAGGGCGCGGGCGATGGAGATCCGCTGGGCCTCGCCCCCCGAGAGCCCTGCGTCCTCGCCGATCACGGAGTCGTAGCCGCGGGGCAGTTCGAGGATCCGGTCGTGGATGCGGGCGAGCCGAGCGGCGCGGACGACGTCCTCGTGGCCGGCCCGCGGCACCGCGAGGGCGATGTTGTCGGCCACGCTGGCGCGCAGCAGCCGTACGTCCTGCAGGACGAAGGAGACCAGGCGGTACAGGTCCCGTGACGCGATGTCGCGCAGGTCGGCGCCGCCGAGCGACACCGTTCCGCGGGTCGGGTCGAAGAACCGTGGCAGCAGCTGGGCCAGGGTCGACTTGCCGCCCCCGGAGGGCCCCACCAGGGCGGTGAGGGTGCCCGGTTCGAGGACCAGGTCGATGCCGCGCAGGACCTCGTGCCCGGGTTCGTAGGAGAAGCCGACGTCGCGCAGCTCCACGCGGTGACCGCTCGGCGTCACCGGCCGGGCTGGCTCGGGCAGCGGTGGCACCCGGAGGAGGTCCTGGATGCGGCCGGCCGCCCGCTGGGCCGCCTGCACGTCGTCCAGGCCGTGCCCGAGGGCCCTGACCGGTGCGGTCAGGGCAAGCCCCAGCAGCAGGAAGGGCAGCAGGTCGGCGGGCGGCATGGAGTCGGTGGTGATCAGCGCCGCGCCGCCGGTGAGGATGACGACCAGGACGAACGGCGGGGACAGCACCAGCGAGGCCAGCGCGCCGAGGGCCGCCACACCGCGCACCCACGCCAGGAAGTAGTCGGCGAAATCGTCCGCCGCCTTGATGAAGGCGCGGTGGGCCCGGCCGGACCCGCCGAACGCCTTCACCACCGAGATGCCCTCGACGAACTCGACGGCGGAGCCGGCGATCCGGCCCATGGCGCCGTCCAGGGCGAGTTGGTCCCGGCGCCGGCCGTCCGACATCAGCATGAGGTTCAGCACCAGGCCGAGCAGCACCGGGACCAGCGCGACCAGGGTGAGCCGCCAGTCGATGAGGAACAGGTAGACCAGGGAGGCCAGCGGCACGACGACCGCCGAGGCGACCTCGCCGGGGGTGTGGGCGGTCAGCGGGTGCAGATCGCCCACGTCGCCCTGTACGACCTGGTTCAGCTCGCCGGAGCTGCGCCGCGCGTACCAGCCGAGGGGTACCCGGCCGAGGTGCTCGGCGAGCAGCCGCCTTACGGAGAGCTGGAGTTCGCCGTCGATGAGGTGTCCGATGCCCGAGGAGAGGGCGCCGAACAGGACGCGGACGAGCAGTCCGATCGCGCCGACGGTGACGGCGGCCCACACGTGGTCCTCGTCCACCGGGCCCTGCCGCAGCAGGGCGCGTCCCAGCTCCACGACGGCGATCAGCGGGAGGAGACCCCCGAGGGCGCTGACGATCTGGAAGACGAGGACGGCGGCCAGACCTGACCGGTGCGGCCTCAGCAGTCCGGTGAGCGCCTGCCGGGCGGTGTCGGCTTCGGTGGTCACTGCGGCACCTCCGTCGCGGGGGTGCCGAGGGCGTCGGCCGCCGGAGCCGGTGCGGCCGTGCGGGTGCGCGAGGGCAGGACGACGGCGGCCACGAGCGCGGCCACGGCCAGGATCGCTCCGGCCAGGCCGAGCCCCAGCCCGAACCCGCTGGTCATGGCTTCCCCGGGCGAGTCGCCGGCCCGGAGGGCGCTGTCGGTGTGCTGGACCTGGACGGTCACGAGGACGGCGAGGCCGAGCGCGCCGCCGATCTGCCGGGCGCTGTTGAGCAGGGCGGAGGCCATTCCGGCCTCGTGCGGCGGCAGTCCCTCGGTGGCCGTGCTGGTCGGCGGCACGAAGCACACGCCGATGCCGAAGCCGGCGACCAGGGACGGGCCGAGGATGTCGGCCAGGAAGCTGCCCGAGGGGCTGATCAGGCCGAACCAGCCGAAGCCGGCCGCCGCCACCAGACCGCCCGGCACGAGCAGGGCCTTGGCTCCGAGCGTGCCGAGCAGCCGGGTGGAGATCGCGCTGCCGGCGATCATGCCGGCACAGAAGGGAAGGAAGGCCGCACCGGTGGCGACCGGCGACAGCGCGAGCACCTGCTGGAGGTAGAGCGAGACGAAGTAGAAGCCCGCGAACTGTCCCGCGCACACCAGCAGCAGGAAGAGATTGGCACCGCCGATGCCGCGCCGGGCCAGGAGCGAGAAGCGGACCAGCGGGTCCGTCGTCGACGGCCGGGTCTCGACCACGGCGAACGCGCAGAGCAGCACGGCCGCTCCGGCGAGGGTGGCGAGGGTGGTGGCCGAGGTCCAGGCGTTCTGGTTGGTGCGGACGATGCCGAGGACGAGGAGTCCGATGCCTGCGGTGCCGAGCACACCGCCGAGGACGTCGAGCCGGCGCGTCCCCGCGGCGGCGCCGGCGGGCACGTGCCGCATCGCCAGCCAGGCGACGGCCAGGGCCAGCGGCACGTTGACGAACATGACCCAGCGCCAACCGCCGTATTCGGTGAGAAGCCCGCCGGCGAGCACGCCGACCGCCCCGCCGACGGCCGAGACCGCGGCGTACACGCCGAGCGCCCTGGTGCGTTCCTTCCCCACGCGCTGGGTGGTGGTGAGCACCGCGAGCGCGGCGGGCGCCATGGCGGCCGCGCCCAGCCCCTGCACCACCCGGGCGACGATCATCTCCGCGGGGTTCTGGGCCAGCGTCCCGCCGAGCGACGCCGCGGCGAACACCAGGGCGCCGAGAACCAGCAGGCGCCGCTGCCCGTACAGGTCGGCCGCCCGGCCGCCCAGCAGCAGGAGACCGCCGAACACCAACGAGTACGCGTTGATGACCCACGAGAGCTGATCCGGGTCGAACCCCAGGCCGCTGCGGATGGCGGGGAGCGCCACATTCACGATCGACATCACCATCGTGACCGTGAACTGCGCCAAGGCCACCGCGAGGAGCACTCGCCCCCGGTTCAGACCTTTCTCGTCCACTGCTCCTCCATGATTCTCGTACGCACTATTTGTACGCGTACGATAACTGTATCGAGGGCGGCAGCCCTTGTCACCCCGAGGTGCGGAGCAGGTCGGCCGCCGTCACCTGGGAGCCCGGTCTGGGACCGGCCTCCTGCGGAAAACCGAGGGCCCCGGTCAGCTCCTGCCAGGCCTGAGCCACCGTCAGATGCCGTTGGGCGCCGCGCAGCGGATCGGCGCCCTCGGCGATCCGCCCCGCCAGCTCGTCCAGGGCGTGCAGCACACCGTCCGGCCACACCTCCTCCAGCACCGCCTTCCAGGGGGGCGCCTCGACGGGCCCGAGCACCTCGGCACTGGCGCCCGGACCGGGCCGGAACCTGCCCACCGCGTCCGGCGCGGTGCGCGGCACGGGGCTCCAGACCACGGGGCCATGGGTGTTGACCAGCGTCAGGTTCCCGGCGTCCGTGCCGACGGTGACGCGGTGCAGGAAGAGGCTGGTGCTGTCGTCACCGGGCTCCATCCGGTTCTCCACCCGCAGGGTCAGCGGAACTCCGGCGACGGTGGCGTCCACGGACCTGAGGGGACGGCCGTCGGCCGCGGCGGGCGGGGTCAGCGACCAGGGGCGCACCCCGCCGAAGATCTCGCCGAGGATGTCGAGCAGGTCGAAGGAGACCTGGACGGCGCACATCGCGTCCACGAAGACCGGCGTCCGCAGCTCCACGAGCCGCCGGGCCGCGGCGACGAAGCGCCGTACGGGCTCGACGTGCGGGTAGAAGGTGTTCAACAGGTACTGCGTCCCGGTGCCGCGTGCGGTGCGCAGACAGTCCGCCAACTCGGCCGGATGTACCGGGTGTTCCTGGAGCACGTGCACCCCGCGCTCCAACAACTGCCGGGCCAGCACGGCGCCCTGGCCGCCGCCGACGCCGCTGGAGACCACCACGCAGGCGGCGTCCACGTCCCCGGGGAGCTGGTCGACCGAGGGGTACAGCGGGACGCCGTACTCCTCGGCGAGCGCCACCGACCGGGCGCCGCCGCGGGCCACGATGCCGGCCAGGCGGTAGCGCTCCGGGCAGCGACGCAGCGCCGACAGGTACACCTGCCCGAAGCGGGTGCCGCACACCGCGACGCTCAGCGGGGCGGTCGGCGGGGCGGTCGGCGGGGCGTGCTCCGGCCCGCTCATCGTCCCGCTCCCGACCGCACGGTCAGCGCCGCGGCGGTCCGCGCCACGTGCGGCGGCTGTACGCAGCTGAAGTGGTCGCCCGGCACGTCGACGACCGTGAGTTCGCCCAGGCACAGCTCCCGCCAGAAGCGCGTCATGTCGTCCTGGAAGCCGGGGATGAAGTGCGTGGGTTCCAGCGGGCGCAGGAAGGTGATGTCGCCCGCGTAGGGAAGCGGGTCGTAGTGCGTGACCGCCTCCACGGTGTGCTCGAAGACCCGGTGCAGCGCGGCCACCTGGCCGACGTCGCCCAGGCCCGCCTCGGTGGCGGCCAGTTCCCGGTGCAGGGCCTCTCGGCGCTCCTCACGGGGGCGTTCGCCCAACAGCCGGAAACGGTTCGCAACGGCTTTCAGCCGCTCGTCCCCGCCGAGCCGCGCGAAGACCCCGGGTTCGAGAGCTTTCGGGGAGCGGGCCAGCGCCGCGGCGAGCGCCCGCCCCATGTCGCCCTCGGCGGCGGGCCAGCCGAGCGCCTCCAGGTCCCCGCCCATGACACGGGCGAAGGCGTAGTCGACCATCAGCTCGTCGTCCAGCCGGTACGGGATGCGGTAGCTGGAGACCACGGTCAGTCCCCGCACCACGGCCCCGCCCTCGCCGAGCGCGCGGGCCAGTTCGGCGGCGATCAGCCCGCCGGAGCAGTAGCCCACCACCTCGACCTCGCGGTGCCCGGCGGCGAGCACCTCGCGGGCGTACCGGGCGGCGAGGTCCTCGACGAGCCGGTGTGGGGCGAGTTCGAGGTAGCCGTCGCTGTCGGGCACGGCGAGCCCCACCAGAGGGCCGTCGGCGGTGAGTTCCTTGATCAGCGGGCGGTACGGCGCGAGGGTGCCCAGCCCCTCGTGCACCAGCAACCGCAGCGGACCGGTCCCGCCGCCGCCCAGGCCGACCAGCGCGGACCCCCGGTCGGCGGGCGCGGCGGTCCGGCCGTCCGTCCCGGTTCCGGGGTCCGCCGGGGCCGTGAGCCGGCCGGCCAGGCCGGCGACCGTCGGGGTGTGCAGCAGCGTGCGCAACAGGACGTCGAAGGAGACGTCCGCCGCCTCGGGCACGCACTCGCGCACCCGCCCCACCAGGCGCGCCGCGACCAGCGAGTCACCGCCCGCGTCGAAGAACCCCTTCTCGCGGTCGGGGAGTTCGCCGCCGAGCAGTTCCGCCCACAGTTCGGCCACGCGCCGTTCCACACCGGGGCGCGGCGGCTCGGCCGTGGAGTCGGCGGCGCGTTCGCCACGCCGCGGCACCCAGCCGAGCAACCGTTTGCGGTCGACCTTTCCGTTGGAGGTCAGCGGCAGCGCGTCCACCACCTGGATGTGCGCGGGAACCATGTGGGCGGGCAGCCGCGCGGCCACCCACCGGCCGACGTCTTCGGCGTCCAGTTCGGCGCGGTCCTGTTTGAAGGACGCGGCGAAGACGCCCTGCCCGAGCGCGGCGAAGGGGTCGTCCGGACCCGGCAGGCTCAGCACGTCCACGGCGCCCGCCTCGGTGAGGAGCCGGCGCCACTGCTCCTCGTGGACGAACAGGTTCGCCCGCTCGCGGCGCAGGTCCTGCGGCTCCTCCATCATGAACGCCTGGGTGGCCGTGATCTCCGGGTGTTCCCTGGTCATCTCCAGCAGGCAGAGCCAGCCGCGGGGGGCGAGCAGCGTCCGCAGCCGGTCGACGACCTGTGCGGTGTCGCGGGCGTTGTTGAGCGCTCCCGCGCTCAGGACGACGTCGAAGGAGTTGGGCAGCAGGCCCTGTGACCGCGGGTCCCGGTTCATGTCGAACAGGCCGAAGCGCGTCCCGGGCCGCGCGCCGAACCGCTGCCGCGCGTCGGCGAGGAAGTACTCCGAGACGTCGGTGAACAGGTAGTCCACCGGCCGGTCGCCCAGGGCGTCCAGGACGGGCCCGGTGGCCGCGCCGATGCCGCCGCCGACCTCCAGCACCCGCAGCGGACGGTCCTGCACGCCGCTCGCCGCGCCGGCGACGGCCGCCCCGAGCGTCGCGAGCAGGCGCCGCGCCGCCAGGTTGTCGGCGTACCAGGCGCGCGCGGCCTCCTGGCTGCCACCGGGGAAGAACAGCCGTACGGCTTCCTCCTCGCCGCGCAGCAGGGCGGGCAGGATGTCGGCGTGGGCGCGGAAGTAGGCGAGCAGCGGGGACGGGCAGATCTCGGCGGGGGCGTGCGCTGCGAGGTCGGCCCAGGCGTGGTCGACCTCGGTGCGGTGGGGGGCGCCACGTCCGAGCCAGGTGCCCTCGCCGGGCTCGGCACGGACGAGCCCGGCCCGCTCCAGGGCGTGCAGCCAGCGGCGCAGCAGCCCGTGGTGCCGTTCGTCGATCCGCAGCCGGCGGATCAGTTCCTCCTCCGTGCGGACCTCCTGACCGGCGAAGAGCCCGGAGGGGGCCAGCGCGTCGGCCATGGAGAGCAGGAAGGCACGGTCCAGGCGGTCCACGTACGCGGCGACCTGCCCGGCGTCGGGTATGCCGTCCTCGGGCGGTACGGTGCTCACGGCGGCGGCCCCCGACGCGACGGCACGAACCACCGACAAGTCGGGCGCATCGGCGGCGACCCGCCCCGCGTCAGGAACGCCGTCCTCAGGCCGTACGGCGCTCGCGGCGGCGGCCCCGGCCGCGACGGCGCGGGCCACCGAGGAGTCGGGCGGGTCCGTGCGGACCGCCGGTTCCACGAAGGCGACGAGTGAGCGCTCCAGCGCCTCGGTGCCCTCCACCAGGACGGCGCTGGAGCCGACCGCCGGGTGCTCGCCGAGGACCGCGTCGATCTCTCCCAGCTCGACGCGGTGCCCCCGGATCTTGACCTGCTGGTCGGCGCGGCCGAGGAACTCGATCTCGCCGTTCGGGAGATAGCGGCCGAGGTCACCCGTGCGGTAGAGGCGTTCCCCGGTCTCCGGGTGCCGCGGGAAGCGTTCGGCGGTGCGCTCGGGGTCGCCCAGGTAGCCCTCCGCCAGCCCGACGCCGGTGATGTACAGCTCGCCGACGGCCAGGTCGGGGCGGTCGCGCAGGGCGCTGTCGAGAACCCGGAAGCCCTGGTTGGCGAGCGGGGTGCCGTAGGGGACGCTGCGCCAGTGCGGCTCCACGCGGCGGATGCGGTGGTGGATCGACCAGATCGCCGCCTCGGTCGCTCCGCCGAGGCTGACCAGTTCGGCGCCGGGCAGGTGGCGTCCCGCGTGGGCGGGCAGGGCCAGCGGGATCCAGTCGCCCGACAGCAGGGCGAGCCGCAGCCGGTTCGGTTCGCGGGGTTCGGCGTCGAGGTAGTGGGCGAGCATCTGGAGCTGGGCGGGCACCGAGTTCCACAGCGTGATCCCGTGGCGCTCCATCAGGTCCGCCCAGTGGGAGGGGTCGCCGCGCCGGGCGGGGTCGGGCAGCACCAGGGCCGCACCGAGCGCCGTCGGCCCGAACAGGTCGTACACGGACAGGTCGAAGCCGAGCGCGGCGAGCCCGAGGACGCGGTCCGTGTCCCCCACGGCGAAGCGCTGGTTGATGTCGTGCACGGTGTTGGCGGCGGCCCGGTGGCTGATCATCACGCCCTTGGGCTCACCGGTCGAGCCCGAGGTGTGGATCACGTAGGCGAGGTCGCCGGGCGCCGCGAGTCGCTGGTCGGGGACCTCTGCCAGCGGGAGCGGCTCGGCGGCGGACACGTCGACCGGGCGGCAGCCGTCCGGCAGTGTCCGGGCCAGGGCGGCGTCCGAGACGACCGCGTACCGCGCCTGGCAGCCGGTGAGGATGCGGTCGCGGCGCACCTGGGGCTGCGCGATGTCCACCGGCACGTACACGCCGCCCGCGAGCAGGGCGCCCAGGACGCCGACGATTTGGTCCCTTCCCTTGTCCATGAGGACGGCGACGAAGTCTCCGGGACCGCAGCCCGCGGCCCGCAGCTCCCCGGCCACCCGGGCGGCCCGCCCGAGCCACTCCCCGTACGTCGTCGCACCGGTGGCGTCGATGACCGCGGTCCTGCCGGGGAACCGTCGGGCGTACGCCACCAGCGGCTCGTGCAGCAGGCCGCCGGGCTCCGGGGCCGCCGTGGCGTTGACGGCGTCCCGGCGGGCCCGCTGCCGTGCGGGCAGGCCCGACGGACCGGCCGCGCTCCAGGGGGCGTCCTGTTCCGCAAGCCGGCGCAGCAGGTCCGCGAACGCGGCGAACATGTCGTCCACCAGGCCCTCGGGGAACACGCCTTGCCGGATGTCCCAGTTGACCTCCAGGCCACCGAACTGGTCGGTCGCCTGGCAGTCGATCCACACCTGCGGGGTCTGGCTGATCCCGTACACCGGTCGGAGCCGCTCGGCCCCGTCGCCGAGGGCCCGGCCCACGACGCCGATGGCGCCGGTGAACACCACGGGCATCAGGGCGGCTTCGCGTCCCCGGCGCCGGGCGAGTTCGCGCAGCACCTCGACCCCGCCGCACAGCCGGTGGTCGAGGTCCTCGAACAGTCGCTCGCCGAGGCCGCGGGCCCGGTCGGCGAACGCGGCCCGCTCCGACTGGTCGACCGCGAGCAGACTCACCGAGGTGAAGTCGCCGAGCAGCCGGTCCACATGGGGGTGGAGCGGCATCCTGTTGAGGACGGTGAGGCCGACGGTGAACCGGTCGGTGGCGCTCCAGCGGCCGAGCGTCTCGGCGTACGCGGCGAGCACGGCGTTGGCCGCGGTGATGCCGTGGGCGGCGGCCCGGGTCTTCAGCGCCCGCCAGGTGTCCTCGGTCAGCGAGGCGGCCAGACGGCGGAACCGGGGCGGCGCGTCGGCCGGTGTGTGACCGTCGGCCAGCGGAAGAGCCGGTGCGGCGGGCAGGTCGTCGACCCGGTTCCACCAGTAGGAGCGGTC
The DNA here is from genome assembly GCF_032248645.1 of Streptomyces zaehneri. NCBI lineage: Bacteria > Bacillati > Actinomycetota > Actinomycetes > Kitasatosporales > Streptomycetaceae > Streptomyces > Streptomyces zaehneri. The sequence goes on from NZ_JASTTJ010000002.1 coordinate 492,912, forward strand.
GCGTGCGTAGCGCTCGGTGTCGCGCAGCCGGCGTTCCGCGGCGACGTAGTCGCGGAAGGTGGCGTCGACGGGCGGCAACGGGCAGCCGGGACGCTCGTAGCGGCGGTCGAGTTCGGTGAGCAGGAGCTGGATGCTGATCCAGTCCAGCACCATGAAGTCCATCGACAGGTGCAGCAGGCAGTGGTCCTCGAGCCGCGTCAACCGCAGTTCGTGCATGGGGCGTTCGCCCGCCGGATGCACCCGGTGGGACAGCTCCTCGCGAACGGCGGCCGCCGCCTCGGTCGCGGCTTCGGCACCGGTTTGCCGCAGGTCGGCGACCTGGATGCGGGTGTCGGCGAGTACGGGGGCGATGCGCTGGGTGCCGTCCTGCGCGATGACCGAGCGCAGCATGTCGTGGCGCTCGACCAGGCTGTCCCAGGCCTGTTGCAGCCGCTCCGGGTCGAGGTCGGCGGGGCGCCGGAACTCCAGGTAGATGTGGCAGGAGACGCCGCCGTAGTCGAAGGCCTCGTCCCGGCCCAGCAGATACGCGGACTGGATGTCCGTCAGCGGGAAGGGCTCGTGGCGGCTGCCCGGCTCGGCGGTCCAGCCGGTTCCGGGGGCAGCCGGGCCGTCGGTCTCGGCCCCGGTGGGCGGGGTCTGATCGGGCAGTGCGGACAGGAGTTGCTCCTTGCGGCCGCGCAGGGCCGCGAGGCGCTCGTCCGTCATGGCGCCGCGCGGGGCACGGAAGCGCAGCTGCCGCCCCTCCCGCCAGACCCGGATCCCGGCCCGCTCGAACTCGCTGATCAGCTCGCCGACGGTCACAGCACACCTTCCTCGTAGTCACCGGCCGGGCTCTGGTCCCCCGGCGTCATGTCCTGGGCTTCGGGGAGCAGCCCCTCGATCAGCGCGCTCAGAGCGGCCACGGTCGGCGCCCGCATCACGTCGCGCATGGGCAGTTCGACGCCGAGGGCCCGGTGGACCTCGGTCACCAGCCGGGTGGCGAGGAGGCTGTCGCCGCCGAGCACGAAGAAGTTCTCGTCGCGGCCCACCGAGGCGACGCCGAGCAGCTTCGCCCACAGCCCGGCGACGGACTGCTCCGTGGCTCCCCGGGGCGGCTCGGTGGACTCCCTCGGCGAGACGGCCAGGGAGGCGAGCATGTTCTGTACGGCGCGCCGGTCGACCTTGCCGTTGGCGCTGAGCGGCAGGGCGGGCAGTGCCGCGAAGTGTCCCGGGACCATGTGCGCGGGCACCCGGTCGGCCAGCCAGCGGCGGAGTTCGTCCTGGCCGGGGGCGTCGGCTCCGGCGGGCCGGCGTGCCGTCACGAGGACTTCGCCGGTGGCCTCCGTGCGCTCCACGCGCGCGTGGACCAGCCCGGCGGCGGCGCACGCTCGCGCCCACCGCGGCCCGGAGTGCAGCCAGTTCGCGCCCGGTTCGCCCGGCCGGAGCCGGCCGGCCTCCGCCTCCAGCGGCAGGGCGATGAGCAGCGCCAGCGGGGTGAGGCGGGTGCGTTCCAGGATGTGGAGCCGGCCTCCGGGCCTGAGCAGCAGCGCCATGGTGGCGGCGGCGGTCTCGGGGTCCGGCATCCGGTGCAGGACGTTGGCGGCCACCACGACGTCGTAGGTGTGCAGGTGCGCGGCCGACAGGGCGAGGCCGCCTTGGTGGACGGTGCGCACTCGGTGCCCGGAGTCCGCGAGCCGGGCGTCGGCCGCCGCCAGGAGGGTGGGGGACGAGCCGAACAGCGTGTAGTCGACGGATCCGGGTTCGAGATCGGCGAGCAGCCGTGCGGCACCGAGCCCGCTCGCCGCGTCCCAGTCCGCGACGGTCGGCGGCAGGGCCGCGGTGTCTGTGGCTTCGGCGTTTGTGGCGCCGGCATCAGCGGCATCCGTGGCGGCTGCGGCGGCTTCGGTGGCCGTGGCGGCGGCGTCCGCGTCGGCAGCCGTCCGCAGGTCAGCGGCGATGGTGGCGAGGCAGTTCCTGGTGCCTGGCATGGCGTCGGCCAGGCCCTCCGGCGACAGCACGGGGTCGTCCAGGAGCACGGAGGCGTGGGCCTCGCCGGTCAGGACGGCGGCCAGCATCGGCGCCGCCCAGGCAAGCGCGTTCGCCACCGGCTCCAGGTGGGTGCCGGCCGCCTGCTTCCGCAGCTCGTCGAACCGCTCCGGGGCGCGCACCTGCGCCCATCGGGTGCCCGGCCGAACCGCGTCGCCGTCGCGTCGTACGACCTCGCGCCGGGCGAGCTGGTCGAGCCAGGCGTCCAGGACCGGGCGCTGCTCCTCACGCACCGGCAAGGTGCCGGCGGGCGCCACCAGCGGGGCGACCAGTTCGGCCAACACCGCCTCGACGAGCTGTAGTTCGAGCAGATCGCCGTCGGCCATCGGCCGCTGCGCCGGGCCGGCGTCCGCGGCGGCGGTCTCCTGGCCGTGCCCCGGGGTGCGCTCCACGACGGCGGCGATGAGTTCGCGGCGGCGGTCGCCGGCGGTGACGACGACGGCCGAGGAGACCTCGGGGTGGGACTGGAGGGCGGCTTCGATCTCGCCGAGTTCGACGCGGAAGCCGTTGATCTTCACCTGGTGGTCGAGCCGGCCCAGGAACTCCAGGTTCCCGTCCGGCCAGTAGCGGCCGAGGTCGCCGGTGCGGTACCAGCGCTCCCCCGCCACGACCGGGAAACGCTCCGCCGTCAGGTCCGGCTCCCCCCGGTATCCGAGGGCCACGCCGTCGCCGCCGATCCACAGCTCGCCCGGCACCCAGTCGGGGCAGTCGCGGCCCCGGCCGTCGACGACCCGGAACCTCTGGTTGCGCAGCGGCTTTCCGTAAGGGACGGACACCCACTGCGCGGGTACCTCGGTGATCTCGTACGCGTTGGACCAGATCGCGGCTTCGGTGGCGCCGCCGAGCCCGACGGGCCGACATCGCCCGTACGTCGAGGCGGCCAGCCGTCCGGGCAGGTCCAGGCCGATCCAGTCGCCGGACAGCAGGGCCAGGCGCAGCGAGGCGGGCAGCGGGGTCCCGTCCGCCGCGGTGAGGAGCATGTCGAGCAGCGCGGGAACGCTGTTCCACACGGTCACCCCGTGCCGGGCGCACAGGGTCAGCCACTGGTTCGCGTCCCGCCGGTCGGACTCGTCCACGAGGACCAGGGCGCCGCCCTCGGCCAACGGTCCGAAGATGTCCCACACCGAGAGGTCGAAGTCCAGCGCGGAGACGGCCAGCACCCGGTCCCCCGCCCCGATGCCGAACCGCTCGTCGATGTCCTCGACGGTGTTGACCGCGGCCCGGTGGCTCACCTCGACGCCCTTGGGCGTGCCGGTGGAACCGGAGGTGAAGATGACGTACGCGGTGTCGTCCGGCGCGGTCGGCACGGGGGCGTCCAGCGGCTCCCCGGTCAGCGCCTCGGCGATGGCGAGCACCTCGGTGGCCGAGTCCGGCGGCTGCGGGAGTCCGGCGCCGTCCAGGACGAGCCGGGCGCCGCTGAGTTCCAGGATGCGGGCGCGGCGCGCGGCGGGCTGGTCGACGCCGACGGGTACGTAGGCGGCGCCCGCGGCGAGGACGCCGAGGACCGCGGCGATCTGATCCGGGCCCTTGGGTGCCGAGACCACCACGGACGTGCCGGGTCCGACGCCCCGCCGGACGAGGCTGCCCGCGATACGCAGGGCCCGCCCGGCCAGTTCGCCGTGGGTGAGCCGTCCGCTGTCGTGCCACAGCAGCGCGGGCTCGGCCGCCCGCTGCGGGGCGTGCGCGAAGAAGGCCGTGTGGAGCAGGTGTCCGCTGTGCGCGCGGGTCGCGGAGTTCACCTCGTCTCGGCGGCGGCGCTGCGCGACGGGCAGGGGGAGGTTCGCGTCGGTGTGCTCGTCGCTCGCGGCGAGATCGCGCAGCAGCGCCGTGTACGCGGCCATCATGGCGGCCGGCATCCCCGCGGGGAACAGGTCGTCCACCGTGTCCCAGGCGAGCAGCAGCCCCCCGTGCCGGGTGGCGTAGACCTGGTGGTCGAGCCAGACCTGCGGGGTCTGGGAGAGCATCCAGGACAACTCCCCGAAACGCTCGGCGAAGGCGTCGGGGACCAGGGGTGCGTCGAGGTTGCAGGCGAAGACGACCGGTGCGCTGCGCGGCGCGTCCGCGTCGGCGCGGACGAAGTCGCGCAGCACGTCCACACCGGTGTACGCGGCGTGCGCCACGTCCTCGTGCAGTTGCCGCTGCACAGCGCGGGCGCGCTCGGCGAAGTCGTCCCCGCGGAGCAGGTCGATCTCCAGCAGCACGAGGCTCGTGAAGTCGGCGACTATGCGCCCGATCTGCGCATGCGCCTCCAGATCGCGGTCGAAGAGGGGCAGGTTGAGCAGGAACCGGTCCTCACCGCTCCAGCGGGCGAGGACCTCGGCGAAGGCCGTGGCCAGCAGGACGGCGGGGGTGACACCGGCTCGGGCGGCCCGCTGCCGCAGGGCGCTCCACTCCTCGGCGGCCAACTCGTGGGTCCGCCGTACGAAGCGGGGGACCGGGACGTCCGCGGGCTCGGTCGCCAGCGGCAGTCGCGGGCCGCCGGGCAGCTCCGGCAGCCGCCGCTGCCAGTAGGCGCGCGCCGTCTCGCGCGCGGTCTGCCTGCTCTCGACCCGTTCGGCCAGGTGCTGCTGAAACGTGTAGGTCAACTCGGGCACCGACGAGGGGTCGTCGTACAGCGCGGCCAGGTCCGCCAGGAGCAGCCGGATGCTGTGCACATCGGCGACGAGCAGGTCGACGTTGAGGTGGAGCCGGTGGCCGGCGCCCGGCAGCCGGCTCAGCTGCAGGTCCAGGACCTCGCCGGCGCCCACGTCCAGGCGGCGGTGCGAGAGTCGGCCGCGCAGCTCCTCCAGCGTACGGGAGGCCGTCTCCTCGGACTGGTCGCTGAAGTCGTGCACGGTCAGTCCGGGCCAGGGGGACCGGGGCAGCACACGCTGCGTCGCGTCGGCCTCGAACCTGGCCCGCAGCATGGGGTGCAGATCCAGCAGGGCGCGTACGGCGCTCTCCAGGCGAGAGGGGTCGACCTCCTGGGCGTCGATCTCCAGGTAGGCGTGGCATCCGACCCCACCCAAGGCCTGGTCGTCGCCACGCCCGATCCAGTACGCCTGTTGCACCGCGGTGAGCGGAAAGGTTCCTCTTTCGTCGACGGGGACACCCGGGGCGGGGCTCCGGGCCCCGTCCGTCGCGGGTATCGGCCCGGCCGCGCTCTTCAGCAGCTCGTACCACGCCACCAGACGGGGATCTGCGGACAGCGATCTGAAGTCGATCCGGGCGCCCGCGCGGTTGAGCCGGTTGGTGAGGAACATCAACTGCATCGACTGCAGGCCGAGTTCGAAGAGGTTGGCGTCGTCGTCCTCGGGGCGCAGTGCCATGTCCAGCAGTCGGGAGACCTCCTGTCGCAAAGTCTCCGGTTCCCATGCGGGAGCTGCCGTGCTCACGGCCCCGGCCTGGGGCGACACAAACTCCTGTGACATCCGTTAACTCCGGTTCGTTGGTCTCGTGCGAGCCGCTCTGCGCGCCTCCCCCGGTGACGGGCCGGCTCAGGAGCGGCCGGAAGCCCGGCTCAGCCTCACAGGTGCGACTGGCCAGAATCTGGATGCTTTCTGGGAGCACGCAGAGAAGCGGCGCCGCTCAGGAAGCGGCGCCGCCCACGGTGAAGAACGTGCAGGAAGAGGAATGCTCGGCTCAACCGGTGCGGGAGCTTCAGACCCGGTCCAGTGGCCGGTGCGGCCCTTCCGGGAGTTCCACCTCGATGACGTCGCCGGGGCGCACCACACCGCCCTTCGTGACGACGCTCATGATGCCGACCCTGCGCACGATGTTCCCGGCCTCGTCGCGGCCGACGACCTGCTTCAGCAGGCCGTCCTGGAAGTCGTCGATCTGCCGGCAGGGGTTGCGCAGGCCGGTCACCTCCAGCAGCGTGTCGCCGCCGACCCGCAGGACCGTGCCGACCGGGAGGGCGAGCAGGTCGATTCCGCGCGTGGTGATGTTCTCGCCGAGTTCACCGGGCGCCACCCGGAAGCCCGCCGCACCGAGTTCGGCGAAGACCTCCTCGGGCATGAGGTGGACCTGGCGCAGGTTCGGCTGCGTGGGATCCTGCTCCACCCGCGCCCGGTGCCTGACCGTCACACCGGCATGGGCGTCCCCCTCCACGCCGAGCCCGGCGAGCAGGGTGATCCTCTCCCGGTTCGGTTTGCCGAACGTGTGTTCGCCGTTACTGCTGACCGCCGTCACTGTCCCGCTCATGTGTCGGCACCCCCTCTGCGCGTTCCCGTGCCCTCGCGGCACGCGGCTTTCGCCGACTCCACGGTGCTGCGGGCCAGGGCGACGGCGTCGTACAGGAGATCGGTACGGGTGGCGTCGCCGTCGGTGGCGTCCTGCCGGGCGCGCAGCAGGGCGGCCGCGCAGGTCAGGGCATCGCTGGCGGCGCTGATCTCCGGCGGGATGCGCGGCAGACGCGGGGCGCGCAGCTCCCGGGCCAGCTCTTCCAGATGGTGCACGACAGTCGTGAGGTCCGCGGTCGCCTCATGGACGGCACTCACAGATGAGCTCCCTTCACCTTCCCCGGCCGGGGAACCACATAGGTCAGGCGGGCGGGTTTGTCTTCGTGACGAGGTAGTTGCCGAGCACCACGTGGTCGATCTCGGTGCCCAGGAAGCAGTTCAGCGCGTCGGCCGGGGCGCACACGATGGGCTCGCCCGCAACGTTGAACGATGTGTTGATCAGGCACGGCACATCGGTCAGCGCGGTGAACCTGCGCAACAGCGACGCCAGCAGCGGTGTGTCCTCGTCGGTGATCGTCTGCACCCGGGAGGTGCCGTCCACGTGCGTCGCGCCCGGGATGACGTTGTGGTACTCCGGCCGCACCGGGAACACGAACGTCATGTACGGCGAGCGGCTCTTGCGGCCCATCTCGAAGATCTTCGGCGCGTCCGACTCGAGCACGAGCGGCGCGAAGGGCCGGAACGGCTCGCGATGCTTGACCCGGGTGTTGATGACGTCCTTGATGTCGGGGAACTTCGGGTTGGCCAGGATGCTGCGGTGGCCCAGGGCGCGGGGCCCGTGTTCGAGCCGGCCCTGGAACCAGCCGATGACGACCTTCTCGGTGAGCAGCTTCGCCACCTGGTCGATGATCTCGTCCTCGGCCAGCCGGGTCCAGTGCACCCGGTCGCCGAACTCGTGCAGGGTCGACTCGATGGTGGCGTCGTCGTACTCCGGGCCGAGGTACGGGGTGACCAAGTTCGCGTACTTCACCTCCGTGACGGTGTCCGGGTGGTTGGCCCAGGCGTGGACGGCTGCACCGATGACGACACCGGTGTCGCTCGCGCCGAAGCTCACCGCCATGTCCTCGAAGCGTGAACCCTCCAGCAGCTTGGTGTTGTTCACGCAGTTCAGCGCCAGGCCGCCCTCGAACAGCAAGTGGTCGAGGTCGGTCCTGTCCTCCAGCGCGCGGAGCTGGTGGCTCGTGACGGCCGTGAGCATTTCCTGCGCGGCGGCGGCCAGAGTGGCCTTGTACTCGACGGTGTCCTCGAGCGGCCCGAAGTACTTCTCGAAGAGATCGTCGAAGCAGCGGCCGTTCTCGGGGTCGTGCGGCCGGCAGAGGGTGTAGCGACCGCCATCGTGCAGCTGGACGATGTGGTCGAGGAACGGATTCGGCGAGGGCGGCTCGGCAAAACCGGAAAGGCCCATGACCTTGTATTCGTCATTGTTGGGCACGAATCCCAGGAATCGCGTGATCGAGGCGAAGAGATTGCCGAGCGAGTCGTTCGCGCTGATGATCGACTCTTCGAAGACCTTGATCCGGCCGTCGCGAATCTCGCCGGTCAGCGAGGAGAACAGTTCGGCCCGTCCGTCGCTGATGAGGAATGCTGCGTCCTTCATTCCCGCCATGTAGTAACCGGTCATCGCGTGGGCGAGGTGGTGCTGTACGAACACCACCTTTTCCGGGTCGGGGGTGAATCCGGCGCGTGCGGCGAAGTCAGCGAGGATCGCCTCGCGCCCGAGGACCTTGTCGAAGAGTTCACCGATACGGGACAGCCGGCCGGCCTTCTCAGCGGGCGGCAGCGGGGCGGACGCGAGGTCGACCATCATCGCGTCGAAGATCTCGGTGGTGAAGTTCCACGGAATCGCGATGAGGTCGATGTCGGAGAACTCGATGCCCGCCTGGTCCAGACACCACTTGACCGCGTGGAACGGGAAGTCGGAGGTCTTCTTCTCCCGGTTGAGCCGCTCCTCCTCGACGGCCGCGACCAGCTCTCCGTCCACCAGGAGCGCCGCGCCCGAGTCATGCCCGAGTACGTAGTGCTTCTCGGTGCCGACCGCACCGAATTGCTCGGCGAATATTTCTGCGCCCCGCGTGAACCCGTTGCAACCCAGAACAATCATGAAAGAATCCTTCTCTGTTGCGCTGCGTCGCGCGCACCGCCCGCACCTGTGAAAACCAGCGAATTCGCCGCCAGGCTACTGGCGCAGATCAGCCCCCAGCAATATGCAATTCGCACCACCCCGAATGCGTTTTTCACATCCCCGGGGATTTCAGACGACCGCCATGACCGATCGAGTACGGTAACCCGGTGAATTGGAGCGCCTTTCACGATCTCCGAGGAGGGGCTGCCATGCCCTTGGACCGCATACTCCGCAACCTGATCACCTGGCAACGCGCCGACGGCCCTCCGGTTCCGGTCCGTGCCGTGGGCGTCGAGCAGGCCCGGGAGCGCTATCTCGCGAACGCGGTGCTGCCCCGTCGGGCCGGCGCCGGCCCCCGCGCCGCCGTCACCGCCGTCGACCGGACGGTCGACACCGCGGACGGGGCGGCGTTCCGGTGCCGGGTCTACACGCCGGAGACGGACGAGGGCCGAGTGGTCACCTATCTGCACGGGGGCGGGTGGGCGCTGGGTGACGTCGACAGTCACGACCAGGCCTGCCGGATCGTGGCGGCATCGCTGGGCGCGGTCGTCGTCTCGGCCGACTACCGGCGGGCCCCGGAGTTCCCCTACCCCACCCCGCTGCTCGACGCGGTGGCCGCGGCCCGCTGGACGAGCCGCCGTTTCCCCGGCCGCGACCATGTGCTCGCCGGTGACAGCGCGGGCGCCAGCCTGGCGATCGGCGTGGCGCTGGACGCGCGTGACACCGGCGACCTCGGGTTCGCCGCCCAGTTGCTGCTGTACCCGCCCGTCGACCCACGACTGCTGTTCGCCGCGGCCAGCGCGTACGCGGAGGGGTATCTGCTGACCGTCGACGACATGGCGTACCACTACGACCTGTACGTCCCCGACGCGCGGCGGCGCCGCGACCCCGCCGTCGACCTGCTCAACGCCGACCTGCGGAACCTGCCGCCCGCGGTGGTCGCCACGGCCGAGTTCGACCCGCTGCACGACGAGGGGGTCGAGCTGGCCGACAAGCTGGCCGTCACCGGCGTACCCGTCCGCCATGTTCCGGGGCCGGGTCTGGTGCACGGCTACTTCCTGATGCAGGACGTCGTTCCGGCGGCGGCCGCCTGCTCCGAGCGGGTCCTGAGGGAGCTGGACACGGTTCTGCGGTCGGCGCCCGGCACCGGCCGGGCCGCCTCCGCGCGGTACGCCGAGGCGGCCTCGGGGGACTGAGCGGGCGGTGGCGCCGAGCGGGAGATTCCCGGTCGGCGCCACCGGCCCGCCGTCCCGACGGGTCACCGCCCGGACCGCCCCGGGTTCCTGGACCGCAGCGCGTGTGTCACCCGCGGCTCGTGGTCGGCGTACAGCGCGTTCAGTTCACCGTTCAGGAACAGCCGTCGCATCTCCACGCGCCGGATCTTGCCGCTGGTGGTGCGCCGGACCCCGCCGCGCCGTAACAGGGCGACGCCGCCGAGGGCGACCCCGAACTCACGGTCCACCGTCTGCCTGATCCCGTCGGCCAGCAGCCGCAGTCGGTCCTCGGCCGGGCGCCCGTGGACCTCGTGCGTCACGACGAGCGTCTCCTCGGCGCCGACTTCGGCCGTCGGCACCGTGAACACGGCTCCGGCGGCGGCGAGTTCGGGGTGGTGCGCCCGCAACTCCCGTTCGACGTCCTGCGGGTAGAGGTGGTGCCCGTGCACGGTCAGCAGCTCCTGGAGCCGGCCGGTCACATACAGCTCGCCGTCGTGCACGGTCCCGAGGTCGCCGGTACGCAGATATCCGTCCGGCGTGAAGGCCTGCTCCGTCGCGCAGGGGTTGTTCCAGTACTCTCCGGCGAGGCTGGGGCCGCGCAGCCATATCTCGCCGACGTCTCCGGTCGCCGTCTCCTCGCCGGTCCACGGATCGACGATCAGTACGTCGTGGTCGCGCGGGGTCCCACAGCTCACCAGGTCGACGCCGGACTCGGCGGGCACGAACCGGTGCTGCTTCAGCCGGTCGGCGTCGACCGTCGTCACCACCGCCTTGCGGTGTGCCTCGCCGGAGACGAAGACGGTCGCCTCCGCCATGCCGTAGCAGGGGCACAGCGCGTCGTCCCGGAGTCCCGCGGGGGCGAAGCGCTTGGCGAACGCGTCCAGTGTGGCGATGTCGACCCGCTCCGAGCCGTTGGAGGCTGTGCGCCATCGGGACAGGTCCAGTCCGGCCAGTTGCTCGTCGGTGATCCGTGCGCAGCACATCTCGTAGGCGAAGTTCGGGGCCGCGGAGCACTGGATGTCGTACCTGTCGATCAACCGCAGCCAGTTGTGGGGCCGTTGAAGGAAGGCGCTGGGGCGCATCAGCACGCAGGTGCCGCCGACCAGCAGCGCGGGCAGCAGCTGACCGAGCAGCCCCATGTCGTGGTAGTGCGGGATCCAGCCGCCCAGCCGCGACGCGGCCGTCAGCCCGAACGCGCGGCGCTGGCTGTCCACGTTGTGCAGCAGGTTGCCGTGGCTGACCATGACGCCCTTGGGCTCGCCGGTCGAGCCGGAGGTGTACTGGAGCATCGCGAGGGTCCGGTGGTCCACTTCCTCCGGTGTCCAGGCGCCGGGGTCCGGCAGGTCGCCGCCGTCCGTGGCCAGCAACCGGGTTCCGGTGAGCTTCTCGGCCTCGGCCCAGGCCCGGACGGCGGGCAGGTTCTCCGTGTCGGTCAGGATCACGGAGGCCGCCGCGTCCCTGGCGATGCCGCTCACCCTCGACTGCTCGTGCCGGTACCGGCCGGGCAGCGGTGCGGGTACGGCGGCCGTGCCGGCGTAGAGACAGCCGAGGTAGGCGGCGGCGAAGTCGAGTCCGGCCGGGTACAGCAGGAGCACCCGGGTGCCCACCGGGTAGCGGGCGCCCAGCCATGCGCCGATCCTGGTGGCCTCGGCGTCCAGTCGGGCGTACGACCAGTGGGTGGCGCCGTCGGCCCGCTCCACGTCGTCCACGTAGATCATCGCTGTGTGTTCCGGTGTCCTGAGCGCGTGCCCGCGCATCACCGCGGTGGCGCTGGTGGCGTGCGGCAAATCGACCATGGCCCTGGTTCCTCTTTCCAGCCGCGTGCACGGCCCGAGTCTCCCGACGGACCGCCGGTCTCGTCGGGGTTGGTTGGTGCGGTGGTCGGTGGTGCAGGCACGACGGCGCCCTCCGGGTCCGGAACGTGGTGCCCGGGCCCGGAGGCACGGCCGGTCACAGCCGTCAGGCGTCGGCGAGCCCGGCGAGTTCGGGCCGCACCACGAACAGCTCCCTTGCCTTGGCCCGCTGGAGCTTTCCGCTGGTCGTCTTGGGGATGCTCCGCTTGGGGACCAGGTGGATCCCGGCCGGGGTCACCCCGGTCCGGGAGCTGACCGCGGCCCGGACGGCTCGGCGCAGCGACGCGTGCTGTTCGGCGTCGAGTTCGGTCTCGACGATCAGATGGAGTTCCTCGGAGTCGGCGTTCTCGGGCCGGTGTCCGACCGCGATCACGGCGCCGAGGCGCACTCCGGGAACGGTCTCGGCGGCCTGTTCGAAGTCGGAGGGGAAATAATTGGCACCGCGGATGATGACCAGGTCCTTGGCGCGGCTGGTGATGCGCAGGCCGCCGTCGCGCAGGTAACCGATGTCACCGGTCTTCCACCAGTCCGGCGCGTGGACGGAGGCGGTGGACTCCTCCGGGAGGTCGAAGTATCCGGCCGTGCGTGAGGGGCTGCGGAACTGGACGTGACCGATCCGGTTCTCCCCCAGCGGGTGTCCGTGGTCGTCCACGATGCGCAGCTCCGCGCCGGCCACCGGCTCACCGCAGTCGACGACCTGCACCGCGCTCGCGCTCTGCGGGTCGACGTCGACCGCCCGCGCCCCGGTGACGGCGCTCTGCCGGTCGATGGAGTCGAACGTGAACGGCGCGCCCAGCCGTTTGGTGGTGATGACCAGCGTGGCCTCAGCCATGCCGTAGCCCGGTGTGAACGCGTCGGCGGGCAGGCCCCATCGGGCGAAGCGGCCGACGAAGCGCTGCACGGTGGCGGGCTGGATGGGTTCCGCCCCGCAGAACGCCATGCGCCAGCACGACAGATCCACGCCGTCGAGTTCCTCGTCGCGCACCCGGGAGGTGACGTAGCCGTAGGCGAAGTTCGGCGCGGCCGCCACGGCGCCGCGGTAGGTACTGATGTGCCGCAGCCACTCGGCAGGTGCGCGCAGGAATCGAGTGGGCGGCATGAGCACCGTGTTCCCGCCGACGTAGACGGGACAAAGGATCCCGGTGATCAGTCCCATGTCGTGGTAAAGCGGCGCCCAGCTGACGGTCGTGTCCGCGCGGCTCCACCCGACGGCGCCGGTGAGTTGCTCACAGTTGGCCGCCAGGTTGGCGTGCGAGATCATGACGCCCTTGGGCGTGCCCGTCGAACCGGAGGTGCACTGGATCAGCGCCAGATCGTCACCGCTCGGACGACGGATGGGATGTGTCGGCGCGTCGCTCGCGGTGGCGCGCGCGTGGAGCGCGGCGCCGTCGATCAAGTTGGTGCCGGCGAGTTCGGGGAGGGCCTCGATGACCGCTGCCGTCGTGACGATCGCGGCCGGCCGCAGGTATTCCACGAGTTCCTTCAGCTGGCCTTCGAACCCCGCGGCTCCACCGAAACGTATCGGTACGGCGATCGCCGTCGGCGTGGCTCCGAGCAGTTGGGTTCCGAAGAAGGCGGTGAGGAACTGCGCACCCGTAGGCAGACAGAGCAGCACCCGGTCGCCGTGGCCGACAGCGTGCTCGGCGAGGGCTGCCGCACACCGCGTGGCGTTCTCGACGAGGGCGTCGTAGCGCACCTTCTCCTCTCTGTCCGGTTCCGGGAGCAGCGTCACCGCCGACCCGTCGGAGCCACGTTCCGCCTCTGCCAACAATGCGTGCCACATGCTCGGGAAACGCGGGCCAGTCTCGGTCATCCGATGTTCTCCTCGAGAGCGCTGCTGAGCTGATCGACGGTCCACGGCCGTACCGAGATGTCGTCGGAGACGATGCGGGCGGGATGGAATCCGTGCCGCACGGCCAGGTCCCGGGCGGCCAGCACGCCTGCCGAGGTCAGGCCCCCGTAGGACGGGCTGGGCGTCGTGGGTTCGAAGCCGAGCAGGATCGTCTCGGCCAGGCAGGAGTAAAGGATTCCCGGCGGCAGCGTGATGCCGGGGAAGTGGGGCGTCTGCACGCCGGGGAGCTGAATGCGGCCGCCGGACACCAGCGTGACGTTCGGCAGGCCCGCCGCCGCCGGATGCACGTCACCGGGGACCGCGAGATCACAGACGAGGACCTTCCGGTCATCGGCGAGGTGGTGCGGCGAAATCACCGGGTCCGACGAGTTGGTGGCGCTGACCACGACCGGGCAGTCCCGCAGCGCATCGAGGTCGTCGGCGATCGAGACGTCCGTCACCTCGGTGAGCCCGTCGGCAACCGTGGCGAGCCGCCGCGCCGAGCCGGGCCGGCCGACCAACACCAGCGATGCGCAGTGCGGGGCGATGAGTTCGGCCATCACCGCACCGATGTTGCCGATACCGCCGACGAGTCCGACGCGGCGCTCCCCGACGCCGGACTCGGCCAGTCTGAGGCGCAGCAGGTCGTAGGCGCAGGCGGCGGTCAGTGAATTGCCGGACGTCACCCTGATGTCGTTCTCGACCACGTCCCGTGCCGCACCGGTGACGATCGAGGTGTGCCCCCCGAGGCCGACGACTTCGGCGCCGAGCGATACGGCCAACTCCACCGCGTCGAGCACCGTTCGGCGCAGCCAGGGCCCCTGCCCCGCCCGCAGCGCGGCATTGGCCTGGGCGGCGGTGAACGGCACCGCCACCATGACGACCTCGACGGTCCCCCGCGTCTCGGATGTGACGCGATGCCGGACGACCTCGAACGGGTCCAGCTCCCCCTGCATCCGGTCGAGCGCCGCCGCGCACTGTTCGTCCGACCAGTCCGCCAGTTCCGGCGCCATCGACCAGAGCGTGCTCGGGACATCCAGGTTGGCGAGAAACGCGACGCGGGGGACATCGACCGCGCCGGGCCGTGCCGGGCGGTCGCGGCGGGGCAGCGGAACATGCTGCCGCGGCTGCCACCCACCGCCCGCGGGTACGGTCAGATGCCCGATCAGCGTCGCGTAGTCACCGCGGGACAGCAGCCCGGCGACATCGTCGAACGCGGCGGCGACGCGGTCCACATCGGCCGGTTCGAGCAACGCCGACGGCTGGACGCGGACGGTCGTGGGGGCCGACAGCGTCGGAATGACCCTGATCCGGTGGGTGTGCAGCATGCGCCCCGCGATGAGATAGCCGAGCGACTCGGAGTCGAACACCTCGCGCAGCAGCCCCGATTCGGGACGCGGCAGGGAGAACTCGACGCCCAGGAGCAGTCCGCGCCCTCGAACTTCGGCGATGGCGTCCGGCCACCGCGCCGCGACCTGGGCGAGCCGGTCGCGCAGCAGCGTGCCCACCTCGACGATGCGGTCCCGGCAGGCGAGGGAGAGGTCCAGCGCGGCCGTGGCGATCCGCGAGGAGAAGTCGTCGTCGGCGAAGGTGGACGTGTGGTGGCGGCCGAACTCCGGTACGTAGCGGTCGTCGGCGACCAGCAGCGCCGAGACCTTGGCGAGCCCGCCGCCGAGGGACTTGGAGAACAGGTAGTAGTCGGCGACCACACCGGAGGGCTCGGAGGCGAGGAAGGTGCCCGTACGTCCCATGCCGCACTGGATCTCGTCGAAGACCAGCGCCGCTCCGTGCCGGTCCGCCAGGTCGCGCAGGGCGGCGAGCGTCTCGGCCGGCACCTCGTGCACGCCCGACTCACCCTGGACGGGTTCGGCGAAGCAGGCGGCCACCGGCGACAGATGGCGTACGGCGGAGTGCGGCACTCCGGCGGCGTCGAACGTGACCGAGTGGACCGGGACCCGCTCGGCGTCGCACGCGGTCACCACCTCGTCCGGCGTCCAGTCGTGCAACCGCCGGTGCTGCGGCCCCGGTACGTGCAGATCCTCGGGCACGTTGCCGCCGTGCGTGAGCGTGCCGGCGGCGGTCGTCTTGCCGTGGAAGGCGTCCCGCAGCGAGACGAAGACCGGGTCCCTGAGCCGCAGGCCGGCGATCCGGTCGAGCGCCTCGACCAGCACCTCGGCGCAGGGGCGCCCGGCCGCGGGGCCGCTCGCGCAGGGGACGTCCGCGACGTCGTCCCGCCGCACGCGCCGCAACGACCTCTCGAACTCCTCCTGGAGGGCGCCGAGCCGCCTGCGGTGCTCGACCGTCGCGTGCTTCACCGCGGCTTCCACCGCGTCCGCGCCGGTGCAGCCGAGGGTCACCACATAGCTCCCGCCGGTCGTGGCGCCGACCGTCTCCGACAGCCGCCTCGCCAGCTCGGCGGCTCCGGGCCGGATGCTGCCCTGGGCGTTGAACGGGAGCTGCTCGTCGAAGCACCGCCGGGCCACCTCGACCAGCGCCGGGTGGTTGTGCCCGAACAGCGAGGAGCCCGCACCGCCGACCAGGTCGAGTATCTGCTCCCCGGCCTCGGTTCCGTCGCCTCCGTCCGGCAGTTCACGGGTCAGGTGGTCGCCCCGGCCGCCCCGGTAGGTCACATCGAGGTGCAGTGCACGGAAGAGCCTGGCGAATTCCGGCCGGGCGTGCCGCGCGAAAGCGGAGTCGGCGTTCACGCGGCACTCTCTCCTTGCCCCGCCCGCACCGTCAGTGACGCGGTGACCTGGTCCACCACGTCACGCAGGGTCAGCATCGACGCGGCCTGCTCGTCCGAGATCGGCACCCCGAACCTGTTCTCCATCTCGACGACCAGATCGATGGAGCGGACGGAATCGAGGCCGTAGTCCACCAGCGGGACGTCGGGGTTCAGTTCAGGCACCTGGAGTCGGTTGCGGAACAGTCCATCGATGATCTCGAAGACATCGTGAGTCATTGCGTTATTTCCCCATTCGAGGCGAAATGTTGAGTTCAACGCCGTATCGCCACGGCGAGCGAGAGATCGGCCTGCGAGCGGACCCACACCGGTAGCGATTCCTTGCGGTACGAGGCGGTCAACACGCCGCCGGACCGGCTCAGTCCGATCCGCCAGAACGCGAAGTCACCCAGTGCGCCGAGCCCGTTCAGAGCCTTGAAAGCCGCTTCCTTGGCGGCGAACAGCTCACCCGGGAGGTACGCCCCGACCGGTGCGAGCAGGGTGCGCCGCTCCCGCTCGCTGAAGACGAACCTGGCCATGCGCTCCGTCACGACCGCGTTCTCGATGTCGACCCCGACCGCCTCGGCACCGGGCACCACCACCGTCACCGCGAGGTGTTCGGTGTGCGAGATCGAGCCGGGAAATCCCGGCGGGAAGCGCGGCCGGCCGTCGGGATCACGGGGGACGACCCGATCGGCCGACCCGGCCGCGGCCAGCGCCGCGGCGGCCGCGAGGCGACCCGCCTCGAACTGCTGGGCCCGTCCGTGGGGCCACGGCACCGGGTGGATCTCCATCGACATGTGCGCGTTGATCCCCGCGGGGACTTCCAGCTCGACGGCCACCGTGCGCCCCTCAGTTGCGCAGCGCCACGACGTGGCCGGCCAGTGAGCCGATCGAGCGCAGCACCTCCGGCCGGACCCCGTCGTCCCACTCGAAGCCGAACGTGTCCTCCATCGCCACCAGCAGACTGACCAGCGCGGTGGAGGACACCCCCGCCTCGCGGAGCGACACGTCGTCCGGCACCCCGTCGACGAAACGGTCGCTGCCGGACAGCTCGACCAGGAGGCCGCGGATGCGCTGCCGGACGTCGACCGCCGTGTCAGACATGCGATTCCGCTTCTTCCGTGAACTTGCGGATGATCGCCTGGAAGCCCTCGGGGTCGTCGAGGTAGGGCACATGACCGGCGTTCGGCATGATCTCGCAGCGGCCGTTCGGGAACAGCGCGGCCAGGTCGTGGCCACGTCCCGGGCTCAGCAGGATGTCGTCGTCACCGAGGACGACCAACGTCGGCGCGTCGATCCGGGACAGCAGCTCGGAGCTGGTGTCGCCCTGCTGGACGAGGGTCAGGCCGTTGGTCAGGTCCTCGACGGTGTTCATCGCCATGAAGCTCTCCCGCAGCCCGAGGAAGCCCGGTGTGCCGCCCTCCTCGTTCATCTCCCCGCTGATCACCTCGGGGTAGATCTGGTTGTACAGGGCGGCGAGGCCCTCGGTGCTCAGCGTCAGCAGCCAGGACCGGTTCAGCTGCCGATGGCGCCGCATGCCCCGGAGGCCGAAGACCGGGCCCGCCAGCACCAGTCCCCTGACCCGGTCCGGGTGCGCCAGCGCCACGTCTCTGGCGAGCTGGGTGGAGGCCGACGTGCCGACCAGATAGGTCGACTCGATCTCCAGGGCGTCGAGCAGACCGATCACATCGGCCGCGTGCTCCTCCCACGTCGGCTCCTCGGGAAGTCGCGAGGACGCGCCGTGGTTGGCCATGTCGTAGGTCACGACGCGGTGGCTCTGGGCGAGGTCCGCGGTGTACTCCCGCCAGAAGGGACTGGTCAGGAAGAAGTTGTTGAGGAAGGTGATGGCGGTGCCGTCACCGCTGGACTCGTAGTACAGCTCCACGCCGTCCCTGGTGCGGGCGCGCGGCGCGTCCTCGCGGTACGACAGATCCTGCTGCTCCTGCTCTTCACCGACTGACATGGCTTTCCACCCTTTTCTCGTTCCTGGCGGCCTCGGTGCCGGGCAGGATGTGTGCGAATTCGGCGACGACATCGGCGGCGGAAACCTCCTCGGAAACAGCGCCGCAGGACAGCCCGCAGTACATCGCCATCTCCTCGATCCGGCCGGTGGTCGCATCGGTCGGCACCGCGGCACCGAACCGCGGCACCAGGTACGGCTTTCCTTCGACCACCGTGCGGCCGATGAACTTCCTGGGCTGCTCCGGGTCGGCGGTCGCGGCTGTCGCCAGCACGCGGTGCCGCCGGCCCGGCCAGCCGATCTCGTAGACATCCGTGATCACGGTGTCGCTCTCGTCGGCGGCGGTGACCGCCGCCTTGAAGTGAGAGTGGGCCCTCGACTCGCGCGCGACGACGAAAGCGGTTCCCAGCAGTACGCCGTCGGCGCCGGCGGCGAGGGCCCGGCCGGCCTCGGCGGGCGAACCGATCCCGCCCGAAGCGACAAGGCAGGCGTCGGGCAGTTGTGCGCGCAGTGCGGCGACCAGCTCGCCGCGCCGCGCCGTGCCGAGGAGGTGACCGCCCGCCTCGACGCCCTGCGCCACCACCACGGCACCCCGCTCGGCCGCGTGTACGCCGTCGGTGACGGACCCGACCTGGACCACCAGGGCCCGGCCCGCCGCGGCGACGCGCGTGAGCACCGCGTCCTCGGGCATGCCGAAGAAGGACACGTGGACGTGGACCGGTGTCTCGTCGAGCACCTGGGCCACCTGACGGCGGAGTTCGTCCGGCCCGACCACCTCGGGGATGAGGTTCACCCCGACCGGCCGGTCCGTTCCCTCGGTCAGCCGGGCGAGCATGGCCGACAGCGCACCACCAGCCAGCTTGTAGCCGCCGACGCAGCCCGCCGCACCGGCGTTGGACACCGCGCACGCGAGTTCCGTCCCCGCGACACCGCCCATCCCCGACTGGAGCAGGCTCACGTCGACGCCGAGCACGTCCGCCAGTGTCGGACGCATCAGCCCAGGCTCTCGACTGCGGACACCGCAGCGGCGGTGCTGCCGAACCGCTGGGTCAGGGTGTGCACCCATCGCTCCAGGCCGAAGGCCAGGCAACTGGTGTGCACTGTGTCACCGCCTGCCTGGATGGCGCACCGCTCGCCGAAGAAGTTCCGGTGGTAGTTGACCGAGCCGATGGCCAGGCCGTCCACGACGAACTCCTCCTTCACCGGGAACAGCCGCTGCATCTTCGCCTTGCCGCTGTTCTTGTCGAAGAACGGGTCGGTGGCGACCTCCAGCCCGACATCCAGGCCGAGTTCGGCGCACAGGGCGAGCACGGCGTCCTTGGCGCGCAGGACGTGGTTCTTCGCCTCGTCCTCGGGTCCGATGCGGACGATCTCCCGCATGGAGAAGCCGAGCAGCCGCTGGAGGCCGTCGTAGTGGTTCTCGTTGCGGAAACAGGTGCCTACGGTGGTCCGTGTGGTCCCACCGGCGGGAAGCGTCGTGCCGGCCAGGTCGACGTAGATCGCGTAGCAGGCCGCCGACGGCAGGGCGAAGCCGCTCGGCTCCATCACGTCGGTGGGGACGCGGTCCAGCGGGCGGGACGCCCCGGCCAGGAGGGGGGCGACGCGTTCCGGGTCGAGCCGGGTGGCGGTGAGGCCCAGGTGCGGGAAGTTGTCGTAGTAGTCGAACCGGTCGAGGTCCGCGCACCGCATCAGGAACGGGAACCGGAACTCCGGGGCGTCCCAGCCGTCGGCGAAGCGCCGGAAAACGGTGTCGACGGCTCGCAGCAGACGCAGTTGGCCACCGTCGAGGATGCTCAAGCCGTTGTCGGTCACTGTGGTCATCGCGCTGCCTTCTGCTGGAAAAATCGCGCTTCGATCGCCTTGACGGTGCGGAAGTCGTCCAGGTCCACGTCTTCCGGATCGACGGCCTCGCCGGTCAACTCCTCCAGGAGGAAGATGAATTCGACGAAGGCCAGCGAGTTGATGGCTCGGCTGTCGATGAGATCCAGGTCGTCGGGGACCTGGCCGAGGTCGGGGTTGCGTCCCAGGATGAACTCCCGGACCGTCTGTGTCGGATCGGTCATTTGACGACTTCCCTGCCGACGCCCGCCTTGGAAAGGAACCTTCTCGTCCGCTTGAGCACCTCGTCGTGCGCCTTCACGCGGGCCGGGTGGTGCAGCGCGCGCCGCCGCAGGGCCAGCGCGTCGGGGATGCCCGCGTCGCGGTAGGCCGCCGGGTTGTAGAGGGTGCCGATGCTGTACTGGAGGTAGTTCTCCAGGTACCCGGCGACCACCGGCACCTCGTCCCGGTCGCGCCTGGCCACCTGGCCGAGCAGACTGGTGAAGATCATCCGTCCGAACGCGACGTGCCGACTCTCGTCCTGGTGGTGCACCCTGTTGATCTCACGGGCGATGGGCGGCAGCGTCTGATCGGTCGCCATGTGCGCGTTGTAGTAGTCGACGATCTCCTCGAAGATCAGGATGCGCGCGAACACGATCAGTTCGCGGGCCACCGGGGAGAGGTGCTCGACCGAGTCCGCCTTCAGCGTCGGCTGACCCGGGTAGAGCTTGCCGCCGTAGCGCAGGCAGAACTGCGCGAAGAACCACATGTGCTCGTTCTCCTCACCGATGAAGTGGTGAAGGAACTCCGAGACATCGGCATAGGCCCGCTCGTGGATGCGCATCACGACTTCGCTCATCAGCTCGCGGATGCCGTGGATGTTGAGGCTGAAGAAGTTGATCGCTTCGAACCTGGTCAGCGCGATCTGCTGTTCGCGGGTCAGCTCGTCCCACATCGGGGTGCCGGCCAGCGTGGTGAGGCTCTCGCTCATCCACGGCAGGTCGGGCTCGATGGCGTCGGGCCAGTCGAACATCGTGTACGGGTTGTAGTAGCCGGATTCGGCCAGGTGCTCCAGCCGGTCCAGTTCGAGGACGACCGGCTCGATTTCACGTAACGCCATTTTCACTCGTCTTTCCCTACGCAGTGGCCGAAGTGTCGGATCTAACGCACCGCACGAATGTCCGCGCGTACCTGGACCGGCAGTCCCGAGCCGCATTCGTGACGGGCGAGGGCCGCATTGCCGAACGCGGTGGAAGGGATCACCTTGTTGTAGATCGAGCCGAGGCACAGTTCCCGGAATGCCTCGGTGTTCCCCGGCAGCCGCGCGGCCAGCTGTGCCTTGGCGATGTCGACGGTCCTGAGCGCACCGTCCTCGTCCTCGACCTCGACACAGGCGTGCGGCAGATCGAGGGCCCCGCCGAGCACGCCGCAGAACCAGCCGCGCTTCGCCTCCGCCAGGAACCCGGCGGCACGGAAACGCTCGGCCAGGAACAGGCTCGCCGCGATACAGCTGGTGGCGCCGAGCGCGTGCACCGACCGGTGATCGGTCTGCATGGGCACGGGGATCATCTGCCACCGGTAGCCGGCGTCCAGATAGTCATGGACGAGCTGCCGCAGCACCGGCGAGACCAGCGGGGTGCGCGCCCCGGTCGTGGTGACCGTCGCCGCGTACTCCGCGGAGCCCGAGCCGGGCGCCGGTGGCGTCACATCGGCGGTACGTCCGCCGAACCGGACGACATCCGGTTCCTCCAGGCGCCAGGGCGCGACCCCGGCGCAGTCGACGCAGTCCATCCGGACCCGGAACTCCCAGGACCTCTCCCGCAGGAGATCGTCGACCGGCCGGCCCGCGAACCGGAACAGCATGCGGAAGGCCAGCTCCGGCTGCGTTGTCGCCTTGTTCGAGTACATGCCGAGGTTGTAGAGGTCGTTGGCGTCGAAGTGACGCCCCTCGGAGCGGTCCTCGAACGGCAGACCCGCGTCGACCAGAATATCGATGTCCGCGGAGTCACAGCCGAGCATTTCCCGCGCAACGGATTCCGGCTGGGTCCTGCTGGAATACTCGGCCGGAATAAATTCGACGGAATCCGCGACTTTCTTCCAGGACACACCTGTGACGGTGGCTTGGTGCGGCACGACCAACCTCCCCGAACGTCCAATACGCTGGCTGGATTCCAACCAGCGGTATCGACGCTAGCAGCCAGCAATCGCACCGCGACAGATTCACTTCACATTCGTCACCGTGCGTTTTGCACGGTGCCGAATGGAAAAGCAATGCCTGACAGGCCGGGCAGCGGGGTTCGCCCGTCCCCGGAGGAGAGATGCGCACCTTTCAGATCCACTGGAGATCGCGGGCAATGCGCAGCGCGTCAATACGGTTGCGTGCGCCTATCTTCGCCACCATCGACGAAATGTAGTTGCGCACGGTCCCCTCCGACAGACACAGTCGCCCGGCGATCTCCTCCATCGTGTCGCCGTGGTCGAGATGCTCCAGCACGGACAGTTGCCGCACGGTCAGCGGACAGTCCCCGTTGGCCACAGCAGCGACCGTCAGCTCGGCGTCGAAGGCCCGCTCACCTTGGTGCACCAGATGGATGGCCTCGAAAAAGCGGCGGGGCGGGGCACCGCGCCGCAACATTCCGTCGATTCCGCCGGCGAAGGCTCTGCGGACGACCGAGCGGATACACGCGGTGGCGACCAGCAGGGTCCGGCACTCCGGAAGAATGGCAATCTTCTCGGCAATGTCGACCGTTTCCCTGTCCCTGCCCTCGAAGCTGATGATCACGACGTCCGGCCGATGCAGCTCGGCGAACTCCAGCGCGGCGAGTTTACTGTCCACCGAACCTGCGACTCGGATCTCCGGGCGCTGGTCCAGTAATGCCGTGAGCGCAACTCGAGACAGCTGCAGATCATCGAAAACCATCACATCGATGCCCACGCGAACCTCCATTTCTCCTTCACGGACAACTCCGGATCAGTCTCGGAGATGATCCCTGAGCGCTCTCTTGTCGATTTTCCCGACAGCCGTCAGAGGCATCCGTCCGAGCATCACCAGCCGATCCGGCAGTTTGTACGGCGCGATGCCGCGGTCCGTGAGCCCGGCCCGCACCTCACGCAGGGTCGGGGGCTCCGCCACGTCCTGTGGCACCACGCACACACAGGTCTGCTCGCCCAGGTCCGGATGCGGCAGCCCGATGACCGCTGCGGAAGCAATGCGGGGATCGGCGAGCAGATGCTCCTCGACCTCCCGGGCCGGCACCTTCTCACCACCCCGGTTGACCACGTCGTTGGTCCGTCCCACGACCTCGAAGTAGCCCGCGGTCGTCCGCCGGACCACGTCACCGGTGCGGAAGAATCCTTCGGGGGTGAACTGAGTCCGGTCGCCCTCCCCGGCCCGGTAGTAGCCGCGCACCGTGTACGGGCCACGGGTGAACAGCTCGCCCTCCTCACCCGGTGCCGCCTCCTGGCCGTCGTCCCGGACGACCCGTACCTCGTCCGCCGCCGCCAGCGGGCGGCCCTGCGTGTGCAGGGCCACGCTTTCCGGGTCGTCCAGACGCGTGTAGTTGAGCAGGCCCTCCGCCATCCCGTACACCTGCTGCAGGACGCGGCCGAGCCGTCCGGGCACCTTGCTCGCCGTCACCGGACCGAGCCGGGCCTCGCCGACCTGAAGGAGTTCGAGGGACCCGATGTCGTGTGCGGTCCGCTCGGCGGCGTCGAGCCACAGCGACACCAGGGGCGGCGAGAGCGAGGTGACCGTCACCCCGGCGCTCTCGATGAGGGGGAAGCACAGTTCGGGGGCCGGCGAGGAGGCCAGCACCGCGGTGCCGCCCAGGCGCAGCGCGCCCAGCACTCCGGGACAGGCCAGGGCGAAGTTGTGTCCCATGGGCAGTGCGCACAGATAGCGGGTGCCGGCCCCGAAGCCGCACAGTCGTGAACTCTGGCGCAGTTGGTACGCGTAGTCGGCGTGGGTGCGGGGGATGAGCTTCGGCGGCCCGGAGGTGCCCCCGGAGAGCAGGAACAGCGCCACGTCCCGGGCGTCCGGCGCCGGAAGGTCCAGCGGCTCGCCGTCCACCTCCGAGAGCGCCGCGAAGGGTCCCGGGTCGCCGGCCACCAGCACGTGCCGAAGGCTGTCGGTGCCGGCCAGCACGTCCTTGGCGATGGTCCGGTAGTCGCAGTCGGGCACCTCGTCCGAGCAGACGTACGCAACCGCTTCCGAGCTGTTCACGAGATGGACGATCTCCGCGGTCCGGTGCGCGGGGTACGCGAACACCGGCAACGCCCTCAGCCGGAGGAGAGCGAGGCACAGCACCACCAGCTCGACGTCGTTGGGCAGTTGGACGACGACACGGTCGGCGGCGCCGAGGCCGAGGCCACTCAGTCCGGAGGCGAGCCGGTCGGCGGCCCGGTCCAGGTCGCCATAGGTCAGGGTGCGGGTGCCGGTGACGACCGCCGGCCTGTCCTGGGCGCCCGGCAGGGACATGGGAAGGCTGCCGAGGATCTCGTCGTTCCAGTACCCCCGGGCCCGGTAGTCCTCGGCGAACGGTTCGGGCCACGGTACACAGCCCTCAAGCATCGTTCGCCCCGGCTCCCGGCACCGCGATGCCCTTCAGGGCCCGGTGGCCGTGCCGTCCTGGTCTCCCGTACCGCGAGATGCCAAGGACCCCGGCCTCGCCCAGGTGCTCCTCGCCACGCATATCGCCGCGCCTCCATCTGTCCTCGATGATCGCAAGGACCTACGGCTGAGCAGCCTCGCACGCTGAACCTGGCTAGTTTCTGGACGCGCTCTTCAGGAGTAGTGGTCCAGGTCTGCGACCGGCGCTCCCGCCCGGTCGAGCAGCGGCGCTCCTCTCGAAGTCGGTGCGGGCGCGAGGGGGCGGGCGAGGAGGTCCACGCCGTCCGGCGGCCCGGTGAGTTCGCCGGCCTTCACCCAGCCCCACCGCCCGTACAGCTCCCGTGCCGGCGCCCTGTTCGACGCGGCGAGCACGGCGTAGGGCTCGGTGCGGTCGGCCAGCAGCAGCTCCAGCAGCTCGCGCCCGTGCCCACGGCCCCTCAACTCCCGTACGACCGCCAGCTCATAGACGTAGAACAGCGGCCCGCGCAGCCGGCGCGGCCCGGGCGCGGCGGCCCGAGGGTGCCACCAGCCCTCCTCGCGGCGCACTCCGTAGGCGAAGCCGCCGAGGGCGTCGCCGTCGCGCACGGTGGTCACGGTGAAGCCGGGCAGCGCCGCGTGCTCGGCCAGTTGCCCGGCGAAGCTGTCGGCGGCCGACGCGTCCTCATGGTACGGCGGCTCCCGGTAGACCCGGTGGTAGACGTCGCGGAACTCCTCGGGGCGGCGGACCCCGGACGCGCGTTCAGTCATCGACGGTCTCCCGCTGGACGTGGGCCGACAGCACGCGGCCGAGCCGGTGCAGCACCGCGACCGCGGCGAGACAGCAGAGGCCGAGCGCGAGCCAAGGCAGGCCCGGTCCCCTCGCCAGCAGCCAGGTGAACAGGGTCGGCGCCAGCACCCGGGCCAGGCCCCACATCAGCTCCTCCAGCCCCAGGTAGCGACCCCGCACCCGCTCGGCGGCCATCGCCACGGTCAGCGCGCTGCTGGTCGGCGCCTGGAGCAGTTCCGCGGCGGTGAAGACGACCATCCCCAGGGCGAGAGCGCCGAACGCGATTCCGGTGTGCTCCCCGGGCACCACCGCGAACAGGGCGAAGGACACCGTCCACAGGACGGCCGCCGCCTGGAGCACCCTGGGCCTGCGGTACCGCTCGACCGCCCTGGCCACCGCGGTCTGCCCCAGCACCACCAGGACGGTGTTGATCGCGAACAGCGTCCCGGGCTGCCACGCGGGCAGTCCACGCGCCTCGATGACATAGGCACTCAGCAGCACGGTCAGCGCGAGGTCGCACAGCGCGAACACGCAGACGGTGACCAGCACGCCGCGGAAGGCACGGTCGGCGAGCACTTCCCGGTACCCGCCGCGCCGAGGCGCCGGGTCGGCGCCGCAGAGGTGGGCGCCGGAGGGGTCCGGGACGGCGGGACGGCGCCAGGCCGCGACCAAGCCGGCCGCCGCGAGGAACGACACCGCGTTGAGCACCACCACGGCGGTGTAGCCCGAGGTCCCGCCCCAGCCGACCAGCGCGCTGCCCAGCAGCCCGCCGACGCCGATCCCGACGTTGCGCAGTGCCCGCTCCATCGCGTACCAGCGCGCCCGCTGCCCGCCGTCGGCCACCTGCGCCACCAGCGCGGCGGCCGCGGGCCGGAACTGGCTCTCGCCCCACAGGGTGACCGTGACCAGCACGACGAGCTGCCAGGGCACGTCGGTGAACACATAGCCGGTGAAGGTCAGTACGCGGATCAGGTTGCTCGCGATCACCACCCGCCGCGGACCGACCCGGTCGACCATCGGGCCCGCCAGCGGTCCGGCGGGCAGCGAGAGCAGCGCGGCGACCGACAGCATCACGCCGACCGTGGTCAGGGAGATCCCCTTGGCGGCGTGGAAGTACACGACGGCGAACGGGAGGAACAGGCCGGTGCCCAGGGCGTCTACGACCTGAGCGACGATGAGCGGGCCGCGCCCTCGGGTGTTCGGCAGGCCGAGTGTGTCGATGACAGTCATGGGGTGTCCCTCACGCGTGGGGCAACGGGAAGACGTTGAACCCTTCCTCGGTCAACGGCTCTGTCCGCCAGCCGAGTTGTACACCCGCCCGGCTGATCCGGCCGTCGCCCCACATCGGCATCCCGGCCGGGAAGTTCGACACGAGGCCGGGCACGATCGTGTGGGCGGCCCGGAGCCCGGCCGCTTCGACGTCACAGGTCGTCAGATCGACGCTGATCACCTCGAAGCCGCGGGCCTCGACCCGTTCGCGGTACGCCGCCAGGTGCCGTCCCTCGAGTGCGGGCAGCCCGTCCCAGGAGCGGGTGGACAGGCCCAGGACCCAGGGCGCGACCCGCTCGCCCGCCCGCGGGTCGAGGTGGATCTGCTGCTGGCACAGCAGGTCCCGGACATCGGTGAAGTCCGCGCGGTAGGAGTCGAGATAGAGCCGGTCGGCGCGGTGCGGCTTGAGGTTGCCCAGGTGCGGCAGGTCCGCCCGGCCATCCGCCGGCGCTTTCTCGTCGTCGAGGTAGTGGCAGGTGTGATGCAGGGTGAATCCCTCGGCGAGCGCCTTCTCCGCCGCCTCCTGCGCGCTGGGCCGGGTGGCGAAGCCGATGGTCAGCCATCGGGTGGCCCGGTCGAGCACGGCCGCGGCGATCACCGGGACCTCGAACTCGTTGTCCAGCGGTATCAGGGTGATGTCGTAGGCATCCAGGCTGTCGGCAACCAGCTCGCGTATCCGGTCGGGCACCGGCAGCCGGGGAAGGCGGGCGGCGTTGGCCCACCACAGCATGGTGGTGTCGCGCTCGATCACCTCCTCCAGTCCCGAGGTGATGGCGTGCTCCTCGCTCACCCCGCAGGCCACTCCGGCCACCAGCGGGTCGGAGTAGGCGACCGGGTCGTGCTGCCCGTGGGCGACCAGAAAGGCGGGCACCCACACCGGCTCGCCGGTCGTCCACGAACGGCCCTCCACCCAGGCGCACTCGGCGTCCGCGGTCAGCGGCGCGAAGGGGAAGCCCTCGGTGCGGTACTGCCGCTCGGAGTACAGATGCAGCCGGCGCGGATCGAGGGCCGGTACGCCGTCCCTGCGCAGCCGGGTGTGGCTGCCGTACCGGAGCCGGGCCTGCGGCAGGCGGCTGCCGCAGTAGCGTTCCACCGCCTCACCCACGGCGCTGCGGCGGGCGGTGTCGAACTCGGACCAGGAGGTGCCGAACGCCTGCCGGTCGTTGGGCCAGTCCGCGACGCGGCGCATGTCGGCGACGTCCACCGCGCACACCCGAAGCCGCTCCGGCATGCCCGGCCGCGGGGCCAGTTCCTGGACGGCGGTGACCACGCCCACCTGGTCGTCGACGAGGAGGTCCGCCGCGGCGTCGCCGCGCGCCACGGGCCGCGGCCTGGTGGGCATCGGCAGCACGGTGCGCGAGAGCCGGCTCAGCTCGCGCGGATCGAGTTCGATCTCGCCCGCGGCGGCCTCGCCCGTGATCCAGCGTTCCAGTTCCGTGCCGAGCTGCGCGGATATCCAGCGGGCGTCGCACGCGCGGAGCCGGGGGCTGCCGGCTTCCGGTGCGGCCCGCATGGCCTCGACGACCCGGGGGTCGTGTGCCGCAGCGAGCCGGCGGTCCAGCACGTCGGCGAAGTCCGCCGTGGCACCGGGGGTGATCGCCGGGCCGAGGACCGCCCGGCCGCGTTCACGGCGCAACGGCAGCCAGCGCAGGCCGAGTCCGGCACACAGATCGTCGATGTGGGCCAGCTCGGGGTGGGCGGGGTGGGCGAAGGCGGCCACGAGCACGGTGTCGCGGACACCGACACCGGACAGGTCCTCGGGGGCCGGCCCGACGCGCGCGTACCCGGTGGTGCTCAGTGCGTGGGTGATCGGGGCGGTGAGTTCCGGCGAGCCGGTGAGGAGGACCGTCGTTCGGGCCACCCGCGCCGCTCGCTCGGCGTCGTGCGTGGGCCGCGCCGGGCGCAGGCAGCCGTCGCGCCGCAGGACGTCGATGACTTCGGCGTATTCGGGGGCCATGTGGGCCAGCAGTTCGGCGCGGGGCCTGGTTCCGTCGCAGCGGGCCGCCCAGGCGCGGAACTCGGGAGTGGGGGCGGAAATGTAGAACTGCCCGCCGTTCGGGGTGATGAGGAAACACAGGTCCTGTTCAAGGTCGTAGATCTCCACGTCCTCTAGTTCCAGCAGGGCGTCGTCCGCCGGCATATCAGCCCCCGTTCGAATGAATTTCCTTGCACGAAATTCCGCGGCCGTGTGAAATGCCACGGTCCCGGGACGAGACCCGGGACCGTGGCGGTCCGACCCTCAGCAGGTCAGCTTCACTTGGCGACCGAGCGGTTGTGAACGACGGCCCGGTTGTGGACCACCGCACGGTTGTGCACGACGGCTCGGTTGTGAACCACGGCGCAGATCACGTCGGTCTTGACGGTCGAAATCATGGAAATACCTCCCACTTCGCTGCCAGTGACCCGGAAAACGTTACTGGCTTTCGACACCGCGACCCAGATGAATTGCTCATGGATCTCCATGGGTAATTCACGGGCTATTCAGGCTCCCTCGGCCGCGATTATGGTGTACGGCCCCTCCGGTATACGGCCCGAATCAGCCCGAGGCCGTCTCGGCACGACTCGGCGTGGCCGTGGTGGTCGCGGGCGCGTCCACCGGTGCGCCGCCCCGGCGCAGGACGGTGAAGGCGATGAGCGCGGCGACGACCAGGAGCGCGGCGCTGAGGTTCAGGCCGAGGGCGTATCCGTCATTGAGGGCCGCGGGGCTGACGGTGCCCCCGGTGCGGTGTCCGGCCGCGGTGCCCAGGGCGGCGAGACCGAGGGAGGCCCCGATCTGGCGCGAGCTGTTGAGCAGGCCCGAGGCGGTGCCGGCCTCGTGGGGCGCGACGCCGGCGGTGGCGGTGGAGACGACCGGTCCGAGACAGAGGCCGAAGCCGACGCTGGCGACGATGGAGGGCCCGAGGACGTCACTGGCGAACGCGCCGTCGGCACTGATCAGGCCGAACCAGGCGAACCCGGCCGCGGTGAGGAGGCCACCGCCGACCAGAAGGGTGCGGGGAGCGATCCGGTAGCCGAGCTTGATGGCCAGTACGGAGCCGACGACCACGCCGAGGGCGAACGGCAGGAACATCAGCCCGGTCATCGCGGCGCCCGTGCCGAGGACCCGCTGGAGGTAGAGGGACATGAAGTAGAAAGCCGAGGCCATGGCCGCGCCGACCAGCAGGTTGTAGCCGTTCGCGCCGGCGACCGAGCGGTTGGCGAACAGGCCGAGCCGCACCAGCGGTTCACGGGTGGTGGTGCGCTCGACCTGGACGAACGCGACCAGCAGGGCAACGGCGACCGCGAGCGTCGTCAGGGTGACCGGCGAGGTCCACGCGTCATGGTCGGTGCGGACGACGCCGAAGACCAGCAGGCCCAGGCCACCGGTGGCCAGGACGGCGCCGAGCACGTCGGGACGGCCACCCCGAGAGACGGGCCCGCCGTCGACGATGCCGCGCCAGGCCAGGGCCAGCGCCACCAGGGCCATGGGTACGTTCACGAACATCACCCAGCGCCAGCCGGCGTACTCGGTGAGCAGGCCGCCGGCCAGGACGCCGAGGGCGCCTCCTGCGGCGTTCATCGCGCTCCAGACGCCGAAGGCCCGGACGCGGGGCCTGCCGGTGGGGAACGTCGCGGTCAGCAGTGCCAGCGCGGCCGGGGCCAGCGCGGCGGCCCCGATGCCCTGCGCGGCCCGTGCGGCGACGAGCTGGCCCGGGTCCTGGGCGAAGCCGCCGACGAGCGAGGCCAGCCCGAACAGGCCGAGCCCGAACAGCAGGACCCGTTTGCGGCCGTACCGGTCGGCGGCTTTGCCGCCCAGCAGCAGCAGTCCGCCGAAGGTGAGGGCGTAGGCGTGGATCACCCAGGTCAGACCCACCGCGCTGAAGCCGAGACCGGCGGCGATCTCCGGGAGTCCGACGTTCACGACCGACAGGTCCAGCGACACCATGAACTGCACTACGGCCACCGCGGCGAGCGTGAGACCCGGCCCGGCACCCGTACTTTCCCTCTGTTCCGTCTCATTCGTCATCGTGGATTCCGTCCTCGGCGAGATCGTCGGTGCTACTTTCGGAACACGTTCCGAAAGTAGCACCGAGGAGCCCCCGCCGTGAACTCCACACCCGGCCCCACACCGGTTTCGCGCGGCGAGACGGCGGCACGGCATGATGGGGCGATGCCCCGACCGCCCGCTCCGCACGGCCGCACCGGCCGGCCGCCGGTGACCTCCCGCACGCAGATCCTGACGGCGGCCCGTCTGCTCATCGACCGCGACGGCTGGGAGAAACTGACCATCCGCCGGCTGGCCGCGGAGCTGGGCATCGGGGCGACGACCCTGTACCACCACTTCCAGAACAAGGAGGACCTGCTGGTCCTCCTGCTGAACCACTACATCGACCAGATCGAACGCCCCTCGCTGCCCGGTGACCCGCGGGAGCGCATCGTGGCCGCCGCCACCGCGATGCACGACGCCCTCGCGGCCTGGCCGTGGGCGGCGGAGATCCTCACCGTCGACGGGTTCGTCGGCCTCCTGGACGAGTCGGCGCTGTGGATGGTCGAGGCCATGGTGTCCGGGGCCGGTGACCACGGCTGCACGCCCGCGCGGGCCGTCGAGGTCTTCCGCAGCATCTGGTACTACACCGTCGGCGAGATCCTCGTCCGCGCCCACTCCGTCGGCCGTCAGGCCGACGACCAGCGCGCCCTCACCCGCGAGACCTCCTTCGACCACCTGGACGCCTACCAAGTGCCGTACCTGGCCGCCATCGGCGGCCAATGGGCCGCCCTGGCCGCGCGGGACACCTACTCCCAGGGACTGCGTGCGCTCGTCGACGGACTGCTCGCACAGTCCGGCGCCCCGCACCTGCGAGCCGATCGGCCAGGTCCCGCCGAGGGTGCACGGGCAGTAACGGGGCCGGCCCCCTCACCACGTGGCGGCGGGCGTCGGTCAGGGTCGTGACCGACCGGCAGGTTTCCCCTTGAGGGGTGGCGCCCGCGCATGTCACGGTGATCCACGCGTCGATGCCTCGCACGGTCGCGATGGCGGACAGGTTCGAGCCGTCGGCGAGGGGCCGAGATGAGAGAGCACCGGTTTTCGCGCAGCCGGCCCGCGGCCCGCTCGGGCCGCGGCGACCTTGGAAGGAAGGCGTTACTGTCACCGCGACTGCAGTGCGTGGTCATGCGGCCGCGGTGACCTCGTTCCAGCGGTGGTGGCACACAGCGGCTCGGTGTTGACGGCCTCGTCGCCGGCGCGACCAGTGCGGGAGGCCCTTCGGGGCGGTGACTGGCCTGCGGCCGGAGCCGGGGCGGCCCCGCCCGGCACGGCGGGGTGACGCCGGTCTCGTAGGTTCCGCCGAACGGGCCCGTGGCGCTGGCCTGCACGAATCGCCAGTAGAATCCGTACACGTGACTTCCGCTCCCGCCAAGCCCCGTATCCCCAACGTGCTCGCCGGACGCTACGCCTCCGCCGAGCTCGCCACGCTCTGGTCGCCCGAGCACAAGGTGAAGCTGGAGCGTCAGCTCTGGCTCGCCGTGCTGAAGGCTCAGAAGGACCTCGGGATCGAGGTGCCGGACGCGGCGATCTCCGACTACGAGCGTGTCCTCGACACCGTCGACCTGGCCTCCATCGCCGAGCGCGAGAAGGTCACCCGGCACGACGTGAAGGCCCGGATCGAGGAGTTCAACGACCTCGCCGGCCACGAGCAGGTCCACAAGGGCATGACGTCCCGCGACCTGACGGAGAACGTCGAGCAGCTCCAGATCCGGCTCTCGCTGGAGCTCGTCCGCGACCGCACGGTGGCCGTGCTGGCACGCCTGGCCAAGCTGGCCGGCGAGTACGGCGAGCTCGTCATGGCCGGGCGCTCCCACAACGTCGCCGCGCAGGCCACGACCCTCGGCAAGCGGTTCGCGACCGCCGCCGACGAGCTGCTCGTCGCGTACGGCCGCGTCGAGGAGCTCCTCGGGCGTTACCCGCTGCGCGGCATCAAGGGCCCGGTCGGCACCGCCCAGGACATGCTCGACCTGCTCGGGGGCGACGCCGCCAAGCTCAGCGAGCTGGAGGACCGGATCGCCGGTCACCTGGGCTTCTCGCAGGCGTTCACGTCCGTCGGCCAGGTCTACCCGCGGTCGCTGGACTACGAGGTCGTCACCGCGCTGGTGCAGCTCGCGGCGGCCCCCTCCTCGCTGGCCAAGACGATCCGGCTGATGGCCGGGCACGAGCTGGTGACCGAGGGCTTCAAGCCCGGCCAGGTCGGCTCCTCGGCGATGCCGCACAAGATGAACACCCGCTCGTGCGAGCGCGTGAACGGCCTGATGGTCATCCTGCGCGGCTACGCGTCGATGACCGGCGAGCTGGCGGGCGACCAGTGGAACGAGGGCGACGTGTCCTGCTCGGTGGTGCGCCGGGTCGCACTGCCGGACGCGTTCTTCGCGCTCGACGGACTGCTGGAGACGTTCCTGACGGTGCTCGACGAGTTCGGCGCCTTCCCGGCGGTCGTCGCCCGGGAGCTGGACCGCTACCTGCCGTTCCTCGCCACCACCAAGGTGCTGATGGGCGCGGTCCGCGCGGGCGTCGGCCGTGAGGTCGCGCACGAGGCGATCAAGGAGAACGCCGTCGCCTCGGCGCTGGCGATGCGCGAGCGGGGTGCGGAGCGCAACGAACTGCTGGACAAGCTGGCCGCCGACGAGCGGCTTCCGCTCGACCGGGCCCAGCTGGACGCGCTGATGGCCGACAAGCTGTCCTTCACGGGTGCCGCGGCGGCCCAGGTGGCCACGGTCGTCGGCCGGGTCGAGGAGATCGTGAAGCAGCGTCCGGAGGCGGCCGGTTACACCCCTGGAGCGATCCTCTGACGCGCTTCACCCAGGCGGAGCTGGAGGCCGCCCGCGACCGTCTCGTACCGGACGTCGTCGCGGGCGGCCTGCGCGTGCTGTTCTGCGGCATCAACCCGGGCCTGATGACGGCGGCGACCGGTCACCACTTCGCCCGCCCGGGCAACCGCTTCTGGCCGGTGCTCCACCTGTCCGGCTTCACCCCGAGGCTGCTGAAGCCCTCCGAGCAGAAGGAGTTGCCGTCCTACGGTCTCGGCATCACGAACGTGGTGGCGAGGGCGACCGCGCGGGCCGACGAGCTGACGGCGCGGGAGTACCGGGACGGCGGGCGGCTGCTGGCGGAGAAGGTGACCCGGCTGGAGCCCAGCTGGCTGGCGGTGGTGGGCGTGACCGCGTACCGGGCGGCCTTCGACGACCGCAAGGCGGCGGTGGGCCCGCAGGAGCGGGTCATCGGGGACACCCGCGTGTGGGTGCTGCCGAATCCCAGCGGGCTGAA
Organism: Streptomyces zaehneri; assembly: GCF_032248645.1. Classification (NCBI taxonomy): domain Bacteria; kingdom Bacillati; phylum Actinomycetota; class Actinomycetes; order Kitasatosporales; family Streptomycetaceae; genus Streptomyces; species Streptomyces zaehneri. The sequence continues at coordinate 526,618 of NZ_JASTTJ010000002.1, forward strand.
CGCGCACTGGACGACGGCGACGATGGCCGAGGAGTTCGCGCGGCTGCGGGTGGCGGCGGAGGACTGAGGGCCTGGTGCCGGGACGTCGTGCCGGGGCCTCAGGGCGGGTCGGTCACGGTGACGACCAGGAGGAGCTGTATCTCGTCGCACGGGTCGAGGTCGGCGACGCCCAGGGCCACCCAGCGGCCGTGCTCCTCCGCCCGCCAGAGGTAGACGTCCCGCACCCGCAGGCTCAGCTCGGCCCAGGGCTCGGGTATCTCCTCGGTCCCGGTCCGCAGCCGGAGCGTGTGCAGCCCGACGTGGTACGGATCTCCCCATCTCACCGTCAGTTTCCCGGCCAGGTGCTCCCTCTCCTCGTGGAACCGCTCCACCTCCGCGCGACGCACCGCGGTGTCCGCGACCGCGAGGCCGTGACTGGTCACCAAGGCCGTCGTACCGTGACCGGGCCCGAGGTACCTGTCGATGTCCATGAGTTCCAGTAAACCCGCCACCACTGACAACTGGCGGCCCGTCAGCCGGCCGGACGAGGGGACGGGAGGGTGCGGGCGGAGCTGCCCCTGCGCTGATCTACGCTGGCCGGATGCCGGTCACCGAGCTCCTCGTCGACGATGAACCCCTGGTGCGGGCGGGGCCGCGCGCCGTGCTGGAGGCGCGGTCCGGCATCGAGGTCGTCGGGGAGGCGACCGGCGGGGCCGCGGTGATCCCGCCGGTGCGGCAACTGCGGCCGGACGTGGTCGCGACGGACGTCCGGATGCCGCTGGTGGACGGTATCGAAGCCCCGCGCGCGGTGCTGCGGTCGGTCTCGGGCACGTCCCGTGCCGGGGCGGTGCCGGCGAAGCTCGGGGCACGCAACCGGACGCAGACGGTGATCACGGCGTACGAGTCGGGGTTCGTCGCGCCGAGGTGAGCGCGCGCCGGTGGATATCGGTACGGATTCCTTACTCGCCGGGGTACGTCCCGCCGAGTACGATCCGCCCAACACGCGCACGAGCTGGAAGGACGGACGTTGGGGCAGCTGACCGGCGGGGATCCCTCGCTGCTGCGAAGGATCAATTCCGCGGTGGTGCTGCACGCGCTGCGTGCCGCGGACTGCGCGACGCTCACGGAGATCACCCGCGTGACGGGCCTGTCCCGGCCGACCGTCGAGGGGGTCGTCGAGGATCTCATCGGCGCGGGGCTCGTCGTCGAGAAGGCGGCCGACGAGAGTGTCGCCCGGCGGCAGGGGCGGCCCGCGCGGCGGTTCCGGTTCCGGGCGGAGGCCGGGCATCTGCTGGGGCTGGAGATCGGCTCGCACCGGGTGGCCGCGCTGCTGGCCGACCTGGACGGCCGGATACTGGGCGCGCAGGCCAAGGAGGTCGACGAGGCGGCACCGGCGGACGAACGGCTGGAGCGGCTGCGTACGGCCGTCGCCGAGCTGCTGCGCCGGGCGGGCGTCCCGCGCAGCTCGCTGCGGGCGGTCGGGGTCGGCACGCCCGGGATCGTGGAGGCGGACGGGACGGTACGGCTCGGCACCGCGCTGCCCGAGTGGACGGGGCTGCGGCTGGGCGAGCGGCTGAGCCGTTCCTTCAAGTGCCCGGTGCTGGTGGAGAACGACGCCAACGCGGCCGCCGTGGCCGAGCACTGGAAAGGGTCGGCCACCGAGTCCGACGACGTCGTCTTCGTGCTGGCCGGGCTGAGCCCGGGTGCCGGCTCGCTGATCGGGGGCCGGCTGCACCGGGGGTACGGCGGGGCGGCCGGGGAGATCGGCGCGCTGCACCTGCTGGGCCGGGAGGTGACGCCGGAGACGCTGCTGTCCATGACGGACGAGCCGCTGCATCCGCTGGACGAGCAGGCGGTCGCGGAGGTGTTCGCGCAGGCCCGCGAGGGCGACAAGCAGGCCCGGGCCGCGGTGAACCGCTTCATCCAGCGGCTCGTCCACGACGTGGCCGCGCTGGTCCTGGCGCTCGATCCGGAGCTGGTCGTGGTGGGCGGCTGGGCGGCCGGTCTGGACGGTGTGCTGGAGCCGCTGCGCAACGAGTTGGCGCGCTACTGTCTGCGCCCGCCGAAGGTGGCTCTGTCGCTGCTCGGTGAGGCGGCGGTGGCGACAGGGGCGCTGCGGCTCGCCCTCGACCATGTCGAGGAGCAGCTGTTCGCGGTCGAGGGGACGGTGACGGCGCGGCGGTGACGGGCCGTCACCGGTGAAACGCGCCGCGCCCCGGTGGAGTTCCGGGGCGCGGCGGGGCGGGGTGTCCGCCCGGTGGGCCGGGTGCAGGCTGTTCAGGGAACCTGCCGTGTCCGGCCCGCGGGGACGGGGTGTTCAGGAGGCCTGGCGCTCCGGGCCGTGGTGTATCTCCACGCCGCCGGAGGCGCCGAACGTCAGTCGGCAGGTGTCCGCGCGGTAGGTGGCGACGGAGAGCGCCGCGGTGCGTCCCCCGGCGAAGAAGCGGGTGGTGACGACGAGGACGGGGGCGCCGGGGAGGCGGTCGAGTTCCCGGGCGTCGTCCGCGCGGGCCGAGCCCAGCTCCACGGCGCGGTCCTGGCCCTCCAGTTCCAGGCGCTGGAGCTCGCGCAGCACCGCACGCGCGCGTGCCGCCTCGGAGGGGGTGTCGATCGCGGTGAGGTCGGGCACCGACGCCACGGGGACGTAGAGCAGTTCGGCGGCGACGGGCTGGCCGTGCGAGACGCGTGAGCGGCGCACGATGTGCACGGCCTGGTCGCGCGCGGTCTCCAGGGCGGTGGCGACGACCGCGGGCGGAGCCGCGAGCGTGCAGTCGACGGCCTGCCAGGCGTCGTCGCCCGTGCCCGGCCAGACCTGCTGGTCGTTGCCGACGGCGACGCCCATCCGCGGCGGGGCGACGGTGGTGCCGACACCACGGCGGCGCTGGAGGCGGCCCTCCAGTTCGAGCTGCTCCAGTGCCTGACGGAGCGTGGCGCGGGCGACGCCGAAGCGGGCGGCCAGGTCACGCTCGTTGGGCAGGATCTCGCCCACGGTGAATTCCGAGTCGAGTGCCTCGCTGAGTACGGTCTTGAGATGCCAGTACTTCGGTTCCGGTACCGATTCCAGCTGCGTGGTCCCCACCCTGTCCTCCGCAATCGCCGTGGTCCGGCGGCACTTTTCGCGCCCTTGTTTATTAAAGGTTGTTGTACTTCTCTGCGACCATAGGGCGGCCCCCACCCTTGGTCAAGACCAATCCTCGGTCCCTCTCGAGGACGACAGGTGTCCGACAGACAAGCGTTCACGGCGCGTTCGCACGGGCGCGTTTTCGTGACACTCCGGCAAGGTCCGCTCGGTGAATGCCGCACCCGAGGAGGAGGGTCGTGCGGTTCACCCCAGGGGCTACCCGTCGGTAGCCATTGCTGACAAGCTGTCTACGGCGTCCGCCGGCCGGTCCACGGCCCGTCCAGTCGAGGAGCTCCCCATGTCCGCCACCGTCTCCTTCACGGTCCCCTCCCCCAGTGGCCCGCTGCCCGTCACCGTCTCCTACGCGCGCGTGGGCCGGGGCGAGCCGCTGCTCCTGCTGCACGGCATCGGCCACCACCGGCAGGCCTGGGACCCGGTGGTGGACATCCTGGCCGCCGAGCGCGAGGTCATCGCCGTGGACCTGCCCGGCTTCGGCGTGTCCCCGCCCCTGCCGGACGGACTGGCCTACGACCTTTCCACCACGGCCGCCGTGTTCGGCGCCTTCTGCGCGGCGCTGGAGCTCGACCGACCCCATGTCGCGGGCAACTCCCTCGGCGGACTGCTCGCCCTGGAACTCGGCCGGGAGAAGCTCGTACGGTCCGTCACCGCGCTGTCGCCCGCCGGGTTCTGGTCGCAGGCCGAGCGGCGCTACGCCTTCGGCGTCCTGCTCACCATGCGGCAGATCTCGCGCCGGATGCCGCTGCCCCTCGTCGAGCGGATGGCGAGCACGGCCGCCGGACGTACGGCCCTCACCAGCACCATCTACGCCCGCCCGAGCCGGCGTTCCCCCGAGGCCGTGGTCGCCGAGACGCTGGCCCTGGCCCGGGCCACCGGGTTCGACCAGACCCTGCGGGCCGGCGCCACCGTCCGGTTCACCGACGACCTCCCCGGCATCCCGGTCACGCTCGGCTGGGGCACCCGCGACTGGCTGCTCGTGCGCCGCCAGGGCGTCCGGGCCAAGCGCGTCATCCCCGCCGCGCGTCTGGTGCGACTGCCCGGCTGCGGTCACTGCCCGATGAACGACGACCCGGCGCTGGTCGCGCGCGTGATCCTCGACGGCAGCCGCTGACGTCCTGGGGCGCGTCGCGACACCCCGGCCCCCAGGGCGACTCCGTCCCCGGCAAGGGCGCTCCCCACACCCTGGGCGGGGCCGTAGGGACCGGTGGGCGCGCCAAGGGAGCACTTCCCCGGGGCACGGGTGTCCGGGTTCGCGGCGGGGCTGCATGTCATCGCCGAGTCCCCAGGGCGGTACGGGCCGCGGGAACGGTTCCTCGCGCTGACGGCCGCGGCGGGCGTCGAGGTGCGCGCGTCGGCGGAGCACGCACACGCGCGTGCCCTGCGGGACACGTACCTCCGTCTCGTCCTCGGCCACGCGCAGATGTCGCCCGCGCGCACGCGGGACGGCGTACGGCTGACGGCTCAGGCCGTCGCGGGCACGTGGCACGGCGGGAGACGCGGGCCGGTGACGCGGGCGGGTGACGCGGGCCGTGCGCGTCGCATCCCGGGTGCGCGCGGCCAGTTGTTCACTTGTGGTTTCCGTGTGCGCTGCGGCGCACCAGTAGTTGTGGCTGTGCACACCGGCCGGTTCCCGCCCCTGGAGGCCCTTCCATGTCACCCAGTCCGTTTCCCGGGCGCCGCAGCGTCCTGCGCGGCTCGCTCGCCGCTTCCGCCGCCCTGACCCTGCCCGCCGCCGTCGGCGCGGCGCCCGCTTTCGCGCTGTCCGGGCGGCCCGAGGCGGGTTGGGGTGTGCAGGCCGGGGACGTGACCTCCGACTCCGGCCTGGTGTGGGTGCGCTCCGACCGTCCGGCCCGGATGGTCGTCGAGACCGCGGCCACGGAGTCGTTCCGGGGCGCCCGCCGATGGCACGGTCCGCTGCTCGGCGCCGGCACGGACTTCACCGGCACCACCCGGCTGCACGGGCTGCCCGCCGGCGAGCAGATCCACTACCGCGTGCTCCTCGCCGACCCGGACGACCCGCGGCGCACCGGGGAGCCGGTGACCGGCACCTTCCGCACCGTGTCCCCGGGGCGTCGGCGCGGGGTGCGCTTCCTGTGGTCCGGAGACCTCGCGGGCCAGGGCTGGGGCATCAACCCCGAGCTGGGCGGTTACCGCATCTACGACGCGATGGCGAAGCTCGACCCCGACTTCTTCCTGTGCAGCGGGGACAACATCTACGCCGACGGCCCGATCACGGCGACCCAGGCACTGCCCGACGGCACCCTCTGGCGGAACGTCGTCACCGAGGAGAAGTCCAAGGTCGCCGAGACGCTCGCCGAGTTCCGCGGCAACTTCCGCTACAACCTGCTCGACGAGAACCTGCGCCGCTTCAACGCCCAGGTGCCGTCCGTCATCCAGTGGGACGACCACGAGGTCCGCAACAACTGGTACCCCGGCGAGGTGATCGCCGACTCCGACGCCCGGTACACGGAGAAGAGCGTCGACGTGCTCGCGGGGCACGCCCGGCGGGCGTTCGGCGAGTACTTCCCGATCTCGGCCCTGCGTCCGGGCGCGAAGGAGGGCCGGGTCCACCGGGTCGTGCGCCACGGGCCGCTGCTGGACGTGTTCGTGCTGGACATGCGGACGTACCGCAACGCCAACTCGCCGGACGACCAGACGGCGGACCCGCAGGGCATCCTCGGCGCCGAGCAGCTGGAGTGGCTGAAGCGGGAGCTGTCCCGGTCGCGTGCGGTGTGGAAGGTGATCGCCGCCGACATGCCGCTCGGCCTGGTGGTGCCCGACGCCACCGAGGGCAGGGCGAACATCGAGGCCGTCGCGCAGGGCGACCCGGGCGTGCCGCTGGGCCGTGAGCTCCAGATCGCCGAGCTGCTGCGGTACATCAAGCACCGCCGGATCACCGGCACGGTGTGGCTGACGGCCGACGTCCACCACACCTCCGCTCAGCACTACCAGCCCTCGCGGGCCGCGTTCGGCGACTTCGAGCCGTTCTGGGAGTTCGTCTCCGGACCGCTCAACGCGGGTGCCTTCCCGGCCAGCGCGCTGGACAGCACCTTCGGTCCGGAGCGGGTGTTCGTGAAGGCGCCGACGGCGTCGAACGTGTCGCCCGCCGGCGGCTACCAGTTCTTCGGCGGGGTCGACATCGACGGCGACAGCGGGGAGCTGACGGTGCGTCTGCGCGAGCAGGACGGGACCGTGCTGTTCACACAGGTGCTCCAGCCGGGACGGGTCGGCCAGTAGTCGGCGTCCCGTACCCTCGGACACGTGCCGCGCACCGGCGTCATCCCCCGGTGCGCGGCACAGTCGTGACACCCCGTACCCGGCGTGATCGTAGAAGAATTAACAAAACGGGCATTGGTAACCTTTACCCATCAGTCACAAACCGTTCGTGATCACGCAACACCGTTCCTCCACAGTGGCCGCATGACTCGAGACATGTCTGATGTGACGCGTGCGAAACGCGGACGCCCTGTGCACCACTGGCGACGGGACGTGGTGGAACTCGCCGCGCTGTTCACAGCGGTCGCGGTGGCCGACGGGGTGGCGAACCTGGTGGGCCACGGCCCCGACGGTCCGGCGCTGCTGGCCGTCTCCGCGGCCTTGCTCGTCGCCACGGCCGGTTTCCACACCTGGTGGGCACGACGCCACGGTCACGCGCCCCCCACGGGCGATACCGACGCCCGGCCGCGCTCCGAGGAGCCGCAGGCCGGGCCGTCCGAACTCCCCTCCCAGGTCACCGAGGAGAGTGCCCTGTGGCGGATGCGGACGACGGTGAAGGACGCCCCGGGGTCGCTTGCCGCGCTCTGCGCGGCGCTCGCCGGCCACCGGGTGGACATCCTCAGCCTCCAGACGCACCCGCTGGGCGAGGAGACCGTGGACGAGTTCCTGCTGCGCGCCCCGGGCGCCCTGGCGGCTGCCGAGATCACCCGGGCCGTGGCAGTGGCGGGCGGCAGCGGCACCTGGATCGAACGGGCCGACGCCCACGACCTGGTGGACGCGCCGACCCGGGTCCTCGGCCTGGCCACCCGCACCGCCCTCGACGCGGCTGAACTACCCTTGGCGCTACGCCAGTTGCTGGGCCGCTGCACGATCCGCTCACTCCCCGCCGCGCCGGGCGGCAGCGGCCGCGGGCAGGAGGGCGTGCCCGTGGAGGGCGTACTGGAGGACACCGTGATGCGCCTGCGGGCGCCGGAAGGCGGAGTGATCACCGTGGAGCGGCCGTATCTGCCGTTCACCCCGACCGAGTTCGCCCGCGCGCGTGCACTGGTGGAGCTGGACGCCCGGCTCGGCCCGCGGGTGCCGCGCGGCCAGGACGTGCTGACGCTGCCCGAGGGCAACGCCATCACCGTGCGCCGGGCCGATCCCGGTGACCTGGCGGCGGCGAAGGCGATGCACGACCGCTGCTCCTCGCGCACGCTCGGGATGCGCTACCACGGGCCCGTCGGCGACGCCGACCGCTACCTCAGGCACCTGCTCAGCCCCCGCTTCGGCCGCACCCTCGCCGTGCAGACCCCGTCGGGGCGCGTCGTCGGCCTCGGCCACCTGCTGTGGGACGGCGACGAGACCGAGGTCGCCCTGCTGATCGAGGACCAGTGGCAGCGACGCGGCATCGGCGCCGAACTGCTCGGCCGGCTGGTGGCCATGGCCGTCGAGGCGGGCTGCGAGAGCGTCTACGCCGTGACGCAGGCCTCCAACACCGGCATGGTCGCCGCCATGCGCGGCCTCGACCTTCCCCTCGACTACCAGATCGAGGAAGGCACCCTGGTCATCACCGCACGTCTGGACGGCGCGGCGACCCGGGCGCGGGCCGGCTCAGGGCGGTTCGACGGGCGCGTCGCACGCGACTGAGTCACGCGACCGAGTCACGGTTCACCACGCGGCCCGGCGGTGCGACCACACCGCCGGGCCGTCCGCGTACGGTTCGCCGCACACGCATCGCCGTACGCGAATCTCGGTACCCCGGATCGCCCCTACGAGTTCGCGCCTACGGTCACACGACGGCGGCTCCGCGCCCCGCCGGGTCCGCGGCCGCGGCGTCCGCCGCGCCGAGTGCCCCTCGCAGGTCGTCCCACAGGTCCTCGACGTCCTCCAGGCCGACCGAGAGCCGCAGCAGCCGGTCGCTCACGCCCGCGCCCCGGCGTTCATGCGCGTCCACGATGCGATGGCTGATGGACGCCGGGTGCTGGATGAGGGTGTCGACGCTGCCGAGGCTGACGGCCGGGGTGATCAGACGGACCCCCGCGATCACCTCGTGCGGGTCGCCGTGGACCTCGAAGGCGATCATCGCGCCGCCGATCCGCGGATAGTGCACACGGGCCACCCGCGGGTCGGCGGCCAGCCGCCGGGCCAGGTCGGCGGCGGTCGCGGAAGCGGCCCGCACCCGCACCGGGAGCGTCGACAGTCCCCGCAACAGCAGATAGCCGGCCAGCGGATGCAGGACGCCGCCGGTGGCGAACCGTATCTGCCGAAGCCGCCCGGCGAACTCCTCGTCGCAGGCGACCACGCCCCCCAGCACGTCCCCGTGTCCGCCCAGGTACTTGGTGGCGCTGTGCAGGACGAGCCGCGCGCCCCGCTCGGCGGGGCGCTGGAGCACGGGCGTCGCGAAGGTGTTGTCCGCGAGCAGCGGGACCGAGCCGCAGGCGTGGGCGACGGCCCGCAGGTCGACCTCGGCGAGCGTCGGGTTGGCCGGCGACTCCACCATGACGAGACCGGTGTCCGGGCGCAGCGCGTCGGCGATCCCGGCCGGGTCGGTCCAGGTGACCTCCGAGCCGAGCAGCCCGGCGGTCAGCAGGTGGTCGCTGCACCCGTAGAGAGGGCGCACGGCGACGACGTGCCGCAGCCCCGTCGCGGAGCGCGCGAGCAGCACCGCGCTGAGCGCCGCCATCCCGCTGGCGAACGCGACCGCGCTCTCGGTGCCTTCCAGGCGGGCGAGGGCCGTCTCGAAACGGGCGACGGTCGGGTTGCCCAGCCGGCCGTAGACGGGCGGTCCCTCCGGCTCCGCGCCCGTCGTGGCGAACGCGTCGATGCGGGCGGCCTCGCCGCGGCTGTCGAACGAGGGGTAGGTGGTGGACAGGTCGATCGGCGGGGCGTGCAGGCCCTGGCGGGCCAGGTCGTCCCGCCCGGCGTGCACGGCCTCGGTGGCCAGTGCGCGGGGCGCTCTCGACGCGGGTCGGCGTACGTCGTCGTACGCGTGCGTGCTCGCTGAGGCTGAGTCCATGGACCGCAGGGTGAACATCGAACGGGGTCCTGTGGTCGAACACCGTGCTACGTTCGGCCCATGGCTGAATCCGTCGTACTGGATCCGGTCGATCTCCAGCTGCTGCGGCTGCTCCAGAACGACGCCCGGACCACCTACCGCGACCTCGCGGCGCAGGTCGGGGTCGCGCCGTCGACCTGTCTGGACCGGGTGACGCGGCTGCGCCGCTCGGGCGTGATCCTCGGTCATCAGCTGCGGCTCGATCCGGCCAAACTGGGGCGTGGCCTCCAGGCACTGCTGTCCGTACAGGTCAGGCCGCACCGGCGGGAGCTGGTGGGGCCCTTCGTGGAGCGGATCCGGGGGCTGCCGGAGGCACTCACCGTCTTCCACCTCACCGGGCCGGACGACTATCTCGTCCATGTCGCCGTCGCGGACATGGCGGATCTGCAGCGCCTGGTGCTGGACGAGTTCACCTCGCAGCGGGAGGTGGCCCGGGTCGAGACGCGGCTGATCTTCCAGCAGTGGGAGTGCGGGCCGCTGCTGCCGCCGACGACTTCGGGACAAACGGCGTGACGTGCGCCACCGCCTCGTACGAGGATGGAGCCCATGTCACAGACCAGCAGCCCGCTTCCCCGCGAGGTCGCCGACGCGTATGTCGGCGACCTCATCGCCCTCGACCCGGTGACCGGTACCTACCTCGGCGTGCAGGAGAGTTCGAGCCGTCTGCCCGACTACTCGCCCGTCGGCCTGGAGGCGCTCGCGCAGCTCGCGCGGGACACCCTGGCCAGGCTCGACGAGGCGGAGCGGAGGCCCGGAGCGGAAAGTGACATCGAGCGCCGGTGCGCGCGCCTGCTGCGCGAGCGTCTGACCGCCGAACTCGGTGTGCTCGAGACCCACGAGGGACTGCGCATCGTCGGCAACATGGCGACCCCCGCGCATCAAGTGCGCGAGGTGTTCACCGTCACGCCCACGCAGACCGACGCGGACTGGGCGGCGGTCGCCGAGCGGCTGCGCGGGGTGCCGGCGGCCCTCGCGGGCTACCGGGAGTCCCTCGCGCTGGGTCTGGAACGCAAGCTGTACGCGGCGCCGCGGCCGACCGCCACCTTCGTCGGACAGCTCACCGAGTGGTCGGACACGGACGGCGAAGGCCGGGGCTGGTTCGAGGACTTCGTGTCCACCGGTCCCGACGCGCTGCGCGCGGAGCTGGACGAGGCCGCCCGGACGGCGACCGCGGCCGTCGTGGAGCTGCGGGACTGGATGCGCGACGTGTACGCGCCGACGATCGAGAACGCGCCGAACACCGTCGGCCGGGAGCGGTACGCGCGCGCGTCGCGGTACTTCAACGGAACCGATCTCGACCTCGACGAGGCGTACGCGTACGGCTGGGCGGAGTACCACCGGCTGCTCGCCGAGATGAAGAAGGAGGCCGAGAAGATCCTGCCGGGCGCGGAGACCCCCTGGGCGGCTCTGGCCCATCTCGACGAGCACGGCAAGCACATCGAGGGCGTCGACGAGGTCCGCGACTGGCTCCAGGCCCTGATGGACCAGGCGATCGAGAAGCTCGACGGCACGCACTTCGAACTCGCCGACCGGGTACGGAAGGTGGAGTCGCGGATCGCCCCGCCCGGCGGCGCGGCCGCCCCGTACTACACGCCCCCGACGGAGGACTTCTCACGGCCGGGCCGCACCTGGCTGCCGACGATGGGGCAGACCCGCTTCCCGGTCTACGACCTCGTCTCGACCTGGTACCACGAGGGCGTCCCCGGTCACCACCTCCAGCTGGCGCAGTGGGCGCACATCGCCGCGGACCTCTCCCGCTACCAGGCCTCCGTGGGGCTCGTCAGCGCCAACGTCGAGGGCTGGGCGCTGTACGCGGAACGGCTGATGGACGAACTCGGTTTCCTCACCGACGCGGAGCAGCGGCTCGGTTACCTGGACGCGCAGATGATGCGGGCGGTGCGGGTCATCGTCGACATCGGCATGCACCTGGAGCTGGAGATCCCGGCGGACTCCCCCTTCCACCCCGGCGAGCGCTGGACCCCTGAGCTGGCCGAGGAGTTCTTCGGCGGGCACAGCAGCCGCCCGGCGGACTTCGTGGAGAGCGAGCTGACCCGCTATCTGACCATCCCCGGCCAGGCGATCGGCTACAAGCTCGGCGAACGGGCCTGGCTGCTGGGCCGGGAGAAGGCCCGCGAGCGCCACGGCGACGCCTTCGACCTCAAGTCCTGGCACATGGCGGCCCTTTCGCAGGGCTCGCTGGGCCTGGACGACCTGGTGGACGAGCTGGCACAGCTCTGAGACACGGTTCGGGGCCGTGCGTGGCGGAATGCCGCCGCGCCCGGCCCCGAACGGGCGGTCAGCAGCCGCAGTTCTCGGCGTCGACGGGCGCCGATGGGGGTCCCACCGCGCGAGTCCTGTTCGAGCGAGGGGGAGGATCGGCGGCGCGCCGCCCGCCGCCCTCCCGGGTGTCGTACGCGAGGCCCTCACGCGCCCAGTACTCGAAGCCGCCGAGCATCTCCTTGACCCGGTAGCCGAGTTCGGCGAGCGCGAGGGCGGCGCGGGTGGCGCCGTTGCAGCCGGGCCCCCAGCAGTACGTGACGACCGGCACGTCCGGGTCGAGGAGCCGCGCGGCCTGCTCGGCGATGAGCGCGGTGGGCAGGTGGACGGCGCCCGGTATGTGGCCCTGGTCCCAGGACTCGGTGGAGCGGGAGTCCAGGACGACGAAGCCGGGGTCACCACCTGCGGCGAGGGCCGCCGCCACGTCGGAGACGTCGGCGTGGAAGGCGAGGCTCGCCCGGAAGTGCGCGGCGGCCTCGGCCGGGGCCGCGGGGGCGACACGCAGGACGGGGTTGACCGTGGTCGTGGCGGCCGTGCCGGTCGTGGCGGTGAGCGGGGTCATGGGGGTCATCGCGGGGCCCTTCCGTGGGGTTCCGGCTGGTCACTGCTTTCGATGACCAGAAATCTACGACCGGTGATCCCTCTCCCTGAAGGGGCATTCCCCGGCCCGAACCTTGCCCGGCCGGGGATTTCCCTGCTATTCCTCCCTCATGACCGCGTATTCCCCGGACGCCACCGACTGGCGCATTCTCGAGGTCCTCCAGCGCGAGGGCCGGGCCAGTTTCGCCGACCTGGCACGTGCCGTGGCGATGTCGGCGAGCGCCGTCACCGAGCGGGTTCGGCGGCTGGAGGAGGCTGGCGTGATCCAGGGGTACGCGGCCGTGGTGGACCCCGAGCGGCTGGGGCTGCCGATCCTGGCCTTCGTGCGACTGCGCTACCCCAACGGCAACTACAAGCCGTTCCACGACCTGGTGGCGGTCACGCCCGAGATCCTCGAGGCACACCATGTGACGGGCGACGACTGCTTCGTGATCAAGGTCACCGCGCGTTCGATGCGGCACCTCGAAGAGGTGTCGGGCAAGATCGGCGCGCTGGGGTCGGTGACGACCAGCGTCGTCTATTCGTCGCCGCTCCCCAGGCGCCCACTGGGCCGGTAGCCCCGCTGCCGAACCAGTGACCCCGATCTCCCCTTGACGACCTCCAGCTGGGCGTGGATCCGCCGCCGCAGATCGGCGACATGGCTGACGATGCCGACGCTGCGGTCGCGTTCGCGCAGCGAGTCGAGGACGTCGAGGACCTCGTCGAGGGTCTGGTCGTCGAGGCTGCCGAACCCTTCGTCGATGAAGAGGGTGTCGAGGCGGACCCCGCCCGCCTCGTCGGTCACGACGTCGGCGAGACCGAGGGCGAGGGCGAGCGAGGCGAAGAAGGTCTCGCCGCCCGACAGCGTGGCCGTGTCCCGCTCGCGCCCGGTCCAGGCGTCGACGACGTGCAGCCCGAGCCCGCTGCGGCCGCGCCCTGCGCGGTCGTCGGAGTGCACCAGGGTGTAGCGCCCCGAGGACATGCGCTGGAGACGGACGGTCGCGGCGGCGGCCACCTGCTCCAGACGGGCGGCCAGGACGTACGCCTCCAGGCGCATCTTGCGCTCGTTGTCGGCGGAGGTGCCGGCGGTGAGACCGGCCAGCCTGGCCACCCGGTCGTACTCCTCGCGCAGCGGCCCGAGCCGACGCACACCCTCGTCCGCGCGCGCGGAGAGCTGGTCGAGTTCGGCACAGCGGCGGGCGGCGGCGTCCTGGGCGGAGGCGGCCGTGCGCAGCCGCTCGGCCGCGGCGGCCGCCGACTGCTGCGCGGCCGCGAGGTCGGCGGGCGGCAGCTGGGCCGCCGCCACGGTCTCGGGTTCGGCGAGGACGGCCCGTACGGCGGCCTCCTCGGTCTGCCGGGCGTCCAGCCGCCGCTGCAGCTCACGGTGGGCGGCGTCGTCGAGGAGGGCCTCGGCGGCGGCCCGCGGGGTGTCGAAGCCGGCCCGGAACGCGGCTTCGTCGAGGCGCCCGTCGGCTGCCTTGAGACGCTCGGCGCTCCCCTCGGCGACACGGGCGGAGTCGGCCGCTTCGGTGAGCCGTGCCGCCAGCCCCTCCAGTTCGGCGGCCCGCGCGGCGACGCTCTCCGCGGCCCCCCGGGCCTGCGTCAGCTCCTCCTCCAGGGCGGCGCGCTCGCGCTCCAGGCGCTCCCGGTGGCCCACCCGGGACGCGGTCCGCACCGCGGCCTCGCGCTGCGCAGCCGTACGGCGCTCGTGCTCCTGCTCGGCCTGGCGCAGCTCCTCCCGCGCGGGGTGCAGCGCGGAGGCTTCCCGGCGCGCCTGCGCGTAACTCTCCTCCCCCTCCCGGGCCTCGGCGGCGAGCCGGTCCGTCGGGGTGTCGCCCGCCTCGGCGGTCGCGGCGGCGAGCGCCTCTCGTACGAGGCCGAGCTCGCGTTCGTCCTGGGCGTGCCGTTCCTCCGCGCGCCGGGAGGCGGTGAGCGCCCGTTCCTCGGTCTCACGGTCGACGTGCCCCGCGACCTTGCGGGCGGGCGCGGGGTGCTCGGTGGCGCCGCATACGGCGCACGGCGTCCCGTCGGCGAGGGTCGCGGCCAGTTCGGCGGCGATGCCGTTCAGGCGCTGTTCCTTGAGGTCGAGCCAGTGTGCGCGGGCCGTCTGCGCCTGCTCGCCGGAGGCGAGGGCCTTGCGCTGGGCGGCCTCCAGGTCGCGGGCCAGTTCGTCGCGCAGCCGGGCCGCCTTCAGGCGCCGCTGCAGGGGCTCGCGCCGGCCGTCGAGCTGTTCGGCGCGGGCGGCGGCCTCCTGGGCGGCCTCGACGCGGGCCCGCAGACCCGCGCGGACCGCCTCCCAGTCCGCGAGCCAGGCCTCGGTCTCGGTCAGGACGTCCTCGTCGTCGCGCTCCCGCCGGTCCAGGTCGGCCCGCTCGGCGACGAGGCCGGCCAGCCGTCGCTCGCCTCGGCGGGCCGACTCCAGCCCGCCCAGTTCCTCGGCGGCCCGGCGGGCCGCGGCGGCCAGCCCGGCGGCTCCGGCGTCCGCGAACCGCCGCGGCAGCAGGTCCCGCGCGCGTGCCGCGCGCGCGGAGGCGCCGGTGTGCTCGGCGTCGGCGGCCTCGCGCAGCTCCAGCGCGGGCGCCACCGACTCGGCCTTGCGCGCCCGCTCCATCCGCGCCTGCGCGTCCCGGTGGTCGCCCGCCCGCTCCTGAAGCACGGCGGACCGCTCGCGCGCGTCGGCGAACCGCCGCTGGAGCCGGGCCCGTTCGCGTACGTCCTCCAGGGCGCGCTCGGCGGCGGCCTGCGCGGACTCGGCGGCGAGGCGGCCGCAGTGGGCGGTCGTCAGCAGCTCACGCGAGGTGCTGCGAGCGACGGCGGCGGCGGCCAGCACCGCCTCGGCGAGCCCCGGGTCTCCCGGGGCGAGCTCGGGCAGCTCCATGGCGTCCCCGGCGACCTGCTGCATCCGGTGGGCGTCGGCGAGCAGGGCGGAGTCGCCCTCACGCACGCGTGCCTCGGTGGTGCGGCGGCGCTCGACGAGCCGCTTCTCGACCTCGGCGAACCGCCGGGTGTCGAAGAGGCGGCCGAGGAGCCGGCCGCGCGCCTCGGCGTCGGCCCGCAGGAAACGGGCGAAGTCGCCCTGGGGCAGCAGCACGACCTGGCAGAACTGCTCGCGGCTCATACCGAGCAGCCGGGTGATCTCCTCGCCGATCTCCTGGTGGGAACGGCTGAGGTCCTTCCAGGCGCCGGCGACCGCGTCGTACTCGCGCAGCCAGCTCTGCGCCTTCTCGACCGTCGTGCCCGTGCCGCGCTTCTTGGGCCGCTCCCAGGGCGGCTGCCGGGTGACCTCGAGGCGGCGTCCCGCGACGGTGAGTTCGAGGGTGACCTCGGTGCGGGTGCCGGGCGCCGCGTGGTCGCTGCGCAGGGTCAGGCCCTGGCCGCTCTGCCGGGCGCCGGGTACGGAGCCGTACAGCGCGTAGCAGACGGCGTCCAGGACGGAGGTCTTGCCGGCGCCCGTCGGCCCGTGCAGCAGGAAGATTCCGGCGGCGGAGAGCTCGTCGAAGTCGACGCTCTGAGGATCGCCGAAGGGGCCGAAGGCCGTCAGGTCGAGCCGGTGCAGCCTCACCGCGCCACCTCCCGTACCACGTCGTCCGCGCGCACCGCGTCGAAGGCGTCCCGCAGCACGCCCTGCTCACGCGTGTCGGGGCCGGCCCCGCGCACATGGGCCACGAAGTCCTCGGCGATCTCCTGGTCGCTGCGGTCGGCGAGGCGCCGGGCGTACGACACGTCGGGGTCGTCGGGCGCGCGCTCGGGGGCGAAGACGAGGCTGAGCGTGTGCGGGAAGCGCTGGGTGAGCCGGGCCATGGGGTCGGCCGGGCGGGCGGCGTCGGTGAGCGTCGCCTCGACCCACGCCTCCTCGTGACGCGTGAGGGCGGGGTCGGCGAGCAGTTTCTCCAGCGGGCCGCGGACCCGGGCCAGCGCGCGCGGCACCGGACAGTCGATCCGCTCGGCGTCGACCTCCCCTTCGGGGCCGAGGTCGACGAGCCACATGGTCTTGCGGTGCTCGCTCTCCGAGAAGGAGTACGGCAGCGGGGAGCCGGAGTAGCGCACGCGCTCGGTGATGGTCTGGCAGCCGTGCAGGTGCCCCAGCGCGGTGTAGTCGACGCCGTCGAAGACCCCGGCGGGCACCGAGGCGACCCCGCCGACGGTGATGTCCCGCTCGCTGTCGCTGGGCTCGCCGCCGGTGACGAAGGCATGGGCGAGGACGACGGAACGCGTCCCGCGCGCGCGTGCGGCGAGGTCGGCGCGGACCCGGTCCATCGCGGCGGCCAGCACGGTCTCGTGGCCGGCCTTCTGCACGCCGAACTCGTCCTTCACCAGGGCGGGTTCGAGATAGGGCAGGCCGTAGAACGCCACGTCCCCATGGGCGTCGGCGAGCACCACGGGCGTCCCGGCGGCGGCCGGGTCGGTGCGCAGATGGATACCGGCCCGCCCGATCAGTCCGGCTCCGACGCCGAGCCGGCGGGCCGAGTCGTGGTTCCCGGAGATCATCACCGTGGGCACTCCGAGGCCGGCGAGCCGGTGCAGCGCGTCGTCGAACAGTTCGACGGCGGCGAGCGGGGGCACCGCGCGGTCGTACACGTCTCCCGACACGACCACCGCGTCGACCTCGCGCTCACGCACGGTCGCGACGAGGTGACCGATGAACTCGGCCTGGGCGCCGAGCATGTTCACCCGGTGGAACGCCCGGCCGAGATGCCAGTCGGAAGTGTGCAGGAGCCTCATGATCCCCGAGACTAACGGCCGGGTCTGACATCACGGGCGGTTACTCCCGTATCGCACCGTCACGACGACCGACACAAGTGGCTGTTACGGACATTTCACCCACCGGTTCACTCAACGCGTCACGAGTCGCCGGGTCCGACGTCCGGCGTCCGGCGTCGGCGCCGCGCGTCGGGGGCGGACGCCTCACGCGTCCCCGTAGGCCTCCCCGCCCAGCTCGAATCCCGCAGTCCCCGCCGTCGCGTCCGCGAGCCAGGCGCGGAAGGCGTCCACGTCGGCGTCCGGCAGGCCGATCTCGATGGTGACCTCCTCGCCGTAGCGGACGTCGCGTACCGCGCGGCCCGTCGAGTGCAGGTCGTTCTGGACCTTGCCCGCGCGCTGGTGGTCCACGGTCACCGTGGCCAGCCGGAAGCGGCGACGGGTGAGGGTGCCGAGGGTGTCGAGGGCCTCGCCGACCGCGCCGCCGTAGGCCCGGATGAGGCCGCCCGCGCCGAGCTTGACCCCGCCGTAGTAACGGGTGACGACGGCGACGACGTACCGCATGTCGCGGCGCAGCAGCATCTGGAGCATCGGGACGCCCGCCGTGCCGCCGGGTTCACCGTCGTCGCTCGCCTTCTGGACGGAGGCGTCAGCGCCGATGACGTACGCCCAGCAGTTGTGAGTGGCGTCGGCGTGCTCCTTGCGGACGGACGCGATGAACTCCTGGGCCTCCCGCTCGCTGGCCGCGGGGGCGAGGGCGCACAGGAAGCGGGAGCGGTTGACCTCGGTCTCGTGCACGCCCGCGTGGGCGACCGTGCGGTACTCGTCCTGCATCCGGCCAGCCTAAGCGGTGATCGCGCAGTCGCCGTCGCCGGAGGGTCGGGTGACGATGTGCGGGACGGCCGGGGGTGGTGACCGTGGAACGTGGCCCGACCGATCGCAGGGAGCGCGCAGCATGACCGGCACCCGGTTGAAGGGGAGCGGCGCGGGTCCGGCGTCCTCCCGGTCACCCGCGAGGTGCTGCGCCGCGCGGAGCCCGATCCGGGGCGGCGGCCGCGCGCGTGCACGTCGGTCAGGGGCCTGCCGTTCGGACCAGGCCGCAGGATGCCGACGACGGGCCCTAACCCTCCTGCGCCCTTCGGCCTCTCGGCACGGTCATCGACGTCAGCAGGGCCGTGCCCGGCGCCAGGGACCGCCAGTCGGTCCCGTACCAGGCCAGGACGGCGATCGCCGACGTCGGGAACTTCGGCCGCACCTCGTCCAGGGCGTCTCCCGGACCGTCCCCGGCCAGGTCGAGGACCAGTTCCTCCAGGCCGGGGTTGTGCCCGACCAGCAGCAGAGTGCCTACGTCGGCGAGCGTCTCGTGGACGACCTCCAGGAGCTCGCGGACGTCGGCCCCGTAGAGCCTGGGGTCGAGGCGCACCGGGGGCGGGGTGTCCCACTCGGCGGCGGCCAGTTCCCAGGTCCCGCGGGCGCGGGCGGCGGTGGAGCACAGGGCGAGGTCCGGGACGCAGCCGGCTTCGGCGAGCGCCCGGCCCGCGGCCGGCGCGTCCCGAAGGCCGCGCGGGGCGAGCGGCCGCTCGTGGTCGGGGACGCCCTCCGGCCAGGCCGACTTGGCGTGCCGCAGCACCACCAGCCGGCGCGGGGGCGTCCCTCCGCCGGGCCCGTTCACGCCGGGGCTCCGAGGTCGCGGGTGAGTTCGAGGCCGAGGAGACGGTCGGCGTAGGCGTAGCTCTCGAACCGGGCGCCGTCCGGCAGCTCGGGCCCGGCGGCCGCCACCGACCGCAGTACCCGCAGCACCTCGGGCAGGTCCAGGTCGTCCTCCCAGGCGGCACGCAGCCGTGCGCGCACCGCGTCGGGTACCGGCCGCGAGGGCTGCCGCGCCCACGCGGCGACGGCTCGCCGCCAGCCTGCGAGGGTGTCCCGGGCCTCGGCCAGCGCGTCCGCGTCGAGCCGCAGGGGCTCGGTGCGGGGCCGGGAGAGAAGGGCCAGCCGCAGGACGGCGAAGTCGGGGTCCGTTCCCCCGGAGACCCGGCCCGGTCCCCCGGGGACCGCGCCCTCGGCCGGCCCGACGGCGACACACACCCCGTCGGGGATGCGGCCGCCCGCCTCCACCACGTGCAGGATCTGCGCCTCGCCCACCCCGGCGCCCGCGCCGAGGTCGCGGCCGTCCTCGAAGGGGTGCATGCCGAGGGCGGTGGCGCCCGCCCGGAGTTCGGCCTGATCGCGGTCGCCGGACAGCAGCGCCCACACGGGCGTGCCGCCGAGTTCCAGCGCGCGGACGAGCAGATCGGCGACGAGGAGGACCCGGAGCGACCCGGCCCCGTACCCCGAGGCATGCGCCTCCACCCGGGTCAGGCCACGGCGGACGGGGGCGGCGACGACGGGCTCGCCGGTTCGGGCGTCGATGAGGCTCAGCACGAGGCGAGCCTAGGCGGGCGGGCGCGACTTCGCAGGCAGGGGCCGGAATCAGGGTGCGGCGCGAGCTGTTGCAGTCGAGGACCGTTCCTTTCCGATCTGAAGGAGGCCGCCGGTGCACGGCGACGAGGCAACGATCCGCAGGATCCTCACCGGACTCGGCGACACCTGGGCCGTCGTGGGCCTGTCGACGAACCGTGGGCGGGCGGCCTACGGGGTCGCCGAGGTCCTCCAGCACTTCGGCAAGCGGGTCGTGCCCGTGCACCCGAAGGCCGAGACGGTGCACGGGGAGCAGGGGTACGCCTCCCTCGCGGACATCCCCTTCGAGGTGGACGTCGTCGACGTCTTCGTCAACGGCGAACTCGCGGGTGCCGTGGCGGACGAGGCGGTCGCCAAGGGCGCGAAGGCGGTGTGGTTCCAGCTCGGCGTCGTCGACGAGGCGGCCTACGGCCGGACCCGGGCCGCGGGCCTGGAGATGGTGATGGACCGCTGCCCGGCGATCGAGATCCCCCGGCTGGGCTGACCGGCCGGTGTGCTCCGGGCGGTGTCGGGGGGCCCACCCATAATGTGCGGGTGACCACCGACGCGCCTTCCCCCCACCACACTCCCGTCGTCGTCCTGGGTGCGGGCCCCGCAGGTCTCACCGTCGGCAACATCCTGCGGGCCGCGTCCGTCGACTGCGTCGTACTGGAGACGCAGAGCCGTGAGTTCATCGAACGGCGGCCCCGCGCCGGAGTCCTGGAGGAGCGGGCCGTTCACGGACTGCGGCAACGGGGCCTGGCCCAGAACCTGTTGGCGCGGGCCCAGCAGCACTCCGCGTGCGAGTTCCGCTTCGGCGGCGAGCGCTACCGCTTCCCCTACACCGAGCTGACAGGCCATCACCACTGGGTGTACCCACAGCCGTTGCTGGTGACGGATCTCGTCCACGAGTACGTCCACGTACGCGGCGGCGACGCCCGCTTCTCGGTGTGCGACGTCGAGCTGCACGACCTCGACACGGGCCGCCCCTCGGTCTCGTACACCTGCCCCGAGACCGCTGAACGGCGGGTGCTGAACTGCGACTTCGTGGTCGGCGCCGACGGGGCACGCGGGGTCAGCCGGGCCGCGCTGATGCCGGAGCGGGCCCGGATCGCTCGGCACGACTACGGCATAGGCTGGCTGGCGCTGCTCGCCGAGGCGCCGCCGTCCTCCGACTGCGTCCTGTTCGGTGTCCATCCGAACGGGTTCGCCGGACACATGGCCCGCAGTCCCGACGTGACCCGGTACTACCTCCAGTGCCCGCCCGGTGACGACCCGGAGAACTGGTCCCACGACCGCGTCTGGTCCGAGCTGCACCAGCGACTCGAGGGTGCGGGGGCCCCGCCGCTCAGCGAGGGGCGGCTGATCGAGAAGCGCGTGCTGGACATGCACGACTACGTGGTCGAACCGATGACGTACGGGCGGCTCTTCCTGGCCGGGGACTCGGCCCACCTCGTCGCGCCCATCGCCGCGAAGGGCATGAACCTCGCCCTGCACGACGCGTTCCTGCTGGGCGACGCGCTGGTCGCCTTTCTCGACGGCGGTGACGGCGACGGCCTGGACGACTACTCGCAGGTGTGTCTGCGCCGGGTGTGGGACTACCAGGAGTTCTCGCAGTGGCTGTCGGAGGTCTACCACGGGACCGCGTCCGGCGACCCGTTCCGCGCGGGCACGACGTTCGCCCGGCTGCGTCGCCTGTTCACGTCTCCCGCCGCCGCTGCCGCCTTCGCGGAGCAGTACCTGGGAACGGCCGAGCACCACTGAGTCAGTCGTGCGGCGGCTCGTCCCCGAGTCGGTGGTCCGCCACGTTCAGCGCCTCGTCCACCAGGCGGCGCAGATGGCCGTCCGAGAGCGAGTAGACCACCCGGCGGCCCTCCTTGCGGGTGTTCACCAGCCCGGCCAGCCGCAGCCGCGCCAGATGCTGACTGACGGCCGGCCGGGCCGCTCCGACGCCTTCCGTCAGGGTCGTCACATCGGCCTCGCCGACCGTCAGCGCGTGCAGCAGGGCCAGCCGGGTGCGGTCGCCGAGCAGGGCGAGAAGCTCGGCCGCGAGGGCGAACTGCTCCTCGCCGGGTGTGCGCGGATGCGCATGGTGCGCAGGTGAAAGGTGCATGCGTGCGCTCATACGCACATAATGGCGGTGTGGACGGACGCGCGTCCACCTCGGCGCACCGGAAGGGACCGACGTGAGCGAGCGGCACGACCACGAGCACGGACACCGGCACGACCGCGGGCACCATCACGACCACGCCCACGAGCACCCGCACCATCAGTCCTCCCCCTCCGCCCCTTCACCGTCCCCCTCCCCGTCTCCGGGACTGCGCCACCGCGTCGCCCACCTCCTCACCCCGCACTCGCACGAGAGCGCCGACAAACTCGACCCGGCGCTGGAGTCCTCCGCCCGGGGCATGCGCGCGCTGTGGGTCTCACTGGCCGTACTGGGCGTGACGGCCGTCGCGCAGGCGGTCGTGGTCGCGCTGTCCGGGTCGGTGGCGCTGCTCGGCGACACCGTGCACAACGCGGCGGACGCGCTGACGGCCGTACCCCTGGGCATCGCCTTCGTGCTGGGCCGACGGGCGGCGACCCGCCGCTTCACCTACGGCTACGGACGGGCGGAGGACCTGGCGGGCATCGCGATCGTGCTGACGATCGCCGCGTCGGCGGCCTTCGCGGGATGGACCGCGGTCGAGCGGCTGATGAACCCGCGCCCCGTCGAGCAGGTCGGCGCGGTCGCCGTGGCCGCGCTGGCCGGTTTCGCGGGCAACGAGTGGGTCGCGCGCTACCGCATCCGGGTCGGCCGTTCGATCGGCTCGGCCGCGCTGGTCGCGGACGGGCTGCACGCCCGCACGGACGGGTTCACCTCACTGGCGGTGCTGCTGGGCGCGGGCGGCTCGGCGCTGGGGTGGCAACTCGCGGACCCGGTCGTGGGGCTGGCGATCACGGCGGCGATCGCGCTGGTGCTGCGGGACGCGGCACGCGAGGTGTTCCGCCGGGTGATGGACGCCGTCGACCCGGCGCTGGTCGACCGGGCCGAGCACGCGCTGCGGGAGGTCGAAGGTGTGCGCGCGGTCGGCGAGTTGCGGCTGCGCTGGATCGGGCACCGGCTGCGGGCCGAGGTGGCGGTCGTCGTGGACGGCGAGGCGACGGTACGTGAGGCGCACGGGATCGCCGTGGCGGCCGAGCACGCCCTGCTGCACGCCGTGCCGCGTCTGACGGCCGCGCTGGTCCACGCGGATCCGGCGCCGGTGCCGGGCGAGGCCGACCCGCATCTGGCCCTCGCCCATCACGCGGCGGCCTGAGCTCAGGCCACGCCGAGCCCCTCCAGCACCACCGCGCCCGGCAGTTCGGCGAACGCCTTGCCGGGCACCAGCAGCTTCCCGCGCCGGCGCCCGCTGCCCACCAGGACGTACGGCAGGTCGACGACGGCGGAGTCCACCAACACCGGCCAGTCGGCCGGGAGTCCGATCGGCGTGATGCCGCCGTACTCCATGCCGGTCTCCCCCACCGCCGTGTCCATCGCCGCGAACGAGGCCTTGCGGGCGCCGAGTTGACGGCGCACGACCCCGTTGACGTCGACCCGGGTGGTGGACGGCACGACACACGCGGCGAGGGTCGTCTCACCGCCCCGCTTGCCGGCGACCACCACGCAGTTGGCGGACCGCTCCAGCAGCTCCCGGCCGTAGTGCTCCACGAAGACGGCCGTGTCCGCCCACTGCGGGTCCGTGTCGACGTGGACGATTTCGCGGGCGGGCACGCTGCCGCTCCAGCGGCGTACGGCGTCGGCGACCGGGCCGACCAGCTCGTCGAGGCAGTCGGGGGCAGGGCTGGCGGTGTCGAAGTGTCCGATGGGTGCGCGCATGGCCGCACGCTGACAAGAGCCGCCCGCCGGCGGCCGCGGCGTCTCAGTGCACGGGCGGCACCGAGACGGCCATCACCATCTCCATCGGCACCTCGCCCCGGTTGCCGTAGACATGCGGGACGCTCGCCTCGAACGAGGCGCTCGCGCCGGTCGGGACGCGGTGCTCCTCGCCGTCCACGGTGAGCGTGAGTTCACCCGCGGTGACGTGCACGAGCTCGACCGTGCCGACGGGATGGGGTTCCGAGAGGCTGCTCTCCCCCGGCATCAGCAGCCAGTCCCACATCTCCAGCGGTCCGGGCGCCTCCGCGCCGGCGAGCAGCCGGTTGTAACTGCCGGCGTCGGTGTGCCACAGCCGTACCGCCTGATCGGCCGGGACGATACGGACCTTCGCGCCTCGTTCGTAGTCGAGGAGGGTGGTCACGCTGATGCCGAGCGCGTCACCGATCTTGACGACCGTGCCGATGCTCGGGTTGGTGCGGGCCTGCTCGATCTGGATGAGCATCCCGCGGCTGACGCCGGCCCGGGCGGCGAGCACGTCCAGGGTGAAGCCGCGCACCGCGCGCCAGTGCTTGACGTTGCGCGCCAGGGACTGGGTCAGGAGTTCGAGGTCCGACACATTCCGTCCACTTCGGGAGTCCAATATTCTGGATGCCAGGATTCACTTCCCTGCACTACCGTGGGGTGCACCTGATCGTGCACCGAACTGTACTGCGAGGGACCCCGTGACAGCACTCTTCGCCCTGGCCAGCAGCCTCCTGTGGGGCCTGGCCGACTTCGGCGGCGGGCTGCTGACACGCCGGACCCCGGCGCTCACCGTGGTCGTGGTCTCGCAGTCGATCGCGGCCGTCGTCCTCGGCGCGATCCTGGTCGCCACCGGCGGCTGGAGCGAGACAGGGCCGCGCCTGTGGTTCGCGGTCGCGGCCGGGCTGGTGGGCCCGGTCGCCCTGTTCTCCTTCTACCAGGCGCTGGCGCTCGGCCCCATGGGAGTCGTCTCCCCCCTCGCCACCCTCAGCGTGGCCGTGCCGGTCTCCGTCGGGCTGGTCCTCGGCGAGCGGCCGGGACTCGTCCAGACGGCGGGCGCGGGCCTCGCCCTGGTGGGCACGCTGCTGCTGGCCACCGGGTGACCTAGGGTTCCAGCCGGGCGAGCGCCGCCGCCGTCTCCTCGTCCAGTTCCGACAGTGCGACCAGCTGGTCCGAGGTGACCCCGTCCGGGATCGGGACCGGCGCCGGGGTGCGCAGCGGCGGCTGCCAGCCCTCGGCGGGCGTCCAGTGCCGTACGACCTTGGCGGGCGCCCCCGCGACCACGCTGTGGTCGGGCACCGAGCCGCGTACCACCGCCCCGGCCGCGACGACGACGTTCCGTCCGATCCGCGCACCCGGCAGGATCACGGCCCCGGTGCCGATCCAGCATCCCGGGCCGATCTCCACGGGCTCCATGCGGGGCCACTGCTTGCCGATGGGCTCGTGCGGATCGTCGTAGGAGTGGTTCGTGGACGTGACGTAGACATACGGCCCGAAGTAGCAGTCACTGCCGATGGTGACCGTGGTGTCGGCGATGACATGACTGCCCCGGCCGAGCACCACGCCGTCGCCGAGACGCAGGATCGGGTCCGGGCCGAGGTCCAGGTCGGGCATCAGCCCGGCGGTCAGGGTGACCTGTTCGCCGACGATGCAGTGCGCGCCGAGGTGGATCCACGGCTCCCCGAAGACCGTGCCGAGCGGGAAGGCGAGCCGGGTGGCCGGCCCGATCGAGCCGAAGCGGAAACGTCCGGGGTGCTCCGCGGTGACGGAGCCCGTGCGCTGCACCCACGCCCAGCCCGCGTGGACGGCGCGCTGCACCAGTCGGCGCCGCCATGATGAGAACGTGTTCCAGGGCTTCGGCACCCGCTCACCGTACTCAGCGCGCGGTGCGGCCAAGCGCCCACCGCCCTGTGATCTTCGCCCCACCCGGTGGCGTACGGTGCGGTGGGACGACCGACACGAGGAGACGGTGATGACGCACAAGGCGCTGATCGTGGGCATCGGCGGCAGGGAACCGAAGATCGACGCCGAGGCGTTCGTGGCGCCGACGGCCTCGGTGATCGGGGACGTGACGCTCGAGGCGGGCGCGAGCGTCTGGTACGGGGCCGTCGTGCGTGGCGACGTGGAGCGGATCACCGTCCGGGCGAGCGCCAACATCCAGGACAACGTGACGCTGCACGCCGACCCCGGGTTTCCGGTGACGATCGGTGAACGGGTGTCCGTCGGTCACAACGCCGTCGTGCACGGGGCGACGGTCGGCGACGACTGCCTCATCGGGATGGGCGCGACCGTGCTCAACGGGGCGGTGATCGGGGCGGGTTCGCTGGTCGCCGCCCAGGCGCTCGTGCCCCAGGGGATGGAGGTACCGCCGGGATCGCTGGTCGCGGGCGTACCGGCCAAGGTCAGGCGGGAGTTGAGCGAGGAGGAGCGGCAGGGCGTGACCCTGAACGGCACGCTCTACGCGGACCTGGCCAAGGCCCACGGGAAGGTGCACGAGTAGGGCGGCCCGCCTACTCGGCGGCGGCGGGCACGGTCTCCGCTTCGGCCTCCTGCGAGGCGCTCTGCATCTTGTTCGCCTTGCGCTTGATGATCAGCATCGACGTCAGGCCGATCAGCACCGCCGCCACCAGGCCCAGGTACGAGAACCGCTTCAGCCAGGACTCCGCCACGACACCCACGTAGTAGATGACGGCCGTCGTACCGCCGGCCCAGGCGATGCCGCCGAGGACGTTGGCGACGAGGAACTTCCAGTACGGCATGTGCAGCACGCCCGCGAGCGGGCCGGCGAAGATACGCAGCAGGGCGACGAACCGGCCGAAGAAGACGGCCCACATGCCCCACTTCTCGAACGACCGCTCGGCGGTGGCGATATGGCCCTCGCCGAAGTGCCGGGGGAACTTCCCGCCGAGCCAGGCGAGCAGCGGACGTCCGCCCTTGCGGCCGATGGCGTAGCCGATGGAGTCGCCGATCACGGCCCCCGCGGTGGCGCACGCGCCGAGGACGACGGGGTTGATGCCGCCGTGCTGGGAGGACAGCAGCGCGGCCGAGACCAGGACGATCTCGCCCGGCAGCGGGATGCCGAGGCTCTCGAGTCCGATCACCAGCCCGACGAGGGCGTAGACGGCGGCCGCGGGCACCGTGTCGAGCCATTCCTGCACGTGCACCGCGGGTTCCTCCCGTTTGACGTCCCTGGGCAGCCTTGCCTTCCCGGAAGCCTACCGGGTCGGCCGGACCCGGCCCGTCGCGTGGTGTAGCCCGCTACACCACGGATCCGGGGGCGGGGCCCCTCGTGACGACGGCGCCGTCACGTGATCGTGGTGGAGGAAGAACCCACCGTGCCCCCACCGTTCCCGAAAGGACCCCGCCATGGCCGTGAACCGCCGACGCGGACGCCGTACTGCCGTCATCGCCACCGCCGCGGCAGCCTTCGCGCTGACCGCCGGCCTGCTCACCGGCTGCGAGTTCGACGACTCCGTCGACTGCCTCTCGAACGCCGACGACATCACGGACAGCATCACGGCGATCAACAAGGCCGGAGCCGACGCCATCGAGGATCCGACGCGGACCGAGGACTCCATCGACACCATCGAGAAGAACCTGGACAAGATCAACGACAAGTCGGGCGACAGCTCGTCCGACGACAGCAAGGTCGACAAGGCGGTCGACAAGCTCCAGCGGGCCGTCGAGGACTACAACCAGGACATTCTCGACGGCGAGCGGCCCGACTCCGCCGAGATCGACCAGGCGGCCTCGGAGTTGAGGGACGTCTGCACCTCCTAGCCAGGCGGTCGTCCGCGCGAGAAGGAAGCGCGCCGAGGAGGCGCGAGACGGAAGCCCGCGAAGAGGGGAGGAGGGAGGAGGGGCCACTCCCCTCGTGCGGCCCCTCCTCCCGGCTCTCGGCTCAGCGACCGAGGGATCCGGTCACGTCCGCGGTCACCTTCCCCAGTGCGTCGGACACCGCGACGGGCGCCGGGAGCGCGTCGAGGAGCGTGGCCGGGGCGGCCGCGGGCGCGGCCGGTCCGGCCGGCGGGTCGCAGCACTGCACCTGGGCGACCCTCGTCCCGAACTCCGGCGCCGGAGCCGTCTCGGTGGGCGCCGGTGCGGCGTCCGGGGCAAGGGGCCGGTCACCGCGCGGCGCCGGGAGGTCCGGGGAGCCGGGTTTGCCCGGAACGGTCTGCTCCGCCGTACCGCGCGGCTCCGGACCGGGCGCCCTCGGCGCCGCCGCCGTGTCGAACACCCACCGCTGCCCGCCGGAACCGTCCCGCTCGGTGACGACGACGGCCGCGCCCGGCTCGCCGGCAGCGCGCGCGACGACCAGTGCGTTGTCCCGCCGCAGCAGGAGTTCCCCGCGGACGGTCAGGTCGAAGAACGTCTCGCCGGCGTGCACCAGGCAGCTGACCAGGGCGGTCGTCCGGTGGCCCGGGTCCGCGCCCAGGCAGAGCGTCGGGTCGGCCGCGCTGCGCAGCAGCCCGTCGTCCCGGTACGACCACTGCTGGGACGCGGCCGATGAGCACCCCGCGAGGACGATCCCCGCACCGGGCCGGGCCAGGCCGCGGGCGGCGTCGAGGCAGAGCTCCGTGTCCGGGCCGCGCAGCCTGCCGTGCGCGACCTCGGCGGACCGGGACGCGGAGGCGGCCGACGGGGATCCGGAGGGCGAGGAGGCGTCGGAGCCGCCGGGCAGACCGCGGCCGCCGGTGGCCGGGGTGCTGTTCCCGCCGGCGGGTGCGCCCCAGGTGGCCCCGGAGGCGGGGACACCGTTGTCATCGGACCAGCCCTTGGCCACGAGGACGGTCGCGATCAGCGCGAGCGAGGTCAGGCCGACACCCACCAGCACGGCCCTGGGCCGCCTGCCCGGCAGTTCGAGCAGTCCCGCCGAGGTCGTGCGGTGCCGGCCGCCCGCGACGGGCGGACGCCGCGCGGCGGGCCCGGCCGGCACCGCGGGCCCGGCCGACGCGCCGTCGGAGGCCGTGCGCCCTGGGCGCGAGTCGAGGTAGCGGCGGGCGCCCCAGCCCAGCACGGTCTCGACGAGCAGCAGGTCGAGGCCGTCGTCGAAATGGCTGAGCTGTTCGGCGGCGTGCCGGCAGAAGCGGCAGTGCGCGAGATGCTGCCGGACATCGGGCAGCAGCGTTCCGCCGCGGCGCAGCGGAATGTCGAGGAGACGGTTGTAGAAGCGGCATTCGCTCGTCGGCGCGAGTTCCCGGTGGGCGCGTACGCAGCCCGCCCGGAATTGTTCCCGAGCCTGTTCCAGGGCGGCGGCCGCGGAGAGGTCGTCCACGCCGGACAGACCGGCCGGTACGGATATCGGATCCGCCTCCACCTCCGTGTGCCACAACAGGCATTGGGAGGCGGCCGGAAGCAACTGGAAAGACCGCTCGGCGAGTTGTCGCCTTTCGGCGGTCACCGCCCGTGCGGCGCGCAGTCCGCGGCCGCCGACGGTTTTACGCAGCTCCGGCAGAACGTCGGCCACACCGTCGGCGCCGGCCCATTTGCGGACCGTCTCCCGTACGGCGACGAGGAGTTGGGGACGCAGGGCGCCGCCGGTGCGTCCGTCCGCGAGCAGGCCCAGCACCTCGTGGAACGCGGCGGCGGCCACCAGCCGCGCCGTGTCCTCGGTGCCGGCCAGGCAGACGGTCGCGTAGTCGTGGGCCGCCCGCCAGTGACGGGCGAACAGCAGGGCGACCGCACGGTCACGCCCGTCGTCACCGGCGGGCCGGGCGGCCAACAGGGCGGCGAGCCGGGGATCGGACTCCCCGGGGCTCCAGCCGGGGCGGGGCGGGTGGGGCGGGCGTGGGGGGTTGGGGGATTGCACGGAACCATTTCCTTCCAAGCCGACGAACGGCACGGAAAAGCACGGTGTCGGAATGCGGGTGCCTGATTGGTGCGTACCTTTGGCCTGACCAGGCACGTTTGCCTGATCCGGCCCGTCCGTAAGGGGAGGCTCACCTTCGCACACGCGCCTCACAGGAAACAAGAAGCTCGAGTGACCCAAGTTCAAAGCGCGCCGATCTCAGATAAGTTACCGGCGGTATCCGCACCCGTATTCGAAATGGCGCCAGGATCCCCGGCTCAACTTGTGTACGCCCAAAGCCGGATGGCACACCGAATCTCCAACTTCCGGCCCGGAGCGGCCGGTCCCTCCGGCACAGCGACGGGCCCACAGGAATCTCAGATGTGACTCTCGGGGTACTCCCATCCCCGTGGGACAGCATGATCCGCATGAGCGCCCCCCACTCCGCACCCAGTGTCCGCAAAGCCGTCGTCCCGGCCGCCGGCCTCGGCACCCGCTTCCTGCCCGCCACCAAGGCGACGCCGAAGGAGATGCTGCCGGTGGTCGACAAGCCGGCCATCCAGTACGTCGTCGAGGAGGCGGCCGCCGCGGGTCTGGACGACGTCCTGATGGTCACGGGCCGGCACAAGCGGGCCATCGAGGACCACTTCGACCACGCCTTCGAACTGGAGCAGGCGCTCGCCGCCAAGGGCGACACGGTCCGGCTGGACGCGGTGCGCGATCCGGCCCGGCTCGCCGACATCCACCACATCCGGCAGGGCGACCCGCTCGGGCTCGGTCACGCGGTGCTCTGCGCCCGCAACCACGTCGGCGACCAGCCGTTCGCGGTGCTGCTGGGCGACGACCTCATCGACCCGCGGGAGACCCTGCTCAGCCAGATGCTCGAGGTCCGCGACCGGTACGCCGGCAGCGTGGTCGCCCTGATGGAGGTCCCGCCGGAGCAGGTCCACCTCTACGGCTGCGCGGCCATGGAGCCGTCCGGCGAGGACGGGGTGGTGCGGGTCACCGGTCTGGTGGAGAAGCCCGCGCGCGAGGACGCGCCCAGCCGGTACGCGGTCATCGGACGGTACGTCCTGGACCCGGCCGTCTTCGAGGTCCTGGAGCGCACCGCCCCCGGCCGCGGCGGTGAGATCCAGCTCACCGACGCCCTCCAGGAACTCGCCGCGGGCGGCACGGTGCACGGCGTGATCTTCTCGGGCCGCCGCTACGACACGGGCGACAAGGCGGACTATCTGCGCACGGTCGTCCGTCTGGCCTGCGACCGGCCCGACCTGGGGCCGGAGTTCGTCGCCTGGCTCAAGGAGTTCGTGGCGGGCCTGGCGGACGGCGACGCGGCTCGGGAACAGCTGGCGGCCTGACCGGCGCGCGGCGGGCCGGGGGTGGCGGGCAGTGCCCCACAGAGGGCCCCGAGGTCGCCGCGACCTGGGCCGTCACCCCCGCAGGAAGCCGCTCGGCCGGTCAGCCGTTGGGACGCAGGGTCCAGGTCACCGTCATCTCGCCGGTGACGGCCCCGTCGGCGCGGCGGATCTCGATCGCGACCGGGAACTCGGGCCGCTCCCCCGCGTCGAGCTGCGCGACGACCTCGGCGGCCGGGCGGCCCAGCGTGGCGGTGGCGGTGACCGCCCCCATGGCCAGCTTGCGGTAGGCGATCTCGGCGCCGACGGCGAGCGGTACGGCACGGGAGAGCTGGTCGCCGAACGCGGCGAGGACGATCGCGCCGCTGGCGGACTCACCGAGCGTGAACATCGCCCCGGCGTGCGGCCCGCCCACGTGGTTGTGGAACTCGCTCTGGTCGGGCAGGGCGACCACGGCCCTCTCCGGACCGGCCTCGAGGAACTCGAGGTTCAGGGTCCGGGCCATGGGCACCGTGGCGGCGAGCATCTCGCCGATGGACATCTGGTCTGCGCTCATGGCCGCGATGTTACCTGTGAGTAGCTTCAGCTGGCCAGACCGGCGTGCCGATCACCGCACGACCTCGCGGCCCTCCGACGTCCGGGGCGGTCGCCGAGGGGGTCCCGAATGCCGCGATACGGAACTTCGGGGACAGAGTTCGCGTGTGCCGGCCCTCCGCGTCCCGATTCGGTACGTCCCTGACAAGGGGCGGTGACCGAATCGTGTCCCGGACGGCACTAGGGTTTCTGGCCATGTGGCCAGGACAGCAGCCGCCCGGGGGAGAGCAGAACCCGCAGGCGCAGAACAACCCGTACCAGCAGCCGGGATACCAGCAGCCGAATCCGTATCAGCAGCCCGGCTACCAGCAGCAGCCCGACCAGCAGCCCAACCCCTACGCGCAGCAACCGCAGTGGGGCGCCCCCGCGCCCGTGGGCGCGCCCACGCCGCCGCCCGGCGGCAGCGGCTCGGGCGACGGCAACCGGACGAAGCTGATCGCGGTCGTCGCGGCCATGGCCGTCGTCGTGGCAGCCGGTGTCACCGGGTTCCTGGTGCTGGGCGGCGACGATGACGATGCGGTCGACGCGAGCAAGGGCAGCGCGAGCCCGACGGTCTCCACGTCCGGTTCCGCCTCGGCTTCCGGCTCCTCCTCGACCGGCACCGACGACAACCCGCGCGGCAACGAGACCGCGAAGGCGACCGTCGCCGGCTGGAAGGTCGTGGTGAACCCCAAGTGGGGCATCGCCTTCGACGTGCCGGCTGACTGGGAGGTCCAGTCTCCGACGCTCAGCCAGGGCTTCGAGTGGGAGGACAAGGAGCAGGCGGACGGCTACGACCAGATCCTCCAGGGGGGCACGGCCGAGTTCAAGTCGAAGTGGTGCTCCGTGGACTCCGACAAGGACGGCAAGACCGAGGACACCGCGCTGGCCGTGGTCGGCAGCAAGGGGGCCGAGGGGGCCAAGTCGACCGATGAGATCGCCATCAACACGCCCGCCTGGTGGGTCTTCGGCGGCTACACCGAGCCGGACAAGAAGAGCCTGACCTTCGACAAGAAGGCCACCGCCTTCACGACCGCCTCCGGCATCGTGGGCAGTTACGCCTGGGCCCAGTCGACGAACACACCCCAGAAGGGCAAGTGCGACAGCGACGGCAAGGCGATCACGTTCGGTTTCAAGAACTCCAACGGCGACTACGTGTCGTGGAACCTGTACGGGGCCAAGGGCGTCAAGGACGAACTCCCGAAGGCCACGATCATGCAGATCCTCAGCACCGTCCGGCTGAACGGGACACCGACGCAGAACTAGGCCGTGTCCGCGAAGTCCCGCGAGGACGGCCGGCCGGTGACCGGTCCGGCGGTTCCCCGCGGGGCGCCCGCGGCGCTGTGCCGGTACCCGCCGCTCGGCCGACGCCGCTCAGCCGATGCCGAACGCGCCTTCGGGAGGTTCGGGGGACGGTACGGCGTCCTCGTCCCGTACCGGGCGGGCGTCGCCGACGAAGCGGCGCAGCCCCGGGCCGTGCTCGACCCGGGCCGGGAAGGCGTCGGAGGCGGTGCGGCGGGCCAGGGTGGTCACGTCGAGCGGACGGTGCGCGGCGACGAGCACCGCGTTGCCGAACCGGCGGCCGCGCAGTACGGCGGGCTCGGCGATGAGGGCGAGTTCCTCGAACACCGCGGCGAAGTTGGCGAGTTGGGAGCGCAGGAAGCCGAAAGGCGCCGCGTCGGCGAGGTTCGCCAGATAGACGCCGTCGCGGCTCAGGACCCGTCCGGCCTCCTGGGCGTAGGTCAGGGTCGTCAGATGGGCGGGGACGCGGGAGCCGCCGAAGACATCGGCGACCAGCGCGTCGGCGGAGCCGTCCGGGGCCGCTTCCAGCCAGTCCCGCGCGTCGGCGGCGTGCAGCGCGATGCCGGCTCCGGCCGGGACCGGCAGGTGCGTGTCGATCATCTCCAGCAGCCCGCGGTCGAACTCGACGACGTCCTGCCGGGAACCCGGCCGGGTAGCGGCCAGGTACCGGGGCAGGGTGAGCGCGCCGCCGCCGAGATGCAGGACGTCCAGGGGCCGCCCCGCCTCGGCGACGGTGTCCAGGACGTGCCCGAGGCGCCGCGCGTACTCGAACTCCAGGTACGTCGGCTCGTCCAGGTCGACGTACGACTGCGGCGCTCCGTCGACGGTCAGCAGCCAGGCCCGCTCCCGGTCCACGTCGGGCATCAGCTTGGCGGTGCCGTGGTCGACGGCGCGGGAGACGGGTATGGGCTCGTCGTTCACCGTCCCATTGTGCCTGCGGGCCACGCCCCCGAAGGAGCACGGCCCGCCGGCCCCGCGCACGTCGGCCACGGACACCGGCCGCCCTCACAGCACGGCTGTCACGGTTCCCGCCCCCACGGTCCGCCCGCCCTCGCGGATGGCGAAGCCGAGGCCGGGCTCCAACGGAACCTCACGCCCCAGTTCGACGGTCATGCCGACCGTGTCCCCGGGCCGCGCGACCGGGATCTCGCCCAGGTCCACGTCCCCGACGACGTCCGCCGTACGGATGTAGAACTGCGGCCGGTAGCCGGTCGAGACGGGCGTGGTGCGACCGCCCTCCCGCCCGGACAGGACGTACACCCGTGCCGTGAACCGCCTGCTGGGCACCACGCTCCCCGGCGCCACCACCACATGACCCCGCCGGACGGCGTCCCGGGGCACGCCGCGCAGCAGCAGTGCCACGTTGTCCCCGGCCTGCGCCTCCTCCATCGGCTTGCCGAAGGTCTCGATGCCCGTGACCACGGTCTCGGCACCGGCCCCGAGCACCTGCACCTGGTCCCCCAGGCGGAGCGTCCCGCGCTCCACGGCGCCGGTGACGACCGTCCCCCGGCCCGTGATGGTGAGCACGTTCTCCACGGGCAGCAGGAACGGCGCGTCCAGATACCGCTCGGGCATGGGCACATAGGTGTCCACCGCGTCGAGAAGCGCGTCGATCGACGCCGTCCAGCGCGGGTCGCCGGCCAGGGCGCGCAGCCCCGACACCCTGACGACGGGGGCGGAGTCGCCGCCGTAGCCGTGCTCGGTGAGCAGGTCGCGGACCTCCAGTTCGACCAGGTCGATCAACTCGGCGTCGTCCCCGTCGAGGACGGCGTCGGCCTTGTTGAGCGCGACCACGATGTGGTCGACGCCCACCTGGCGGGCGAGCAGGACGTGTTCGGCGGTCTGCGGCATGATCCCGTCGAGCGCGGAGACGACGAGGATCGCCCCGTCGAGCTGCGCGGCCCCGGTGACCATGTTCTTGACGTAGTCGGCGTGGCCCGGCATGTCGACATGCGCGTAGTGCCGGGTGTCGGTCTCGTACTCGACGTGCGCGATGTTGATGGTGATACCGCGCGCGGCCTCCTCCGGGGCCCGGTCGATACGGTCGAACGGCACGAAGGCGCCGGTGCCGCGATCGGCGAGGACCTTGGTGATGGCGGCGGTCAGGGTGGTCTTGCCGTGGTCGACGTGCCCCATGGTGCCGATGTTGAGGTGTGGTTTGGTCCGCACGTAAGCGGTCTTGGGCATGGCTGTACCTCGAAGCGTGTCCGTAGGAAGCGGGGACCCCGGCGAACCGGCCGACCCTCCCCCTGCGGGGTCCGCCGGACGATCCGGAGAGGGTCAGCTTCGGGCGCCGTCGGCAGCGGCCAGGAGGAGCGGGACGGCAGCCTTCGGCGTATCCGCGACCGCGGATGCTGCGAGGAGGAAGGCGTACCGGAACATGGTGCCGATCATCGCCGACGGTTCGTTCGGCGTCGAATGGTTTTCGCCGGATGGGGAGGGTTACGGTCCTGATGACCGACATCAGCACGGAGGAGTCGTGGGAGCGGTGGTGGGAGCTGCTGCCGGAGGGCGTCCGCGAGCAGGTCGACGGGTACGTCCTCCAGGACGCCCTGATGCGGGCGATCCGCACCGTCTGGGAGGCCGGCCGGGTTCACGGCGTCGGCCTCCACGAGGCGCAGCTCGTCGTCCACGAGCGCTATGTGCACCACGGTGACCGGATCGCCCGCACCCCCGACGATCCGCTGGACCTGGATTCGCTCGACGCCCGCGCGGGCGGTGCGCCGGGGCGGGTCGTGGCGATCGAGGTCGTGTGGGACGGGGACACGGTCCACGACTGGTTCGTGATCCTGTACGCCGTCACCGCAGACCCCGAGGGCGAACAGGCGCTGGCCACGATCTACCGGCGCACGGCGCAGCGCCACCTCGACGGTACGGATCCCGCCCTGGGCCA
Organism: Streptomyces zaehneri; assembly: GCF_032248645.1. NCBI lineage: Bacteria > Bacillati > Actinomycetota > Actinomycetes > Kitasatosporales > Streptomycetaceae > Streptomyces > Streptomyces zaehneri. The sequence continues at coordinate 561,770 of NZ_JASTTJ010000002.1, forward strand.
TCCCTGCGCGGCCGTCGCCGACAAGGTGGGCAGGGCCCTGGCCGCGCGTCTGTCGGTGCCCTTCCACTTCGCGAGCCCGGACACCCCGGACGACGAGGCGCCCCGCCTGCGGCCCTCGTAGCCGCCGGGCCGTGTCCGCAACGTAGCGCCGTCTGCCCGCAGGGCAGGGCTCGCGACGTCCGGTGCGTGCGAGTGCAGAAAGCATCGGCCTCCGTGGGCACGAGTATGTCGGCCACGGGACGCTGAGACCCACGACCCCGAAGGGCGGCGCCGGCCGCGGGGCATGGCGCAGGGCGCACGATGACCCGACCGCCTTGCACCGGGTGCCGCCGCCTGGAGACAGCGGGGTCTCCCTGCGGCGGTGGACGGCGCACCCGCCTGTGTGGCGTCACAGCAGCGGTCGGCCCGGGGTGAATCGTGGCGGCCTGGCTCGGCGGGAACCCGTTTCGCCCGGTTGCGGCCTCGCCGCCGTGTCCATGACGGGGACGCGGACGTCACGATCTGGACGACGACAACCGGGCCCTGCGGTACTCGCCGCGCGCCAGCAGCGAGAACGCCACCGTGGCGCCCAGCGTCAGGGCGACGATCGCCCACTCGAGGGCGCCGCTGTGCTGATCGGGGTCCACTGCGAACACTGCCTCGATCCAGTCGCGCCAGATCAGCGTGGCCAGGAAGAGCACCGCGCACAGACCGGCGGCCGCCGCCTCGATCCGGCCCCGCAAACGCACGTCTCGTGTCATCGCCGTCACCTTCGAAATGTGCCAGGTCGAGGATCTTCAGACCGCCGACAGGTCGATCCGGAACATGCCACGGCCATGAGTGGCGCTGACCAACGTCTCGTCCATCCAGAACAGCTGGTCGACCGAGCAGTTGGTGGGCCCCTCGTTGGCCGCCGACCAGTTGGCCCCGCCGTCGTCGCTGGCGAAGAGCCCCACCTCCGTACCGCAGTAGAGGAATGCGGTACGTCTCGGATGTACGGCGACCGCCCGGACAGGTACGTCCGGCAGCGTCTGGGCGAGCTGGGTCCACGCGGCGCCGCCGTCGTGGGTGACCCAGAGGTTGTCCGGTTCGAAACCACCGAAGGCGACGTAGGCCGTGTCCGGCTCGGCGGGGTCGAGCGTGACGCAGGTGAGGTAGCGCCGCGGCCGCAGTGGGCTGGGTCCGGTCACCCCGACACGACTCCAGGCCGGCGTCGTCGCCGTGCCGTTGACGGTACGGAACAGCATGCCGTTGACGTGCCCCACCCAGATCAGGTCGGAGTCTCCGGCCGCCACGGCGAGCGCGCTGATCTTGGCTCCCGCGCTGGGCTTGACCGCCCGCCAGCTCGGCCCGGACGTGGGAGTGTTGGCTTCCTTGGCGTTGTCCGTCCGCCACAGTGACAGGCCGCCGGCGAGCATCCGGTCGGGTTCGTTCGGGTCGAGGGCGAACGGCGCGATGAACAGGGCCTGGTTGGTCATGGCGTCGGGGATACGGAAAGGCAGCGGCTTCCAGTCCCACTCCCTGATGACGTCGTTCCAGAACTGGCCGCTGATGTAGCGGTCGCCCCCGGTGTCGTCACTGGCCCCGCCGTCGGTGTTGCGGTGGATGTTCAGGAAGACGTACTCACCGTAGAAGACCTCCGGATCGTCGGGGTCGGAGGCACACCAGCCTCCGTCGCCGCCGAAGATCTGCTGCCAGCCCTCGGTGCCCTGGGCCGGGTCGAAGCACAGGGTGCCGTTGTCCTGAGCGCCACCGATGATCTTTCCGCTGAGCCGGTTGCCGGCCCCGGAGTAGAACTGGGTGACCCCGTAGTTGTTGTCCAGCTCGGTCCAGCCGTCGACGAACGGCGGTTCCTGCTCGGTGCCGGTCTGCGCCAGATCCTGTGCGGTGAACACACCGCCGTCGTTGCCGAAGAAGACCGTCCGGTTGTTCGCCCCGTCGTATGCGGGGTGCGAGACGATCGCGTGGTGGTCGGCGTGCACGGAACCCTGGGCCCACCATGTGCTGATCTCGGTGATGTGGTCGCCGCCGTCGGTGCTGCGCCACAGGTCGACGCCGCCGAGCACGACGAGGTTCTCGTCCGTCGGGTCGCCGGCCCACACGGCGTTGCCGTACCAGCCCTGGTCGCCCAGATAGTCGGCCATCCGGCCGCTGGAGTCGAGGGTCTTCCGGGGACGGTAGGTTCGGCCGCCGTCCGTGGAGCGATAGATGCGGCCGCTGGTCATCTGGACCGAGGCGTAGACGATCCTGGGATCCGCGGCTGCGTGGGCGAGTTCCACCCGGCCCGACCACGGGCTGCCGGCCTGCGTCGCCGTCTGCCAGGTGCGCCCGCCGTCGGAGCTGACGAAGGCCGCGCCGGCCTCCAGCGCACCGGCTACGGCCAGGTCGTCGTCGGTGGGGTCGAACAGGACGGTGCCGAGCGGGACGTCCAGGACCTGTGTCCAGGTCTTGCGTTCCTCGTCGGAGCAGCGGAAGAGCCCGGTCGCGGTGGCCGCGAGCACGACCTCGCCGGTCGAGGAGACCGCTATCCGGGCCACGGCGCGGAAATCCGTTGTCTGGGTGGCGGTGATCGGCGCCCAGTTGACGCCGTCGGTGGTGCGGAAGACGCCGTTGCCGCGCAACGCGTCGTTGTTGGAGAAGCCCTCACCGGTACCGACGTAGATCGTCGACGGGTCGCCGGGGTCCATGGCCAGGCAGGAGCAGGCCAGGTTGCCGAGGAAGTCGTCGACGGGCGCCCACTGCCCTCCGCCGTCCTCGGTGTGCCACACGCCGCCGCCGGCGCCCGCGGCCCACATCTTCCGAGGCTCCTCGGGATGGATCGCGATGCCGCGGGTGCGGCCACCGATGTTGCCCGGGCCGAGCCACTCCCATGCGGCGAGTTGCATCCCGGCCGTCGGTGTCGGGCCTGCCTCGAGGCCCTCACGAGTGGCGCCGGTCGGCACGCCCGCGGTCTGCGCGGGCGGGGCCTCACCCGCCGCCAGCCGCGCGTGCATCCTGTCGAGTGCCGTTCCCTGGGCGTGCGCCGGGACCGTGCCGTCGTCGCCGCGCTCTTGGTCGAGCCTGAACAGCCATCGTGCGTTGGGCAAGTCGGGGTAGTTCAGGCGCCGCAGCGCACGTCGTACCGCAGCGTCAGGCAGCCTGTGAAGGGTCTCGTTCGTCACGCCACGGCTCCTGCGCAGCAGCGGCACCTGTTCGACCCGGATCTTCTTCGCCCGCGCCAGTTCTTCGTCGGAGATGGCCATGACGTCCCCAGAGAGTGCGCCGCTGTTCCAGGTGGGCGGTTCCCGCTCCGCAACATCCGGCAAGGGCCCCGCCGGGCGGAACAACCGCGATGTGCTGATGGAAGCTGATCCTGCCGCACGCCCGCACCACCCCCGGCGTGCCCTCCGCATCCGAGGTCGGAGCCGAGGGCCCACCTCCATCGTCACCCTCGTACCGGTAGGACGCCAACTCGGGACAAGGGCGACGACACAGCTTGAGTGCACGCCTCAACTGTCAACTGTTGCTCTTTCATCCAACGCGGCGTGGATGCAGGAGCCCCAGGCCGGGCCCGAGTTGCATGCGCGAGCGGACCGACGGCAAGGCATCGCGCGCCTCCGCTTTCAGCGCCTCACGCACCGTCAGCGGCGAGAGGCGTTCCCGTTCGCGGGTGACGAAGGCGCGGACGGCCGCCGGGTCGGTCTTGGCGTACTCGCGCAGGGCCCAGCCGATCGCCTTGCGGACGAAGAAGTCCGGGTGTGCGGACCGGCGCAGGCAGTGGGCGAAGAGACGGCCGGTGTCGGTGCGTTCCTTGTGGCGGAGCTGGTGGAGCAGGGCCGTACGGGCGACCCACAGGTCCTCGTCGGCGATCCAGACGTCCATGTCGGCGCCGAGCCGGGGGTCGGCCGCGACGAGCGTGCCGACCACGTGTGCGGCGAGCAGGTCGACCGTGTCCCACCAGGACGTCGTGGTCACCAGCCGGCGAGCCACGGGCAGGAACGCCGACGACAGGCGTGGCGCGTACCGGCGCAGGTAGTCGACGGCGAAGTAGTGGTACTCGCGCTGCGGCAGCGCCCAGCAGCGCAGCGCGATCGCCGTGCAGTCGGCCTCGTCGGGGCGGGGCGTGCCCGCCAGGACGGTGCGGGACAGGGCCCTGCGGGCGGGGGTGGGGAGGCCGAGGAAGGGGGCCACGTCCTTCATGTACGCGCGCATGACCGCCGCCCGGCCCGGGTCGGCCGTGGGGCCGTACGCGGTCGTCAGCCGCTCCAGCACGATGTCGGCGAGAACGCTGTCCGGCACGCCGATCGCGTCCGCACCTGTGACCGTCATGAGACGAACCATACGGCGATCACACATGTCCGTCGGTTAGTGTCGCGGGATGCTCGATGCCACCACCCGCCCTGGGGGCACCGCCACGGCCACTCCCCGGGCCACCGCCACGGAGTTCGTCGTCCCCACGCTCGCTCCCTTGCCCGTCATCGCGTCCGTCGCTGCGACGGTCGACGCACCCGGCGGCCTCGCCGCGCGCTGCGCGAGAGCGCTGCGCTCGCCCTGGTCCCGATTCGCGCTGCTGGTCACGCTGCTGGCGGCGGCCGCGTCGAGCGTGCTGCTCTTCGAGCCGCAAAGGCTCCTCGCGGACGGCTGGCCACCCCAGTTGGGCGGTGTGACGGCGGCCGCGGTCTTCGCGGTGGCGTACGGACTGTGCACGGTGGCGTTCGTGCCCCGACCGCTGCTGAACCTGGCCGCGGGCGCCGTCTTCGGCTCGCAGTGGGGTGTCGCCGCGGCACTGGCGGGCACGGTGCTGGGGGCCGGGATCGCCTTCGGGCTCGGCCGGGTCCTCGGGCAGGGCGCGCTACGGCCGCTGCTGCGCGGGCGGCTGCTCAAGGCGGCGGACGGCCAGCTGAGCCGGCACGGCATGCGCTCGATGCTGGCGGCCCGGCTGTTCCCGGGCGTGCCGTTCTGGGCCGCGAACTACTGCGCCGCCGTCTCCCGCATGGGCTGGCCGTCCTTCCTGGTGGCGACCGCGCTGGGCTCGGTCCCGAACACCGCCGCCTACGTCGTCGCCGGGGCCCGTGCCTCCTCCCCGACCTCGCCGGCCTTCCTGATCGCCATGGCCTGCATCGCCCTGCCGGCGCTGGTCGGCGCGGTGGTGGCCTGGCGCAAGCGCCACCACCTGCGCCGCCCGTAGCCGCCCGCCGTCACCGGCTTCAGCTCCTGTTCCGCGGCCTGCCCCGCGGCCTGTTCCCGGTCACCCGATCACACGGATTCCAGGACCATCGCGTTGGCGAGCCCGCCCGCCTCGCACATCGTCTGCAGGGCGTAGCGGGCGCCGCGTTCCCGCATCGCGTGGACGAGCGTCGTGGTCAGCCGGGTGCCGCTCGCGCCGAGCGGGTGCCCGAGCGCGATCGCACCGCCGTGCACATTGACCTTGTCGAGGTCCGCGCCGGTCTCCTGCCGCCAGGCCAGGACCACGCTGGAGAAGGCCTCGTTGACCTCGAAGAGGTCGATGTCGTCGAGCCGCAGCCCGGCCCGGCGCAGCACCTTCTCGGTCGCCGGGATCACGCCGGTCAGCATCAGCAGGGGATCCGAGCCGGTGACGGCGAAGCTGTGCAGTCGGGCGAGCGGGCGCAGACCGAGGCGGGCGGCGGTCTCGCCGGAGGTGATCAGCACGGCCGAGGCGCCGTCGTTGACCGGGCTGGCGTTGCCCGCGGTGACGTTCCACTCGATCTGCGGAAAGCGCTCGGCGAAGGCGGGGTCGTAGTAGGCGGGTTTGAGGCCGGCGAGGATCTCGGGGGTGCTCCCGGGCCGTACGCACTCGTCGCGCGAGACGCCCTCCAGGGGCGCGACCTCCGCGTCGAAGAGCCCCCGTGACCAGGCCTCGGCGGCCTTGCGGTGCGAGGAGACGGCGAAGCCGTCCATCTGCTCCCGCGTGATCGACCACTTGGCGGCGATGAGCTCGGAGCTGATGCCCTGCGGGACGAGTCCCTCCGGGTAGCGCGCGGCGACGCCGGGGCCGAACGGGTCCTTGCCGGGCGGCACGTTGGACCACATCGGCACCCGGCTCATCGACTCGACACCGCAGGCGACGACGAGGTCGTAGGCACCGGACATGACTCCCTGGGCCGCGAAGTGCACGGCCTGCTGGGAGGACCCGCACTGGCGGTCGACGGTGGTCGCGGGGACGGTCTCCGGGAAGCCCGCCGAGAGCAGCGCGTAGCGGGTGGTGTTCATGGCCTGCTCGCCGACCTGGTCGACGGTCCCGCCGATCACGTCGTCGATCAGCTCGGGATCGATGCCGGAGCGGTCGACGAGGGTGCGCAGGGTGTGGGCGAGGAGTTCGACGGGGTGGACTTGAGCGAGGGAGCCGTTCGGCTTGCCCTTGCCGATCGGGGTGCGTACGGCTTCGACGATGACTGCGTCACGCATGTGCGATGCCTCCATGACGAGCACGAGCAGGGAAACTACCGGTGAGTAGGAAATCCGAACTCACCATAACCCCGAGGGTTGGAAAATCCAACCGACGTCGATTTGTTTTTCCAACCCTCACCTAGACTGGCCGTCATGGCCGCCTCCAAAGATCCGCGCCCCTGCTCGATCGCCGACGCCCTCGCCCTCGTCGGCGAGAAGTACTCCCTGCTCGTCCTGCGGGAGGTGTGCCTGGGCAACACCCGCTTCGACCAGCTGGTGCGCAACATCGGCGCTCCGCGCGACATCCTGGCCACCCGGCTGCGCCGCCTCGTCGACGCCGGGATCCTGACCAGGCGCGCCTACAGCGAGCGACCGCAGCGCTTCGAGTACCGGCCCACGCAGGCGGGCCTCGAACTGGAGCCGGTCCTGATGACCCTCATGGCGTGGGGCGACCGCCATCTCCGCGAGGACGACGACCGCCCCATGGTGCTCGCGCACGTCTGCGGCAACGAGCTGGCCCCCGTGGTCACCTGTGCGGCCTGCGGCGACCCGGTCCGCCACGAGGACGTGAGCGCCCACCCGCAGGCTCCGGGCTGGACGGTGGCGGGCCCGTCGGCCGCCTGAAGCCGCGCCGCGCGGACCCGCACGCGGTGCGGGCGGCGAAGAGGAGCCGAGGGGCAGGGCGGACCGGAGCAGCCGTCGCTGCCGTGCCGACGTCGCGGCGCGGGCTGTGCGGGCGGCGACGGCGGCGGGCGCGGCCACCGCGCAGGCGGGCTGTGCCGTCCGGGGAGCGCGGGTGGCGCCGGAGCCGGGCCCCCGGTGGGTCGAGGTCACCGTGGTACGCGGCGACCCGACCCACCCGCTGCGCGCACGGATCACCGGCCGGAGCGTGACCGCACCTCCGGGCACCTGTCACGAGACGGCCCTCAGGCTCCCAGCTTCCGGATCTGCGCGGTGACCAGTTCCGCGGGCACCTCCGCCGCGGAGCCGGTACCGGCGGCGGTGAAGAACAGGACGACCGTGGAGCCGCTGCGCACGACCACGAACGCGTCCGCGCTGTCACCCTGGGTCTCCAGGCCGAAGGCGACGGCTTCGTCGCCCACGTCGGGCGCGGTGGCCGCCTTGGCGGTGGTACGCGCGGGCACGCCTCCCTCGTAGGCGGTGCACTTCTTCAGGGCGGTGCGGAGGCCGTCGAGAATGCCCTCGGCGTCGGACTGGTCGTAGGCCATGAGACCGATGGTGGTGGCGGAACCCGCGGTGGGGCCGGCTCCCCCGAAGGCGAGGAGCCCGACGAACGCCTTGGGACCCGGGTCGGGCGAGGCGGTGCGCATGTTCTCGAGCGGCTGGCAGTCGGCGGGCCGGGCGAGGGAATCGCCGTCGGGCTTCACGGGGAAGTCGGTGATCTGGTAGCCGTCCACATCCCCGCCGACCAGCGCGGCGGACTTCAGCCGAGCCTCGCCGAGCGGTGGTGCGGGAGCCTCCGACGCGGCAGCCGAGACCGACGCCGATCCGGACCCGGATCCGGACGTAGACCCCTGCGCCGCCGCGGAATCCGTCGCCTTCGCGTCGGAATCGCCGCTGCCACCACCCCCGCATCCGGCCACCAGAACCGCTGCGCACAGGGCCGCCGCCGTCACTCTGATCCGCACCCGCTGACTCCCCGCTCTCGACATCGGTCGATTGGATCATTCCGGCAGCGAGGCCGCAGGAGTATCAGGGAAACTACGTCAGCCGATCCCCCGTGCGCTGATGACCAGGCGCTAGGGAAGCGGGTACACGTCCAGCCACCCGCACATCCCGAACTTGCCTTGGGACGAGGGCCGTTCGGCCCGGACGGCGGCCTCGGCGAGGTAGGACACATCGCCGTCCGCGAGCCGGTCGAGCTGCTCGCCCGTGGCCCGCGCGGCCGCCCGCGCACCACGGAGCCAGCGCTCACGCCACTCGGCGAGCCGGGGCTCCACCAGCGCGGCAGCCGACCGGTGGAAGGCGGCCAGGGCGGCCGGGCCGTCCGCCGCCTCGCGCAGCGCGCGGTAGCCCTCCAGCGCGAGGTCGCGCCGGGCACGGGCGATCCGGGCCTGCTCCGCCCGGGGAGCGTCGGCCGGGATCACGGTCGCGGCGGCGTACGTCTCGGGGTCGGTCAGGTACTGCGGCGGCAGGGTGAGCACGGCGTCGCCGGCCTCCGGCAGCCCGCCGTTCTGCATCAGCACGGTGATGCGCAGTGCGTCCTCGTCGACCAGCCGGTGGATGGTGCCCGGCGTGAACCAGGCGACCGTGCCGGGTGCGAGCGGCGTGATCTCGTACCCGGACGCCGTCAGGGTCTGCACCGCACCGTGCCCGGCCGTGACGACGTACCCCTCCGAACACGTCAGGTGCATATGGGGAGTTCCGCCGTGCAGACCGTCGGCGGCGGGCCAGTCGTACACGCGCAGGCGCGAGACGGCGACCCCGCCGGGCAGCCCCCCGTACCCGCTCACCACGGATGTGCCTCCAGGTACTTGGCGATCTCCTCCCGCTCCCAGGCGCCGTCGGCCACCACCACGCGGTAGCGGCGGGTGAGCGTGTCGCCGGGGGCGAGCTCGAGCTCGTCGAAGAAGGACCAGGACGGGGCGATGCCCGCGAAGGGCTCGTTGCGGACGAACCAGTGTGCGGGGTGGGTCCCTCGGGCTCCGGAGTGGTCGTTCTCGGGGGCGTGCGCGAAGACGACTGTGGCGTGACCGTCGGCGCCGTCGTGCTCGCCGGAGAGGGCCAGCCAGGGGCTCTGCGAGGCCATCAGCCCGGGGCCCGCTCCGTCCGGGCCGATGATCCGGCCGTCGCGGAAGGCCCGCGGTCCCCGCCAGAACAGGCCCGTGTATCCGGCCAGTTCGCGCCCGGCGGTGGTCGGGCTGCCGAAGCGGAGCGGCTCGTCCCTGCGGTTGGTCACGGCGCTGGTCCAGGTCAGCGCCCAGGAACCGGCGTCCGGGTCGACGTCGTGCACCTCGATCCGGCGCGCCTCCTGCGCCCACAGCTCGCCGCTGTGCGGATGCCAGGTCAGCCGCTCGGCGATGACGGCCCGGCCGCCGGCCGCCGACACCTCGTCGAAGCCGACGTGCGCCATCGAGCCGACCCGCTCGGGGAGCTCGAGATACCCCTCGCCGTGCACATACGAGTTGCCGCCCCACAGGTTGGCGCCCGAGAGGTGCGAGGCGGTCAGCGACAGCCCCTTGTGCCAGCGGTGGTCGTTGGGCCGGTAGTCGGTCACGACGTCACCGGCGAGGGTCCGCAGCGGGTGGATGTACGGCCTCGGCGCCTCCCACGCAGCCTCGGGCCGGTAGACGTAGGCGAGCAGCTCGACGCCGGTGGCCGGGTCGGTCACCGTGACCCGGTCGCCGTGTGCGTGGACGAGCCGCAGGTCGCCGCTCACGCCGGCACCTCCGCGTCCGTCTCCGCGCTCGCGTTCGTCCCCGTACCCGTCGTCGTCTCCGCACCCGTATGCGTCGCCGTCGCCGTCTTCATCGCGACCGTGGCCGGTGCCCAGCCGGGGGCGCCGCCGTGCAGGGCCGTGTAGTACGGGTCACCCGGCCCGATCTCGCCCCGTCGCACCGTCGTGTCGGTGAACGCCGACTTGTACAGCGCGCTGATCAGCTCCAGGCTGGTGCGCCCGTCCGCGCCGCTGCTGCGCGGCCGGCGGCCCGCGCGCATGCTCGCGACCAGCTCGCGCAGCTGCGCCAGGTGCGAGCTCGGGACGTCGGCGCCGAAGTCCTGCCAGGCCGCCGCCAGGTCACCGGAGACGTCCGGGGCGGGCGTGATGTGCCAGTTGGCGTTGGAGTGACCGTAGAGGTGGGTGAGTTCGACGGTGGCGCGCTCGCAGTCGATACGGATGCGGCTGACCTCGTCGGGACTCAGGACACTGTTGACGACCGTCGCCATGGCCCCGCTCTCGAAGCGGACCAGGGCGGTGGAAACGTCCTCCGTCTCCACGTCGTGCACGAGCCGGCCGGCCATCGCGCGCACCTCGCTCCACGGGCCGAGGAGGTCGAGCAGCAGGTCCATCTGGTGGATGCCGTGGCCCATCGCCGGGCCGCCGCCCTCGGTCTGCCAGCGCCCGCGCCAGGGCACGGCGTAGTAGGCGGTGTCGCGGTACCAGGTGGTCTGGCAGTGCGCGACCAGCGGCCGCCCGAGGGCCTGCTCGGCGAGCAGCCGCCGTACATGCCGGGACCCGGATCCGAAACGGTGCTGGAAGACGATCGAGGAGTACGGACCCGACGCCGCGCCCTCCTGCGCCTGCACGGCGTCGTAGTCGGCGAGGGTCGGCACCGGCGGCTTCTCGCACCACACCCAGGCGCCCGCCCGCAGCGCCGCCACACTCTGCTCCCGGTGCAGGGTCGGCGGGGTGCAGATGGTCACCAGGTCGGGGCGCTGCTCCGCCAGCATCCGCTCCAGGTCGGTGTACGCGTGCGGAATCCCGCTCTCCGCGCAGAAGGCCTCGACGGCGGTGGCATCGATGTCAACGGCCGCCACGACCTCGGCCTCGCCCTCGGCGGCGAGCTGCTGGAGGGCGGGCAGATGGGAGCCGCGCCCGATCGCGCCGATACCGACGATGGCGGCCCGGACACGGCGGCCGGCGAGCGCGGCAGGCAGCGGAGTGGATGGGGGCATGGGCGTGATCAGCACTCCTCCGACGTACGGCCGAACGGCCGGGCGGGCCAGCAACCGAGGGGGAAGCGTGCAGTACCTGCACACAGCAAGCGCTTTCCCATCGGCAGCAACGTATGCGGCGGCCGGGCGGCCGGTCAACCATGGGGACACCTGTCCGGTGTACCGACCCGCACGTGAGCCGCCTGTCGGCGGGTGCGGCGGGGCCGGACGCGTGCGCGTCGCGTGAGGGATTTCCGTCGCTCGTGGTGAGGCGGCGGGTGCCGTCGGTGCGCGAGCCCGCGTGGCGCCTGCGAAACCCCTGTGCCGGGGCTGTCATCCGGGAACGCTACGCTTCCCCCGGCACACACCTGATCACCTGATCATCGCGCGCGACGGGCCGACCGTCGCCGTCGCCCTCTCCGATCGGCACTTGGACTCCGTAACCTCATGTCTTGGTTTGAATCCCTCATCCTCGGACTCGTCCAGGGGCTGACCGAGTTCCTCCCCGTCTCCTCCAGCGCGCACCTGCGGCTGACCGCGGCGTTCTCCGGCTGGAAGGACCCCGGCGCCGCCTTCACGGCGATCACGCAGATCGGCACGGAAGCCGCGGTGCTGATCTACTTCCGCAAGGACATCGGCCGGATCATCTCGGCGTGGAGTCGATCACTGTTCAACAAGACGCTGCGCAAGGACCACGACGCCCAGATGGGCTGGCTGGTGATCGTCGGCTCGATCCCGATCGGTGTGCTGGGTGTGACGCTCAAGGACCAGATCGAGGGCCCGTTCCGCGACCTGCGGATCACCGCCACGATGCTCGTCGTCGTCGGCATCGTGATCGGCATCGCCGACCGGCTGGCGGCCCGCGACGAGACGGGCGGGAAGCACCGCGCGCCCAAGCAGCGCAAGAACCTGGAGAACCTGGGCGTCAAGGACGGCCTGATCTTCGGCCTCTGCCAGGCCTGCGCGCTCATCCCCGGCGTCTCGCGGTCCGGCGCCACCATCAGCGGCGGCCTGTTCATGGGCTACAAGCGCGAGGCCGCGGCCCGCTACTCCTTCCTGCTGGCCATCCCGGCCGTACTGGCCTCCGGTGTCTTCGAGTTGAAGGACGCGGTCGAGGGCGGTCACGTGGCGTGGGGGCCGACGATGTTCGCGACGGTGATCGCCTTCGCGTCCGGATACGCGGTCATCGCCTGGTTCATGAAGTTCATCAGCACCAAGTCCTTCATGCCGTTCGTCTACTACCGCGTCGTACTCGGCATCGTGATCATCGCCCTGGTCGCGACCGGCTCACTGAGCCCGCACGCGGCGGAGTCGGCGGGCTGAGCGGTACCGCTCCGCTCCCCCGGGGCTGCGCGTCGCCGCACGGATCGGCCTTCCCACCCGAACCAGCCGGGGGGTCAGCGGAGTTGATCGATCAGCCGTGACCAAGCCCATACCGCGCGCGTAGCCGTCCGGTAGCGCACTGTCAGTGCTTGCGCCTAGGCTTGGCCCATGTCCCCCAACTCTGTGCCCTCTGGTTCCGTGCGGTCTGCTGCCGAGTTAAACGAGCGGATCCGGGCCCTTTGGCTGCGCGCGGGCGGTTCGCTCTCCGCCCAGGAGCGGGCGGAGTACGAGCTGCTGGTCGTGGAGTGGGCCATCGCGATCCGCGGCGAGGTCGTCAAGGCGGCCTGAGCCCGAGCCTCCCCCTCGCCGCCCTAGCAGCCCTCCCCTTCGCCCTTCCCTCCGGCCTTCCTCCCCGCTTGCTCCGCTCTCCCCGTGTCGTCACGTGTCGGGCCGTGTCGGCCCCGCGACCGTCCGTTACGCTCGCGTCGCCACAACGGTCACGATCTTCATGGAGGGCAGGACGGCGAGGATCAAGCGCGAGCGGCTCGTCAGAACGCTGACGTTCTGGCTGCGCCCCGCCTTCGCGTTGCGCGTCATCAACCGGTTTCAGAAGATCGTGGGCTTCGACCGGTCGATGGCCCTGGCGTCCAGCGCGTTGACCGCGCTGGTCCCGCTCTCCATCCTCATCGGCGCCGTGGTGAGCAGCTTCGTGCACTACGACGCCGCGGAGCAGATCATCAAGCGCTACCACCTCACCGGCGCGGGCGCGACGGCCGTCAGCTCCCTCTTCTCCTCGGCGCAGGACAGCAGTGCGAGCGTGGGCGTCTTCGGAGCCGTGTTCCTGACGATCTCGATCCTCAGTTTCGCGCGGGCGGCACAGCGCCTCGTCGAACAGACATGGGAACTCAGCCCGCTCAGCGTGCGCAACACCCGCAACGGCCTGTGGTGGGTCCTCGGCCTGGGCGGCTACGCACTGTGCACCGCCGCGCTCACCGCGCTCCTCGGCGGAGGAGAACTGGGACTGGTCGCCTCGGTGTGCGAGGTACCGGTGACCGCCGCGTTCCTCGTCTGGAGCGGACGGCTCCTGTCGGCGAAGCGGATCGGCTGGCGGGACCTGGTCCCCTTCGGCGTCACCGCCGCCGTCCTGACGGCGGCCTATTCGGTGGGCGCCGCCGTCTATCTGCCGCGTCTGTTCAACTCCTACGCCGCACGCTACGGCGTGGTGGGAGCGGTCTTCGCGATGATCTCCGCGCTCTTCGCCGCCATGCTGGTCATGGTCGGATCCTCGGCACTGGGGCGCGAGGTGCGGGACGAACTCGACCGGATCCGTCAGGGTCACCGCCCCTCCGACCACGAGGTCCGCCGGCAGTGGGACACCATGGTCGAGCAGACCCGGTCACGGTGGCTCACAGCGCGGGGGCAGATCTCCCGCCGCCAGACCCAACAGACCCGGAAGACCCGAGAGACCCGAGAGACCAAGAACCCCGACCGCTGAGAGCCCGGCAGCGATCCGAACGGGGTCGGACGGGGCCGGAACGAGGCCCGGATGAAGCCCGGACGAGGCCCAAACCAAGCCCGGACGAGGCCGGGAGGAAGCCGGGAGGAAGCCGGGCAGGGCTTGGACGGGGTCCGCCCGGGGCCCGGGCCGGCCGGCCGGCGCCACCGGCTCTCCCGGGCGCCGGTTGCCGCCGATTACCGGTGAGGCTCCCGCCACGGGCAGGATGGTCACCATGACCGAGATCCACACCCCCCGCCTCCTCCTCCGCCGCTGGAACGACGACGACCTCGTGCCGATGGCCGAGATCAACGCGGATCCGCACGTCATGCGCTGGGTCGACGACGGGTCGGTTCTCGACCTGGACCGGACGGCGGAGGCCATCGAGCGGTGGGAGGAGGAGTGGGACGAGGAGGGCTTCGGACTCTTCGCCGTGGAACTGCTCGGCTCGGGCGAACTGGCCGGCTTCACGGGCCTGTCCGTGCCCGAGTTCCTGCCGGAGGTACGGCCCGACGTGGCGATCAGCTGGCGGTTCGGATCCCAGTTCTGGGGTCAGGGGTACGCGTCCGAGGCCGCCCACGCGACGCTGGAGTTCGCCCTCCAGGATCGCGGCCTGGACCGGGTCATCAGCATCAACCGGATCGGTGACGACGCCTCCGAGAACATCAGCCGCAAGCTCGGCATGACACCGGAACGCGAAACGGTCCACCCGGTGCACCGCTTCGCGTTGCACGTTCACGCCATCGACCTCACCGAGTTCCATGGGTGACCGAGCCTCACGAGGTCGTGGCATCGCGGTCATCGCGAGACCTGCACGGCGTCCGCGCATGACCGGCGAGGCACCCGGTGAACCGGACAACACCGTTGTCCCTCGCTGACGTCACGGCACCCGATTACCGGATCGTTCCCGCACAGAGCTTGGCTGAGCAACCCTCATGCCCAACACTCGGGCCATGACGCAGCGTGTGGAACTCGCCGCAGTGATGGACCGGCTGGCCGTGGACGGACTGGTCACCGACTATGCGGTGGCGGTCGACGACGGTGACTGGACGGCGTACCGGAACCTGTTCACTTCGGACGGGCGGGCGGACTACCGCTCGGCCGGTGGCATCGAGGGGGACGCCGGGAACGTCGCCTCATGGCTCGCGGAGACCATGCGGGTGTTCGCGATGCGGCAGCACCTCATCGTCAATCGCCAGGTGCGCTTCGGGGTTCTGGAGCAGGACACGGGCGACACGGCCCGGGTTCAGGCCGACTACGTCAACCCGATGCGGCTGGCCGCCGCCGGCCACGACGACTCGGCGGCCCGTGCGCCGGACTTCGTCTGTGGCGGCAGGTACTCCTTCGGTCTGCTGCGGACCGACGACGGATGGCGGGTGCGTGAGGTCGTCGTCCGGGAGAAATGGCGGCGACTGCCCGGCTGAACCGGAAGCGACATCAAAGGCACGCGGCCCAGAACGGAGCCACCAGGCACGAGGCGGGAGACGAGAGACAAGAAGCGGGAGACGAGAGCCGGGAGGCGGAGGGGAGAAAGCACATAGAGCACAGGGGGCACAGGGGGGCAAAGGGGGGCAAAGGGGGGCAGAAATCACAAGGGGCGCACGCGAAGCGGAAGGAAGCGGCAGCGGCAGCGCCTCGCGGTGGAGGGCCGAAAAGCTTCCCCTGTCGGAGATCGTCCGACGCGCGCACACTGGAGGCACCCCTGAGCGGGTAGGGAGGTGCCGTATGAAGACGTTCGGACTGTGGCTCACCTCCCCCTGGCGGCGTACGGCCGTCGCGGCTCTCGCGGGCACGCTGCCTGTGCTCGCGTTCCCCGCGCCGGCCCTGTGGTGGTGGGCCTATCTCGCGCTCGTCCCGTGGATCCTGCTCGCCCGCTCCGCGCCGACGGGGAGGCGGGCCGCGTACGACGGATGGAGCGGCGGGTTCGGTTTCATGCTGGCCATGCACCACTGGCTGCTGCCGAGCCTGCATGTGTTCACCCTGGTCATCGCCGCGCTGCTGGGCGCCCTGTGGGGCCCGTGGGCGTGGCTGGTCCGCCGGTTCCTCACCGCGGACGTGATCCCCGGTCGGGGGCGGGTGTTCGCCGCGCTGCTGGTCCTGCCCTCGGGCTGGCTGGCGATCGAGCTCGTCCGCTCCTGGCAGGGGCTCGGCGGGCCGTGGGGCATGCTCGGGGCCAGTCAGTGGCAGGTGGAGCCCGCGCTGCGGCTCGCCTCCGTCGGCGGGGTGTGGCTGCTCAGCTTCCTGGTGGTGGCGGTCAACGTGTCGGCCGCGGTCCTGGTCTGCGTTCCGGCGTCCCGGGCCCCGGCCGTCGCCGGTCTCGTGGCCACCGCCGCCACGGCGTCTGCCGCGTGGATGTGGGCGCCGCGCCCCGCCGCCGACGGGCAGGCCCGGATCGCCGTCGTGCAGCCGGGGGTGATCGACGGCCCCGACCGGCGCTTCGCCCGTGAGGAGCAGTTGACCCGGCGGCTGGTCGGGCAGGACGTGGACCTGATCGTGTGGGGCGAGAGCAGTGTCGGATACGACCTCGACGACCGGCCCGACCTGGCCCGGCGCCTGGCGGAGTTGTCCCGCGTCACCGGCGCCGACATCCTCGTCAACGTCGACGCCCGCCGCTCCGACCGGCCCGGCATCTACAAGAGCTCGATCCTCGTCGGGTCCGAGGGCCCGACCGGCGACCGGTACGACAAGATGCGGCTGGTGCCGTTCGGAGAGTACATACCGGCCCGCTCCCTGCTCGGCTGGGCCACCTCCGTCGGCAAGGCGGCCGGCGAGGACCGGCGGCGCGGCACCGAGCAGGTCGTGATGGACGCCGGGCACGGCCTGCACGTCGGCCCGATGGTGTGCTTCGAGACGGCGTTCCCCGACATGAGCCGGCATCTGGCCGGGGACGGCGCGGACGTGCTGGTCGCGCAGTCGTCGACCTCCTCCTTCCAGCACAGCTGGGCGCCCGCGCAGCACGCCTCGCTGGGCGCGCTGCGCGCCGCGGAGACCGGGCGGCCGTTCGTCCACTCCACCCTGACCGGCGTCTCGGCCGTGTACGACGCGAGTGGCCGGCGGGTGGGCTCGTGGCTGGGCACGGAGGCGAGCACGACGTCCGTCTACGACGTCCCGCTCGCCGACGGCGTCACTCCGTACGTGCGCTACGGCGACTGGCCGGTGCACGGGGCCCTGCTGGTACTGCTGGCCCTCGCGCTCACGGAGGGCGCGCGGACGGTCAGGCTGCGGCGGACTGCTCCAGCACCGCTCGTACCACCCGCTCGCACAGCTCATGAGTCGCCAGCGCGTCCCTGGCGCTGAGCACCGTGCCCGCGCGCACGGCGTCCAGGAAGGCGAGGACCGCCTGTTCGACGCCGCGCTGCCGGGCCACCGGCACCCAGTCGCCGCGCCGCCGCACGGTGGGCTGCCCCTTGTGGTCGATCACCTCGGCGAGGTTGACGACCTGGCGCTTGGTGTCCTGCCCGGACACCTCGAGGATCTCCTCGTTGGAACCGCTGAGCCGGTTCATCACGCCGAGCGCGGTGAAGCCGGGGCCGGCGAGCTGGAGGACGACGTGGTGCAGCAGGCCGTCCGCGACGCGGGCGCGCACGGTCACGTCGTCGACCGGGCCCGGCGCCAGGAAGCGCAGCGTGTCCACGACGTGGATGAAGTCGTCGAGGATCATCGTGCGCGGCTGCTCGGGCAGCCCGACCCGGTTCTTCTGCATGAGGATCAGCTCGCGCGGGTGGTCGGCGCATTGCGCGTAGCCGGGCGCGAGGCGTCGGTTGAAGCCGACGGCGAGGGACACGTGCCGCGCTTCCGCGAGCGTGACGAGCCGCTCGGAGTCGGCGAGTTCGTATGCGAGGGGCTTGTCCACGTACGTGGGGACGCCCGCCTCCAGCAGCCGGGAGACGATCTCGGGGTGGGCGGCGGTGGGCGCGTGCACGAACGCCGCGTCGAGACCGGCGGCGAGGAGCGCGTCGAGGTCGTGGTGGCGCTGCTCTCGGGGCAGGCGGAGACCGTCGGCGACCCGGTCGAGCGTGGTCGGTGTGCGGGTCTGGAGGTGCAGCTCGATCCCGGGCAGGGCGCCGAGCACCGGCAGATACGCCTTCTGCGCGATGTCGCCGAGTCCGATGCAGCCGACCTTCACGGGCGCTCCCTCGCTACCTGTCCCACGCTGCCCGGCCCAATGCCCGGCCTGCCGTCCACGGCAGCATACGGGGCCCCCGGCCGCCGTCCGCCGGTCCGCGAGGTGCGCGGACGCCCGGCCCGGAGGCGGCGCACAGGGATCCCCGGAGGCACTCAGGGTGTTCAGGTGCATGCCCGGCGACCGTGTCGAGTGAAAACCCGTGGTGCGGAGAGCGACTCGGAGCCACCATGCCGGGATGACGACGCAACGCACCGGACCCGCCCAGAACGCCGACGAACGCGCCATGCTGGAAGGTCGGCTGGACTACCACCGGCAGACCCTGGCGTGGAAGTGCGAGGGACTCACCGACGCCCAGCTGCGCACCGCCTCGGTGCCGCCGTCCCAGCTGTCCCTGATGGGCCTGGTGCGGCACATGGCCGACGTGGAGCGCAGTTGGTTCGGCAGAGTGCTCGTGGGCGACGACGCGGGGCCGATCCACTACAGCGGCCAGGACCCGGACGGCGAGTTCCATCTCACCGAGCGGGACACCTGGGCGGAGGCCTACACCACCTGGCAGGCCGAGATCGAGGCCGCCCGACGACATGCGGCGGGCTTCGCCCTGGCCGAGCTCTCCCGCGGTCGGAGCAGGTTCACCGACGAGCCGTTCAGCCTGCGCTGGATCTACACCCACATGATCGAGGAGTACGCCCGTCACAACGGCCACGCCGACCTGATCCGGGAGCGCATCGACGGTTTCACCGGCGAGTGACGTCAGCACAAGCGGCCCCGCTCCCCCGTACGGGGTACGAGGTCACCCGTGCGGGGCAACCTCGGCTGCTCCGCTGTTGCTCGGGCGGGCGGAACCAGCAGAGTTGCGCGGGTGCATCGAACGACGACGACTACCGCAACGCTCCTGGTCACCGTGGCCTTCTCGGCCCTCACGGGATGCGTGACCGTCCAGCGCCCGGTCCTCCCCGGCCCCGCCCCGGCACCGTCCCAGCCGTCCGTGCCGCGGCCGGAGGGGCGAGCCGAGGTACAGGTCGTCCAGGCGCCCGCCCGGGAGGCACTGGAGATGGTCGGGCCGTCCCGTGAGCCGGAACCGGATGCACCGGCGGCTCCGGCACAGCGGCGGCGGGCGGCGGCGCCGCCGGGGTCCGGCGGCGCCGGACAGCCGCCCTCGTCCCGTTCCCGCCCGCACCCCCGACCGCCTCACCCGGAGGTCCGGCGGCACACGCTGCCGCGCGCTGCGATCCCGGACATCGACAAGGAAGTACGCAGGAACACCGACGTGTGCGCGCTCGGCAGGACGTACGGCGGATGGCAGGGCGACAGCCCGGAGGCGACGATCTGCAAGCAGGCCTACGGGCGGTGAGGGTTCAGGTGCCGAGGGCGTAGGGAGACGACCGCCTCGCCGCTCTCATCACTCCCACGACGACGGTCTCGCCGCGTCCGAGTCGTTCGTGGAGGGGACCAGGCCTCACCACTCCCGCTCCCACTCGCCCCGCCCCTCCCACTCGCCTCCGCCTTCGCCCGGCCCCAGTCTCAGTTCCATCCGGCTGATCGCCGCCCGTACGCCGTCCCCGTAGCTGTCGTCCCTCAGCGCCGCGGCCGCCGTACGGGCCCTGCGTACGTGGGTGCGGGCGGCATCGGCGCGGCCGAGTTTGACGTAGTCCGCCGCCAGGTTGAGGTGCAGCGACGGATAGAGCGCCCGCACCTCGACCGAGCCGACGTGCTCTTCCGCCGCCGTCAGCGCCCGCAGGTCCCATGCCAGCTCGTCCGAGGGGTCGTCGTGGGTGTCGGCCAGGTAGTGGGCGAGGGTGCAGCGGTGCAGCGGTGCGCCGCCCTCGCCGAGCTCCGTCCACAGGTCGAGGAGGCGGCGCCTGGCCTCCTCACGGTCTCCCCCGTGGTGCAGCATCACGACCTGCCCGATCCGCGTCAGCAAGGCGTCCGGCACCGTCTGCCCCTGTCGCTCCGCCACCACGGCCTCCTTGCGTCGTTGCGACGACGCTAGCCGCAGGCATCCGCAATCCCCGTCAGGCGGCACCGGGCCGGTCCGCGGAGGAACCGGCCCGGCGGCAGGCGGCAGGCGCAGTCACCCGAGGCCGGGCCGGGTCGGGTGGCCTCAGGTCAGGCCTGGTCCGCCAGGTTCGGGATGGTCCAGTCGATCGGCTCGTGGCCCTGCTGTGCCACCGCCTCGTTGATCTGCGTGAACGGGCGGGAACCGAAGAACTTCTTCGCCGACAGCGGCGAGGGGTGCGCGCCCTTGACCACGATGTGCCGGGTCTCGTCGATGAGCGGGAGCTTCTTCTGCGCGTAGTTGCCCCACAGGACGAAGACGGCCGGGTCGGGCCGGTCGGCCACCGCGCGGATCACCGCGTCCGTGAACTTCTCCCAGCCCTTGCCCTTGTGCGAGTTCGCCTCGCCGGAACGGACCGTGAGGACCGCGTTGAGCAGCAGGACGCCCTGCTGTGCCCACGGCATCAGGTAGCCGTTGTCCGGGATCGGCGTGTCCAGCTCCGCGTGCAGTTCCTTGTAGATGTTCCGCAGGGACGGCGGGATCTTCACTCCCGGCCGCACCGAGAAGCACAGGCCATGCCCCTGGCCCTCGCCGTGGTACGGGTCCTGGCCGAGGACGAGCACCTTCACCCGCTCGTACGGAGTCGCGTCGAGCGCGGCGAAGACCTCCTCGCGCGGGGGGTAGACGGGACCGACCGCCCGCTCCTCCTCGACGAACTCCGTCAGCTCCTTGAAGTAGGGCTGCTGGAGCTCGTCGCCCAGAACCCCGCGCCAGGACTCGGGCAGCATGGCGATGTCGGTCACGTCAACGTCCTTGTGTCGTGCGGTCACTTGCAGAGCACAGAACCTACAGGCGACCACTGACAACCGGCTCCGCGGAGCGGTCTGCCGACCGCCTACCAGCTGGTCTTCCGCGTCAGCTCCCACATCATCATGATCGTCGACGGGTCCAGGGACCGCTCACCGCCCGAGACGTCCTCGGACGAGGCCAGGTACTGCTTGCCCTGCCACAGCGGCAGCAGCCGGGCGTCGTCGACCAGGATCTGCTGGGCCTCCTCGAAGTCCTGCACCACGTTGGCGCGGTCGCTCTCGCCGCGGGAGCGGGGCAGCAGCACCTGGGTGATCTCCTTCGCCGGGTAGGGCGTGCCGAGCGCGTTCTGATCGCCGACGAAGGGGGCGATGAAGTTGTCCGCGTCGGGGAAGTCCGGGGCCCAGCCGCGCCCGAACACCGGGTACTCGCCCTTCTGGTAGCCGACCACGTAGGTGTTCCAGGGGCGGCTCTTCAGCTTGACCGAGAACAGGCCCGAGGCGTCGAGCTGCCTCTTGATCTCCTTGAACTCCAAGGCGGTGTCGGAGCCGTAGCGGTCGGTGGTGTACCAGAGGGTGAGCGGGACGGTCTCGGTGATCCCCGCCTCGGTGAGGATCTTGCGCGCCTTGGCGGTGTCGGGATCGCCGAAGGAGTCGAAGAAGCCGGTGGTGTGGCCGGTCAGGCCGGACGGGACCATCGAGTACAGCGGCTCGACCGTGTCCTTGTAGACCTCGTGGGCGATCGCGGCCCGGTCCACGATCTGGGCCACCGCCCGGCGCACGGCGACCTTGTCGGACCAGGGGTCCTTGGGGTTGAACACCAGGTAGTTGATGTTGCTGCCGGCGCCCTCGATGAGCTGGAGGCCCTCGTTGGCCGCGGTCTTGCTGTCCAGGTCGACGATGTCGTCGGCGGCGAGCCCCTGGTAGGTGATGTCGATGTCGTCGCTGCGCAGGGCCTTGACCATCTCGCCGGAGTCCTGGAAGTAGCGGATGGTCACCGCGTCGTTCTTGCGGTCGGCGAAGCCCTTGTAGTTGTCGTTGCGTACCAGTACGGCCTGCTTGCCCTCCTCGTAGGACTGGAGCCGGTACGGCCCGGAACCGACGATGCCGTCGTCCTTGCGCAGGGCCTTCGCGGAGTAGTCCTCGGGGTCGACGAGGGACATGCCGGGGGTGGCGAGCACGAACGGGAAGGTGGCGTCGGGCTTGTTGAGCCGGAAGAGCACCACCTGGTCGCCCTTCGTCTCGACGCTGTCCAGGCTGCCCAGGAGTCCGTTGGGGCCGGTCTCGGCGTTGATCGTCCTGATGCGGTCGATCGAGTGCTTCACGGCGTTCGCGTCCAGCTTGTCGCCGTTGGAGAACTTGAGGCCGTCGCGCAGTTCGCACTTGTAGGTGCGGTTCGAATCGTCCGTGAAGTCGCAGGACTTGGCGGCGTCCGGCTGGGGACTCGTCGCTCCGTTGGGGTAGCTCAGCAACGTCTGGTAGATGTTGCGGAACAACTCCCAGGAGCCGTCCCAGGCGGCGGCGGGATCGAGCGTGCTGGGAGCACTGGTGGTGCCCACGACGATCGGTCCGGCATCGTCGGAGCTCTCCTCCCCCAGGAGGCTGCATCCGGCCACCAGGGATATGGACACGATCGCCGCCATCTGCTGCAAGGATCGGTTCCGGTTGAACACGCGCACGCTCCTCGATCTGCCATGCCAAGGGTTGGCAGACCATACCGCAGCCTTACGCGCCGTGAACCCGCGCCCTTGAAGCATTCTTGATCACTTCTGGGTGACTACGTTGTCATCGTCCGTGAAGACGTCCGAACGACGACACGGGTGCTGTTTCCGTCAGGAAACAGCACCCGCGGTGGTCGAATTCAGGCCAAGCCGTGATCAGCCCACGCCGGCGTTGAGGAAGATTCCGCCGTCGACGACGAGGGTCTGGCCGGTGATCCAGTCCGACTGCTCCGAGGTCAGGAACGCGGCGGTGCCGCCGATGTCGGACGGCACACCGAGCCGGGCGAGCGGATAGGCGGCGGCCGCCTCCTCCTCGCGGCCCTCGTACAGTGCCTCGGCGAACTTCGTCTTCACCACGGCCGGGGCGATCGCGTTGACCCGCACCCGCGGCGCGAACTCGTGCGCCAGCTGCTGGGTCAGGTTGATCATCGCGGCCTTGCTGACGCCGTACGCGCCGATGAAGGGCGAGGCGGAGAGTCCCGCGACGGAGGCGATGTTGACGATCGCGCCGCCGTTGTCCTTCTGCCAGGCGTGCCAGGTGCGCTGCGCGAAGCCGAGCGCGGAGACCACGTTGGTCTCGAAGACCTTGCGGGCCACGTCCAGGTCGAGGTCGGCGATCGGCCCGAACACCGGGTTCGTGCCGGCGTTGTTGACCAGGAAGTCGACCCGGCCGAAGGCCTCCATGGTGCGCTCGACGGCGGCGGCCTGGTGCGCCAGGTCGTGCGCCTTGCCGGCGACGGCGATGACCCGGTCGGCGCCGAGCCGCTCGACGGCCTCCTTGAGCGCGTCCTCGCCCCGGCCGGTGATGCAGACCCGGTCGCCGCGGGCGACGAGCGCCTCGGCGACGCCGTAGCCGATGCCGCGGCTGGCGCCCGTGACGAGGGCGACCTTGCCGGAGAGTGCGGGCAGTTCAGTCATGTTCGTGATCCCCAGTGCTCCCTAGTGGCCTTTAGTCGAGCGGTCCGCCGGCGACGTACAGCACCTGACCGGAGACGAAGCCGGCGGCCTCGTTCGTGAAGAAGGCGATCGCGTTGGCGATGTCGTCGGGCTCACCGACGCGCGCGACCGGGATCTGGGTGGCGGCCGCGGCCTTGAACTCCTCGAAGCCCATGCCGACCCGGGCGGCGGTCGCGGCGGTCATGTCGGTGGCGATGAAGCCGGGGGCGACGGCGTTGGCGGTGATGCCGAACTTGCCGAGCTCGATGGCGAGGGTCTTGGTGAAGCCCTGCAGGCCTGCCTTGGCGGCGGAGTAGTTGGCCTGGCCGCGGTTGCCGAGCGCCGAGGAGGACGACAGGTTGACCACCCGGCCGAAGCCGGCGTCGACCATGTGCTTCTGGACGGCCTTGGTCATCAGGAACGAGCCGCGCAGGTGCACGCCGAGGACGGTGTCCCAGTCGGCGACGCTCATCTTGAACAGCAGGTTGTCGCGGAGCACGCCCGCGTTGTTGACGAGGATCGTCGGCGCGCCGAGCTCCGCCACGACGCGCGCGATCGCCGCCTCGACCTGGGCCTCGTCGGAGACGTCGGCGCCGACCGCGACGGCCTTGCCGCCGGCCGCGGTGATCTTCTCGACGGTGTCCTTGCAGGCGGCCTCGTCGAGGTCGACTACCGCGACCGCACGGCCTTCCGCGGCCAGCCGTACGGCGGTGGCGGCGCCGATGCCGCGCGCCGCGCCCGTGACCACGGCGACCCGCTGCTCAGTGGTGGACATTGCTGGTTCTCCTCGCCCTTGAGAAAATCTGGATGCGCCCGAGTGGTGAGCGACCGCTTAGTACCTTCGACAGACGTGACGCTAGAAGCCCTGGCACCCGGTGTCAACGCCACACGGCGCGGGTGTGATCCATTACCTCACCAGCAGTTCCAGCAGCCGCTTCGTCTCGGCCGCGGGATCGGTGGTGAGCCCCGTGTGTACGGGGCCCGGCTGGACGATCGTCGAACGGGGGGCGATCAGCCAGCGGAAGCGCCGTCCGGCGTCGTCGTGCGCCGCCTGTCCGGCCGACGCGCCGCCCGCGCACACCCCCTCGACCGCCCGCAGGGCGGCACGCACCCCGGTCACGTCCGCGTCCGGGTCCAGCGCCAGCAGCTTCGCCTCGTCGAGGTGGGTGCGGGCACCGACGTAGCCCTTGCCGCGGCAGTACACCAGCACGCCCGCGTTGATGCATTCGCCGCGCTCGACACGCGGTACGACGCGCAGCAGGGCGTACTCGAAGACGTCCCGGTCGCCGCCCTGGCCCGGCCGGATGATGTGACGCTCGTTCACTTGATTCCCTTGATGCGGTCGTGGATGACGGCGGCGCGCGCGAGCAGCGGGGCCGCGTAGGCCCGCCGGAGCGCGTCCGGGGTGTCGAAGCCGGGCTCGTCCGCCAGCCAGGCGTCGGGGATCTCGGCGGTGACCTCGGCGAGGAGGTCGGCGGTGACCAGCGGCGCCAGCTCCGCCGCCGCGGCCGCGACGTCCGGCCCGAACGGGGTGAGCGCGTGGTCGCCGGCGTCGTAGGGGCGGGCCGCGGAGGTCTCGGCGGTGGGCCAGTTGTGCTGCCAGATCATGGTGGCGCCGTGGTCGATGACCCACAGGTCGCCGCGGTGCATCAGCAGGTTGGGGTTGCGCCAGGAGCGGTCGACGTTGTTCACGAGCGCGTCGAACCAGACGATCCGGCCGGCCTCCTCGGAGGTCACCGGGAAGGCGAGCGGGTCGAAGCCGAGGGCGCCGGAGAGGAAGTCCATGCCGAGGTTGGTGCCGCCGCTGGACTTCAGCAACTGCTGTACCTGCTGGTCGGGTTCGCCGAGTCCGAGCACGATGTCGAGCCGAACGGTCACCAGCCGGGGCACCCGCAGACCGAGCCTGCGGGCGAGTTCGCCGCAGACGACCTCGGCGACGAGCGTCTTGCGGCCCTGTCCGGCGCCGGTGAACTTCATGACGTAGAGACCGAAGTCGTCGGCCTCGACGAGTCCCGGCAGGGAGCCGCCCTCACGCAGGGGGGTGACGAAGCGGGTCGCGGTGACTTCCTTGAGCATCGGCCCAGGCTACTGGGCCTGGAACGATGCGGGGCCGACAGCTCGGCGACAGCTCTGGCTTACGCCGCACTCATCTCGAACGGGTCAATATCTCGACACTGTCCGGACTTGACGGGGGCGCTGAACGACCGGCGTCCGCGGCTCGTACCTCTCGGCAGATCCACGCACCCCCTGGAAGGGAACCTCCAGCATGACCAGCGCATCGATCCAGTCCGCGTCGGGGCCTGCCCGCCGTACCGTCGTGGCAGCCGCCGGAGCCGCGGGGCTCGCCGTCGCGCTGACCGCGTGCGGAGGCTCCGACGACGACTCGTCGAGCTCGTCCGCCTCGGCCGGCACGTCGGGTTCCACCGGGTCCACCGAGGCCGCGAGCAGCGGTGGCACGGGCGGCGGGGACAACGCCGCGGCCGGCGCCGCGCTCGCCACGACCGCCGACATCCCCGAGGGCGGCGGCAAGGTCTTCGACTCCGAGAAGGTGGTCGTCACCCAGCCGACGGCGGGCACGTACAAGGCGTTCTCCGCCGTCTGCACCCACCAGGGATGCGCGGTGAAGAGCATCAGCGACGGCGTGATCAACTGCCCCTGTCACAACAGCAACTTCTCGATCACGGACGGCAGCGTGAAGAGCGGCCCCGCGCAGAAGCCGCTGCCCGAGGTGGCGATCACCGTCAGCGGCGACTCGATCACGCTGGCCTGACGGCCGGCCGCCGCAGGCACGCCAGCACCTCGTCCGTGGTCGCGACCGTAGCGACCAATGCGAGGGTGTGGCGGATCATCGCGGGGGTGTAGTCGGCAGGCACCCCGGCGATGGCGTCCGACGGCACGACGGCCGTGTAGCCGCGGTTGACCGCGTCGAAGACGGCGTTCGGGATCGCCACGTTGGCCGAGACGCCGGTCACGACCAGGGTGCGGCAGCCCAGGTTGCGCAGCAGGGCGTCGACGTCGGTGCCCTGGACCGGCGACAGTCCGTGCAGCCGCCGTACCACGAGGTCCTGCTCGGCCACCTCGATCGGGGGTGCCAGGCTGGTCGCGTCGGTGCCGGTGAGCTGCTGGACGGGAAGGCGCTCGGCCGCGCGGAACAGCCGGGCGTTGCGGTTGGCGCCCCGGCCGTCGGGGCGGCGTTCGGCGACGGCGTGCACGACCTGGACACCGCTCGCGTGAGCGGCCGCGACCAGCCGGGCGACGTTGTCGAGGGCCCCCGACTCCCGTGCCGCACGGGCGAGCTGGGGCAGTGCGGCACCGGGCCCGACGACGCCCTGCTGGCACTCCACCGTGATCAGGACGGTGCTCGCCGGGTCGAGGAGGGCGCTGAGCTGTTCGTACGACGGCATGACTCCCCCTGGCGTCGGTCTGGAGCGGGCGACAGTAACCGCCATTGCGCGCACAGGGAAGAAGACCCATGCTTTCCTGACGGGATTTCAGGAGAGCGGCACGTACCCACAAGAAAAGAATGAGGGGGCCGGATGACCGTCACTCAGCGCCGGGGCCGGAAGATCATGATGTCGCCGGGTGAACTGGACGCGTTCCTCACCCTCCAGCGCACCTGCCGGGTCGCGACCGTGTCCACCGACGGCGCCCCGCACGTCAGCGCCCTGTGGTTTCTCTGGGACGGCACCGCGTTGTGGCTGTACTCGGTGGTGCGCAGCAAGCGTTGGGCGGACCTGAAGCGCGATCCGCGGGTCGCGATCGTGATCGACACGGGCGAGGAGTACGACGCGCTGCGGGGCGTGGAGCTGTCCGGCGTGGTGGAGTTCGTGGGCGAGAGCCCGCGCACCGGGGAGCTGTGTGCCGAACTCGACGCCGTGGAGACGCTGTTCGCACGCAAGAACTTCGGCCTGGACGCGATGCCGCACGACGGCCGGCACGCGTGGGTGCGGCTGAAGCCGGCGAAGATCGTGTCCTGGGACTTCCGCAAGCTGGGCGGCGTGTAGGGCTGTTCAGCCCACGGCCTGCCCCGCGGCCTTGAGTGCCGCGACCGCCGCCCGGATCGACGGGCGGCGGTCGGCGTCCGCCCGCCAGAGCACGTACACATGCCGGCGCACCCGCTGCCGCAGGGGGACCGTCACGACGCCCTCGGGCACCGGGTGGCGACCGAGCAGCGGCGCGATGCAGACGCCCAGTCCGGCGGCCACCAGACCGAGTTGGGTGTGCGTCTCGGCCGCCCGGTGTCCGACGATCGGCTCCACACCCCGGGAGCGCAGCGTGAACATCAGCCACTCGTGGCAGAACTCGCCCTCGCCCCAGGTGATCCACTCGTCCTCGGCGAACTCGCCCAGATCCACCTCGTCCCGCTCCGCGAGGGGGTGCCCGGCCGGCATCGCGACATCGGCGGGATCGTCCAGGATGGGCGCCTTGACCAGGCCGTCCGGCACCGGCATCGGCTTGTTGTACCAGTCCAGGACGACGGCGAGGTCGAGGTCGCCGCGGACCACTCCGGCGACCCCCCGCTCCGGTTCCAGCTCGCACGAGCGCAGGCGCAGCCCCGGATGCGCCTTGCGCAGCTCGGCGAGCGCGACGGGAAACAGTCCGCGCGCCGCGGTCGGGAACGCGGAGAGCCGCAGCTCCCCGACCACCTGTCCGCGCTGGGCCTCCAGATCGGACTGGGCGAGCTCGACCTGCGACAGGATCCGGGACGCGTGGTCGGCGAGCAGCCGCCCGGCGTCCGTGAGCCGTACGCCCCGCCCCTGCTTGGCGAGGAGCCGCTGCCCGACCTCCCGTTCCAGCTTGGCCATCTGCTGCGAGACGGCCGAGGTGGTGATGTGCAGGCCCGTGGCGGCGCCGCTGACCGATCCGTGCCGGGCCAGGGCGTCGAGGGTGCGCAGGCGCTCCAGGTTCAACATGTAAGCGATGCTACGAGGTATCGCGCGAATATTCTCGATTGTGTGACGAGACGATGTCCAGCATCGTTACGCTCATGACTGCTGTCACCGCCCCCGCCCGGACCTCCCCGCAAGCCCCCGCCCGGCCGCGCCGCACCCTCGACTGGCGACTGCGCTTCGGCGTGCTGTCGCTGATCTGGGGCTTCAGCTTCCTGCTCATCAAGGTGGGCACCGACGGCTACGCCCCCTTCCAGGTCACCCTGGGCAGGCTGCTGTTCGGTACGGCGGTCCTGGCGGTCGCGATGGTGGTGAAGCGTGAGCGGCTGCCGCGCGGGGCCCGCACCTGGGCGCATCTGACGGTGGCGGCCTTCCTCCTCAACGCCCTGCCCTTCTCCCTGTTCGCCTACGCCGAGCTGACCGTTCCCTCCACCCTGGCCGGGATCTGCAACGCGACCTCACCCCTGTGGGGCATGGCCCTCTCCCTGGTGGCGCTGTCGGAGGACCGGCCGACCCGGCTGCGCGTCGCGGGCCTGGGCCTCGGTTTCCTGGGTGTCCTCACGGTCCTCGGCGCCTGGCAGGGCTTCCACGGCCTGGACGCCCGGGGCACGGCCCTGGCCCTGCTGGCCTCGCTCAGCTACCCGATCGGCTGGATCTACCTCCGCCGCACCCTGGCGAGCACCGGCTCCTCGGCCCTGTCGATGACCGGCGGACAGCTCCTCCTGGCCACGCTCCAACTGGCCGTCGTCACCCCGCTGTTCACCTCCTTCCCGAGCAGCTTCCCGCTGGTCCCGCTGCTCGCGACGGCCGCCCTGGGAGCGCTCGGCACGGGTCTCGCCCTGCTGATCCAGTACGGCCTGGTCACGGAGGTCGGCCCCACGACGGCACAGATGGTCACCTACTTCATCCCGGTCATCGCGACGGCGGCGGGCGTCGCGATCCTCGGCGAACCGCTGAGCTGGTCGACCCCGGTGGGCGCGGCGATCGTCCTGGCGGGAGCGGCACTGACCCAGGCGCGGAGCAGAGCCTGACCCCGGGGCGCGAGGCCCGCCCCTGGGACACGGCGCCCGACCCGAGGGCACGGCCCCCGACCAGGGGCCCGGCATCCGACCAGGAGGCCCGGAACGCAGGCCGCCCTGCGGCCCGACCGCGGGACGCGCGGGAATTCACGACGCCCCGGCATCCACCCCCGCAGCCTCGACACGGAGGCACGAGGACCCACGACGACCCGGCATTCCGCCGAGGCCGCTCGGCACGGACGGCAGCCGCCCCGCGCACCCCTGCCGCGGAGGCACGAGAACCGCCGACGTCCCGCACCGATCGGCACCGCCCGGCACGGGACGCCGGCGCCACGCGGTCAGACGCCGAGGCAGGCGAACCCACGACGACCGGCACCGGCCCGGCCGACGGCGCCCGGCAGCTCCGAAGCGGAGGCCCGGCAGCCCAGGACGGCTACGCGCCCGCCGAGACCGCGCCTCGCGGCGCCTGCGCGCCCTAGACGTATCCGCGGGTGCCGCCCACCCGTACCGCGGAGGCGACGGCGTCCGCCAGTGGGCCGACCTCGTCCCCGGCCAGCGTCGACACGGTGATCCGGATCCCCGGCGGAGCCTCGATCCGGAACCGCGCCCCGGGCGCCACGGCCCACCCCGCCTGGAGCAACCGGGCGACGGCCCCCGTCTCGTCCGGCACGGGAATCCACACGTTCATCCCACTGCGGCCGCGCGCCTCGACCCCCCGCCCGGCCAGCGCCGTGATCAGCGCGTCCCGCCGGCTCCCGTACGCCTCGGCGACCGACCGCGCGTCCACCGCGCCGTCGGCCCACAGCCGCAGCACCGCCCGCTGGGTGATCCGGCTGACCCAACCGGGTCCGAGCCGCTGCCGCCCGCGCACCCGGTCGAGGGTGACCTCGTCCCCGGTGAGCACGGCGAACCGCAGGTCGGGGCCGTACGCCTTGGCCACCGAGCGCACGAACGCCCAGTGCCGGGTGACGCCCGCGAGGGGATGCAGGGCGAGTTCGACGATCCCATGACCGTGGTCGTCCTCGACCAGCACGGTCTGCGGGTGTTCCCGCAGCACGGCACGCAGTGCACGCGCGCGTGCGGCGCTCACCGCCGCGCCGGTCGGGTTCTGCGCCCGGTCGGTGACGATCAGGGCGCGCGCCCCGGCCTCCAGGGCGTGACGCACCTGCTCGGGCAGCGGGCCGTCGTCGTCGACGCCGACCGGGACCGGGCGCAGCCCGAGCGCCGGGACGAGGTCGAGCAGGGAGCCCCAGCCGGGATCCTCGACGGCCACGGTGTCGCCCGGCCTCACATGCGCGGCGAGGACGCGTTCGATCGCGTCCAGCGAACCGGAGGCGACGGCCACGGGTCCGGCCGGCACGCCGTCCGCGTCCAGTTCGGCCCGCGCCAGCCGCGCCAGCTCGGGCTCCAGCGGAGCGTGTCCGTACAGGACCGGCTCCCGGTCGCCCTGCGCGGCGGCCCACGCGAACGCCGGCGCCAGCGGTGGCAGCAGCGCGGTGTCCGGGTTGCCCGCGGCCACGTCCCGTACGCCCTCCGGCACCTCGACCCGGAGGAACTCGCGCCCGGTCGTGGCGGGCTTCGACCGCACCCGGCTGCCCCGCCGGCCGTCGGTCTCGATCACTCCGCGCTCCCGCAGGGTGCGATACGCGGCCGCGACGGTGTTCGGGTTCACCCCCAGCGCGGTCGCCAACTCCCTCATGGGGGGCAGCAGTTGCCCAGGACTCAGCTCACCCGCACCCACCGCCGTCTCGATGCTCGCGGAAATGTCCGCCGCACGCCGGCCCCTGATCGGATATTCTCCTAGCACAAAGCCTATTATGCACTAGCGCAATGGAGAACGCCATGCAGGGGACCCCGGAGACGACGGCACGGACCGCCGCCTACACCCCGACGGACCGCACGATCCCCACCCGGTCCGCGCAGAAGGCCTCGTACGACAGGGACCTCGTGCACGCGATACTCGACGAGGGCTACGTCTGCCACCTCGGTTTCGTCCGCGACGGCGCGCCGGTCGTGCTGCCGACCCTGTACGGCAGGGTCGGCGAGACGCTCTATGTGCACGGCTCCACGGGTTCGCGCCCGCTGCGGATGACGGGACAGGCGGACCCGGGACTGCCGGTGTGCCTGACGGTGACGCATGTCGACGGTCTGGTGCTGGCCCGCTCGGCCTTCCACCACTCGATCAACTACCGCTCGGTCGTGGTGCACGGCATCGCGTACGACGTGACGGACCCGCGGGAGAAGCTCACCGCGCTCGACGCCCTCGTCGACCATGTCGTCCCGGGCCGGGCCGCGGACTCGCGCCCCGCCAACAAGAAGGAACTGGCGGCGACCGCGGTGATCCGCCTCGACCTGAACGAGGTCTCCGCCAAGACCCGCACCGGCGGGGTGAACGAGGAACCGGAGGACCTCGCCCTCCCCCACTGGGCCGGCGTGCTCCCGCTGCGCAAGGGCTATGACGCGCCGCTCCCGGAGGCCGACCTCGCCCCCGGCATCGCGCTCCCCGACTACCTCGCGGTGCCGTGATGCTCATCCACCCCTGGGACGCGCCCCACGACGACGGCGAGTGGCGCGCCTGGCTGTCCGCCCACGACTTCGGCCAGCTCGCCGTCAACGGCCCGGCGGGCGAGCCGCCGTTCGTCCAGCCAATGCACTTCGCCTACGACCCCGACGCGGGCGAGGCCGTCACCCACCTGGCCCGCCCCAACCCGCTGTGGCCCGCCCTGGAGGCGGACCCGACCGTGATCCTCAGCGTGGTCGACGACTACGTGTTCGTACCCGGCCCGTGGCAGGCACCGCCGGGCGCCCCCGCCGAGCACGGCACCCCGACGAGCTTCTACGCGGCGGTGCAACTCCGCTGCACGGCTCACATCGTGGACGACCCGACCGCCAAGGCCGAGCTGCTCGCACGCCAGTTGGGTCACCTCCAGCCGGAGGGCGGCTCCGCCCGGCCCACGGTCGGCGAGGCGCCGTTCGGCCGCCTGCTCTCCGGCATCCGGGGTGTCCGGCTCGAGGTGACGGGCGTACGGGCGAAGTTCAAGTACGCGGCCCACCGGCCTGGCGAGACCCAGGACCGCATCGCCGCCGGCCTGGCCGTCCGCGGCGGCCCGCGCGACGCGGCGGCCGGCGAGCACCTGTCGCGACGACGCCGGGCATGACCGCCCCAGGTGACGTACGGGAGGGCGCGAGAAGGGCGGGCGCCCGGTGCGAACCGGGCGCCTAGGCAGCCGTTCCGCGGGCCGACAGCTCCCTTTCGGGGCTGCCGCCTGCCACCGGCCGCGGGGCACCCTTGGCGGGCGCGGACGACTGCGCGATGAAGGCGCCCAGG
This sequence comes from Streptomyces zaehneri, assembly GCF_032248645.1. NCBI lineage: Bacteria > Bacillati > Actinomycetota > Actinomycetes > Kitasatosporales > Streptomycetaceae > Streptomyces > Streptomyces zaehneri. The sequence goes on from NZ_JASTTJ010000002.1 coordinate 594,389, forward strand.
AGGACCACCGCCCCGCCCACGATCTGCGGCGCCGAGAGGTGCTCGCCGAGCAGCACCCACGCCAGGACCGTCGCGATGACCGCCTCCAGGCAGGCCACCACGCCCGCCACCTGGGGCGAGAGCCGGCGCACGGAGACCACGCCGGTGACGTACGCGACCACCGTCGCGAGGAGCACGATCCAGGCGAGCAGCAGCCAGGCGGGGACCTCGGTGCCGTTCATGCCGGCGGTGTGCGCGAGCGCGGACCAGTCCAAGCCCCAGGGACGGGAGACGGCGGTCAGGACCACGGCGCCCACGAGGAGGCCGTACGCGATGACGCCGAGCGGATCGGGGGCGTCGTCCCCGGATTCGCTGCCCTGGTCGGACAGGACGAAGTAGCCGACCTGGCAGCAGGCGGCCGCGAGCGCGAGCAGCAGCCCGACGACGTCGAAACTCAAGCCCGCCCAGACCTCGACGACACAGGCCAGCCCGCCCACCGCGAGGACCACGCCGAGCGCGGCGGCACGCGTCACCGGCCGCCGCTGCACGAACCGCACCCAGCCGAGTACCAGCGCGGGCGCCAGGTACTCCACGAGCAGCGCGACACCGACCGGGATGCGGGAGATCGCGGCGAAGTAGAACGCCTGCACTCCCGCCACGCCGAGCAGACCGAACCCGGCGAGCAGCGCCGGGCGGGTGCGCAGCAGGGCGCGGTGCCGTACGGCGAGCGGCAGCATCACCAGGGCCGCGCCGGTCACCCGCAGCCACACCACGTGCAGCGGATCGAGGCCGGCCTCGATCAGCGGCTTGGCCGCGACCCCGGATCCGCCGAAGGCGATGGCCGACCCGATCGCCAGACCGAGCCCGATGCCCTTTCCGCGGTTGCCCTCACTGCTCACAGACGTATGCACCGGCACATGATGACAGGCGATGACATGAGCGTCACCCCCGTTGACACCTGTCTCATCGGCTGGACGGCCCGACCGGCACGCGAGGGCGTCCGGCCGGACGGCGGGCGAGGGCGTCCGGGGCAGGCTCAGCAGGCGCCCGCGGCGCCACCCGCGCGGGCCTCGCGCTCCAGCGGACCGTCCTCGATCCGTGCGCGCAGTGCGTGGACGTCGACGGCGGCGCGGGTCAGCACCTCGACGGCCCGCGCCTTCGGGTCCGCGACGATCGCCGCGAGCAGGTCGACACCCCGGGCCCGCGCTCCGTCACCCGGGGCCCGCACCCCGTCGCGTCGGGCGGCCCGCACGCACGCGTGCTCGAGCGCTGCCGCGGCCAAGGGGGAGAGACCCTCGGCGACCGTCACGACGGGCAGGGTCCCGGAGTCCTCGACTCCGCTCTGCCAGCGCAGGCCGTAGCCGATGCTGCGCTGGACGAGGTAGCCGAGCAGCCGGGCCAGCTGAGGTCCGCCGTCGAAGGCGGCGCGCACCTGTGGATCGTGCTCCAGGAGCGAGTGCAGCAGGTGGGCGGTGTCGATCTGCCGGTCCCCGTCCCGCACCGCCCGGCGACGGGCGGCGGTGAGCGCCGCCGCGGGCTCGGCGGCGAGCCTGGGGTCGTCATCCATGCCGTGCGCCACCGGGTGGTGGGGCGACTGCCGGAAAGTACGGGATTGCACAACCCCACCCCATCAGTCCGACCGGGCGCGGTCATCCCCGGCGGGGAGCATCTTCGCGTCCCACGCAGAGCGGACCCCGGTCGCCGGAATCTCCTCCCTACGGATGAGATCAGGCGCTTCCCCCGCCGGGGCGCGCGCCGACTTGCCGTACGCCCCCTCCGCATTTCCTGACGGTTCGTCAGTATTGAATGTTCGAGGCCCTGGAGCTACGTTCCGCGACACCACAGCCCCAGTCGCCCGACACGAAGAGGTGGTCGCATGGCCGAAGTCAGCGCGGAGGCACGCATCCAGGCACCGGCCGAGAAGGTGTGGGCCCAGCTCACCGACTGGCCGGCGTACGGGGAGTGGAACGCGACCCACACCAACTTCCCCAAGGGCGGCCCCGACACTCTCGAAGTGGGCGCGACCTTCCAGGAGAACATGAAGCTCATGGGGTTCCCGGCCGAGGTCGAGTGGACCGTGGCAGAACTGGAGCCGGCCCGGGTGCTGGCCATCCGCGGGAAGGGACCGATGGCGGTGTCCGTCGCCACCCGCTACACCCTGACCCCGGACGGGGACGCCACGACGGTCCGCATCGACGGCGAGTTCACGGGCGCGGCCGTGTCGCTGATGGCGGGCAGACTCAAGGACTCGGGCACGGCCGCACTGAACGAGTCGCTGCGCAAGCTGGGCGGACTTGTCGTCTGACCGGGCGAGGCGCACGGCCGGCGAGCCGCACGGCACACGAAGGCGCCCCGCGGATGACTCCGCGGGGCGCCTCGGCATCGCCGTACGGCGATCAGTCCTCGTCGGCGAGGATCAGGTACAGCTTCTTGCGGGCGTCGTTGATGACCGTGAGCGCCTTGTCGCGCTGCTCCTTGCTGCCGGTCTTCCAGACCTGCCCGAAGGCCTCCATCAGACCGAAGCCGGCCTGGCGGATCTCGCCGAGAGCCTCCCAGTCGACCCCGCGTGAGGCCTCCTCCCAGGGAGCCTCGGGGCCCTCCTCGGCGGCCGTGCGGCCTTCGTCGGTGAGCGAGAACAGCTTCTTGCCGCCTTCGCTCGCACTGCTGATCAGACCCTCGTCCTCCAGCAGCTGGAGGGTGGGGTACACCGAGCCGGGGCTGGGCTTCCACGCCCCGCCGCTGCGTTCGGCGATCTCCTGGATCATCTCGTAGCCGTGCATGGGCCGGTCCTTGAGCAGGGCCAGGATCGAGGCCCGTACGTCACCGCGCCGCGCCCTCCCCCTGGGTCCGCCACGCCCTCGCCCGCCCCAGGGGCCGCCGAAGCCGGGACCTCCGGGGCCGAATCCCGGACCGCCGGGGCCACCCGGACCGAAGGGCCCGAAAGCCGCCCGTCGTCCGTCGAAGCCGCCGCGGCCACGCCGGGGGCCGTCCTGTCCATGTCCACGCTCGAATCCGTGGGTACGCATCGCAAACCACTCCTTCATTCCATCGTTGATCTGTCGCGATGCGTCAACGATATATCGGAATAGTTCGCTTGGCAAGGGTCCTGGGCGCCCCTGGGCGCGTAGGCCGTCCGAGGTGCGCAGATGTCTGCCGTCCGGGTGCGAGACCGGCCGCCGTCCGGGGTGCGGAGGCCGTCTAGGGTGCCGACATGACTTCCCGCAGCCCCTCGCACGGCGCCCCGGACGCCTATCTCTCCGAACTGTTCTCGCTGGACGGCCGGGTCGCCTTGGTGACCGGCGGCAGTTCCGGCATCGGCCGGGCCATCGCCGGCGCCCTCGCCCGGGCGGGGGCGGGCTTGGTGATCGTGGCGCGCAAGGAGGCGGAGCTGGCCGCCACGGTCGACGAGCTGACGGCGGACGGCTGCAAGGCGGCCTGGGTGAGCGCCGACCTGAGCACCCGCGACGGGGTGCGCGCCGCCGCGGAGCAGGCGGCGGCGGTGTACGGCGAGCCCGACATCCTCGTCAACTGCGCCGGGATCAACCTGCGGCCGCCGATGGGCGAGCTGGGCGAGGAGGTCTGGGACGCCACGATGGCGGTGAACCTGGAGGCGCCCTATCTGCTGGGCCTGCGGTTCGGGCCCGGGATGGCCGAGCGCGGCTTCGGACGGATCATCCACATCACGTCCCAGCAGGCACACCGTGCGTTCGTCCAGAGCGGTGCCTACGGCGTATCCAAGGGAGCCCTGGAGTCACTGGCCCGCTCGCAGGCCGAGGCGTGGTCGCCCTACGGAGTCACCTGCAACACGCTCGTGCCCGGCTTCGTCCTGACCCCCCTCAACATGCGGCTGCAGTCCGACCCGGAGAAGGTGGCGGCGCTGGCCGCGCGCACGATGGTCGGGCGCAACGGCCTGGCCGAGGACTTCGCCGGGGCCGCCGTGTTCCTGGCCGGCCGCTCCTCCGGCTACGTGACCGGGCAGGCGCTCTTCGTCGACGGCGGCTTCTCCGTGCACTGAGTCCGTGGTTCTCCGTTTACGTGCATGGATCTCCGAGGATGCCCACAGAGGTCCATGGATGTCCGCGTCTGCCCATGGACCTCTGCGTGCGGCTCCTGCGCTGAGCCGAGTCCGGCACCGCAACCGCACGGGGAGCCGTGCGGCCGTACGGACTAAGCCGCCTGCGGGGTGAACTGGACGATGTCGTCCCCACCGGGCTGCACCACGCCGTACGTGCTCTCGGGGACCTTGTTCCAGGCGCCCGGCATGTCGCCCAGCGGCTCGGAGACGATGAGACGGGTCTCGTCGGACACCTCGCGCAGGAAGGCCAGGTCCGGGTGGAGCGACCGGAGCGTCTCCACCCGGGTGCTGTAGAACAGCGAGCGTGAGTCTCCCTGGCTGGAGTAGCGGAAGGCCCACAGCCGTTCTCCGTCGGTCACGGCGACCGTCATCTGGACCGGGTACTCCACCCCGTGTGCGTGGCCGGTGCGTTCCACCAGGCCGACCATCCGGGCGACGGCACCTGGCGGATCCTCCTCCAGGCCGAGGGTGAGAGCCAGGAAGAACATCATCTCGGAGTCCGTCGACCCCTCGATGTCGAGGAAGAGCTGCGGGTCGACGGAGAGGGCGAGGTCCCGGCGCATCCGGTGGAAGTCCGCGATCGCGCCGTTGTGCATCCACATCCAGCGCCCGTGCCGGAACGGGTGGGAGTTGGTCTGCTGCACCGCCGAACCGGTCGAGGCCCGGATGTGCGCGAAGAACAGCGGTGAGCGGACGTGACCGGCGATCTCCCGCAGATTGCGGTTGCTCCACGCCGGGCCGATCTCCCGGACCACCGCGGGGGTCCCGTCGCCCGAGTCGGGCCCGTACCAGCCGACGCCGAAGCCGTCACCGTTGGTCGTCTCCACACCCATCTTGGAGTGCAGGCTCTGGTCGATCAGCGAGTGCTCCGGCCGGTAGAGAATCGTTTCGAGCAGGACAGGGGTTCCCGAGTAGGCGAGCCAACGGCACATCGTCTACCGCCTTCCTGATGATGCGGACGGGGAGTTCCCGCCCGGTCAGTCCGCGGACCTGTCCGGCTTCACCACGCACAGCGCCCAGATGATGAACCCGGAGAACGCGATCATCACGACGGACCAGACGGGGTAGTACGGCAGGGAGAGGAAGTTGGCGATGACGATCAGCCCGGCGATGGCCACGCCGGCGACCCGCGCCCACGTCGCCGACTGGAACAGCCCCATGCTGACGATCACCGCGACCGCGCCCAGGGCGAGATGGATCCAGCCCCAGCCGGTGAGGTCGAACGCGAAGACGTAGTTGCGGGTGGAGAGGAAGACGTCGTCCTCCGCGATCCCCATGATGCCCCGGAAGATGTCGAGCACTCCGGCGAGCATGAGCGTGACCGCGGCGAAGGCCATCAGGCCCTCGGCCCAGTGCTGTTTGGCCATGTGCCGCTTGGCCGACGGTGCGTGGGTGGGGTGTGTCGCTGCCATCCCGAAGCCTCGATTCGGTTGCGTGGGCTCGGATTCGTCGGGCCGCGGGTCTGGGCGGGCCCGGCGTCGTTCGGTGTGCTCAGTGGCGGGAGCCGCTCAGCACCATCTGCTTGGCCCTGTTGAACTCCTCGTCCGTGATGTCACCACGGGCACGGATCTCCGAGAGCTTGGCGAGTTCGTCGACGCTGCTGGTGGGCGCCGAGCCCTTGGCGGTCTCGCGGACATAGCTGTCGAAGGCCTGCTGCTGGTCCCGCGCCTGCTTGATCTCCCGGCGTCCCATGTTCTTGCCCCGTGCGATCACGTAGACGAAGACGCCCAGGAAGGGCAGCACGACGCAGAACACCAGCCAGCCGGCCTTGGCCCAGCCGCTGAGTTCGTCGTCCCGGAAGATGTCCACGACGATCCGGAACAGCAGGACGAACCACATGATCCACAGGAAGAACACCATCATGGTCCAGAAGGCGCTCAGCAGCGGATAGTCGTAGGCGAGGTACGTGTCCCCACTCATCTCTTCCTCCGTTCCGGGCCGGGGCCCGTATGCCGTTGTGTGGCGATCTCAGCGTGCGTGCGAGAGGTCCCGGCGTCCTCACCCGGGGCGGGTGAGTGCGCCGGCCGTCTCAGAGCGTCCCCGCGGAAGTTCCCGGCCGCGCAGGGCGCGCCCGGCGCAGCGCGGCCCGCCAGGCGAAGGCGACCGCCGCCTCGACCAGGCCGAGCAGGACGAGCCACAGGCCGAGCAGCCTGGTCAGCGCCCGGGCCGACTCGGTGGGCAGGGCGAGCACCACGATCCCCGCGACGATGGCGAGCACGGCGGCGCCGAGCACGACTCCCCGGTGGGGCAGATCCTTGGTGGCGAGCGCCGTGTAGAGGGTGAGGATGCCGGACACCAGCCAGAGGACCCCGACGATCAGTGAGAGCGTCGCGATGGTCTGCAACGGGTTCCGCAGGCACAACACCCCGGCGACGACGTACAGCACCGCCAGCAGGAGCCCGGTGAGGCGTTCGCCGTGGTCCTCCCGCGCGAAGGCCGCGACGAACCGGAAGCCGCCGGTGACCAGCAGGTACAGGCCGATGAGGACGGCCAGGACGTGCAGGGTCCCGTCCGGCCAGACGAGGATCAGGATGCCCGGCACGAGCGTGGCGACCGCCGAGCCGAGGATCCATGTCCAGGAGCGCCCGAGCACGGCCAGTGCCTCGGCGGGATCGACGACCACCGGCCCGGAAGCCGCCCCGCCGGGCGGCCCCTCATGACCACCGAACGGGTCGTCCGGTCCGGTGTGCGGTGCGGGTCCAGGCGAAACGCTCATGACTCCTCCTCCTGCCCGGCCGGGTGCCTCCGGCGCCCCCGGCACGTCACTCCGGCAGTTGACGCATCTCCAGGACCCGCAGCCCCAGGGACTGGCAGCGGGCCAGCAGCCCGTACAGGTGCGCTTCGTCGACGACGTACCCGAACAGGACGGTCTGACCGGACATGACCACATGGTCCAGTTCCGGGAAGACCCTGGTCAGTACCTCCGACAGGTGTCCGTCGACGCGGATCTCGTAGCGCATGAGCTGCTCTCCCGGGATGGCCTGGGACTGGCTGACTGCGCACTCACCCTGCGATCGTCCGCCCGCGGTGGCGCCGACGTCCTCACCCCGTGCAGGTGATACCTGGTGCGACCGTGTTCCGCCGCCGGCGTCCGCGCCGGTCACCGCCCGACCGTGGCCGCCCTGATCCGTTCCCGGTCCGTTCCCGGTCCGTTCCCGGTCCGTTCCCGCCGTCCTGGCCCCGCTAGTGCGTCAGGTAGAGCTTGAAGGAGATGATCAGCAGCCCGAGCACGAGGTTCACCGCGGCCGTGACCGCCACCATCCGCCACGAGGCACCGGCCCGCCGTGCCGCCGCCGCCGACCAGCCCACCTGGCCCGCCACGGCGACCGCGAGCGCGAACCAGAGCGCCCCCTGCAGGTCGAGTCCGAGCAGTGGACTGACGGCCACGGCGACGGCCGGCGGGACCGCTGCCTTGACGATGGGCCACTCCTCGCGGCACACGTGCAGCACGGCCCGGCGGCCCAGGTTCCGCTGCACGAGCCGCGCCCCGAACAACTGGGCGTGCACATGCGCGACCCAGAACGCCACTCCGGTGAACAACAGCAGCAGCACGAGCTCCAGCCGGGGGAACGAGCCCAGGGTGCCCGCACCGACGATCACCGAGGCGGCGAGCATGGATCCGTAGACACCGCCGGTGAAGTCGACGGCGTCCTCGTGCTCGCCGCGCGTCCGAGCCTGCGTGACGTCTTCCGGCCTCGGCATCACGACCTCCCTCGACGAGCGGGACGAGTCAGGTGAATCAGCTGAGTCGCGTAGATCGCACAGGCCTCATGGGTCGCACAGGCCACGCAGGCCAAACGAGTCGGACGTGTCGGACGTGTCGGACGAGGGGATCGCGGGCGGGTGTCCACACCCTCATCGCAGCGGAGAAGCCCGGTCGGCGCCTCACCCGCCACGGGCGAGCCGGAGGCGCCCGGGGCCTCGGTCACAACAGGTTCAGCTCGCGGGCGCGGCGCACCGCGTCGTTGCGGCGGTTGACCGCCAGCTTGCGGTAGACGCTCTTCAGGTGCGTTTTGACGGTGTTCACGGAGACGTAAAGGTCGGCGGCGATCTCCTCCGTCGACATCGTCAGGGCGAGCCTGCCCAGCACATCGCGTTCGCGTCCGCTCAGCTCCTCCACGAGCGGGAGCGGCGGGCCGCCGGACACCGCCGCGCCGGGGGCGGCCCGGTCCGTCGCCGGTACCCGCGGTGCCATGGCGTCCAGGAACGGACGGATCCACGGACCGGCCTCGACGAAGGGCCGTCGCAGCCCGTCCCGCCGCGCCTCGCGAAGGGCCTGGGCGACCAGTCGGCGCGAGGTGACCGCGTCCCCCGACCCGTCCGCCGCCTGGGCTCTCACCAGCAGGGCGCGGACGGTCACCGCGGGGCCCGCGCCGCCTTCGGACCGTACGCCGTCGAGCAGCTCGATCGCCGCCCCGGGCCGGCCCGCCGCGAGCTGGGCCCGCGCGGCCCCCACCGCGCACGCCGGCTGCTCGTCGGACAACGGGCGCAACACCTCGAAAGCGGTCTCCGGCCGGCCCCCGGCCAGATGCGCGGCGGAGACGACGAGCGCTGTCTGACCCGCGGCCCAGGGCGAGATCACGGCGGCCGGCACCGCTCGTTCCGCCGCTTCGAGAGCGGCCCGGGTGTCGCCGCGGGCCAGATGCAGGCGGGCGGTCGCGATGGCCCGGCCCGCCTCCGTCACCGGGTCCCGCAGCGCCGGGTCCGACTCGGCCGCCTCGGCGAGAAGCGCCCGCGCCCGGCCCAGGTCGTCACGGTCCACGGCGACGGCGGCCAGCACCAGCCGCCCCATGCCGGAACCGGACGGCTGGGGCAGTCCGTACCGCTCCGTCTCGGTCACCGCCGCCCGGGCCTTGCGCTCCGCCCTGCCCAGCCAGCCGTTCAGATAGTCGATCAGCGCCAGCCGGCCGAGCGAGTCCTCGCGGGCGAGTGCCGTCGAAGCCCCTGCCGAGGCCCCGGCCACCCGCGACAGGGCGGCGGACGCGTCGTCGAACCGCCCCGCCCACAGACGAGCCGAGCCCAGATGGGCCAGCAGCAGCGCGGTGAGCTCGGGATGCCTCTCCAGCAGGTGGGCGGGGGCCTGGTCGCACAGCGCCTCGGCAGCCGTCGCGGCCCTCTCCGCCCGGCCCGGCGCGCCGGTCAGCCGGGCGGCCAGCGCCTCGAGCAGGGCGCAGCTCAGGCGGGCCGCCACCAGGCCCGGCTGCTCGCCCGCCGGACTCCACTCGGCGGACAGCACCTGTTCCGCCGCGTCGCCGGGCCCGGTGGTCAGGCCCAGTTCGGCCGTCAGGCCCTGCTCCGCGCGACGCAGGTGCCTCAGGCCCCGGTCGAGATCGCGCCGGGACAGGTCCCCGGCCGCACGGATCAGATCCGTCGCGGGGCCCACGGCCTCCGGTCCCATCCGGGAGAACAGCTCGGCGAGTTCGTCGGAGCGCAGGCCGGTGAAGAGCCAGCCGATGGCGAGGTCGTCGATCAGGGCTGCGGCGGTGAACTCCCAGTCACCCGCGGCGGCGCCCTGGCACAGCGTCTCCGTGAGGGCTCCGGAGCCCCGCAGCCAGTGCGCGGCCCGCCGGTGCAGTTCGGGCACCAGGCCGGGCGAGCGCACCCGCAGATGGGCCCGGAGGATCTCACCGAAGAGCGGGTGGAGGCGGTACCAGTCCTGGCCGAGGTGCTCGACGAAGGCGTTCTCGCGGTGGAGCCCGGCGAGGATGGGCCCGGCGTCGGTGCGCTCCGTCAGCGCGTTCACCAGCTCGGGGCGGAACCGGTCGAGGACGCTGACCCGCAGCAGGAGGTCCTGCGTCTCGGGCGGCTGCCGTCTGAGCACCTCCGCGAGCAGGAAGTCGGCGACCGTGGTGCGGTCGGCCTCGAACTCCTTCAGATAGAGCTCCGGATCCGGGTTCTCCCGCGCGGCGAGGGCGCACAGCCGCAGTCCGGCGGCCCAGCCCCGGGTGCGCTCCACCAGACCGTGGGTCGCGTGCGCCGGAAGCCGCAGTCCGTGCAGGCCGAGGAGTTCGGCCGCCTCCTCGGCGGTGAACGCCAGCTCCGCGCCACGGATCTCGGTCAGGTCGCCTGCCGCCCGGTAGCGGTGCAGCGGCAGCAGCGGCTCGGTACGGGTGACGAGGATCAGACGCAGGCCGTCCCCGGCGTGGTGCAGCACGAACTCCAGCTGGTCCGCGATCTCCGGGTCGGTCACCCGGTCGAACTCGTCGAGCACCACGATCACGGGCCGGTCCCGGCTGCTCAGCTCGGCGGCGACTCGCGCCAGCAGGTTGGGAGGCACGCGGCTCGCGTCCGCGGGGCCGCCGATCTCGGCGGGCAGCGACGTCCCGGAGGCGCGCAGGGCATGGAGCAGGTACGCCCAGAACATGCCCGGGCCCTGCTCCGCCGCGTCCGTGGTGAGCCAGGCGACGGGCCGGTCGCGGGCCGCGGCCCAGTCGGCGACCAGCAGCGTCTTGCCCGCGCCGGCAGCGCCGTTGACCATCGTCAACGGGGTGCGCAGCGCCTGGTCGAGATGCCTGACCAGGCGCTCGCGCCGCAGGAACGTCACCGGCCGGGCCGGTATGACGAACCGGGTGCGCAGAAACGGATCGCCCTGCGGATCGGCGTACGACGACGCCGGATCGGTGTCGCTCTCCTCGAGCCCAGCCATGGCGCTCACCGCCCGTGGTCGTCAGGTCATGGGTCGCGCTCCTCACCCTCAGGATCCCAGGGTTTCGCCCCGGGTGCCCTGCGAGGCCCCCGCCCGACACGCCTCGACGTGCCGGCGACAGGGCAGCGGAACCCGGCACGGGCGTGGCCGGCATCGGCGGCGGACGCACCAGCGTGCGCGCGGCGGAGGCGGCGCGACCCGGCCCACGGTGCATTCGCGACGCGACCGGACGCAGACCCGGCCACGGCGTGTTCGCGGCAAAGCCCGGCACACACCCGGCCACGGCGTGTCAGCGGCGAAGCCCGGGGGAACCGGGCCAGGACTCGCGGATTGGCCTTGGCCGGCGGCTGCGCCCACCGCCTACCGTCAACGGCATGCGCATGCGAATCGTCGACGCCTTCACCGACCGCCCCTTCACCGGCAACCCGGCGGGCGTCCTGCTCCTCGACGCCTTCCCGGACGACAGCCGGCTCCAGAACGTGGCTCTGGAGGTCAACCACGCCGAGACGGCGTTCGCCCACCCGCTCCCCGAGGGCGGCGAGGCGGACTGGGCCCTTCGCTGGTTCACGCCCGTCGCCGAGGTCGACATGTGCGGCCACGCCACGCTCGCCACGGCCCATGTCCTGCACACCACGGGCGCCCACGAGGGCCCGGTGCGTTTCGCCACCCGCAGCGGTGTCCTCGTCGCGACGCCGGCCGAGGACGGTTCGATCACCCTGGACTTCCCGACCGCCCCGCTGACCAGGGTCGCGATCCCGGCCGGGGTCGCCGACGCCCTGGGCGCCGAGCCGCTCGCCTGTGTCGACACCGGCCCGCACGTCGGCGACCTGCTGGTCGAACTGGCCGACGAGAAGACCGTCCACGCCCTGCGGCCCGACCACAAGGCCCTGGGCGCCCACTCGCGCCGCGGCATCATCGCGACCGCCCGCGCCGAGAACCCGGACCTGGGATACGACTTCGTCTCCCGCTGCTTCTTCCCGAACATCGGCATCGACGAGGACCCGGTGACGGGCAGCGCCCACACCGCCCTGGCGCCCTACTGGGCCGAGCGGCTCGGCCGCACCGCCCTGACCGGCCTCCAGGCCTCGCCCCGGGCAGGCCGGGTCCGCACCGAACTGTGCGGCGCGCGCACCCTGCTGAGCGGCCGGGCGGTCACGGTCATCGAGGGCGAACTGCTCGCCTGAGTGCCGTCCGGCGGGGACACCCGGGGCCGGCTCACGCCGTCGGCAGCCACCCCACCTTCCCCGCCAGCAACGCGTATCCCACGAAGGCTCCGATGTCGAGCAGGGAGTGCGCCACCACCAGGGGGCCCACCCGGCCCCAGCGCCGGTAGAGGTAGACGAACACCACGCCCATCGCCATGTTGCCGAGGAAGCCGCCGATGCCCTGGTAGAGGTGGTAGGAACCGCGCAGCACGGCGCTGGCCACGAGCGCGGTGCCCGGGGTCCAGCCCAACTGCCCCAGCCGGCGCAGCAGATAGCCGACGACGATGACCTCTTCGAGGATCGCGTTCTGCATCGCGGACAAGATCAGCACGGGGTACTTCCACCACACGTCCGGCAGCGCCTCCGGCACCACCGTGAGGTTGAAGCCGAGGCCGCGCGCCGCCAGATAGAAGGCGATGCCCGTGCTGCCGATCACCGCCGCGATCGCCGCCCCGCGGCCGAGGTCCGGCCAGGGCCGGGTGCGGTCGAAGCCCAGGGTCCGCAGCCCCTGGCCCTCGCGCATCAGGAAGTGCGCGACCAGGGCCACCGGGACGAGCGCCTTGGCGATCCAGAACAGCTGCCAGGCGAGATCGAGCCATGGACGACCGGGCGCGGCCGAGGCGTTGAGGGTGGCCGCCTGGTCCTTCAGGCCGCCCGGCTCGGTGACCGATCCGACAAAACTGATCAGGGCCGACACACCGCTCGCACCGAGCGAAACCCCCAGAACGAGCAGTGTCTCGTTGCGGAGAATCCGTCGCGAGAGCTGTTCCCGCGGAAAAGAATCAGCCACCTACCCTGCCTCCACCTGCACACGTGCCTCCAGTTGCGTAAGCCCGCCGCATCCCCACCCCTGCCTCGCTAGGGTCTCGAAAGAAGTTACGAAGATCGTGCGTGACAGGCCGTCGGGGGGACGGGCGCCGTACGGGGCGCACCTCCCCTTCGCAGGCCTGGCGGCGGAAATCCGCCACGGGGCCGACAGGGAGGGGCACCACCGACATGGGACGTCACAGCTTGCCCGATCAGTACGGGGCGGGCGGCAGCGACCCCCGTCCGCGGCTCCGCCGCCGCACCGTGGCCCTCGCGACCGCCCTCGTGCTCACCGTCGCCGGCGGTGCCGCGGCCGCCGTCCGCAGCGGATTATTACTCTCCTTCGGCTCGTCCTGCCGCGACCACCCCGTACGGCTGACCGTGGCCGCCGCCCCGGACATCGCCCCGGCGCTCACGGTCGCGGCGATGCAGGCCGAGGACAGCGGCCTCACCTCCGACGGACAGTGCCTCGAGGTCGGCGTCACGGCGCGCGAGTCGGCCAAGGTCGCCGAGACGCTGGCGGCGGGCAAGGACCCGGACGCGCAGGTGTGGGTGGCCGACTCGGACCTGTGGGTCCAGCGGATCTCCTGAAGGCGACCGTGGCAGCAGGAACCCCGGACGACGAGGACTGCTCCCCTCAAGAGCCCCACGGGCCGACACGGAAACCGTTCCGAGCCGGAATCCCCACCGGGAAAGCCCCCCGAGCCTGCCCGAACTCGCTCAGCTCACTCAGCTCACTGAGGTCCCTGAGGTCCCTGAGTCTCACCCCAACGACGCAGGCTCCGGCAACCCCACGGGCCACGTATGCACCGGCTCCCCCAGATGCATCAACTCCGCGTACCGCCGCGTCGTCGCCGCCAGCGCCGCGTCCCGCGACAGCCCCGCCTCCACCGCCCGGTGGAACGTCGCCACCTGCCAGGTCGCCCCGTTGGTCCGCCGCCGGCACCGTTCCTCGATGACCCCCAGATAGAAATCGCGGTCGGCCGGCTCCACGCCCCACCCGTCCAGCCCCGCCTCGGCCAGCGGCAGCAGCTCGTCCCGGACGAGACTCACCGCGTCCACCTCGGCCACGCCGCCCAGCCGCCCGCGCCGCGGCCACTGGAGCCGCGCCTCGATCCCGTACCGGCAGGCCGCGTCGAAGTTGGCCTCGGCCGCCTCGAACGGCAGCCGGGACCACACCGGCCGGGACTCCTCGACCAGGGCCCGGACCACGCCGTAGTAGAAGGCCGCGTTGGCGACCACGTCGGTCACGGTCGGTCCGGCGGGCAGGACACGGTTCTCCACCCGCAGATGCGGAACGCCGTCGGCGATGCCGTAGACGGGCCGGTTCCAGCGGTAGACCGTACCGTTGTGCAGGACGAGCTCGGCGAGCGAGGGCACCCCGCCCGCGTCCAGGACCTCCAACGGATCCTCGTCGTCGCAGATCGGCAGCAGCGGCGGGAAGAACCGCAGGTTCTCCTCGAACAGCTCGTACGCCGAACCGATCCACCGCTCCCCGAACCACGTCCGCGGCCGTACGCCCTGCGCCTGCAGTTCCGGCGGCCGGGTGTCGGTGGCCTGCTGGAACAACGGAGGCCGCGACTCCCGCCACAGCTCGTGACCGAACAGGAAGGGCGAGTTGGCGCCGACGGCGATCTGCGCGGCGGTGACCGCCTGCGCGGCGTTCCACACCGCGGCGAAGCGGCCCGGCGTGACCTGGAGGTGCAGTTGCACGGAGGTGCAGGCCGCCTCGGGCACGATCGACTTCGAGGTGCACGACAGCCGCTCCACCCCGTCGATCTCCAGGGCGAAGTCCTCTCCCCTGGCGGCCACGATCTGGTCGTTGAGGAGGGTGTAGCGATCGACGTCGGAAAGGTTCGACGAGACCAGATCGTCCCGGTCGAGCGTGGGCAGAATACCGATCATCACGATACCGGCGTCGACCTCGCCCGCCTTTCGGTGGGCATATGCCAGTGACGTACGGAGTTCTTCCGCGAGCCGGTCGAAAACCCTGCCCCCCAATCGATGTGGGGCTATGTTCACTTCCAGATTGAACATGGCGAGTTCTGTTTGGAAATCTCGGCTCGCGATCCTCTCCAGCACTTGCCCATTCAGCATTCTCGGCTGACCGTCGGCGCCCGCGAGATTCAGTTCGATCTCGAGCCCCATGAGGTTCTTGGGGCGGTCGAAGCGCTTCTGGGCCAGGAGCCGCTCGAGCCCCGTCAGACACCGCCGGAGCTTGTCCCGGTAGTGCTGACGATCGGACAGGTCGAACGCGCCTGCCACGACCTTTTCCCCCATCGAAGCGTCCCTCCTCGCGTGGGCGGACCGGCGATCCCGGCCGCCGGATGATCCGGGTCAGGTGGGATGATGCCCAGCCGGGCCGATCGATAACGTCCCCCGAGCGGCCCGGCACCCGCTACGCTGACCGAAAGCCACCGGCGGTGACCGCTGGCACATTCACGGGGCATGCGACCGAAGACCCTTTCACGGAATTTGGAACTCGTGAAAAACGCCGACTGGAATACGCCGACCGCGTCGCACACATAAGCCGAGGTCATCGCCGCGCACCCCGCTCTGAATCGGGATGATTCACCCCTATCGCCGACCGAATGAACCCTTGCCGGGTGTCCCGGGATCGACTAGACGAAACACAGTCTGAACACATGTCGTATAAACTCCGCGGACAAGGCAGAGAAGGTTGGCGCCCACAGTCGAAGGAGCCTGTCGTCGAGGTGACGGCAGGCCGCTCGCGCACCCCCGCACCCCCAGACTCCGGCCCCTGCCTCTCCGACCTGTTCGAGAGCTAGCTGACAGCGCCGTCCGCCCAC
Organism: Streptomyces zaehneri; assembly: GCF_032248645.1. Lineage (NCBI taxonomy): Bacteria > Bacillati > Actinomycetota > Actinomycetes > Kitasatosporales > Streptomycetaceae > Streptomyces > Streptomyces zaehneri. Next base: position 609,911 of record NZ_JASTTJ010000002.1, read on the forward strand.
GCCCTCGCGCCACCGTGCCTGTCGAATGAGAGGCGACCCACCATGCCTTTGCATGTCCCCCCGGCTCCCGCGCCCGCCCTTCGCTCCGTCCTCATGGCACTCGGTTCCCCGACCGCGGTCCGCGAGGCTCGTACGCCCTCCCTGCGCACCGCTCAGGGTGATGTCACTCCCGAACTCCCGCTGCCCCTGCACGTCCTGGACCGGATCGCCCCCGAAGGCGTGGCCGCGACCCGGCTGGCCGGCTGGCGCTTCCTGATCCGCTGCGGCGACCGCGCCGTGGCCGCGGCCGAGACCCGGCTCACCCCGGACGGCTGGGCGTTCTCGCACTTCTTCGAAGGCCCCTACATCGCCTCCACCGAACGCGCCCTGCGCCAGGCCGAGTCGACCGCCCAGCCGTTCCAGCCGCGGCTGCTGTCGGTGCCCGGGCTCTACATGCTCACCCTCTGGCTGCACGGGGACAGTTCGTCGGACGGCACCACGGGGCATCCCGCCCCGACCGACCTCCTGGTGCCGTTGGCCCCGGCGCCGCCGGGGATCGCCGCACACCGCGCACACCGGGTCGCCGAGCTGCTTCCGCTGCTCACCCTCCGTGTCACCCCCGCGACCCCGCCCCTGCTCGGTTCACCTGCCTGACCGTTCGGCCGCCCGACCGGTCGACCCCGCACCCCGTACCCCGTCACCGCGGCCCCGGTGGCGGGGTACGGCACGGTCCGGTGACCCCGGAACCTCCCGGGTGCCGACCGGACTAGCCCCATCCGGCCACCGGGAACCACCCGAAGTGACAGTGCGGTTGAGATGAACCGCCCGCGCGGGTGATGCGTCATGAACCTGTGAGAAGCGGTGCCGCGAAATCCCTGCGGAACGACCTCCGTGGGGCAACACTGGGTTCCGACGGACTTATCACAACGGGGGGCGGCCATGAACGACGTTTCACGCCGCGGAACAGACACCACAGCCATCTCAGACCTCACGCCAGAGCGGAAGTTCCCATCCATGTGCCAGCACCAGCCACCGTGCCCGACAGCGACCTCAGCCGACCGGGAATCCGCGCGCCTCACGGCGCACCACCCGGAGCAGGGCTGGAGCCTGCTGTGCAACGGCGTCCTGCTCTTCGAGGACACCGGTGAGCTCCTGCCGGACGGCCGGGTCATCGCCCCTCACCGGGTCGTGACCGCCGCCTGAGCATCAGCCGGACGGCGCGGGACCGCCGTCCGCAGACATGAGGGGCCGGCCCGCGCAGACCACCGCGAACCGGCCCCGACGCGCGTTCACGGCCGCTCACTCCGTGTAGCCGTCCCGTCTCGGCGTGGCGCGTACCCCTGTATGCCTTCCCAGGACAGCGCATGTTCCGGAAGACTCCTGGAAGTTTCGGCGCGACGCCCGGAACGACGCGACGGAGGTGGGGAAGTGACAGTGGACGACACCGTGCCCGTGTCCCGGGGCAGAATCACGATCACGGAGATCGCCCGCCAGGCAGGCGTCTCGGTGCCGACCGTGTCCCGGGTCGTCAACGGCCGCTCCGACGTCTCGCCCGGAACCAGGGCCCGGGTCGAGGACCTGTTGCGGCTGCACGGCTATCGCAAGCGTCCCGCCGCCGCCCGCACCCGGGCCGCGTTGCTCGACCTGGTCTTCAACGACCTCGACAGCCCCTGGGCGGTGGAGATCATCCGGGGGGTCGAGGAGGTCGCCCACGCGGCCGGGGTGGGCACCGTGGTGTCGGCGATCCACGGCCGCTCGGGCGACGCCCGGGAGTGGATGCGCAACCTGCGCGCCCGCGCCTCCGACGGCGTCATCCTCGTCACCTCGGCCCTCGAACCCACCCTGCACGAGCAGTTGCGCATCCTGGGCGTCCCGCTGGTCGTCGTCGATCCGATGGGCTCCCCCGCCGTCGACACCCCGACCATCGGCGCCGCCAACTGGGCGGGCGGCCTGGCGGCCACCGAGCATCTGCTGGCGCTGGGCCACCGCAGGATCGGCCTGATCGCCGGCCCGCCCCGGCTGCTGTGCTCCCGCGCCCGCTACGACGGCTACCGGGCCGCTCTGGAGGCGGCCGGTCTCGCCGTCGACGAGACCCTCGTCGTCCCCGGCGACTTCCGCCCCGAGTCGGGCTTCACCGGCTGCACCGCCCTGCTCGGTCTGCCCGAACCGCCGACCGCCGTGTTCGCGGCCAGCGACCAGATGGCGCTCGGCGCGATCGAGGCGCTGCGCCGGCGCGGACTGCGGGCCCCGGAGGACATGAGCGTGGTCGGCTTCGACGACCTTCCGGAAGTCCGCTGGTCCGCCCCGCCGTTGACCACCGTCCGCCAGCCACTCGCCGACATGGGCAAACTGGCCGCCCGCACCGTCCTGAGCCTGGCCCGCGGCGAGCGCCCCGACTCGCCGCGGGTGGAACTGGGCACGGAGCTGGTGGTCCGCTCGAGCACCGCGCCGCCCCGCGGCGCCCAGGGCCTGTCCGGCCGGACAGGCCCTAGCTGAGCGCTTCCCGGATCGCCTGGTAGGCCGGCTTCGGCGCGAGCTGCTCGTCCCAGGGCAGCGCAGCGCCCTCGCCGGGGAAGAACGCCGGGATCCACGAGTACTTGTCGGTGTAGTCCCAGACGGTGATGCCGACGCACCGCCGCACCGCGAGGCAGGCCTCGGTCATGTCCCGGTACCAGTCGGCCTGTTGGGCCAGTTTCTCGTCGGTCGCGGGCAGCAGCATCCGGACGTCGACCTCGGTGAGCGCGGTGTCCAGGCCGAGCCGGGAGAAGCGGCGGAGGTTGTCCTCCAGGGTCGTCGGATAGCCGTACTGGAGGGCGAGATGCGCCTGGAGGCCGATGCCGTCGAGCGGGACGCGCTGGGCCTTCAGCTCCTTGGCGAGGGCGTGGTAGGCGTCGCTCTTCGGGCCGACGGCCTCGATGTTGTAGTCGTTGAGGTAGAGCTTCGCCTTCGGGTCGGCCTGGTGGGCCCACCGCAGGGCGTCGGCGATGTAACCGGGGCCGAGGGTCTTGTAGAAGACCGTCTCGCGGTAGGTGCCGTCCTCGTTGAACGCCTCGTTGACGACGTCCCAGGCGTAGACCTTGCCCCGGTAGTGGCGTACCTCGGTCTGGATGTGCTTCTTCAGGACGGCCCGCAGCTCGTCCGCCGTCCACTCCTTGCCGGTCAGCCAGCCGGGCAGCTGACTGTGCCACACGAGGGTGTGGGCGCGGACCTTCTGGTGGTGGTCGCGCGCGAGGTCGACGATCTCGTCGCCGGCGGTCCAGTCGAAGACGCCCTGCTGCGGCTCGGTGGCGTACCACTTCATGCCGTTGCCCGGGGTGATCATGTCGAACTCATCGCCCAGGATCTTGGTATAGGCGGTGTCGGTGAGTTCGGGGTTGTCGGTGGCGCTGCCGAAGTAGCGGCCGTGGCGCTGCGCGAGGTCGGCGAGGGTCGTATGCGGCTTTCCGTGCGCCGGGCCCTCGTGCGCCTGGGCGGCCGGTCCGGTGGCGACACCGGAGGCGACCAGGACGGCTGCGAGGGCTCCGGCGAGTCTGAGCCGGGTGCGGGCGGCGATGCTGGGCATGGTGCGACTCCTCACGTCAGGGGTGAGCCGTACGGGTCCGCGGGCGCGCGTCATCCCTTGGTGGCGCCGGCGGTGAGGCCGCCGACGAGCTGGCGCTCGGCGACGGAGTAGAACGCCAGGGCGGGCACCATGGCGAGCACGAGATAGGCGAAGACGCGCGCGTACTCCGCGGAGTACTGGCCCTGGAACTGCTGGACGCCGATGGGAACGGTCCACCAGGTGGGCTCGTTGAAGACCAGCAGCGGCAGCAGGAAGTTGTTCCAGCTGCCGACCACGGCGAGCACGGAGACCGTGCCGAGGGCGGGCCTGGCCATGGGCAGCAGGATCCGCCAGAAGAACTTCAGGGGCCCGCAGCCGTCGAGGGTGGCCGCCTCCTCCAGCTCGGCGGGGATCTCCCGGAAGAACCCGCGCAGGACGACGATGGTCATGGGCAGCCCGAAGGCGGCCTGCGGCAGGATCACGCCGAGCGGGTTGTCCAGCAGGCCCATCGAGCGCAGCAGCAGGAACAGGGGCAGCGCCGCCACCGCGAAGGGGAACATCAGCCCCATCGTGAACAGGGTGAACAGCATCTCCCGGCCACGGAAGGCGAACCGGGCGAAGGAGAACGCGGCCAGCGCCGAGACCGCGACGACCACCACGGTCGTACCGGCCGCGATGAGCGTGCTGCTGCCGACGAGCTGCCAGAAGGAGCCGGAGCCGAGGATGTCCGTGTAGTTGGAGGTGACCCAGGGATCGGGCAGGCCGATGGGGTTGCGGGAGAGCTGGTCGGTGGACTTGAAGCCGGACAGCACGGCGTAGCCCAGCGGTACGGCCATCACCGCGCCGACGAGCCCGAGGACGAGGTGCAGGGGAAGCGTCCGGCCGGTCCGGCGGGTGCTCCGGCCGGTCTCACGGGTTTTCACGCGCCGCCTCCTCGCATGGTCGTGGTGGCGCCCTGAAGGTCCCGGCGGAGCACGAACCGCTGGTAGGCGAGGGCGAAGACGAGACTGATGCCGAACATGGCCACGCTGATCGCGCTGGCGTAGCCGACCTGGTAGCGCTTGAAGCCGTACTGGAACATGGTCACGGCCATCGTTTCGGAGTGGTGGTCGGGGCCGCCCGCGGTGACCACCCACACCAGGTCGAAGAGCTGGATCGAGCCGATGACCGACAGGAAGACGCTGATCCGCAGGGTCGGCGCGAGCAGCGGGAGGGTGACGTTGCGGAAGCGCTGCCAGGGACCCGCTCCGTCGATCAGGGCGGCCTCCGTCAACTCGGCCGGGATGGACTGGAGTCCGGCCAGGTAGAGCATCATGTGGAAGCCGAAGTACTTCCACGTCATGACCAGGAAGAGGGTGGCCATGACGGTGGAGGGGTCGGCGAACCACTGACCGCCCACCCCGTCCAGACCGATCGCCCCCAGGACGTGGTCGGCGAGACCGTCGTCCGGGGCGAAGATCATGCTGAACAGCACGCCGGTGATCGCCTCGGAGAGGATGTACGGCGCGAAGAACAGCATCCGGTACACGGCCCGGCCGCGGATCTTCTGGTTGAGCGCGACCGCGAGGGCCAGCGCGAACGGCAGCTGCAGGACGAGCGAGAGCCCGACCAGGAGCAGGCAGCGCCACAGGTCGCCCAGGAACACCGGGTCCTGGAAGAGCCGGGTGAAGTTGTCGCCGCCGATGTAGTCGTCGGGCATGCCGAAGCCGCCCCAGCGGAAGAACGAGGCGTACAGCGCGAACAGCATCGGCAGCAGCACGAGCGTGCCGAACAGCACCAGCGCGGGCACCTGGAAGCCGACGGCGGTGAGCCAGTGCCGCGCCCGCCGCCGCGCCCGGCTCCGGCCCGAACCGGCGGACGGGGGCGGCGGGCCGACGTCCGGGCCGCTGCGCTTGTCCGGAAGGAAGGTGGAGGTCATCGCCTGCTACTGCTCTTCCTTCGCGACCTTGGTGATCGACTCGGTGACCTGCTGAGGCGATTTGGACCCGGCTATGAGGGCGGCGACGCTGTCGTTGACCTCCTGGCCGAGGGCCGGCGCGTAGGCCTGGTCGAGGTAGAGCTGGAAGCCGGTGGCGGCCTTCAACTGGGCCTGTACGGCCTTGATGTTGGGGTCGGCGATGGCGCTCTCGGCGGCCGGCACGACGGGCAGCACCCCGGTCTTCTTGACCAGTTCGGTGTCCGTGGCGGCGGTGGCGAAGAACTTCAGGAAGTCGACGGCCGCCTGCGGGGCGTCCTTGCGCAGGGCGTGCCCGCCGCCTCCGCCGAACACCTCGGTGATCACGCCCTTGCCGCCGTCGACCGCCGGGAACGGGAAGAAGCCGAGGTTCGCCCCGAGCCCCTTGCCCGCGTCGGCCTCCACCACCGGCGCCCACTGGCCCATGAGTTCCATCGCCGCCTTGCCGTTGCCGACGGCGGCGGCCTGGCCGGTGGGGCTGGAGTAGGCGGCGCCGAGGAAGCCCTTCTGGAACGGCTGGAGATCGACCAGGTCCTGGAGGTGCTGCCCGGCCTGCACGAACCCGTCCCCGGTGAAGTCCTTGTCGTCCCCGGCCGTGCGCAGGGCGTCGACACCGGCGGTGCGCATCGCGAGATACGCCCAGTAGTACATTCCGGGCCACTTCTCCTTGCCCGCCAGCGCGAGCGGGGTGATCCCGGCGGCCTTCAGCTTGCGCACCGCGTCGAGGAAGCCGCTCCAGGTGGTCGGGGGAGCACTGATTCCGGCCTGCTTGAAGAGCGCCTTGTTGTACCAGAACCCGATCATGCCGATGTCGAACGGGACACCGTACGCCTTCTTGTCGAGCAGGTAGGGCTCGCGGGCGACCGGCAGCAGGCCGTCGCCCCACTCCTTCGTCCGCTCCGTGAGGTCCTCGACGAGCCCGGCGTCGACCTGTTGCCGCAGGACACCGCCGCCCCAGGTGTGGAAGATGTCGGGCAGCTTCCCGGAGGCGGTGAGCGCCGTCATCTTCGACTTGTAGGCGTCGTTCTCCAACTGCACGATCTTGATCTTCACCTTGGGGTTCTGGGCCTCGAACTGCTTGGCGAGACCGGCCCAGACGTCCTTGGTCGGCTGGGTGGTGGAGATGTTCCACCACTCGATGGTGGTCGTCCCCGACGACCCTCCGTCCGAGTCGCCGCCGCAGGCGCTCAGTGCCGTCATGCTCAGACCGGCCGCGGCGGAGGCCGCCAGAAAGCCGCGGCGGGAGAGTGCCGGGTCGCCCATCATGCGCTCCTTGATAGATCGAAAGTTTCGAACCAGATCCAGAAAGCTTCGCTGCTGCCGCACCCTAGAGACACCCTCCGACGGGTGGCAACCCCTTGAACACAGGGAATCCGGGGGTCTTTTCACGGGAGAAGGCTCAGGGAGGCGTCATGCGCCCTCGAAACATTCGGATCAATCGGCGAACATTACGAAGCGGGCGGGGCAATGATCCGGCGGCTGGAAACAAACCAGGCGGTGTGTCACGCTGCGTGTCCACCCCGCGACCAGTCTTAACGGAAGCTTGACGCCGTGCCGCCCGTGATCCAGGGGCCCAGGCGTCACTCTCCGCTTACGCTGATTCCGCCGTCCGCGTGATGGCCGAAACCACACGCCGATCCGTACCTCAGGAGCGCCCGATGGCCACCGCCGAGCACCCTCCTCCCGGCCGCCTGCGCGCCTGGATGCTGGAGGGCCTGTCCGACATGGGCAAGGGTCACGCTCACCAGGCGACCCCGGACACCGAGCCCGCGCCCGAGCACAAGGGCCAACGCTGGTACCGGGTGATGTGTCTGACCGGCGTCGACTACTTCTCGACCCTCGGCTACCAGCCGGGCATCGCCGCCCTCGCGGCCGGCCTGCTCTCACCGGTGGCGACGATCGTGCTGGTCATCGTCACCCTGGCGGGCGCCCTGCCGGTCTACCGGCGCGTGGCCGAGGAGAGTCCGCACGGCGAGGGCTCGATCGCGATGCTGGAACGGCTGCTGTCCTTCTGGAAGGGCAAGCTGTTCGTCCTGACCCTGCTCGGGTTCGCCGCCACCGACTTCCTGATCACGATCACCCTGTCCGCGGCGGACGCCTCGACCCACCTGGTCGAGAACCCCCACCTCACCAGCGCCCTGCACGGCAGGCAGATGGTGATCACGCTCGTCCTGGTCGCCCTCCTCGGCGCGGTGTTCCTCAAGGGGTTCCTGGAGGCCATCGGCGTCGCGGTCGCCCTGGTCATCGCCTACCTCGGCCTGAACGTCGTCGTGGTGGTCGTCGGCCTGTGGCACGTGCTCACCGAGGAACATGTGGTCACCGACTGGACCGCCGCTCTGACCGCCGAGCACGGCAACGCGTTCGCGATGATCGGCGTCTCACTTCTGGTCTTCCCCAAGCTCGCGCTGGGCCTGTCCGGCTTCGAGACCGGCGTCGCGGTCATGCCGCACGTCCAGGGCGACCCGGACGACACCGCGGAGAACCCCAGGGGCCGTATCCGCGACACGAAGAAGCTGCTGACGACCGCCGCCCTGATCATGAGCGTCTTCCTCATCGCGACCAGCTTCATCACCACGGTGCTGATCCCCGAGAAGGAGTTCGAGTCCGGCGGCCAGGCCAATGGACGCGCCCTCGCGTACCTCGCCCACGAGTACCTGGGCAACGCCTTCGGCACGGTGTACGACGTGTCGACGATCGCCATCCTGTGGTTCGCCGGCGCCTCCGCGATGGCCGGGCTGCTGAACCTGATGCCCCGCTACCTCCCCCGCTACGGCATGGCCCCGCACTGGGCCCGCGCCGTCCGCCCGATGGTCATCGTCTTCACCCTCGTCGCCTTCCTGGTCACCTGGATCTTCGACGCCGACGTCGACGCCCAGGGCGGCGCCTACGCCACCGGCGTCCTGGTCCTGATGTCCTCGGCGGCGATCGCGGTGACCATCGCCGCCCGCCGCGCCCGGCAGCGGGGCTGGACGGCCGGCTTCGCCGTGATCTCGGCGGTCCTGCTCTATGTGACCGTCGTGAACGTCATCGAGCGCCCCGACGGCGTGAAGATCGGCGCCTGCTTCATCGCGGGCATCATCCTGGTCTCGCTGCTGTCCCGGCTGGCCCGAGCCTTCGAGCTCCGGGTGACCAGCGTGACGATGGACCCGATGGCGGAACGTTTCATCCGGGACATGGCGAGCCGCAAGATACGGTTCATCGCCAACGAGCCCGACCAGCGCGACAAGGCCGAGTACCGCGACAAGATCGAACAGATCCGGCAGGACAACGACATCCCCGGGGAGGATTTCGTCTTCGTCGAGGTCACCGTCGTCGACCCCTCCGAGTTCGAGTCGGGCCTGACCGTACGCGGCGAGGTGCTGCACGGCCGCTACCGCGTCCTGACCCTGGAGTCCTCCTCCATCTCCAACGCCCTGGCCGCACTGCTGCTGCACACCCGTGACTCCACCGGCTGCATCCCGCACATCTACTTCGAGTGGACCGAGGGCAACCCCTTCGCCAACTTCCTGCGCTTCTTCCTGTTCGGCCAGGGCGAGGTCGCTCCGGTCACCCGTGAGGTCCTGCGCGAGGCCGAACCGGACCGCGACCGCCGCCCCCGCGTCCACACCGGCTGACCCGTCCCGGACCGTCGTCCCCAAGGCGACACGAGACGACGGGATCCGACCCGCCCGACGCCGCCAGGACGACGCATACCCGCACATAACGCCCATAAGGCGACCTGCGGCCTACCGTTGACGCTCATGAGCCTGAGCATCCGCAACCAACTCCCCGGCACCGTCACCGCCGTCCGGCCCGGCGAGGTGATGGCCACCGTCAAGATCCGTCTGGACGGCGGCCAGGACCTCACGGCGGCCATCACGCTGGAGGCCGCGAACGAACTCGCCCTCGCCGCCGGCACCGCCGTCCGCGCCCTGGTGAAGTCGACGGAGGTCTCCCTGTCCACCGGCCGGGTCGACGGCCTCTCGATCCGCAACCAGCTCACCGGCACGATCACCGGCCTCCTGACGGGCGGGGTCATGGCCTCGGTGAGGGTCTCCATGGACGGGGCCGATCTCACCGCGGTGATCACCGAGGAAGCGGCCACCGACCTCGGCCTCTTCGTCGGCTCCGACGTCATCGCACTGATCAAGGCGACCGAGGTGTCCCTGGCGACGGCTTAGGCCGTGTCCGCAAAGTCCCGCCTGGCTCGCGACGCCCGGCACACGCTCCCCCGGAGGGGCGACCCCCAGCCGCGTCGTCGGGATCGCCCACGTACACCCGGTACGAGGGCGACCCTCCGCCTCGCGATCGCACGCACCGGACGCCGCGAGCCCTGCCCCGCGGGCAGACGGCGCTGCTTTGCGGACACACCCTGGCACGCGTGAGGGCCCCCGCCCGGAACGGACGGGGGCCCTCACGCACCGGCTCAGTCCTCGTACGCGTCCAGCGGCGGGCAGGAGCAGACCAGGTTCCGGTCGCCGAAGGCCTGGTCGATCCGGCGCACCGGCGGCCAGTACTTGTCGGCGGCCGACACACCGGCCGGGAAGACGGCTTCCTCACGCGTGTACGCGTGCTCCCACTCCCCGCCCAGCGCGGCCGCGGTGTGCGGAGCGCCGTGCAGCGGGTTGTCCTCGGCCGGCCACTCGCCCGCCCCGACCTTCTCGATCTCCGCACGGATGGCGATCATCGCCTCGCAGAAACGATCGATCTCGATCAGGTCCTCGGACTCGGTCGGCTCGATCATCAGCGTCCCGGCCACCGGGAACGACATCGTCGGCGCGTGGAACCCGTAGTCGATGAGCCGCTTGGCGACGTCGTCGACGCTCACGCCGGTCGCCTTGGTCAGCGGCCGCAGGTCGATGATGCACTCGTGCGCGACCAGCCCGCCCGGCCCGTTGTAGAGCACCGGGTAGTGCGGCTCCAGCCGCTTGGCGATGTAGTTGGCGCTCAGCACGGCCACCTGCGTGGCCCGCTTGAGCCCCTCGCCGCCCATGAGCCGCACGTACGCCCACGAGATCGGCAGTATCCCGGCGGAGCCCCAGGGAGCCGCGGAGACCGGCCCCACCCCGGTGTCCGGCCCGGCGGCGGGCTGCAGCGGGTGGTTCGGCAGATACGGCGCCAGGTGCGACCGTACGGCCACGGGTCCGACGCCCGGGCCACCGCCGCCGTGGGGGATGCAGAACGTCTTGTGCAGGTTCAGGTGCGAGACGTCACCACCGAAGTGCCCCGGCTTGGCGAGACCGACGAGCGCGTTGAGGTTGGCGCCGTCGACGTACACCTGCCCGCCCGCCTCGTGCACCTGGGCGCAGATGTCGGCGACATGCTCCTCGAACACCCCGTGCGTCGACGGGTAGGTGATCATCAGCACCGACAGTTCGTCCCGGTACCGCTCGATCTTCGCCCGCAGGTCCTCGACGTCGATCTCGCCGTCCTCGGCGGTCTTCACGACGACGACCTTCATGCCCGCCATCACGGCACTGGCCGCGTTCGTGCCGTGCGCGGAGGACGGGATGAGGCACACGGTCCGCTGCTCGTCCCCGTTGGCCCGGTGGTAGCCGCGGACGGCGAGCAGCCCGGCCAGCTCGCCCTGCGACCCGGCGTTCGGCTGGAGCGACACCTTGTCGTACCCGGTGACCTCGGCGAGCCGCTCCTCCAGCTCGCGGATGAGCGTCAGGTAGCCCTCCGCCTGCTCGGCCGGCGCGAAGGGGTGCAGCTGCCCGAACTCGGGCCAGGTGACCGGCTCCATCTCGGTGGTCGCGTTGAGCTTCATGGTGCAGGACCCCAGCGGGATCATGCCCCGGTCCAGCGCGTAGTCCCGGTCCGCGAGCCTGCGCAGGTAGCGCAGCATCGCGGTCTCGGAACGGTGCTGGTGGAAGACGGGATGCGTCAGGATCGCGTCGGACCGCAGCAGTCCGGCGGGCAGGCAGTCTGCGGTGGCCGCGTCGAGCGCCTCGATGTCGCCGTCCACCCCGAAGGCGGCCCAGACGGCGGACACCTGCGCCCGCGCGGTCGTCTCGTCGCAGGCGATCGACACCTGGTCGGCGTCGACGAGGTGCAGGTTGACCCCGAGCTCCCGCGCGGCGGCGACGACCTCGGCGGCCTTCGCCGGCACCCGCACGGTCAGCGTGTCGAAGTACGACCCGTGCACGACCTCGACGCCGCCGGCCTCGAGCCCGGCGGCGAGGATGGAGGCGTACCGGTGTGTGCGCAGGGCGATCGCCCGCAGCCCGTCCGGACCGTGGTAGACGGCGTACATCCCCGCCATCACCGCCAGCAGCACCTGCGCCGTGCAGATGTTGCTGGTGGCCTTCTCGCGCCGGATGTGCTGCTCACGCGTCTGGAGCGCGAGCCGGTAGGCCTTGTGCCCGTCGGCGTCCACCGACACGCCCACCAGCCGCCCGGGCAGGCTGCGCGCGAACTGCTCGCGGACGGCCATGTAACCGGCGTGCGGCCCGCCGAAGCCCATCGGCACGCCGAACCGCTGCGTCGTACCGACGGCGATGTCCGCACCCAGCTCGCCCGGCGACTTCAGCAGCGTCAGCGCGAGCAGATCCGCGGCGACGGTGACGAGCGCGCCGAGCCCGTGCGCCTGGTCGACGAGCGCCTTGAGGTCACGTACCGCACCGGAGGCGCCGGGGTACTGGACGAGCACGCCGTTGATCTCCCGCGCGGCGATCTCCGCCGGGATCCCGTCGCTCAGGTCGGCGACGACGATCTCCACGCCCGTCGGCTCGGCGCGGGTCTCGATCACGGCGATCGTCTGCGGAAGCGCGTCCGCGTCGATGAGGAAGAGGCCCTTCTTGTTCTTCCCCATGCGCCGGGACAGCGCCATCGCCTCGGCGGCCGCCGTGCCCTCGTCGAGCAGCGACGCGCCGGAGGTCGGCAGCCCGGTGAGGTCGGCGACCACGGTCTGGAAGTTCAGCAGCGCCTCGAGCCGGCCCTGGGAGATCTCCGGCTGATACGGCGTGTAGGCCGTGTACCAGGCCGGGTTCTCCATGACGTTGCGCAGGATGACGGGCGGGGTGAACGTCCCGTAGTAGCCGAGGCCGATCATCGAGTCGAGGACCTGGTTGCGGTCGGCCAGCGAGCGCAGCTCGGCCAGCACCTCGGCCTCGGTGCGCGCGCCCGGCAGGTCAAGCGCGTCGGCGTTCTTGATCACATCCGGGACCGCGGCGGCGGTGAGCTCGTCGAGCGAGCCGTAGCCGACCTGTGCGAGCATCTTGGCCCGCGCTTCGAGGTCGGGCCCGATGTGGCGCTGTTCGAAGGGAATTCCCTGCTCGAGCTCTGTGAGCGGAATGCGGTGGGCGGTCATTACGGAGGCCTCCTGGTCTGACACGACCTTCGAGGGTCACCACGGTGGGTACCCGGACGGCCTCCCCCTCTGTCATCTCAACCTGAGAGCTTCACCGGGTCGCCCGAGGGCACCCCGGCTTTCACCGTCGGTGAGAGCGGAAGCCGTCGACGCCGTCGACACCCGCCCTGCTTTCCAGAGTGACCTCGTCCGTGCGGTACGTGAGCCTGAGAGATTCCGGGGAGGATTTGCTCCTTCGGCGCCTCCGGTGATGTCCGGAGGACTCTCCCGCGCGGTGTCAGCAGCCGTTGTCAGACTACCAGCGGGGTCCATGAGACTCGCTCGAGTGGCCGCTCGTCCCAATCTGCTCTTTTGTAGTGCTTACGGATGAGTTGCGACCAAGTGGAGGGCCCGTGCAGAGCGACATCGATCCGCGCAACCTGATCGGCCGCAAGGCATTCGACCGCAACGGCACCAAGATCGGCACGGTCGACGAGGTCTACCTCGACGACGCCACCGGAGTTCCGGAGTGGGCGGCCATACGCACCGGTCTGTTCTCCCGTGACGCCTTCGTCCCTCTGGAGCCCAGCCGGCTGGTCGAGGGCACTCTGCGCATCCCCTTCGAACGGGCCCTGATCAAGGACGCTCCCGACTTCGGCGTGGGCCGCCACCTCTCCCCCGAACAGGAGCTCCAGCTCTACCACCACTACGGCCTCGACGTGGGCGCCGCTCCCCCGCTCCCCGATCGCGACTTCGGCCGGCTGGCGGGTACGGACGACAGCTGAAGCCCCTCGGCCCCTCAGCCGCAGGCCTGAATGAGCGCCCGGAGAATCCCGGCGGGGTCGTACAGCGGCCAGGCGCCGTCCGTGACGACTCTTCGGGTGCCGCCGTCGACCGGATCGGTCCGCGCCCAGTGGGCGGAACCGACGCCCACCTCGACCTCCAGACCGGAGGCGGTCACATACCGCCATTCGGTGACGGGGCCCCACTCCTGAACCCGGACCACCTCCCCCAGAGCCAGCTCACGCGCCCACCCGTCGTCCTGCGCGTACCGGGCGGGCGCCGTCGACAACACCACGAGGTCCACATCCGAGTCGGGACGCGCGGCCCCGCGCGCAAAGGACCCGACGAGCAGCAGCCCCACCACGTCGCTCCGGTTCCCGGCCCACCGGGTGACCCGGCCCACCACCCGGCACACCTCCGCTTCGCGCTCCGGCGACACCCCGGCCGGGTCCGCGAACCGGCCTCCGTGCAGCTTCATGCAGCTCCCCATCCGTCACCGGTGTCACCCTTCTCGGGACACCGCCACCGCTCCGACGCACCCCACACTTCGTACCGCTTCACTCTGTGTAACTGATCGGCCTCACGCGGAGTTCCCGGGCGCCACCCCCGACGGCCTCGCCTCCGGATACGGCAAGCCTCCCGCCGTCCCGCCGTCGTCCTCGGGTCTTCGTCGCACCAGCGGCAACGGATCCGCCGGCTCCAGCCCCGGATCGTCGGTCCTGAAGGTGCGCACCCGTCCCGGCTCCGACTCGGGCGTCTCGAACCGAACGGTGACCCGGCCCAGCCCGCTGCCCTGCACCCATCCGTGGCCCAGCTCGGCATGCCGCACATCGTGTCCTGGGCGCCACTGGCGCTCGACCGGCACCGGCACCTCGCTGACGGGCTCGTCCGCGAGTTCCTCCTCGGGACCGTCCGCCCGGTCCTCGGCGGCCTGCGCGAACAGATCCTCCTGTGTGAAGTCCGCCAGTCCGCTGACGCCCACCCCGAGCAGCCGCACCCCGCCCGTCGTGTCCACCGAGTCGAGCAACCGGGCAGCCGCCTCCCGGACCACCGCCGGATCATCGGTGGGCCCGCGCAGGGTCTCGGACCGGGTGAGAGTGGAGAAGTCGTACCGCCGCACCTTCAGCACGATGGTCCGCCCCGACAGACCGGCGCCCCGCAGTCTGCGCACACACCGGTCCGCGAGCCGCTGCACCTCCAGCTCCACCCGGACCCGGTCGTGGATGTCCACGTCGTACGTGTCCTCGACCGACACCGACTTGGCCTCCCGCTCGGCCACCACGGGCCGGTCGTCGCGGGCCAGCGCCATGGCGTACAGCGCGTGCCCGTGTGCCTTGCCCAGCAGCCGCACCAGCTCGTCCTCACCCGCCTCGGCGATCTCGTCGATCGTGGTGATCCCGGCCCGGCGCAGATGGTCCCCCGTCGCCGGACCGACCCCCGGCAGGGTCCGCACCGACAGCGGGCCGAGCAGGGCCCGCTCGGTTCCCGGCTCGATGAGCACCAGCCCGTCGGGCTTCGCCTGCTCCGAGGCGATCTTCGCCAGCATCTTGCAGGAGGCCAGGCCCACCGACCCCGTGAGCCCGGTGACGGCCCGTATGTCCGTGCGCAGCCTGATCCCCGCCAGCCGCGCCGACTCACCGTCCCAGGCCGCTCCCCCGGCATCCAGGTCCACGAAGGCCTCGTCCAGACTCAGCGGCTCCACCAGCGGCGACAGCGCCCGCAGCAGCCCCATGACCTGCTCGCTGATCGACCGGTAGAACGCGAAGCGCGGAACCAGATACGCCGCGTTCGGAGCCCGCCGGCGCGCCTGGGCCATGGGCATCGCCGAGTGCACTCCGAAGACCCGCGCCTCGTAGGAGGCGGTAGCGACCACTCCACGGGGCCCCAGACCACCCACGACGACGGCTTTCCCGCGCAGGCTCGGCTTGGACGCCTGCTCCGCCTGGGCGAAGAAGGCATCCATGTCGAGATGCAGGATCGTGGGCGTGTTTCTCACATGTCCGATGCTGCACCACGCCACTGACAATGACGTCGTACGGCCGCCCCTCGCGTCCTGGGAAGGGTGTCAGACCGCCCGGTTGCGCCGACGGGCCAGTTCGTCCGCCGGATTGTGCCCGACGAGCGTCTCCCCGGTGTCGACACGCTCCCCGTGCAACTGCGACAGCGCGCTCTCGACGTCCCGCCACACCACGCCCACAGCGATCCCGAAGATGCCCTGACCGCCCTGGAGCAGCGCGTGGACCTCGTCCGGCGAGGTGCACTCGTAGACGGTGGCGCCGTCACTCATCAGCGTCATCCGCTCCAGGTCACTGAATCCGCGCTCCCGCAGATGCTGCACGGCGGTGCGGATGTTCTGGAGCGACACCCCGGTGTCGAGGAACCGCTTGACGATCTTCAGGACGACCACGTCCCGGAAGCTGTACAGCCGCTGCGTGCCGGACCCGTGGGCGGGCCGCACGCTCGGCTCCACCAGCCCGGTGCGGGCCCAGTAGTCCAGTTGCCGATAGGTGATCCCGGCGGCCGCGCAGGCCGTCGGACCGCGATAGCCGATCTGCTCGGACGCCATGGACGTCGCCCCTCCGCTGCTCGGCACGGCCGCCGGTCGCTGCGGAGCGTGGTCGGCCGCGCTGCTCTGCTGGGGGTACCCCCTGTTCGAGCGTGCTGGAGAGCCCGGGGAAGGGTACGGACCGCTCCCCCCGACACCGAGTCCGGGGGCACCCCCAGCCGTACCGTCGCCGCTGCTTCTCACGCCGACCTCCGTCCTTGACCTGCCTTGTCGACGGTAGGCAGTCACCAGGGGTGCGTCAACGATCGCCACACTCGGCACGCCGAGTGATAATCACCCTGAGAGTGGTTTCCCGCACCCCGTCGCGGGGAAAGGCTAGCCGAATGCGCTGAGAAGTAGCCGTAGGACGCTCTCACTCGCCGTTGGCATTTGCCGAAAACAGCGCGGGCGTCCCCGTGCAGGACGCCCGCGTTCCGCGCATGTGCCGACTACTGGTTGCTGGTGCCGAAGTCCTCGGGCGAGATCTGGTCGAGGAACTCGCGGAACTTCTCCACCTCGTCCTCCTGCTCGTCCGGGATGGCGATCCCCGCGTCATCGAGGACCGTGTCACTGCCGTAGATCGGTGTCCCCGTGCGCAGCGCCAGCGCTATGGCGTCCGACGGACGCGCGCTCACCTCGACCCCGCTGGCGAAGACCAGCTCCGCGTAGAAGACGCCCTCCCGCAGGTCCGTGATGCGCACCTCGGTGAGCTCCTGGCCGACGGCCTCCAGCACGTCCTTGAACAGGTCGTGGGTCAGCGGTCGCGCGGGAGCCATGCCCTGCTGGGCGAAGGCGATCGCCGTCGCCTCGCCCGGTCCGATCCAGATGGGAAGGTAACGGTCGCCTCCCACTTCACGCAGCAGCACGATCGGTTGGTTGGAGGGCATCTCGACCCGGACACCTACGACATCGAGCTCGTTCACACAGCAACCCTAGGCCGTGCCCGGGACGTTTGGGTAGTCGGGCCGGGAACGGGTGACCGATCCGCCCAGGGCGAAACCGCCCGCTCAGGGCAGTCGGACCCCGAGTGCCGTCTGCACCAACGCCGCGTGCAGCCGCACCGTAAGCCCCGCGATTTCCTTCGTACGGGCCTGCGCGTGGGCCCTGGTCTGCGGATTGCGGTGGCGCTTGAGCGGGGCCACCACCTGGTCCACGAGCCCGGCCTCACGGTCGGCCGCGGCCTTCATCACCCGCAGGTGCCGGGGCTCGATCCCGAATCTGCCCAGCTCGGCGACGAGCGCTGCCACGGTGGCCGCCTCGGCGTCGTACACCCCGTCCTCCAACGGCGCGACGAGGCCGTACGACTCCCACTCCGCGAGCTCCGGCTCACCGATACCCGCTGTCGCCAGCAGCTCGGACCGGCCGATCCTGGCGACGGTGGGCCCATCCGACGCCTCCAGAAGGACCTCGCCGTCCCGCTGCCGGCCCACGGTCGGCAGCGGCGCGGCCTCACCGCGCTCCACGGCGTCCAGGTGCTCGCGAATGACCTTGAGCGGCAGATAGTGGTCCCGCTGCATCCTCAGGACGTGGCCGAGGCGCTCGACGTCCTGCACACTGAACTTGCGGTACCCCGAAGGGGTCCGTTGCGGCTCGATCAGCCCTTCCGCCTCCAGGAAACGGATCTTGGAGATGGTGACTTCGGGAAACTCGTCGCGCAGCGCGTTCAGCACGGTGCCGATGCTCATCGGACCACCGTCCGCGGCGGCGGTGCCGTGTCCGGCACCGCCCCTCGGTGTTTGAAGCATGGACCTTCCCTGGGGAGTCCCCCCGGACGGTGCCCGGGGGCCGGTCAGTAGCCCCGCTGGCTCGCGTAGAAGACCAGCCGGTACTTGCCGATCTGCACCTCGTCACCGTTCGACAGAGGGACCTCGTCGATCCGCTCCCGGTTGACGTACGTGCCGTTCAGACTGCCGACGTCCGCCACCTTGAACGTGCCGTCCGGGTTTCGCCGGAACTCCACGTGGCGACGCGAGACCGTCACGTCGTCCAGGAAGATGTCGCTCTGCGGGTGACGACCGGCCGTCGTCAGGTCGCCGTCCAGAAGGAAACGGCTGCCCGAGTTCGGGCCGCGCCGCACGACCAGCAGGGCGGAACCAAGCGGCAGCGCGTCGACCGCGGCCTGCGCCTCGGGCGAGAGCGCGGGCAGTTGCGTCTGACCGGTGACCTCGGCGTCGTAGGCCTCGAGACCGGAGATGGAGATGGTGGAGGTCGTCTCCGACGCCCGCTCGGGCGTCAGCCCGGGGCGCAGCGGCGCGCCGCAGTTGGAGCAGAAGCGGCTGTTCTCCGCGTTGCGGTTACCGCACCTCGTACACACCAGGGCCGACATAGGGGAAAACCCTCCACCCGTACTTGAGGTTGACGGTTGGCCGAAACCTATGCCGCCGGACTGCGCAGGGTCAACAGACGCCGCGCCCTGGCCGCCGGAAACGTCGCCGCCCTGACCAGCCACCTGGTCCCGGAACAGCGGCCGCTGACCCTCTGCGTCAGGCTGTGCGCGATGGCGAGCGGTCGCGTTGTCGCTACCCTCTCGCGCGCTCTTGCCGAACAACTTCGCAAACAACTTCACGGGCGATTCCCCTTGACCGAAACAGACCCGCCCGTGGGGCAGGACGAACCCTGACTGAATACACCGGTCGACCCGGACACCTTCACAACGTCCGTGCCCACCAGACAGTTTCCACCACGCACCACCCGATCGGTGCGTCGACCCCCCGCAACCTCATGCCCCTGCCGGAAGGCCCCCATGCACCCCCGGTTCACTGGCCCGACGACCGAGCGTAGTCAGGCTGCTTCGCTGCTCGCAAGGCGTCCACAACGATCTTGTCCGACCGCTCGACCGTCACGGTGGCCTGTTCCTTCTCGAGAGTCTGCACCACGCCTCCAGGGATGTTCAGCGCCGGCTCGAGGTCCTGCGGGTTGCCGATGACCTTGAAACGAAAGGGCGTGTTGATCTTGTTCCCGTCGACGCTCACGCTCCTGCCCGAATCCGTCAGAAAGGTGCCGGCGACGACCCGCACTCCGTTCACCTGGATCGCCTCGGCCCCGGCCGCCCGCAGCTCCTGGATCGCGTCGAGCAACATGTCCGCCTCGACCGTCCCCTTCGTGTCCTCGATGGTCATCGTGATGCCCGGCCCCTGCGCAGCGACCGTGCCCGCCAGAATGCCGAGTTGCTTCTCCTTCTCGACCGTCTGCTTCCGGGCCTCCTCGGCCTGGTCGGAGCTGTTCTCCAGCTCCTGCTGCTGCTTCTCGAGACCTTGCTTCTCGTCCTCAAGACGCTGACTGCGGTCGTCGAGTTCATCGAGGATGCGTACGAGATCTTCCTGACGCGCACCGCGCAACGCGTTTCCGCTGTCACTGTTGGAGGCGACCTGCACGGCCAGGCCGAAGCCCAGACCGAACAGCAGCAGGGCGACGATGAGTTGGGCCCTGGACACCCGCGGCGGCCAGAGGCCCTGCACCAGCCGCTGCCGACCGGTCAGCGCGGGCTCGGCCGGCTTCTCGGCCACGCCGTCCTCGGCCGGAGTCACCGGGACCTCGTCGGGCAACTCCTTGCGGAGCCTGTACTCGGGCGTCTCGTCCTGGTTGCTCATCGACCTCACGCCCGGAAGACGTGCCGACGGATCGCCGCGGCGTTGGAGAAGATCCGGATACCGAGGACGACCACGACCCCGGTGGACAGCTGCGATCCGACGCCCAACTCGTCGCCCAGGAAGACGATCAGCGCGGCCACCACCACGTTCGACAGGAACGACACCACGAACACCTTGTCGTCGAAGATGCCGTCGAGCATGGCCCGAAGCCCGCCGAACACGGCGTCCAGCGCCGCAACCACGGCGATCGGCAGATAAGGCACGACGGCCGCCGGAACCTCGGGCTGGACCAACAGGCCGGCCACGACTCCCACGACGAGGCCCAGTACGGCGATCACGATGTGCCCTTCTCAGTTCTCGGCTGCGCTGTACGTACGATCACACTCGGTGCGGCGGGCAGCCGGACGTCGTCCGCCACGGAGATGGCCGTCCGGATGCCGTAGTTCTCCTGCAAGGCGTTCAGATACAGCCCGTCGGCGCTGTTCTGGAACCTGGTGCTGAGGTTCTTCCCGTCCCCCACAGCCAGCACCGTGTACGGCGGGACCAGGGGTTTGTTGTCGACCAGTATCGCTTCACCCGCGGCCCTGATCGCCGAGAGCGCCGTCAGCCGTTGCCCGTTGATGGAGACGGCCTCGGCACCCGACGCCCACAGTCCGTTGACCACGCGCTGCATGTCACGGTCCCGGACCCGCCCGGTGTCGGAGAAGCCGGAGGTCTCACGCGGGTTGCCGTCACCGCCCGTGGCGGCTTCCTTGGCATCGTCCACGACCAGCTTGACGCCTGGCCCGTGCACCTCGACGGCGCCCGACAGGATGCCCACCAGATCCGCCTGGTCACTGCCGCCGCTCTGCTTGAGCGCCTCCTGCTGCCGGCCGCTCACATCGTCGCGCAGCTTGTCGACGGTGCTCTCGAGCTCGTCGGCCGCATCGGTCTCACGATCGATACGGTCGATGAGCTCCTCCCGCTCCTTCGCGACGACCGGCGCCGCGACCCGCGCCTGCGCCGCACCGACGGTGACCACGAGGGCCGCGAGCACCAGGCCCACGGCGAGACCCAGCTTCGCCCGAACCGTCCTGGGCAGCCCACCGGCGCCCTCGGCCTGCTTACGGGCGGCGGCCTCGGCATAACCGTCGTCGAGGCTGTGGTCCATGACGTTGGTGAGCAGCGACATGGACGCGTCCGGGCGCGACACGCGCGCGGGTGTGCTCCGAACGGGGGGCTGCTGCGGCATGCCGCACATCGTCGCACGTCGCGCCCAGTACCTCCGAATGGCCCCACCGGCGTGCCGGACAGGCCCCCTTGGGGACACTTGTCCGGCACGCGCGCGTGCGCGTGGATCAGCGTCCGGCGCTGTCCACGACCGCCGACCACTCGTCGAGCAGAGCCTGCGCCGACGCGTCGTCCGGACCCTCCGCCCACAGGTGGGTGACCGCCTCGGCAGGGTCGGGCAGCACCATCACCCAGCGCCCGTCCGTCTCCACCACCCGGACACCGTCGGTGGTGTCCACGAAGCGGTCTCCGGCCACCTCCACGACCCTCCGCATCACGAGGCCCTTGACCGCCCACGGGGTCGCCAGATCCCGCTTCAGGACGTGCGCCCGCGGAATCCGTGCGTCGATCTGGCTGAGGGTGAGCTGCGTCCGCGCCACCAGCCCGATCAAACGCACGAAGGCCGCCGTACCGTCGAAGACGCTGCTGAACTCCGGGACGATGAAGCCGCCCTTGCCGTCCCCGCCGAAGATGGCCGTCTCGTCGCGCCCGACCCGGGTGAGGTCGTCCGGCGAGGTCGTCGTCCACTCGACCTGCGTGCCGTGATACGCCGCCACCTGCTCGGCGATCCTCGTCGTGGTCACCGGCAGGGCGACCCGCCCGCTGCGCCGCTCGGCGGCCACCAGGTCGAGAAGCACGAGCAGTGCCCGGTCGTCCTCGATGATCCGGCCCTTCTCGTCGACGAGGGAGAGCCGCTCACCCACAGGGTCGAACCGCACACCGAACGCGGCCCGCGACGAAGCCACGATCTCTCCGAGCCGGACGAGCCCGGAGCGCCGCTGGTCGCCCGTTTCGGTGGGCCTGGCCTCGTTCAGACCGGGATTGACGGTCAGCGAGTCCACGCCGAGTTTCCCCAGGAGACTCGGCAACACCAGTCCGGCGCTGCCGTTCGAGGCGTCCACCACGACCTTGAGCCCGGACTCGGAGATACCTGTGGTGTCCACATTCCGCAGCAGCGACCCGGTGTACGAGTCGAAGACGCTGGCCGGGAAATGCAGGTCGCCGATCTCTCCCGGGAACGCCCGCCGGTACTCCTGGCGCGCGAACACCCGGTCCAGCTTGCGCTGACTGCCCTGCGACAGATCCGCGCCCTGTCCGTCGAAGAACATGATGTCGACGGAGTCAGGCACTCCGGGCGAGGTCCGGATCATGATCCCGCCGGCGCTCCCCCGCGCCGTCTGCTGGCGCGCCACGGGCAGCGGGACGTTCTCCAGGTCCCGTACGTCGATTGCGCTGGCCTGAAGCGCGGAGATGACCGCCCGCTTCAGCGCACGGGCACCACGCGAGTGGTCCCGGGCCGTGGTGACCGTGGACCCCTTCTTGAGCGTCGTGGCGTAGGCCCCGGCGAGACGCACGGCCAGTTCGGGCGTGATCTCGACATTCAGGATTCCGGACACTCCACGGGCGCCGAACAGGTGCGCCTGCCCACGGGACTCCCAGATCACCGACGTGTTGACGAACGCGCCGGCTTCGATGGTCTTGAAGGGATAGACCCGCACATTGCCCTGCACGATCGATTCTTCACCGATCAGGCACTCATCACCGATGACAGCGCCGTCCTCGATCCGGGCCGCTCGCATGATGTCGGTGTTCTTACCCACGACGCAGCCACGAAGATTGCTGTGCTGACCGACGTACACGTTGTCGTGTACCACGGCCTTGTGCAGGAAGGCCCCGCTCTTCACGACGACGTTGGATCCGATGACGGAGTGTTCGCGGA
Organism: Streptomyces zaehneri; assembly: GCF_032248645.1. Lineage (NCBI taxonomy): Bacteria > Bacillati > Actinomycetota > Actinomycetes > Kitasatosporales > Streptomycetaceae > Streptomyces > Streptomyces zaehneri. Next base: position 632,562 of record NZ_JASTTJ010000002.1, read on the forward strand.
TCTCGGCGCCGGCCTCGACCTTCGCGTAGTCCCCGATGTAGAGGGGGCCGCGAAGGACGGCATCGGGATGCACCTCGGCACCTTCGGCCACCCACACGCCGGGCGAGATCTCGAACCCGTCGATCTCGACGTCGACCTTGCCTTCGAGCACGTCGGCCTGGGCCTTCACGTAGCTCTCGTGCGTGCCCACATCTTCCCAGTAGCCCTCGGCGATGAAGCCGTAGACCGGCTTGCCCTCCTTCATCAGCTGCGGGAAGACATCTCCGGACCAGTCGACGGGCACATCGGCCTCGACGTAGTCGAAGACCTCGGGTTCCATGACGTAGATGCCGGTGTTCACCGTGTCCGAGAAAACCTGGCCCCAGGTCGGCTTCTCGAGGAAACGCTCGACCTTGCCCTCTTCGTCGACGATGGTGATACCGAATTCCAGCGGATTGGGCACACGCGTCAGACAGACCGTGACCAGCGCGCCCTTTTCCTTGTGGAAGGCGATCAACTCGGTGAGGTCGAAGTCAGTGAGGGCATCGCCGGAGATGACGACGAAGGCGTCGTCCTTCAGCGCCTCCTCTGCGTTCTTGACGCTTCCGGCGGTACCGAGTGGCTTCTCCTCGTTGGCATAGCTGAGCTCCATTCCGAGCTCTTCGCCGTCACCGAAGTAGTTCTTGACCAGCGACGCCAGGAACTGAACAGTTACGACGGTCTCGTTGAGCCCATGCCTTTTGAGCAGCCTCAGGACGTGCTCCATGATCGGCCGGTTGGCCACCGGCAGGAGCGGCTTGGGCATGCTCGAGGTCATAGGGCGAAGGCGTGTGCCTTCGCCTCCGGCCATCACGACGGCCTTCATGTCGGAAGCGTCCTCCTATAGAGACGACTGTCTAGCCGACTTCACCCGTCCAGATTGTCCCGCACTTTTCGTCCGCGGGCCATCGAGCCACTGCGCAGCTGCCAATCGGCGAGGTCAGTCGGCCACGGCGTCCGCACGAACCAGGCGGCGGACCTGTACCACGTAGAGGACTCCTGCCCACCAATAGAGCGTTGTACCCCATCCTGCGAACGCCCATCCGAAAATGGCAGCGAGTGACGCCAGCCAGCCACTTCCGTCACTGAGCAGAAGCAGCGGGAAGGCGTACATGAGGTTGAAGGTGGCCGCCTTCCCCAGGAAGTTCACCTGCGGCGGCGGATAGCCGTGCCGCCTGAGGATGCCGACCATCACCAGCAGAAGCAGCTCGCGTGCCAGAAGTACAGCGGTCAACCAGACGGGCAGAATCTCCCGCCAGGTGAGACCGACCAGAGTCGAGAGAATGTAGAGCCGGTCCGCAGCAGGGTCGAGGAGCCGGCCGAGGCTGCTGATCTGGTTCCAGCGCCGAGCGAGCTTGCCGTCCAGATAGTCGGTGATCCCGCTGAAAGCCAGCACGAGGAGAGCCCAGCCGTCGCTCTGCGGGCCTCCGAACTCGGGCCGGAGGATCAGCCACAGGAACACGGGTACGCCGACCAGACGCGCCATGCTGAGGATGTTCGGGATGGTGAGGACCCGGTCTGTCTGGACACGGGTCTCCTGGACCTCCACCCGGGGGCCTCCAGTGGGAAATGAGCCAACGATGCCCCCTGACCTTACCCCAACGCAAAAAAGCTCTGGCTCTTGGGCTGTATGCCCAAGAGCCAGAGCTCTAAAAGGAGTTCGGCGGTGTCCTACTCTCCCACAGGGTCCCCCCTGCAGTACCATCGGCGCTGTAAGGCTTAGCTTCCGGGTTCGGAATGTAACCGGGCGTTTCCCTCACGCTATGACCACCGAAACACTATGAAACTGTCCAGCCGCACCATGTGTGGCACATGGGGCTGTTCGTGGTTTCAGAACCAACACAGTGGACGCGAGCAACTGAGGACAAGCCCTCGGCCTATTAGTACCAGTCAGCTTCACCCATTACTGGGCTTCCACATCCGGCCTATCAACCCAGTCGTCTACTGGGAGCCTTAACCCCTCAA